>NZ_CP014337.1:1266720-1900080 GCF_002024805.1 Elizabethkingia bruuniana
CTGTAAGGTTTTTTACTTTATATGTGTTATTAGAGGCCAACCAGAGGCGTTATAAAATCTTTAATTCTCAAAGACTTGACAAAGGGGTATTCGATGTCGTATATTTGCAGTCTGAAATTTTTTAACTGTAACATACGATTTTATATAAATGAAAACTTCTGATTTTAATTTTAACCTACCTGATCATCTTTTAGCTGAACACCCATCCGAAAACCGTGATGAAGCAAAATTGATGGTTTTAGACCGTAAAACTCAAACAATCGAGCACAAGCTTTTTAAAGATGTAATCGATTATTTTAACGAGGATGATTTATTTATCTTCAACAATACTAAAGTATTCCCGGCTCGTCTTTATGGAAATAAAGAAAAGACAGGTGCTAAAATTGAAGTATTCTTACTTCGTGAATTAGATCGTGAAGCTCGTGTATGGGATGTATTAGTAGATCCGGCAAGAAAGATAAGAATTGGTAACAAACTTTTCTTTACAGAAGACGAAAGCTTAGTTGCTGAAGTTATCGATAATACAACTTCAAGAGGTAGAACACTTCGTTTCTTATTCGATGGTAGCTACGAAGAGTTCAGAGCTAAATTAACTGAACTTGGAGAAACTCCACTTCCTAAATACATCAAAAGAGATGTTGAACCAGAAGATGCTGAGCGTTACCAGACAATTTATGCAGAAATAGAAGGAGCTGTAGCAGCACCAACTGCAGGACTTCACTTCTCTAAGCATTTGATGAAGAGAATGGAGATCAAAGGGATCAACTTTGCAAATGTAACATTACACGTTGGTTTAGGAACTTTCAACCCAATTGAGGTAGAAGACCTTTCTAAGCATAAAATGGAATGTGAGCAGGCTATCATTACTCAGGATAACGCTGACATCATTAATAAAGCAATTGAAGAAAACCGTAGAGTGTGTGCAGTAGGAACAACTACTATGCGTGCTATCGAGACTTCGGTTTCTACAAACAGAAGACTTAGTGCTTACGAAGGATGGACTAACAAATTTATCTATCCTCCTTACGATTTTGGTATTGCAAATGCAATGATTACCAACTTCCACACACCAAAGTCTACATTAATTATGATGATCGCTGCTTTTGCAGGTAGAGATTTTGTAATGCAAGCATATGAAGAAGCTATTAAGAATGACTATAAGTTCTATTCTTATGGTGATGCAATGCTTATTCTTTAATAAAGACTAAAATAAACAGTTGGCAGTAGCAGTATTTTACTGTGTATTGCCAACTGTTTGCTTTTTTATACTATACAACTGACAATTGTCAACTCAATGAAAGACATCCGCACACTTTCCCTGGACCAGCTAAAAGAATACTTTGTATCGCTTGGAGAGAAGCCTTTCCGCGCGAAACAGGTTTATGACTGGTTATGGTCCAAAAACCTGCACTCTATAGACGAAATGACCAATCTCTCGAAGCCTTTGAGAGAAAGAATTGCACTGGAGTATACGATTAATCCGGTATCTGTAGATTTAATGCAGAAAAGTACAGACGGAACTATTAAAAACGGAGTAAAGCTACACGATAACCTGATGGTAGAAAGTGTGCTTATTCCTACAGAAACCAGAACTACTGCTTGTGTATCTTCACAGGTTGGCTGTTCATTGAACTGCGAATTTTGTGCTACAGCGAAACTAAAACGTATGCGTAATCTTGAAGTTGCCGAGATCGTGGATCAGGTAGCTTTAATAGACAGACAAAGCCGTTTATATTTCGACAGGCCGCTTTCCAATATCGTATTTATGGGAATGGGAGAGCCTATGATGAATTATAAAAACGTTGTGGAAGCCATTCATAAAATTACCAAGCCCGAAGGTTTGGGAATGTCACCGAGAAGAATTACCGTTTCTACTTCCGGTATACCGAAGATGATCAAGATGCTGGCGGATGAAGAGCTAAAAGTAAAATTAGCACTTTCCCTTCACTCAGCGATTGAGCATAAGCGTAATGAGATTATGCCATTCTCGGATAAGTTTCCTTTAACCGATATTATGGAAGCTTTGCAATATTGGTATCAGAAAACAGGATCCGTAATTACTTTTGAATACTGTGTATGGAAAGGAATTAATGATGGTGATGAAGATATTAAAGCGCTGATTAAATACTGTCGACAGATTCCTTCTAAAGTTAATCTTATTCAGTACAATCCGATTGGTGAAGGTAAATACGATCACAGAAGTATTGCTGCTGAAGAAAAGTATGTTCGCGAATTGGAAAAAGCAGGTATAACTGTAATGGTAAGAAAAAGCCGTGGTGGTGATATCGATGCAGCTTGTGGTCAGCTGGCCAACAAAACAACTGAAAGTGAAGCTTAAATACCTTTTCATAGCTTTGGTAATGGCTCAGGTTTCCTTTGCACAGGAAGTCCGGACCTTAAAGCTAAAGCCTTTTGAAAAGACTCTTATCTCTGATACACTAAAAGAAAGTTCGGGTTTAACCATTATAAAAGGAAAGCTGCTAAGCTTTAATGATAGTGGTAATCCTGCCGAAATCTATGAGCTGAACCCAAATAACGGTAGCATTGGTAAAACTTATAAAACTAATGCTGTAAATATAGACTGGGAAGCAATAACCAATGACAGCGAAAATATCTATGTAGGTGATTTTGGCAATAATCTGGGAAACAGAAAGGATCTCACTATTTATAAAATTCCTTTCAATCCGGAAACTGAAAACCTGACATATACTTCCAGAATTAATTTCTTCTACCCGGAACAACAAGATTTTTCTTCCAAAAACAGAAATAATGATTTCGATGCAGAAGCCATGATTCTTCTGAACGGAAAAATTCATCTGTTCACCAAAGAGTGGAAGAGCAAGTCGGTATCTCATTATATTATAGATCCAACCACCGAAACCCTGCAGCCTGCACAAAAAACAGAATCTTATCAATCAGATTTTGTAGTGACAGACGCTACTTACTATCAGGGGAAACTATACCTTATTGGCTATACCAAAGGAGCTAATGTTTATTTGTTATCATGCGAAGAAACTGCTCCCGGAGTGTTCTTTAACGGTAAAATACAGAAATACTTTCTGGGGATGGCCACACGCTTCGGGCAAATAGAAGGGCTAACAGCTACAGAAGAAGGTTTGTATATTTCCGGAGAGCAATTCAAATTTAAAATCATTAATGCCAGACAACGATTATATTTCTTACCATTTAAAGAACTTAATTGATTATATTTGTGTTTCGAAAATTTAACATCATCCAGATTTAACCAGCGATCCAGTGGCTAATATTGTAGAGGAAATCAAAAGTCCGATAAAAGAAAACATGAAACTTTTTGAAAAGAAGTTTTATGAATCTATGAAAAGTAATGTTTCATTATTGGATAAAGTGACGCAGTTTATTGTAACCACCAAAGGGAAACAAATGCGTCCTATGTTTGTATTTCTGTGCGCTAATCTGGTAGGAGAGGTAACCGAAAAAACCTATCGTGGAGCTTCTATGATAGAGCTTATTCATACTGCAACTCTGGTACACGATGATGTGGTGGATGAATCTTTCAAACGCCGTAATTTTTTCTCCATCAATGCACTCTGGAAAAACAAAATTGCTGTTTTAGTAGGCGATTATTTACTTTCAAAAAGTGTATTGCTTTCTACAGATAACAAAGATTTCGATTTACTGGCAGTAATCTCCAGAACCATACGAGAAATGGCAGAAGGAGAACTTCTTCAGTTGGAAAAAGCCCGTAAACTGGATATTACGGAAGATGTTTATTACGAAATTATCCGTCAGAAAACAGCTACGCTTATAGCCGCTTGTTGTGAGGTCGGTGTCCGGTCCAATAACGTGGATGAAGATACAGCTCTTAAAATGAAAGAGTTTGGTACTTATACAGGAATGGCCTTTCAGATTAAAGATGACTTATTCGATTATCTGAGCAGCAATATTATAGGTAAGCCTGTAGGAATAGATATCCAGGAACAAAAAATGACACTGCCGTTAATCTATACACTTAGAACGGCTGATCCGGAGAAACGTAAATATTTTTTCGAAACGATCAAACGTTATAACAAGAAACCTAAAAGAGTAAAAGAACTTATTGAGTTCGTGAAAACTTCTGGTGGTCTTGATTATGCAATTGGTATTATGAAGGATTTCCAACAAAAAGCTGTAGATATTCTGGATACTTTCCCCGATTCTGAGGCAAAGAAATCTTTACGTCTGATGCTGGATTACGTTATCGAACGTAAATTCTAATTTTTCTATAATTTATAAATCAAAATAGTATAGTCTATTAATGTTAAGCTCTTCGACGATGCTTGGAGTGACATAATTAGGTTCTAAATTTAATCAGCCCTGTCAAGGTTTTAAACCTTGACAGGGCTTTTTATAACTTCTGGTTTGTGTTAAATGGAGATTTAGAGTTTTTAATCACAAATAGAGAGAATTTTCTGGTATAAAAAAGTATCTGGATACAGTGTCACTCTGAGCGAAGTCGAAGAGTATTCCGATGATCTATTATTAAATCAAATAATTTATTAGCCTTGTCAAGGTTCCAAACCTTGACAAGGATTTATAAGAAAAAGAGGCCTTTCAAAGACCTCTTCCCCTTATTTACTATATGAAAAAAGAATAATGTAATTATTCCTGATTTTCCTTTAACCACTTTAATCTTCTCTGGTCCGGAAGGTGCTTCACACTAAAGTTTTCAAATTTTGCCAGAAAACCTTTTCCATCCGGACTGGCACCCATTAAGCCAACCATAACCGGAGTATTGTCCTGTAGATAGGCATTGCGCATTAGCTGGTAGTTTGTATCATCAAAAGAATAATAAATTTCTACAGCATCCAGCTTCCTTACAGCTTTTATCCAGATATATGGAAGGCTTTTATCTAGGCTAATCATACTCCAGTCACTTGTTTTATGGGTAACAACACTGCTGATGTTGTATTTGCCATCCACAAACTCAATACCAGTTTTTATATAATTTTCCTTATCAATGCGAAGCATTAGTCCGGCTTGATCAAATCTTTCTTTGTAATCTCCGGTAATTTTTACTTTTACTTCAAATTCACCACCATAAACTCCATAACAGAAGGGAGCATCGTCTACCGTAAATCCATAATGGGATATTCGCCAGTAATCGCTTTGCGGAGTTACAAACATCTGAAGGCTGTTGTTTTTAATCTCCCATTTCTCAGGTTCATTAAACCATTGAAGCTTTTCCAGTTTTTGGGCAGAAACCTGTTGTAGCGTTATGCTGCCAATCATAAACAATAATAGTTTTCGCATATTAATGTTGTTTTTAGCTTAATTGATTATTTTCGCAAAGCTATAATAGACCAACATAGGTAGCAATACTGATTAATAGCCATTTTATGGAAGATAATATAGGTACAACTTTAAATGAGCAACTGCTTCAGCAGAATTTTGGCAAGGAAAACAATCCGGAAGCTCAATTATTGGCAGGACAGAATATTGCAAAGGTATATGCACAAACAGAAAATGCAATTGCTGTACTAAGTGATCTGGTATCAGATAAAAGTTATATCTATTACGGAAATATGGCTGCCACATTAGGACTCACAAATGAAAAGTCTGAAATACCTTCTATATGGGAAAAAGATGTATTGGAGAGAATTCATCCGGATGATCTTACTGAAAAATACCGAATGGAGCTGTACTTTTTTCATTTTCTGAAAGGTATAGCACAGGATAACAGAAGAAATTATCACGTCTCCAGTGCTGTACGGATGAAAACTTCTCAGGGAAGTTATTTGCCGGTATGGCACCGTATATTCTATATTAACAGTACGCCGAACGGAAGCATAGGTTTAGTATTATGTCTTTACAGTTTTTCATCACATCCCGGACAGAATTCTTATGAAGGAATGATTGTAAATACCACTACCGGGGAAATTGTAAAAACCAGTAAACCCGAATTAGATAATATATTATCGGAACGGGAAAAAGAAATTCTGACATTTATAAAAAATGGAAAGCTGAGCAAAGAAATTGCTGCTGAATTATCTATAAGCCTGCATACCGTTAACCGTCATCGCCAGAATATTCTGGAAAAGCTTCATGTAAACAATTCTTTCGAAGCTTGTTATAAAGCAGAATGCCTTGGGTGGATTAGTTAGGAAAAGTTGTATAAAGAATATATTCCATACTTTTTTTGAAATAAGTCTTTTTTTCGAAATCCGGTTTTCCAAAGAAAGAATCCAACTGATCAGCAGGTGTAAGGATTGTACTTGTTTTCATACCGAGATTTGCCATTCCTACAAATATTTTAGTTTTCCTGCCATCCTTTTCTAAAAATAGTAGATAAGAATAATCGGTATTATTTCTTATTTCCAGTTTTTCAATATTTTCATAAAGAACTACGCTATTAATATTTTTAGACGAGATAATAGCTTGTTTGTCTTCAAAGCAAATCTTAAAATTACTGGCAAGAAGCTTTTTGAAAAGAAAAGAGAGAAGAAAGAAAACAATAATTGCGGCAATACCCATTATCATAATTCCCACAGCCCTGGGTATTTTGTTTAGCTGATAGCTAATAACAATAGCCATAAATATTGTCGGGATAAGAAATATAGACAATATGATAAAAAATATAGATAGCCGGTACTGAGATTGTGTCATTCCCCTAAAACTTAAAGTAATTTTTTCTTTCATAATTATTAAAATAATAAGAGCAGTAATATTTCCTTTTGAATAAATAACAGATTTAATTAATCAAATCTAAGAAAACAATAATAACAACAGAAATAGCTAAAGCAGTTAATGCGATAATAAAAAACAAGTCGGCAATCCGTTCGTATTTATAAGATTTTTTTTCCGATTCTGTACGTATGGCAAGAAAAGAGAGGATACAACTAGCCATTAAAAGCAAACTTGCAACTGCTGCAAAATCATCCAAATAGGTTCCTTTTGACAGTTTTGCGACTTTTAGTGAAGTGATGATTACTAAACAAAACCCCAAAAGATTTGAGGATGTGTTAAGAATATGCTGTGATTTTCTTTTCATTACTAAAGCTCTCGTTTTTTTTAACTAATTTATGTAAATAAGCATTACGAGGCAGTTTTTTAATAAATTTTATGATAAATAAATAAATACTAAATTCTTATATTTGTAAAAATGCTTTACAATGGAAGTTACAGATATTGAAACATCACAGGTTACTTTTGAAGATTTCAAAAAACAAATACTTGCGGATTACAAACTAGGCAGAGTCTCAAGAGAAATGAGTCTTTTAGGAAGGAGAGAGGTATTAACCGGAAAAGCCAAGTTCGGGATTTTCGGAGACGGGAAGGAACTTCCTCAGTTAGCAATGTCCAGAGTATTCAGAGACGGAGACTTCAGATCAGGGTATTACCGTGATCAGACTTTTGCGATGGCAATTCATGCATTAACACCAGAAAGCTTCTTTGCTTCTTTATATGCAGATACAGATGTGGAAAGAGATCCGGCATCTGCAGGAAGACAAATGAACGGTCATTTTGCTACGAGATCTTTAAACGAAGATGGTAGCTGGAAGGATCTTACTAAAATGAAAAATATTAGCTCGGACATTTCTACTACAGCAGGGCAGATGCCTCGTTTATTAGGATTAGCTCAGGCTTCTAATTATTATAAAAACCATACTTATCCAGGATCTGAAAAATTCTCCAAAGAAGGAAATGAAGTAGCCTTCGGTACTATCGGAGATGCCTCTACAGCTGAAGGTCATTTCTGGGAAACTATTAACGCTGCAGGAGCATTACAGGTTCCTATGATTATGTCTATTTGGGATGATGGTTACGGAATTTCTGTACCAACTAAAAACCAGAGAGCGAAAGAGGATATGACAGAAATGCTGTCAGGATTCCAAAGAAAAGAAGGTGAAAATCAAGGTTTCGAGCTTATTCAGGTGAAAGCTTGGGATTATCCTGCATTACAAGATGCTTACACGAAAGCAGAACATTTTGCAAGAACTGAAAGAGTACCTGTAATTATCCACGTTATTGAGGTTACACAACCACAAGGACACTCTACATCGGGTTCTCATGAGCGTTATAAATCTCCGGAAAGATTGCAATGGGAGCAGGAGCACGATGGACTGAAAAAATTCCGTGAGTGGATCCTGAACTATGAAATTGAAGGTGAAGAGGGATCAATGGTACTGGCTTCCGAAGAAGAATTGGATCTTATAGACAGAGAAGCTAAGAAAGAAGCTAAAGACGGACAGAAGAAAGCTTGGGATGTATATCAGGGAACAATTATTTCATTAAAAGATAAAGCATTACCTGCAGTAGAAAAATTAGCTACAGTATCTGCAAACCCTGCAGGAATAAATGAGGAGATTGAAAAATTCAAATCACTTATTACTATTGCTAAAAAAGAAGTTTTCCATTTACTAAGAAGATCTCTTTGGGTAACAAGAGGTGAAAACTCTGCAGAACGTCAGGCTGTAAAAAGTATATTAAATGAATTAACAGCTGTAGAAAGAGATAATTATTCATCTCACCTGTATAGTGAATCAGAGTGGCAGGCTGTCAATATACCTGAAGTTAAACCAACTTATGCAGACGATGCTGAAATGGTAGACGGAAGAGTAGTAATAAGAGATAATTTCGATAAAATATTAGCAAAATATCCTGAATTCCTAATCTTTGGTGAAGACAGTGGAAATATTGGAGATGTAAACCAGGGGTTGGAAGGGCTTCAGGAAAAATATGGAGTTGATCGTGTTGCCGATACAGGTATTCGTGAAGCGACAATATTAGGGCAGGGAATTGGTCTTGCTATGAGAGGACTTCGTCCTGTAGCCGAGATTCAGTATTTGGATTATTTGCTTTACTGTATTCAGGGAATGAGTGATGATTTGGCAACAGTTCATTACCGTACGAAGGGTGGGCAGAAAGCTCCGGTTATTGTACGTACAAGAGGACACCGTTTAGAAGGAATCTGGCATTCGGGATCGCCAATGGCAGGAATTCTGAACTTAATAAAAGGTATTCATGTATTGGTACCAAGAAACCTTACCAAAGCTGCAGGTTTCTATAATACAATGTTACAGTCGGATGAACCTTCTCTTATTATTGAAACTCTGAACGGATACCGTCTGAAAGAAAAGTTGCCAAACAACTTAGGAGAGTTTACGGTACCGGTAGGTAAAGTAGAAATTACAAAAGAAGGAACAGACGCTACAGTAGTAACTTACGGTTCTACATGGAGAATTGTAATGGAAGCAGCAGCAGAATTAGAAAAACTTGGCGTGAATATTGAAGTAATAGACATTCAGTCATTGATGCCGTTTGATATATCTGAAGATATTCTGGAAAGTGTGAAGAAGACAAACCGCTTGGTAGTGGTAGATGAAGATGTACAGGGAGGTGCAACAGCCTTTATTCTTCAGCAGGTTATTGAAAAACAAAAAGCGTTCAGACATTTAGATTCAGAACCGTTGACAATAGCAGCACAAGATCACAGACCAGCATACGCTTCAGACGGAGATTATTTCTCTAAACCTTCGGCAGATGATGTAGTGGAGAAAATTTATGCACTTGTGCGTGAATCTAATCCAACAAAATATCCGGAGATTTAATAAAATATTTTATTATGAATAATGTATTGAAATTTGTTTTAGCAGGTGGTTTAGGGTTAGCATTAACTTCATGCGGAACTCAGAAAAAGTTAGAAGCATTACAAACAGATTATCAGAAGTGTCTGAGTGATTCAGGGCAGAAAGAAAGCCTTATTCAGAGTCAGAAAGTAAGAGTTTCTTCATTGGAAGAGCAAATTAATTTGCTTAAAAATCAAAATGTAATCTTACAGGAAAGCTTAAAAGATTGTGCGAGCAACAGCAACAAAGGATCTATGAATATAGAGAAGTTGATTGGTCAGATCAAAGAATCTCAGGATTACATCAAGAGATTACAGGATGCAAGATCTAAGCAGGATTCTCTGAATATTGCAATATCTAACAAGCTGAAAAGATCTCTTGATAATATTAATGATCAGGATATCGATATTAAAGTTCAGAAAGGTGTTGTATTCATTTCATTATCCGATAAAATGTTATACAAATCTGGCAGCTATGAAATCCTGCCTACAGCTGAGACTGTATTAGAGAAAGTAGCGCGTGTAATCAATGATTATAGTGACTATGATGTAATGGTAGAAGGGCATACGGATACAGATCCGATGAAGCCAAATGCACTAATCAGAGATAACTGGGATCTGTCTGCATTGCGTGCAACTTCAGTTGTAAGAATGCTTCAGACAAAATTCGCAGTTAATCCTTCCAGAATGACAGCCGGAGGACGTTCAGAATACGTTCCTAAAACAGACAACAATACGCCGATGGGTAAATCTGAGAACAGAAGAACAGAAATTATCGTTCTTCCTAAATTAGACCAGTTCATGCAGCTATTGGAAGCAAAAAGATAAAATTGTAAATTCCTTATAAAAGCCTGTTTCAGTTATTGAAACAGGCTTTTTTTATTGACTATTGAATTGAGACATAAAGTATTGCCAATTCTGGATATATTCTCTTTTTTGCAAAATCTGTAATAAGCTGTTTATTCTCATTTGTTCGTTTTTAGTTTCGCTATTTTTTTCACAATCTTTTTCGTAAATTCGCAATAAAATTTTTTCCAATGAATTACGATATTATTGTTATAGGAAGTGGACCTGGTGGTTATGTTACTGCAATCAGAGCTTCCCAATTGGGTTTCAAAACTGCAATTATAGAGAAAGAGAATCTTGGTGGTATCTGCCTTAACTGGGGTTGTATTCCAACAAAAGCTTTATTGAAGTCTGCACAGGTTTTCAAATATATAGAACATGCTGAGGAATATGGTCTTAATAAAGTAGAGCCTAGTTTTGAATTCCCGAACATCATCCAAAGAAGCCGTGGCGTTGCTAATAAAATGAGCAAGGGTATCGAGTTCCTGATGAAGAAAAACAAAATCGATGTAATCTTAGGTACTGCAAAAGTATTACCAGGCAAGAAAGTAGAAGTTACTGATGCTGAAGGTAAAAAACAAACTTATGCAGGTCAGAATATTATTATAGCAACTGGTGCACGTTCCCGTGAATTGCCAAACCTTCCGCAGGATGGTAAAAAAGTAATCGGTTACCGTCAGGCACTAAGCTTACCAGAGCAACCAAAATCTATGATTGTTGTAGGTTCAGGAGCTATCGGTGTTGAGTTTGCTTACTTTTATTCAAGTTTAGGAACTAAAGTTACTGTAGTAGAATTCTTACCAAACATCGTTCCTTTAGAAGATGAGGAAGTATCTAAGCACTTAGAGAAATCATTGAAAAAAGCAGGAATCGAGGTAATGACAAATTCTTCTGTTGAAAGCGTAGATACTACAGGTGAAGGTGTAAAAGCTAAAGTAAAAACGGCTAAAGGTGAAGTTATCCTTGAAGCAGATGTTGTACTTTCTGCAGTTGGTATCCAGGCAAATATTGAAAATATCGGACTTGAAGAAGTTGGTATTAAAACAGATAAAGGAAGAGTTTTAGTAAACGAATGGTATCAGACAAATGTACCGGGTTACTATGCAATCGGAGATATTATCCCTACCCAGGCACTAGCTCACGTAGCATCTGCTGAAGGTATTACTTGTGTGGAGAAAATCAAAGGAATGCATGTAGATAAAATTGATTACGGCAATATCCCTGGTTGTACTTACTGTCTTCCTGAAATTGCATCTGTTGGTTTAACAGAAAAGCAGGCTAAAGAAAAAGGTTACGAAATAAAAGTAGGTAAATTCCCGTTCTCTGCTAGTGGTAAAGCTACAGCAAATGGTGATACTGATGGTTTCGTAAAAGTAATCTTTGATGCTAAGTACGGTGAATGGTTAGGATGCCACATGATTGGTACAGGTGTAACTGAATTAGTTGCTGAAGCTGTTGTAGCAAGAAGATTAGAAACTACAGGTCATGAGATCATTAAATCTATCCACCCGCACCCGACTTTATCTGAAGCGATTATGGAAGCGGTAGCAGCTGCTTATGGAGAAGTAATTCACATATAATATAAACGTAATATAAATATTATGTGAAAAATAATTAAAATCCACAGCAACTGCTGTGGATTTTATAATTTTATAAACCAAATTTTTACAACACAAAATTATTAAATGGATTACAGAACAGGGCTTGTACTTTCGGGAGGCGGAACTAAAGGCATTGCGCATGCAGGAGTGCTGAAGTTTCTGGAAGAGCAGCAAATAAAAGTAGATGTTATTTCCGGTACATCGGCAGGGGCATTGGTTGGAGCATTATATGCGTATGGAAAGTCGCCTGAAGATATTCTGGCTTTTTTCCAATCTGTCCATTTTTTCAATTGGAAGCATCTGGTATTTAATAAGCCGGGTATTGTCAGTTCAGATATTTTCAGAATTTATCTTGAACCCATATTTGGGAATTCAAAAATAAAAGAAAGCAGAATACCATTGTTACTTACAGCTACAGACTTGGGAACAGGAACTTTGCATGTGTTTGATGAGGACACGGAGTTAATAGATGCTATTATTTCTTCTGCGGCAATTCCGGGTGTTGCCACTCCCTATAGTATTAATGAAGAAATCTATTGTGACGGTGGTATTATCAATAATTTTCCTGCAGATTTATTAAATAATAAGGTAGAGAAAATGATTGGAGTATATCTTTCTCCCATGGAAAAGCTGAACCAGAATAAAATAAAGAGTATCCGATCGGTTACTGAGCGGGCTTTGGAAATATTATTATACAGATCGGAGCAGCATAAGTTTGAATTGTGTGATTGGTTTATTCCTTTAAATAAGCTAAGCAGCTACGGAAGGTTTGAAACCAAAAAACAACGAACGCAGGAGATATTTGATATTGGCTATATCTCTGCACAGGATACTTTTGCAGATAGTCTGTTCTATCAGGATGCAAAATCCATTATATAAGGCAGATAAACATAAATGCCTGTTAAAACAGCCGCAAGAACTGCTATTACAACAGCTCCGGCGGCTATATCTTTTATGATACCTATATACTGATTGTATTCAGGGTGGACAAAATCACATATTTTCTCTACACACGTATTTAGAGCTTCAGTAACCAGAACAAAGAATGAAGCCATCAATATAAGTGCTATTTCCAGTCTTTCTAACTTTAGAAAAACAATAAGAAACAGGTTAACCAGAAGGCCCAATACTTCAATCTGAAAATTTCTCTCATTTTTCAGTAAGAACAATATTCCTCTGAAAGCATTACCAAAACTTTTATGTAGAGAAGGTTTACGCATTATTCCCAGTATTTGTCAACCATATAGATCAGTTGAGTCATAGCACTTGCTCCCAGCAAAAGCTCTCTTCTGTTAACAGCTTCAAAAACGTCAGAAGCAGAGTGGTGTAGATCAAAGTATCTTTGCGAATCAGGCATTAAACCAGCAGTAGATACACCATATTTTTTTAATGGTGCAATATCGGTTCCTCCTTCTGAATCAGCAATATTATGAACATTATAGCTTGCAAATAATTTCATCCAATTTTTTACGTCAGCTTTTTGGTTTGGTGTCACATCCATAAAGAAACCAATAGGAGAGTAGCCTCCGGCATCGCTTTCAAGAGCAAAGATATGTTTCTCTTTGGCACCATTCTCTTCTGCATATTTTAGTCCGCCTCGCGTTCCGTTTTCTTCATTAGCAAATAATACAGCGCGTATTGTATGGTTATTGTTAATTCCTAGTTTTTTGAAAGTTCTGAGTACCTCTATAGACTGTACAATTCCGGCACCATCATCCTGTGCGCCTTCACCCACATCCCATGAATCCAGGTGTCCTCCGACAACAATAATTTTCTGATCTTTTTTACCGGTAATTTCTCCGATTACAGAATTGCTCATAACTTCCTCTCTCATTCCACAATTTGAATTGAGTTTAGCCGTTACCTTTTGAGATTGTAATAACTTAGCAAGATTCTCCGCTCCTTTTGGACCAATAGCGACAGCCGGTATTTTTTCTATTCCGTCTTCATACTTCATCGCTCCTGTATGTGGTGCGTCGTCTGTAGCAGAAGATAAAGAGCGGATAATTACAGCTTTTCCGCCTTTCTTTGCAACCATTGAAGCTGTTGCTCTCCTGTATATTCCGGCATCACGATATCCAAGGAATGTAGTAATATAAGATTGGTTGAAAGGATAGCTGAAAAATACAATTTTACCCTTTACAGCACTTTCTGGCAATGCATTGAACTCTTCAATAGTTTTTACCAGAATTATATCTCCGGTCAGGTCTTTACCTTTAGTCCCTTCAGAGTTTCCAAGAGAAAGCATATTGACAGACTGCCACTGCCCATTAGCTGTTTTTATATGAAGAGATTCTTTACCTCTTACCCATACCGGAACTTTTACAGGCTGAAGCCATACTTTATCCGCTCCGGCTTGTTTTAATTGATTAACAGCCCATTGGGTTGCTTTTTCGTAAGCTGCAGAACCGCTTAGTCTGTGCCCAATATTTTTACTAAGATCCCTTAGTTCTTCATAGGCTTCTCCGTGGTTTAAAATTTGTCCCGATATTTTAGAAAATACCAGAGAATCGTCCTTCTGTTGGGCGAAAAAAAATCCACTCGCAATGAGTGGAATAAGCATTAGTTTTTTCATTGCAATTCCTGTCAAGTTTTGAGTAAATCAAATTTAAGGAATTTTTACAGGAAAAAATATTATTTCATGTCATACATTACCAATGCAGTAAGCAGTTTAGGTTCAATGTAAGTACATTTTGGCGGCATTTTTTGTTTAAGGTCCGATATTTTTACCAAATCAGAGAATGG
Source organism: Elizabethkingia bruuniana (assembly GCF_002024805.1). NCBI lineage: Bacteria > Pseudomonadati > Bacteroidota > Flavobacteriia > Flavobacteriales > Weeksellaceae > Elizabethkingia > Elizabethkingia bruuniana. Next base: position 1,281,496 of record NZ_CP014337.1, read on the forward strand.
TAACGGGTGGATTGCAAACCCTACAGCATACTCACCATTATCTACCAGCTGCTTGATTTCAGCAATACCTTCTACTGTAGAGTTACCTTTAGAGAAGCCAATTCTGTCACTTAGTTTGGTTTCCATTCCCAATACTTCTTTAATCACGTTACGTTCCAGGAAGTAATGATCCAGATCCTCTAATCCTCCGGTTTTATTTCTAAGATCATGTCTGATATGAAGGCTGTAGAATTTACCGTCTACATACATGCTCAGGTGATATTTCTGAGAAGGATAATAAGGAACATCTCCTTTTTCGTGAATAACGAAGAACTTTTCTAAAGACTTTAGGAATTGTTCAGTAGATAAGCCATTAAGGTCTTTTATCAGACGGTTATAATCGTGGATTTTAATAGACTGGTTGGAAACAATGTAACTGTAAACATAATTGAAGCCTTCCTGTCCGGTATGTTTTTTACCTTTATCCAGATGGTTTTTAGCATTTAGTGCTGCTGAACCAATTCTGTGGTGACCATCGGCAATGTAGAAGGAATCGATTTGTTCGATTACCTCTTTATATTGCTGAAGTTTCAGGCGGTTGTCTATTCTCCATAACTTATGACGAACTCCGTTTTTATCAGTAAAGTTAGCAACCGGAACATTTTTCTCTTCCAGATTCATCAATACTTCTATCTTGGAATTGGAAGGGTAGGTAAGCAATACCGGTTCAGCCTGAATTTTTACTTTATCCAGGTAATGGGCAAACTTTTCTTTTCTCTGCGTTATGGTTGCTTCGTGTTTCTTTATTTTTCCGTTCCAGAAGTCATCCACAGATGTTAGACCCAGAAGACCACGGTAAACTGTTTTATCCGGCATTATCTGCTCGTAAAGATAAAATGCAGCGTTGTCCTGAGATAGTTTTTTATCCTGAAACAGCTCTTCAAAATTAGTTCTGACCTTTCGTAAGTTACGGTCTACATCTTTTGATTTGCTGCATACAAAAGGCTTTAGCATTTGGACATAAGAATCGTCCACGCCAGCTTTTAGATGTAGTTCTTCTTCTGTGAAGTTATCTATAGATGCTGTTGTAAATGTTTCAACCAAATCATGGTGAGGTCTTATGCCTCGAAAGGGTTTAAATAAAGGCATTTCTTTCTATTGTAGTTTAAGTTTAATTAGTTGTTCTGCTAATTCCGTTCCAATTTTTTCCTGCGCATCAATTGTGCTGCCCCCAATATGCGGGCTTAATGATAAAGCAGGATTCATTAATAAAGGAAGTTCGGGATTAGGTTCGTTTTCAAAAACGTCCAGTGCGGCACCAGCTATTTTTCCTTCTTCGATAAAGTCCAGTAGGGTAACTTCGTTAAGTACACCACCTCTGGCTGCGTTGACAATAAATACACCGTCTTTCATTTTACTGAATTCTTCAGAATCCAGAATATAATGGAGTGTTTTCGCTGTATTGATACTGATAAAATCAGATTGCGTAATTACTTCATCAAGGGAAACAGAAGTTAAGCTGAAATTCACCTTTTGCCCATCGAAAAAGTTTAGTGCTACTTTTTCGGTCTTTGGTGTTCTGTTGTAACATAAAACTTTCATTCCCAGAGAAATTCCAATTTTAGCTACTTCCATTCCGATTTTACCCATACCAATTACCCCAAGAGTTTTTCCTTTGAGCTCAAAAGCTTTGGCAAAAGATTTCTTAAGTTCATTGAATTTGGTTTCTCCCTCCAGCGGCATCAGTCTGTTTGACTCATGCAGGTTTCTGGCCAGAGAGAAGAAATGAGCAAAAACAAGTTCGGCAACAGAACGTAAAGAGGCAAGGGGAGTATTGAATACATAGATGTCTTTCTCTCTTGCGTATTCCACATCAATATTATCCATGCCAATACCTCCTCGTCCTACAATCCTTAATGTAGGGCAGGCGTCTATCAGTTCTTTTGTTACTTTGGTTGCAGATCTTACAAGAAGAACATCCACTTTGTTATCGTTAATAAACTGGGCAAGATGTCCGGATGAAACGCGATTATCCAGCAGATTAATTCCTGCCTCTTTTAATGCTTTTTCCCCCGATTCCGAAATACCATCGTTAGCTAATACCTTCATATAAGATACAAATTTACAGATTTAAAAATTTACAGATTTTTGAGTTCGTTAATTTTCAAATCAATTAATTAGCTAATAGACTTCATAACGTCTACTAATACCTGTACACTTTCAATTGGCAGCGCATTGTAAAGACTTGCGCGGTATCCGCCAAGACTTCTGTGCCCATTAAGGCCACTAATGCCTGCTGCTTTCCATGCAGTATCGAAAGCTTCTTTTTTAGATTCGTCAGTAAGTTTGAAGGAAACATTCATTAATGAACGATCCTCTTTTACAGAATATCCTTCGAATAAAGGGTTTCTGTCGATTTCATCATATAATAATTTAGCTTTCGCTTCATTGCGTGCTTCAGCTGCTTCTATACCACCATGCTGCTCCAGGTACTGAAGTGTAAGGAGTGAAGTATAAACAGCAAATACAGGTGGCGTATTGTACATACTTTCCTTATCAATATGCAGCTGATAGTTTAAGTAAGAAGGAATATCTCTTCCTGTTTTTCCAAGAATATCTTTTTTTACAACAACTAATGTTGCTCCGGCAGGGCCCATGTTTTTCTGTGCTCCGGCGTAAATTAAATCGAATTGTGAGAAATCCAATACTCTGCTGAAAATATCGGATGACATATCACAGACCATTAAAGTATCTGTTTTAGGAAACTCTTTCATCTGAGTTCCATAGATTGTATTGTTGGATGTACAGTGGAAATAGTTGTATTCAGATCCTACGGTATAACCTTTAGGAATGAATGAATAGTTCTGATCTTTAGAAGAACCAGCGATATCTACTGTACCTAGTTTTTTAGCTTCTTTAATAGCTCCTGCAGCCCATGTTCCGGTATCCAGATATGCAGCTTTACCGTCTGTTTTCATAAGGTTGAAAGGAACCATTGCAAATTGAAGGCTTGCACCACCCTGAAGAAAGAGAACATCATAATCATCTCCAAGCTTCATTAATCTTTTTACAATAGCACGCGCTTCATCCATTACGGCAACAAACTCTTTGCTTCTGTGTGAGATTTCCAGAAGGGAAAGCCCCATCCCGTTAAAATCTAAAATAGCTTCTGAAGCTTTCTGGAAAACTTCCTGAGGCAGAATACAAGGACCGGCGCTAAAATTATGTTTCTTCATTACTAAATTTGGTGTTATATTGTTTTTATAAAGTCTTTATTGAAAAAAAACGCTCACAATTAGTGAGCGGTATTTTTATTCTCCGTGTAAAAAAGCTTTTTTCTCAAGAAGCTCTTCTTCAGTTTCTACATGATCTTCATCTGGTACACAGCAGTCTACAGGACATACAGCAGCACATTGAGGCTCTTCGTGGAAACCTTTACATTCAGTACATTTATCTGTTACAATGAAGTATACATCATCACTAACAGGTTCTTGTGGGGCATTAGCATCTATAGTCAGACCTGATGTCATCGTTACGGTTCCTTTTAGGTTGGTTCCGTCAGCGGCTTTCCAGTCTACAGCTCCTTCATATATCGCAGTGTTAGGGCATTCAGGCTCACAAGCTCCACAGTTAATACATTCATCCGTTATTTTAATGGCCATTGCTCTTTAATTTTTGTTAAATTTGCACAAAGATAAAAATTTTTCACCAGATTATGAATAAGGAAGCTAAAATTCGGGGGTTAGGAGGTTTAGGAAGTTTTTTGAAAGAGTTCTTAACAAAAAATAATAACGATTATACACCTCTGGAAGAGGAATTTCAGGGATTATTGTTAAGATCAGAAATTGAAAATCCATGGTTTACTCAGAATAGTTTGAGATATGCTTTGGAAAGTTTAGCAGAAGTTCTTAATGAGGCTGCAATCAGCAGTTGGACAGATAAATACCCATTTTCAGATACCTCAAAAAGAGTAGGTCTTATCTTAGCTGGTAATCTGCCGTTAGTAGGATTTCACGATGTAATGTGTGTTGTATTATCCGGACATATTCCGGTGATAAAACTTTCTGCCAAAGATCGTTTACTCATTCCTTTTCTGATGAAAATATGGAATGATTTTACAGAAGAAGGAATTGAATATGAATTTGTTGAAAAACTTGAAAACTTCGATGCTGTAATTGCTACGGGAAGCAATAATACAGCAAGGTATCTGGAGTTTTATTTCAAAGATTATCAGAATATCATTCGTAAGAACCGTACGTCAGTAGCTGTTTTAAATGGAAATGAGAGCGATGAAGAATTGCAGTTATTAGCTGAGGATATTTTCCGTTATTTCGGATTAGGATGTCGTAACGTTACAAGACTATTTATTCCTAAGGACTTTAAGCTTGAGCGTCTTTTTGAAAATTTCCTGAATTTTAAAGATGTAATCAATCATAATAAATACGCAAACAACTACGATTATAACAGAGCTGTATATTTATTAAATCAGGAACCTTTCTGGGATAATAATTTTGTAATGCTTCGTGAAGGTGAAGAGTTATTTAGCCCGCTTTCAGTAATTAACTTTAGCAGGTATAAAAACCTTGGTGATGTAAAAACTTTTATTAGCGAACATCAGGAGGAAATACAATGTATAGTTGCTAAAGATGCATTAGGATTAGCATCGGTTTCTTTCGGTGAAGCTCAGAAACCAGGATTGGATGTTTATGCAGATAATGTAGACACAATGGCTTTTCTTAGTGTTGTATAAAACATTAATTAAAAGTTTTAAAATATTTTCAGATTCCCTATCCGTTTATGGATGGGGAATTTTTGCATTTAAGAATATACAGGATGGTATGCTACAAAATAAATTTGTAGTTTAGTTCATTGTATAATTTGTGTCTGAGAATGCAGCGTATCCCTCAATATGAACCTAATAATTTTAAATCTATTCTTGATATAGAAAGAATAGAGATGAAGGATATTTTCAACAGTTTCTTTATAGAACCTCTTTCTGTATTGAACCGGCGTAAGAAGGTTTCTTCCCTGCCACACAGAAAGACCGTCAATGACTTTGTATTTGTAATTAAAGGAGAATTAGAGAAAATGGTATGCTCGGACTCTTTTGTTATTGGTGAAAGTATGTTTATGTTTTTACCTGTATACAAAATAAGAACAATTGTTCGCAATTCTCAGAACATCCAAGGATTCTACTGTCACTTCTCTGAAGAATTTATTGCTGAAAGCGGAATTGCAGTAAAGCAGCTGAAAGAAATTTTCCATTACACAGAATTGACGGGCAATCTGTCTGTCCATCTGGATGAGGATTATAAATGCAGGGTGGAATGGATATTAGATCAGCTTCTGAATTTTTATGATAAAGAAAATAATATTATCCTGCTTCGGGCCTATTTTTCTACACTGATAAGTGAACTTCATCATTTTATACAAAGCAAACCTCTTCCGGTATTTTCTCCGAAGGAAACACTTACACTACGTTTTAGGAAACTTATCACAAGTCATATTCAGGATGTCCATACTACACAGGAATATGCTAAATTACTTAATGTGTCTCCGAATCATCTGAATAAATGTGTAAAAAGTACTATTGGTAAGACTGCATCTGATCTCATTAATGAGGCATTACTAATGGAAGCAAAAGCCTTATTATCCATGTCGCAATATTCTGTTGCAGAAGTAGCTTTTACTTTGGGCTTCGAAGATGCGTCTTATTTTTCCCGTTTTTTTAAAAAACATGCAGTCCAAAGTCCTACCGAATATAGACGAATGATTGATTTGTCCTGTTAATTGATTTTTCTGTTCTGGTTATGCAGTGTTCAGGGACGGAACTTTGCAGGATAATAATTAACCAGAAATGGAAACATTAAAACGAAATACTGTCGGGATTCTCTTCTTATCCTGCCTTATGTCCTTTGCTCAGGAAGAAAAGAGCGAAAAAATTCTGAACCCGCCTGTAACAATAGAAGTTCTTACCGGAGACGCTGGAATAGCTTCTCAGATGATTATTAATAAATCTTTCCGGTCTGTTCCTCGTCTAGGATTTTTTAGTGTTACAAATATTTCCTCAAAATGGAACGAAACAACCTCAAAGGATGCCATGAGTCAGGCGAATATCACTTTCGAAATAGTAAAAGGATTGCGGTTGTTTGGTGGTATGCATTATACACCAACCACAGGGTTGCGGCCTACTACAGCTTTAATGTATACAATCAATTATAAATCTCTTTTACTGAGTATAGGTCCACGAATTGATTTGTCGAAGAATAGCAATGCAGAAGGTTTTGTAATGGCAGAATACAAGCCGGAAATTAATGAGAACTGGAAAATATATTCCAGGGTACAGGGATTGTATGCACAAAATTTAAATTCCGGAGAGCATGCCAGAAGCTATCTTATGTTACGATTGGGGCTTAGTTATAAGGAGATCCGTTTCGGATTGGGAGCGAATTGGGATGCGTATGGTCCGGAAAAGCAGGGTAAACAAAACTATGGTGTTTTTCTGGCTGCCAGTCTGTTTAATTAAACTCTGAGGAGTTAATTCTCGAATAAAATATATATAGAAAAATGAAAGAAAAATTATTTAAAACATCAGATTCTTTAACTGGTTTTATTTTAAGACTTAGTTTGGGTGTGGTTTTTATTCCACACGGTCTGCAAAAAACTTTTGGATTATTTGGTGGAATGGGTTTTACCGATACCTTGCATCTTTTCACAGAAAAAATGGGACTTCCCTGGATTGTTGCATTGCTTGTTATTCTGATTGAGTTTTTGGGTTCTCTGTGCTTTCTTATTGGGTTTGCAACGCGCTTTTGGGCTGTGGCATTTACCGGATTAATGCTTGGAATTATGATGACATCACACCTGGAAAACGGCTTTTTTATGAATTGGTTTGGAAATCAAAAAGGAGAGGGATGTCAGTTCGATTTATTGGTAATAGGAATTTCTGTTGCACTATTTATAGAAGGCAGCGGGAGATTTTCTATTGATAAATTTTTGTTGAAAAATATTTTAAAGAATAAATAAAATTAAATTTTAGAATAAACTGAAAAGCGCCAGAGATTATCAGTTTCTCTGGCGCTTTTTTTATTTATAACCTTTTAGTAATCGGATTCAGTTCCGTGATAAAGATCATTACCTGTTCCTGAGAGAATTTTTTGTGAATAATCTCGCTTAAATTCTGCATTTCATTCAACAGGAATCCGCTTCTGATTTCATGATCATTGAAGATTAGTAATAGATTATAATTTTTACCTTCCTGGATATAATCGCTGTTCACTTCTGAGAAAATAAACTTTTCCACATCATACAGATTTTCTACTAATACCGGAAATTCCTTCTCCAGAAAATCATACCATTGCGGCTGTACTGTACTTTCAACATGAAAGGTAACGCTAAGAACACTCATTTTTAAGAAATTTTATGATTTTTTAAATTAAATATGCTTCATTTCAGGGGCAATATTAGGTAAAAAAAACGTAAATTAGCCCGTTGTTTAAATCCTGAACTTCAGGAGTGTGAAAATCAGTTTTTTGTATGATTTTCCCGATTTATTTTAAATATAAAGAATGAATACAGAAGGAGAAAAGCTAATTCCTATCAACATTGTTGATGAAATGAAATCCTCTTACATCGATTATTCGATGTCGGTTATCGTGTCCAGAGCGTTACCGGACGTAAGAGATGGTCTGAAACCTGTACACAGAAGAGTACTTTATGGTATGTACGGTTTAGGCGTTTTTTCTAACAGAAAATACTTAAAGTCTGCCAGAATTGTTGGAGATGTATTAGGTAAGTACCACCCGCATGGCGATAGCTCGGTTTACGATGCTATGGTGCGTATGGCACAGCCATGGTCTCTACGCTATCCATTGGTAGATGGGCAGGGTAACTACGGTTCCATGGACGGTGACCCGCCTGCAGCAATGCGTTATACCGAAGCAAGACTTAAAAAGATTTCAGATGAGATACTTTCTGATCTTGATAAGGAAACAGTTGACTTTCAGAATAACTTCGACGACTCTTTACAGGAACCAAAAGTGCTTCCTACAAGAGTGCCAGCTCTTCTGGTGAACGGTACTTCAGGTATTGCAGTAGGTATGGCTACCAATATGGCGCCACACAACCTTACAGAATCTATAAACGCAATCTGCGCTTATATTGATAATAAAGAGATAACGATAGATGAACTGATGCAGCATATTATTGCACCAGACTTCCCAACCGGAGGTATTATCTATGGTTACGATGGTGTAAGAGATGCTTTCCATACAGGAAGAGGAAGAATTGTTCTTCGTGCTAAAGTAAGCTTTGAACAAATCGGTAACCGTGATGCAATTATTGTATCCGAAATTCCGTATCAGGTAAACAAAGCTGAAATGATTGCCAGAACTGCGGAACTGGTAAAAGAAGAAAAAATTCCGGGAATCTATGAGATTCGTGATGAATCCGACAGAAAAGGTCTTCGTATTGTATACGAACTGAAAATGGATGCTATCCCGAATGTTGTACTAAACCTTCTTTACAAATATACATCGCTTCAGACTTCTTTTAGTGTTAATAATATTGCATTGGTGGCAGGCCGCCCGCAACAGCTGAACCTGAAGGAAATTATTCACCATTTCGTAGAGCACCGTCACGAGGTAATTATCCGCAGAACGGAGTACGAACTGAAGAAAGCAAAAGAAAGAGCACATATCCTTGAAGGTTTCATGAAGGTTATCGGAACTCAGGATGCTTTAGATAAAGCTATTTCTATCATCCGTCATTCTGCAAACCCTCAGGAAGCAAAAACAGGTTTAATTGAAGAGTTCGAACTTTCTGATATTCAATCACAAGCGATACTTGATCTAAGGTTGGCAAGACTAACCGGAATGGAGCTGGATAAGATCCGTGAAGAGTATGAAGAAATTATGAACTTAATCAAGCGTTTGGAAGATATTCTTGCAACTCCGGCTTTACAATATGAGATCATTAAAAATGAATTAATCGAGATCAGAGATAAATACGGTGACGAAAGAAGAACCGAGATTGACTATGCTGGTGGAGAAATGAATATTGAAGATTTCATCCCGAACGAGCAGGTTGTTCTTACTATTTCTCACGCTGGTTATATTAAGAGAACACCGGTAAACGAATATAAAGTTCAGTCCAGAGGAGGTGTTGGTAATCGTGGTGCAACGACCAGAGATGCCGACTTCCTTGAATATATTGTGGCTGCTACAAACCACCAGTATATGTTGTTCTTTACTGAAAAGGGTAAATGTTACTGGTTAAGAGTATTCGAAATTCCGGAAGGATCTAAAACGGCTAAGGGAAGAGCAATTCAGAACCTTATCAATATAGAACCGGATGATAAGATTAAAGCTTATCTAAGAACGGATGATCTTAAAAATACTGAGTATGTAGAGAAGATGAGCGTTGTGATGATTACCAAAAACGGAACCATTAAGAAAACTTCATTGGAAGCATATTCCAGACCTCGTGTAAATGGTATTAACGCAATTGAAATCCGTGAAGACGACCAGTTACTAGGAGCGAGATTAACAGACGGAACCTCCGAAATTATGATTGCTACTAAAAATGGTAAGTGTATCCGTTTCCCTGAAGAAAAAGTAAGATCAGTAGGTCGTACTTCTATCGGGGTGAAGGGTATTACAATGGAAGACAGCGATGAAGTAATCGGAATGATTGCTATTAGTGATAAAGAGAACGAAACTGTATTGGTTGTTTCTGAAAACGGATACGGTAAGCGTACTGCTGTAGAAGACTACAGAATCACTAACAGAGGTGGTAAAGGTGTTATTACATTAAATATTACTGATAAGACAGGACAATTAATTGCAATAAATAACGTTACTAATGAACATGACCTTATGATTATTAACAAATCCGGGGTTGCAATTAGAATGAGCGTTGAAGAAATGCGTGTTATGGGTAGAAATACTCAGGGTGTTCGTCTGATCAACCTTAAAGGTAATGATGCAATTGCTGCGATTGCTAAAATCGAAGTAGACAAATCTGTAGAGGACGAAGAAGAATTGGAAGAAGGTGATGAAAACACTGTAATCCCAAATGCTTCGGATGATGCCGCTACCGGAGAATTATTTAAGGAAGACGGAACCGAAAATATTGAAGAATAAAAGTTTAATAATAGAAATATGAAAAAAATCCTTTTGAGTGCAGCATTAGTATCAGTTTCACTGGCTTTTGCACAGAAAAAAGAAATTCAGAACGCTGTAAAAGCAGCAGACGGAGGTAATGCTGCTGAAGCTTTATCTCAGATTTCGGCTGCGGATAGTGCTTTACAGGGAAAAATGTATTTGTTGGAGCCTTCTGTACAAGAGCAATACTATTATGCAAAAGGTATAGCTTTAATAAAGTCTGGCAAAACATCTGAAGGTGCAGCAGTTCTAGCTAAAATTTCTGATCTTAAGACAAATAAAATATTTGCTGGTAAAGACAACAATAAAAATAAAGTTTATTTCGTAGGTAAAGCAGAAGCTGATAAGGACGGAGCTGGATTACAGTTGAAAGAAGAAACATATTCTCCTACATTAGCAGGAAACGTTGGTGCAGCTGTAAACCCTTTATTACAAAAAGTAAGTGGTGAAGCACAGAAAGAATATGACGCTAAAAACTACCCGGTTGCAGCTGAAAAATTCCTTCAGGTAAACGATCTACTTAAAGCAGCAGGCCAGCCGGATGATATTTACAAATACTATGCGGCAATCAGCTATGCTTTAGGAAACAAAAAAGCAGAATCTATTGCTCTATATCAGGATCTTATCAATTCAGGATATACAGGTATCAAAACAACTTATTCGGCACTTAACAAGAAAACTAACCAGAGAGAAAATCTGGATAAGTCTTCTTTTGAATTAGTGAAAAAATCTCCTGATTATGGTGATTTTAAAACTGAAACATCTAAAAGTGTTGAAGAAGAATTATATGAAACAGCTGTAGCTTTAATGTTAGATGATAATAAGAATACTGAAGCAGTAGCTCTTATTGAAAAAGGTCTTGCTAAGTTCCCGAACAATGCTAAGATGAACGATCTTAAATTGTCGGCTTATTCAAGAACCGGTGATAGCTCCAAGCTTGAACAAACAATTAAAGAAGCGGTTGCTAAAAACCCAGGTGATAAATTAAATTGGTCTAACCTTGGTGTTATCCAGTCTAACAATCCTGCGACTGTAGCAGATGCTGAAGCTTCATTTAAAAAAGCTTTAGAAATTGACCCTAACTATGTACCTGCATTACAAGGGTTAGTATTCAACCTTTACTTAAACGGTAAAGCTGATGCTAAAATTGTAGATGCTTACAATGTTGCAAGAAAAGCTGGTAAAATTGATGAAGCGAACAAGATTATTGCTGAAAGAAAAGTAAGATTTTCCAAAGCTTTACCATACTTAGAGAAACTAAATACTCTAACGCCTAACGAAGCGGATGTTGTAGATACTCTTAGAACTGTTTATAACAGTTTAGGTAAGCAAGATAAAGCTAAAGAACTAAAAGGAGGTAAATAAGCCAATCTTTAAGTTATAAAATAAAAAAACTCCCGAAAGGGAGTTTTTTTATTTTGAGAAAAACCATGTCAAGGTTCATTTAAAAAACAGATAATCTTTTTATTTTTTTACTGCTTTTTAACCAGTATTTTTTCCAAAACAACCTGACTGAAGCTTTCTTCCTGATCGTCGTACTTTACACGCTTGCTGCCATCGAAAGGTTCATTTTCCAGAATAGTAATATAAGTACCCAAAGGCAATTTCTTGTTATTCAGGAATCGTAAAAAATCATCTGAAGAAGCTGTTAGTCCTACAAATTCTACAGATTCACCAATCTTACATTCACTAAGTTTGAAATAGTTGTTTTTAATAATGTTTCCTTCCTTGTCGGGAATAGGAGAGCCATGAGGATCTGTTTTTGGAAAGTTCAGAATTTCATCGATTTTATCAAAGAAAACAGGTGACTGGATATGTTCTATTTCCTCAGCAATGTCGTGCACTTCTTCCCATCCGAATCCCATTTTTTCTACCAGAAACATTTCTGTAAGACGATGTTTCCTTACAATTAAAGCTGCTTTTCGCCTTCCTTTTTCAGTGAGAATAAGTGGTTTATAGCTTTCATAGATGACCCAGCCTTCTGTTGAAAATTTCTTCATCATACTATTTACACTGGGCATACGTATCCCCAGATTATCGCTAAGGTCTTTTACTGATATTTCATTTTCGCTGTTGGCTAAATGAAATAAGGCTTTCAGGTAATTTTCTTTAGTCAGAGAATTCATACCCCAAATTTAAACCAAAAAAATAATTAGACCAATTCTGCCGGCTACAGACTTTACTTTAATCTATTTTTAAGCAGTGTTAATTATGTAACAATTTTCCGTGTATTATAAGAAATGGTATAATATTTATTTATTCGTGAAGTATCTTTGTAACACTACTTATTAATTAAATGCAAATTTTTCAGACCAACAGTCCTACACGATGGAAACGGTTCAAATGGGCTTCCCGTATTCTCGTGTTTATCTTAATCCTTTCAGGGATTATATTGTTTATCGCTTTCAGAAAAGCCTTTATACCCAGCATTCCGAATCTGAATACGTCTGGTAAAATCTCTCAGGATGTACTTTTAAGTAAAACAACTGCGAATGAAAGTAAAAGTATTCGTAAATATCAGGGATTCAGAGAATATATCAAAAAGCATCAGAAAAAGGGACTAAAAGTTCACAACTCTAAATTAAAGGCTGCAACCATAGACTATAATATGGCTGCACCTATTCGTGCGGCTTATTATGTTGCTTGGGATGCACAGTCTTATTTTTCCCTCAGAAGAAGTATCAACAAGCTAAACATGATTATTCCGGAATGGTTTTTTATTCATCCTGACGGAAAATTACAGTTGGATATAGACAAACGAGGCTTCAACCTTATAAAGGCATCTAAAGTTAAGGTTTTACCGATGCTTTCAAATAATTACAAAGGTAATTTCGATCCGAGAGGAATTCATATTCTTCTGACCGATCAGAAGAAGCAGGACCAATTCATTAAAGATCTTTTGCATTATGTAAAAGCCAATGATTTTAGCGGTATTAATATAGACCTGGAGAATTTATCAGAGCCTACGAATGAGCCGCTGATTAATTTTCAGAAAAATTTATATAATGCATTTCATAAAGAAGGCTTGCTGGTAACTCAGGATGTAATGCCGTTCAATGAAGATTATAATTATGATCAGCTTAACCGCTACAACGATTATATTTTTCTGATGGCTTATGATGAGTTTAGTAATGATACCAAACCTGGCCCGGTTTCCAGTCAGAAATGGATAGAAGCTGCGGTAGATCAGGTGGCTAAAAATATTCCTTCAGAAAAAATTGTATTAGGACTAGCCGGCTACGGTTACGACTGGAAGGCTGGAGCTAAAACTGCAACAGATGTTACTTATCAGGAAGCTTTGTCTACAGCACGGGAAACAAACTCGAAAGTTGTATTCGATAAGGATACTTATAACCTGCGTTATGATTATAAAGATCAGCAGGGGAGTTTACATCATGTAGAATTCACCGATGCTGTAACCAATTTCAATACACTAAGGTTTGCTGCGGAGTATGGGCTTGGAGGAACAGCGTTATGGAGATTGGGAAGTGAAGATAACAGATTGTGGAGTTTTTATAAAAGAGATATCAGCAAAAAAGGAATGCAGGATTTCGATTTTAACAAACTTCAGCATGTTGCCAGCAGCTCGGATGTAGATTATATGGGAGAAGGTGAAATCTTGGATGTGGCTTCCCGCCCGGATACAGGACTTATAAGACCAGTTGTAGATAAAGAACATATGCTGATCACGGATGAGCAATATGTAAAGTTACCATCTATGTTTGTGGTGAAAAAATGGGGTAAACCGAAAGATAATGAAAAGGTAATGGTTCTTACTTTTGATGATGGACCGGATCCCGAATATACACCGAAGATTTTGGATATTTTGTCTAAATATAAAGTTCCGGCAACGTTCTTTATATTAGGTATTCAGGCGGAGCAGAATATACCTTTGGTAAAGCGTATTTACCGTGAAGGACATGAAATAGGCAACCATACTTTCACACACCCGAATATGGCGGAGGTAAGCCCCCAGCGGAGTAAAATGGAAATGGATGCCACCCGTTTGCTGATAGAAAGTATTACCGGGCATAGTACAATTTTGTTCCGGGCGCCTTTCAATGCAGATAGTGAACCCGAAACATTGCAGGAAATAATTCCTGTGGCAGACAGTAGAGAGCGTAACTATCTTACTGTAGGGGAAAGTATAGACCCGGAAGACTGGCAGGCAGGAGAAATAAAAGGTTTTAATGCGGATACTATTGTCAACAGAGTCATCAGAAGCCAGGGAAACGGTAATATTATTTTGTTACATGATGCCGGTGGCCCAAGAGAAGCTACAATACAGGCTTTACCAAGAATAATAGAGTATTTCCAGAAAAAAGGCTATAAATTTACTACAGTAGCCAACCTTCTTGGGATGAAGAAAGATCAGGTAATGCCGCCAGTGCCAAAAACTAAGGGCTATTATATCTTCCAGGTTACAAGTGCTATTGCTATAGGCGGATATTATCTGGGATATCTGTTCTTTGCCATGTTTATTGTTTTCATGGTGCTGGGAGCACTTCGTTTTATATGGCTGATGGTATATTCTTACAGGTCATATCAAAAGGAAAAGCATCAGATTAAAGTTGTATTAACCGAGTTTCCACAGGTCGATATTATTGTACCGGCATATAATGAAGAAGTCAATATTGTAAAATCGCTTAAAAATTTATTGAAATGTGATTATCCTAATTTCCATATCATTTTTATTGATGACGGAAGTAAAGATGAAACCTTTAGTAAAGCATTTGAAGCCTTTAATGGGCATACCAATATAACTTTATTGAGTAAAGCAAACGGAGGTAAAGCTTCTGCACTTAACTATGGTATCGACCGTTCGACGTCGGACTATGTAGTATGTATAGATGCAGATACCCAGCTGATGCCTAATGCGGTGCGTCTGATGATGGAAAACATGTACCGTAATGCTGATAAAAATGTGGGTGCTGTTGCTGGTAATGTAAAGGTTGGAAATGAGATCAATCTAATTACTCAATGGCAATCTACGGAATATATAGGCAGCCAGAATTTTGACAGAAGAGCATTCGAAGCATTCAATGCAATTACTGTAGTTCCGGGCGCAATAGGATTGTTTAAAAAACAAGCAATTGAAGAAGTTGGTGGATTCAGTATTGATACACTGGCTGAAGACTGTGATCTTACCATAAAGATTTTACGTAAAGGATATTTTGTAAGCAACGAAACGGAAGCAATTGCCTATACCGAAGCTCCTGAAAAGCTGAAACAGTTTATGAAACAACGTTTCCGTTGGACATTTGGGGTATTACAAACTTTCTGGAAGAATAAAGATGCTTTCTTTAATCCGAAGTTTAAAGGCTTAGGAATGATAGCGTTACCGGATATGTTGGTCTTCAAATATATTATACCTTTCTTTTCTCCTTTGGCAGATCTGTTGATGGTGATAGGATTGTTCACAGGAAGTGCAGAAAAAATAGGGATTTATTACTTATTATTCCTTATTATTGATGCCCTGGCTTTAGGCTTTGCCCTTGTTATGGAGAAAGCAAGCTTTATGAAGATTATATGGCTGATTCCACAGCGTATTATTTATCGTTGGTTAATGCTAATTGTATTATTCAAATCGCTGAGAAAAGCACTGAAAGGAGAGCTACAAAGCTGGGGAGTATTGAAGAGAACAGGTAACGTAAAAGATATTACTGAAACAGTATAGATGATAATGAACAGATTTAGTTTTAAAAATGATTATGCAGAAGGATGTCATGCAAATATTCTGAAAGCATTGGTTGAGACCAACAGAGAACAACAAATTGGTTATGGTGGTGATCAGTATTCTGCCATGGCAAGAGATATGATTAACGAAAGGTTTAATAGTCCGGAAGCAGATATTTATTTTGTTTCCGGAGGTACACAGGCAAACCTTCTTACGATTTCTTCAATACTAAGGCCGCACCAGTCTGTTATTTCTGCAGAGTCCGGACATATATTTACTAACGAAGCAGGAGCTATAGAGGCTACGGGACATAAGGTTCATGCAGCACGATCTGAAGATGGGAAACTTTCTCCGGAAGCTTGTAGAGAAGTTCTGGATACGGTAACCAATCAGCCACATGTTGTAAAGCCTAAGATGTTGTATATTTCGAATACGACAGAATTAGGAACACATTATACTCTTGAAGAGCTGGAAGCTTTGTCTGGATTTTGTAAAGAGAATAATCTATACTTATTTGTAGACGGAGCTCGTCTTGGCCATGCACTGACTGTAGAAGGTACTGATGTAACTCCGGAAGATATAGCACGTTTGGCAGATGTGTTTTATCTGGGCGGAACCAAAAACGGAGCGTTAATAGGAGAGGCTATTGTTATTGTAAATCCGGAATTGAAGGAAGATTTCGGATTTCATGTAAAGCAGAAAGGAGCTTTACTAGCTAAAGGAAGACTAATTGGTATTCAGTTTATGGAACTGATGAAAGATAACCTTTATTTTGACCTTGCAAGATCCGCTAATCAGAAAGCAATGAAAATAAAAGCTGCATTTGAAGCTTATCATTGTAGTTTCCTTACGGATTCATACAGCAATCAGTTATTTCCGATTATTCCAAATTCATGGATTGAAAAGCTTGCTGAAGAGTTTGATTTTTATGTCTGGAAGAAAATAGACGAAGAAAGATCAGCAATAAGGCTTATAACTTCATGGGCAACACCGGAAGCAGAAGTGGATAGTTTTATAGCATCATTAAAGCGTTTAGCATAAAAAAATGGCCTCAAGATCTTGAGGCCATTTCTCCGTAAAATTATAATTAAAAATGATTGGCAGTTTAGGGCCTATTTTCCTTTTATATTGTCTTGGATGTCATTGGCTGCATCCTTTGTTTTGTCCCAGGCATCATCTGCAAAGTTTTTAGTGCTTTCCCAAGCATTTTCTGCTGCATCTTTGGTGTCTTCCCAAGCGTCTGATACCTGTTGCTTCAGATGGGCAAAGAAACCTTCCTTCGTTGGTTCTTCATTTTCATTCTTTTTCTGGTCGATGTAGCTTTTTACCTTATCCGATAAATTGCCAATAGCATCCTGTGTTTGTTTTGTGAAATCTTTCAGATTGTTTTCGGTATCATTTACAAACTGTTTTGCTTTGTCCAGATTCTCATTTTGTTCATTAGTACTCATTGTTCGTGAATTTTGGGGTTAATGTTTACTATACTTTCAATAAGCATTCCGAAAGGATGTTAGCGAACGTTAAAACTTTCCTAATGATATACTAAATGTTTATTTTTGGGTAAATAAATTTAATATGGAAAAAATAAGATGTGCATGGTGCGGAACTGATGAGTTGTACCAGAAATATCATGATGAAGAATGGGGGAGACTGGCAACGGATGATGCTACTATGTTCGAGTTTATGATACTTGAGAGTTTTCAGGCAGGATTGAGCTGGATTACCATTCTCCGTAAGAGAGAAAGCTTTAGAAAAGCATTTGACAATTTTGATTATAAGAAGATCGCTAAATATGATGAGAAAAAAATTGATGAATTACTTCAGGATACAGGAATTGTAAGAAACAGGCTCAAAGTATTAGCAGCTATAAGCAATGCAAAACTATTTATGGAACTTCAGAAAGAATTCGGAAGTTTCTATAACTATATCTCGACTTACACCAATGGTGAAAGAATTATAAACAATTGGAAACATCACACAGAAGCACCTGCTACAACACCTTTATCGGATGCTATAAGTAAAGATTTGAAAAAAAGAGGATTCAAATTTTTGGGATCAACAGTAATTTATTCTCATCTGCAGGCAACCGGAGTTGTAGATGATCATATAGAAAGTTGCTTTGTAAGGAATAATTAAAAGAAACTATTATAATTGAACAATAAGAGGCTGTCTCAAAAAATTAAAGGTATTTCAACATGATTCAATACGACATTTTTGGGACAACCTCTTAGCCTATTACAGTTATATTAGTATTGCTCTAATAAGTAATTTAATATATCAGTGGTGGTTACAATTCCTTTTATTTCGTCATGATCTACTACAGGAATTGAATGAAAGCTTTGCTGGGCTAAAATTTCAACCACTTCTTTAATTGTAGTCTCTGTGTTTACCGTCAAAGGAGCTTTGGTCATAATCTGCGGAATACTAAACATATCGTAAACAACTGTGGAAACAGAAGTGTCTTCTGCTTCATCCGAGTCATCCACATCTGCATAACTTATCTTTAATAAATCAGAATAACTGAGCATGCCTAATAATTTTAGGTTTTCAACAACGGGAATATGCCTGATATTATTCTTTTTGAATAGTTTTTCAGCTTCATATAACGACTGTTTTGGATTAAGAGTAATGAGCTCTTTGGACATAATTTGGGATACGGGAACTCTTTGTTTCATAATTATTTCTTTAATTTAATTTCGATAAATTGACAGATAATAAAGGGCCCTTTTATTAATCCTTCTTAAAGATAGCCTGAAAAACAGGCATTACAAAAAAACTACTTATGATATATTTCAGAAATATATATCACTATGTTTCTTTAGTTATTTTCAGTTTGACTATGTAACTTAGTAGGAGCAATACGATAGTTCACGAATATATTTTTCGTATTGAGAGAATCCTCTGGTCCTGATGTCAATAAGATATCAGGACCATTTTGTTGGGAACGAAATTCCGGAAGATTTATTCGAAGAAAAGAAACTTTATGTCAAACAGTTAGAAGCCTTTTAAAAAGCTGTTGACGAAAATATGAGAATACTGTATTGCACTTATGACAAGATAGGGAATGATGAGAGTGAAAAAGAGCTTAAAAAACTGATTGAATTTTGTTGAAGTATTCATCTTATTATTCTGTTTTTGAATCTTTTCTTTCATTAAAAAGTAAAAATACAGTTCCTAAAATTCCGATTGCTGCTGTAGCAATTACAATACTATCGAATGTAAGATCATGTTTTATAAATCTTCCGATAGAAAATCCGAGGAATATGATTGGCAGTATTCTGATAAAAATTTTCATATTAAGTATTTTGTGTGATTCTAAGATAATAAAAAAATCCCCAAAACGGGGATTTTTTTATTTTACATTTTTTGCTCTATACAATTCATATAAGCCTCGTGTTACAAAAATAATTCCAATAGCTACGGATAAACCTTCAAGAAAACTATATAAGGTATTATCACTTCCCTGAAAATAGAGCGTAAGGAAGATAATTAGAAAAACTACTCCTGTAATGGTTCTTGTAAGAGGCTTCATATAATGTTGTATAAATAAAATATTACTTAATAATTCTGTCCAATACCCACTGAATTGTCATCTTTTCAGATGCATGGTGGTCAGCAGAGAATTCTCCACGGCGTCTGTTAGCAATAACGCAGTTAACAGTAATAGCCTTATGGCCTAATAATTTGGATAATCCGTAAATAGCTGATGTTTCCATTTCGAAATTGGTTACACCAAGATCATTAAGAGTTTCCAAGAACTGGTCGTCCAGAGCTTTCAGTCTTAACTGTCTTCCCTGAGGTGCATAGAATCCCGGGAAAGTGGCTGTATTGCCAATATATTTAGCATCCTGATAGTAGTGCGCACTTTCTTTAGCCCAATCAGAGAAATAAAGTAATGGCTTGATATTTTGATAAGGGAATTTTTCTAAAAAGTTTTTTGAAAACTCATTTTCAAACTGATAGTCCTGATAAAAATGAAGAAGACCATCTAATCCTACAACATTTTCTGTTACCAACATGTTGTCTACTTCTACATCTGGATTTACGCTGCCACAAGTCCCCAGACGGAATAATTCTAAAGGGCTGTGTTCTTTTTTAAATTCCTTTTCTTTTAGGTCTATATTTACCAGAGCATCCAGTTCATTCATTACAATGTCTATATTCTCAGTACCAATACCTGTAGACATTACCGTAATTCTTTCACCTCTCAGTGTTCCGGTGTGGGTATAAAACTCACGCTTATTTTTTTTGATTTCAACCTTGTCAAAATATTGAGATACTTTAGGAACCCTGTCCGGATCTCCAACCAGTATAATTTTTTCAGCGATATCTTCAGGAAGAAGATTCAAGTGGTATACGCTTCCGTCCTCATTAAGCACCAACTCGGATGCTGCTAGTTTATTCATCATAATTTCCGATTTTAAAAAGGAATTGAAGTTAAAAAGAATTTCGGAGATAAAAAAATACTTTTTGTATTTCTGGTCTTTTACTTCTGTACTTCATATTTTCTTACTTCGTACTTCTAATTTCGTACTTAAAAAAATTACCCGCCTACACGTTTGGTTTTGTAGCCCATTTCCTGCAGAAGCTTCATAATCTTATCTCTGTTATCTCCCTGAATAATAATGACACCGTCTTTTTCGGAGCCACCAATTCCCAATGAGGTTTTGATTTTTTTAGAAATTTCTTTCAGTTCTGTATCGCCACCCTCAAAGCCTTCAATTAAAGTTACAGGTTTACCATTGCGTCCTTTTTTTTCAAACTTGCAGACAAGGGCACCCTTTTGTTCAAACTTTTCTTCAGGCATTTCGAAATCCTGCTCCTCGTGTTCAGGAAAAAGATTTTTTAACTGATCTCTTAAATCCATTTTATTTTATAATACTAGTAAACAAAAGTAAGAAAAGTTACAATTTTTCAGGGTATTTACCTCATAAAACCTGTGAAATTCCTTACTATTTAGTGCATTGTTTCGTATATTTGTTAAGTTAAATATAATTCTGAAATGTCTAAAAAAGCAATATTAGCCATCCTGGATGGCTGGGGATTAGGTTTAGATCCCAAAGTTTCTGCCATCGCGCAGGCCAACACACCGTTTATTGATTCATGTTTACAAAAATACCCTCACAGCAAACTAGAAGCTAGTGGTTTGGCTGTAGGTTTACCAGCAGGACAAATGGGGAATTCTGAAGTAGGGCACATGAATCTTGGAGCCGGACGTGTAATTTTTCAGAATCTTGTAAAGCTAAACATGGCAGTGGAAAACAAAACACTGGGGAATGAACAGGAAATCCTTGCTGCCTTTAAATATGCAAAAGACAACCATAAGAAGATTCACTTTATAGGATTAGTTTCCGACGGAGGGGTACATTCGCATGTTAATCACCTGAAAGGGCTTTTGGAAGCAGCAGATGATTATGGATTAGAAAATGTCTTTGTTCATGCTTTTACAGATGGACGTGACTGTGATCCGCATTCCGGAAAAGGATTTATTCAGGATCTTATAGAGTTTATGGATACCAAAACCGGAAAACTGGCAACAATTGTTGGACGTTATTACGCAATGGACCGTGATAAGCGTTGGGAGCGTGTACGTATTGCTTACGATGCTATGGTAAATGGTATTGGATTAGCAACCAATAACCCGGTAGGAGCTATTCAGAAATCTTATGAGGAAGATATAACAGATGAATTCCTAAAACCAATTATCTGTACTCAGGACGGAATGCCTGTTGCTAAAATAGAAGCTAATGATGTCGTATTCTGTTTCAATTTCAGAACAGACAGAGGGCGTGAAATTACCATGGCGCTTTCTCAGGAAGATTTCCCTGACTACGAAATGCACAAGCTTCCTTTATACTATGTGACTTTAACCAACTACGATAAAACCTTCCATAATGTAAAAGTGGTGTATGATGAAAATATCATTACACATACTATGGGACAGATTCTGGAGGAAAACAACAAAACACAGATTCGTATTGCTGAAACTGAAAAATATCCGCACGTTACATTCTTCTTTTCAGGAGGACGTGAAGAGGAGTTCAAAGGGGAGAGAAGGATTTTGTGTCCAAGTCCTAAGGATGTTCCTACTTATGATTTCAAACCGGAAATGTCGGCTTATGACATTACCAATGCTATTGTTCCGGAATTGGAAAAAGGAAGTGCAGATTTTATCTGCCTGAATTTTGCGAATACCGACATGGTAGGACATACAGGTGTTTTCCAGGCTGCAGTACAAGCTGCTGAAACAGTAGATAAGTGTATTGAAAAAGTAGCTACTACAGCTTATAATCACGGATATGCTGTATTTATTTTGGCAGATCATGGTAATTCTGATGTTATGGTAAATCCTGATGGGTCTCCCAATACACAGCATTCAACCAATCTTGTACCTTTTATTGTAATGGATAAAGATCACACATGGAATGTGAAAGATGGTAAATTGGGAGATGTAGCACCTACAATCCTTAAAGTAATGGGCGTAAATATTCCGGAAGAAATGACGGGAGATATTCTTGTTTCTTAATTCTATAATGGATAAGGAAGTAATAATTACAACAATACAGGCTGCGGATGATAGTGCTTTGGCATCTATGATCCGCGGTGTTTTTGATGAATATAAAGCACCTACAGAAGGTACTGTTTATGTTGATCCTACAACAGATCATTTGTCTAAAGTATTTGATGCCAAAGGATCAGTACTTTTTGTTGCTAAAATCGAAGATAGAGTAATAGGAAGTTGTGGACTTTATCCTACTGAAGGATTGCCTGAAGGGCATGTAGAATTGGTGAAATTCTATATCTCCAAAGAAGCCAGAGGGACGGGTGTCGGAAGATTGTTTATGGAAAAATGCTATGAACAGGCTGAAAAGTTTGGATATACTCACATTTATCTTGAAAGCTTACCGGCTTTTGGTAAGGCAATCAGTATTTATGAAAAGCAGGGATTCGAACAGTTATCTGCTCCTTTAGGAAATTCAGGGCATACAGGATGTGATATCTGGATGCTGAAAAAGATTATATAAATTAGCTGATATGAAAAAGAATATACAGGTAGTTGCACTATTGTTAATTTTTTCCAATATGTTGTTGGCTCAGTCTGGTACTACAGATGCTAACACTGATATTAGAGATACCGTAACAAACTCCGGACTAGGTTTGGGAGCAATTATAGCAGTAGTCATATCATGGGATAGAAATAAATCTATTCTGTGGGCAATTATCCATGGTGTATTGGGATGGCTTTACGTTATTTATTTCGCGATAATTCGCTTAATAAAGGGACGGGATTAAGTTCTATATTTTCGTATCTTTGCACTCAAATTTTTAATACAGATGATAAATAAAAAACTAGCGATAGACTTTGACGGAACAATTGTAGACGATGCATATCCGGGAGTAGGACCAGCTAAAATTTTTGCATTCGAAACATTGCTGAAATTACAATCAGAAGGTTATCGTTTGATTTTATGGACATACAGAAGCGGGCAGGCTCTGCAGGATGCTGTTGATTTTTGTAAGAAAAACGGATTAGAATTTTATGCTGTAAATTCCAGCTTTGAAGGTGAAGTTTTTGATTCTGAAACACACAGCCGTAAAATCGATGCTGATATGTTTATTGATGACAGAAACCTAGGTGGATTTCCTGGATGGGGCGAAATTTACAACATCATTAAAGAGAAAATTGAATTCCGTGTAGCAGGCGGAGAAGTTTTAGCTTACTCAAAGTTGAAAAAAGAAAAGAAAAAAGGTCTTTTCTGGTAACATATATATAATGTAATAATATAACGATTTACCAATGTATCAATTATTGTTACATTCTTACATGGGTAAATTGCTACATTTAAATAAAAATGATTCAGTTAAAAACAATAGACGAAATCAAATTAATGCGTGAAAGCGCTCAGTTGGTTTCAAAAACTTTAGGAATGTTAGCCAAGGAGATTAAACCTGGTGTAACAACTAAGCACTTAGATAAACTTGCATTCGAGTATATTAAAGACCACGGTGCAGAACCGGCATTTCTTGGATATGGAGGTTTTCCAAACTCTTTATGTATGTCCCCGAATGAGCAGGTTGTTCATGGCTTCCCTACAGATGAACCATTGAGAGATGGTGATATTATTTCTGTAGACTGTGGAACATACATGAATGGCTTTGTTGGAGATCATGCATATACTTTTGAAGTTGGAGAAGTGTCTCCTGAAACAAAAAAACTTTTGCAGGTAACTAAAGAAAGTCTTTATAAAGGTATAGCTCAGTGTATCCGTGGAAAGAGAATCGGAGATATCTCTTATGCAGTTCAGGAGCATGCAGAAAAACATGGTTACGGAGTAGTACGCGAATTAGTAGGGCATGGTGTTGGAAGACAAATGCACGAAGAACCGCAGGTACCTAACTATGGTAGAAAAGGTTCCGGAAAAGTAATTAAAGACGGATTAGTTATTGCTATCGAGCCTATGATTAATATGGGAACGGAAAAGGTGAAGTTTCACTCTGATGGCTGGACTGTAACAACTCAGGATAATAAGCCTTCTGCACACTTTGAGCACGATGTAGCTGTAGTAAATGGAAAACCAGTACTGTTATCTACATTCCAATATATCTACGATGCATTAGGTATTAAATCCGATGAGGAAAAAGCTTTCCAGATGGATTTCTAACAAATGAAGAAAGTAGCAAAATTTCTTTTAAATAAATTACCGCGCCCTATGCTTATTCGATTAAGCATTGTGGCGCGTCCTTTAATTATATCCTTTTTTAAAGGAGATAAATTTACTGATCCTATAGACGGTAGATCTTATCGTAAATTCCTTCCGTATGGCTACGGGAAGCAACGGGAAAATGCACTTTCTCCCGGAACTCTTTCACTGGAAAGGCACCGCCAAATGTGGCTTTATCTGGAACGTGAAACTGATTTTTTTACCAAAAATTACAAAGTACTTCACATCGCTCCTGAGCAGGAGTTTTTAAGAAAATTCAAAAAACAAAAAAATCTGGAATATACTTCTGCGGATCTTTTCTCTCCGATTGTAGATGTAAAGGCAGATGTATTAGATCTTCCTTTTGAAGATGAATCTTATGATATTGTTATTTGTAATCATGTTTTAGAACATATTGTAGAAGATTCCAAAGCGATGTCCGAATTATACCGTGTAATGCGAAAGGGCGGATGGGGAATTTTGCAGGTCCCTATGAGAACTAGTTTGGAGCATACTTATGAAGATTTTAGTATAACAGATCCTAAAGAGCGTCAGAAGCATTTTGGGCAGTATGATCATGTTCGTTGGTATGGGATGGATTATTTTGACCGTCTTAAAAAAGTTGGGTTTGATGTAGATATCAATTTATATTCTCAAAAGTTTTCTTTAGAAGATCAGAAACGTTACGGATTGCTGGTGAATGAAATTCTTCCGGTAGTTTTTAAACATTAGTGAATTTATATCTTATTGTAAGCCTTTTCTTTATAGCTGTTGAATAATCAATCATTATAACCTGTTAAAGAATAAGCTAGTCATTCTTTTATTTATTGTTAACTTTGCAAAAGATTTAAAAACTTAAATCTTTTTAATATTTCAATTTTAAATTAAATAATGCACAGAGCAGGTTTTGTTAATATAGTGGGGAAACCCAATGCAGGAAAGTCTACGCTTCTTAACCAGTTAATGGGGGAGAAACTGGCTATTGTTACCCAGAAAGCACAGACAACCAGACATCGTATTTTTGGTATTTATAACGAGGACGATGTCCAGATTGTTTTTTCTGATACTCCGGGAGTTTTAGACCCTAAGTACGGATTACAGGAGAAAATGATGGAATTTGTGAAGGAGAGTTTACAAGATGCTGATGTTTTCCTTTTCATTGTAGATATTACAGATAAAGCACAACCTTCAGAATTTCTTATTGAAAAGCTGAATAAAATCCCGGTTCCGGTACTTATCCTTATCAATAAAGTAGATCAGGCAGATCAGAAAGTTCTTGAAGAAACTGTTGCGCTATGGCACGAGAGGATTCCTAAGGCAGAAATATTACCTATATCCGCCTTAAATGCTTATAATACAGAATATATCTTGCCAAAATTAAAATCTTTATTACCAGAAAGTCCGGGATACTACGATAAAGATCAGTTTACAGATAAGTCTGAAAGATTCTTTGTAAATGAGGCTATCAGAGAGAAAATCCTTCTGAACTACGAAAAGGAAATTCCGTATTCTGTAGAAGTTGTTACAGAAATGTTTAAGGATAAAGGAGAAATGATCTTTATAGATAGTATTATCTATGTAGAAAGAGAAACTCAAAAGGGGATTATCATTGGTCATAAAGGAGAATCTATAAAGAAAGTTGGGACTGAGGCCAGAATGGATTTGGAGAAATTCTTTGGAAAGAAGCTTCACCTTAATCTTTTTGTAAAAGTTAAAAAAGATTGGCGTAAAAATGACAGAGACCTGAAAAATTTTGGTTATCGCTAGATAAATTCAGTAAATTCATTTATCTTTAAGTAAAGAATTTCAAAGATGAACGAATATTTAGATTCAGAATTTGACCGTGCGGATGACCTGATCAGTCAGGATCTAAACGAAGAAGCTAAAGCGGTACTCAATAATATTTTATTGGAAGATCCTAAATATGGCAAAGCACATAACCATATAGGCTGGCTTTTAAAAAATAAAGAGAATGATGCCGTAGAAGCTGAAAAGCATTATAAACTAGCTATAGATTTTACTCCGGAATATGGAGCTTCTTATCTTAACTATTCTTACCTTTTATCAGAAGCAAAGCGCTATGATGATCTTCGGGATATTCTGACAAAAGCAGAATCTGTTGAAGACGTTAATAAAAGTAATCTTGCAAGGGAGTGGGCATATTATTATGAAGATACACGGCAATATGAAAAAGCAATTGAGAAGTATAAAGAATACGCACTATCACTTTATGAAAACTCATACATTGAGAAAGCTAAAGAAGGCATTGAAAGATGTAAAATGAAAATAGATATACAAAAGATGTAATAAAAAGGCCTGATAAAGGGCCTTTTTATTTTGGGTAAACTAATTATTAATTCATAATTTCGTAATTATAAGTTAATATGTTAATATGAAGAGAAAGTTTACAATGCTTTTAATAGCAGCAATGAGTTTTAGCTACGCTCAGGAAAGTACCAGCTATCAGAAACCTTCTGCCGAAATTCTTAAGCTGGCAGATTACACAAGACCACCATCTGTATTGATGGACAGCAAAAAAGAATGGATGGTATTTACCTATCGTCCAACTTATAAGAATCTGAAGGATCTTTATGAGGAAGATGTGAAGCTGGCGGGATTGAGAATAAATCCGTTGACTAATATCTCGAGTACACTGACATATATTGATAATCTGAAAATAAAGAATCTGAAAGGAAAATCTGAAGTTCAGGTTAAGGGGCTTCCTCAGAATGCAAGCCTTGCTTATTTTTCATTTTCACCAGACGAGAAATCTTTGGCATTTACAAATACAACTTCAAAAGGTGTTGAACTTTGGGTAGTGGATTTGGCAACGGCAACAGCAAAAAAAATTACTTCTGACAATCTGAATGCAAATTTAGGTTCTCCTTTTACCTGGTTCAAAGATTCAAAATCATTTTTAATTAATGTTTTGCCAGCAAACAGACCTGCATTATTGAGTGATAAAAATGATATTCCAACAGGGCCAACCGTAGCAACCAGTACCGGAAAAGTATCACAGAATGCAACATTCCAGGATTTGTTAAAAACACCAAAAGATGAAACTAATTTTGAAAATCTTGCAACTTCTGAATTAGCCAAAGTAGATTTGAATGGTAATGTATCCGGATTTGCAAAAAGCGGAATGTATGCTTCAAAGACATTTTCGCCAGATGGTAACTATATTATGATTTCCTCGATTAAAAAACCGTTTTCATATATCGTCCCATTAAATCGTTTCCCTTCTGAAACTGTAGTTTTTGATAAGACTGGTCAGCAGGTAAAGGTAGTGAACGAAATGCCTTTAAATGAGATTATGCCTAAGGGATTCTCTTCTGTAAGAACAGGTAAAAGAAGTATAGCATGGAGAAGCGACATGCCTGCTACTTTATATTATGTTGAAGCATTGGATGGCGGAGATCAGTCGAAGAAAGCAGAATACAGAGACCAGATCTATACATGGGATGCTCCTTTTAATGCAGAAGCTAAAGCATTATATAAAACTAAAGAAAGATTTTCTGATATAGATTGGGGGAATGCAGATAATGCATTTGTTTCCGAAGGATGGTATGATACCAGAAGTACCAAAACCAGCTGGATTAATCCAAAAACAGGAGATTCTAAACTTATTATAGACAGAAATTTCCAGGATGTATATAGCAATCCGGGGAATCTTGTTTCCGAACGAAATCAATATGGCAGAAACGTTGTAGAAATTAAAGACGGAAAAACATATTGGATAGGAGATGGCTTTACCAAAGAAGGGCAATTTCCTTTCATCAATGAAATGGATCTGAAAACATTTAAAACAAACAGACTTTATACATCTAAATCTACAACTGTAAAAGAGAGGATTCTGGATGTTTTAGATCCTAAAAAAGGTGATATTCTGGTAATGGATGAATCCAGTACAGACTATCCTAATTACTTTATTAAAAACTTTAAGACCAATAAAAGCACTCCTGTAACAAACTTCCAGAACCCTTTTGAAGGTTTGAAAGGTGTGCATAAAGAAGTTATTACCTATAAACGTAATGACGGCGTTACTCTTACAGGGAATTTATATCTTCCGGCAGGTTATGATATGAAATCTAAAAAAGAAAAACTTCCGTTGCTAATCTGGGCTTATCCGGCTGAATATAAAGACAAGGCAACAGCAGGAATGAGTACTAAAAATGCAAATACTTTCACTTTCCCTAGTTATGGATCTTTCATCTACTGGGTTTCTAAAGGATATGCAGTATTGGATGATGCATCTTTTCCTATTATTGGTGAAGGAAAAACGGAGCCTAACGATACCTTTATTCCACAGTTAGTAGCAGATGCTCAGGCGGCTATTGATGCTGTAGACAAACTAGGTTATATAGACCGTAAAAAAGTAGCTGTAGGCGGACACTCTTATGGTGCATTTATGACGGCTAATCTTTTAACACATTCTAATCTTTTTGCTTGTGGTATTGCGAGAAGCGGTGCATATAACAGAACACTTACTCCGTTTGGTTTCCAGAGCGAGCAAAGAAATTATTGGGATGTACCGGATGTGTATACGAAAATGTCACCTTTCATGAATGCTGATAAAATGAAAACACCATTGTTATTGGTACATGGTGAGGCAGACAATAACCAGGGAACATTCACTGTACAAACGGAACGTTATTTCCAGGCACTTAAGAACCTTGGTGCTCCTGTAAAAATGGTATTACTACCTAAAGAAGCACATGGTTATGTAGCAAAAGAAAATATTCTTCACTTGCTTTATGAGCAGGATATCTTCTTAGAAAAATGCCTGAAAGGTAAATAAGCAAAAAGCTCCCAAATGGGAGCTTTTATTTTTATATGTTTGAAATCGCTTACTCTGCTACAGCGCGGAATCTTGCTAACGGAGCCATACGAGCCTTGTTAATAGACAATACATCTCCTTCTTTGCTCACTGTATAATTATCAGCAGCTATTAAGGCTTTACTCAAGCCTTGTTCGATACTCATATCTTCACAAGCCATCATAGTAGACATTCCCTGAGCAAACTGAACTCTAAAGCCGGTTAGCTTAAGATTTCCACCGATACCATTACAGCCACCCGATGCTTCATATCTATACTCTTTATCCTGCTTTAGAAGTTTCAGATAAGGTTCTTTTCCGTTCACTTTATCGGCTACAGGTTTACCGTTTAGCTCAATTAATTTCCATTTTTTTCCAAGAACTGTATTTTCGGGCATTGTATTTTGTTGTGATGTGTTATTATTGTTGTTCGTATTCTGAACAGTATTACAGGAGTTTGCAAATAGTAATATTCCTGCAGCAATAAGTGTAAGATGTTTTTTCATAATTTATTTTTAAAAAATTTTATGTTTATTATTTACTAAGATACTTTTTTTTATAAATAGGTTGGAAAATAATCTGTTTTCTTCATAATTTATTTTACTGAAACGATCATTGATCTGATTATAAATATTTTACTACATTTGTAGTATCATTCAAAATTCAGATAGTAAGCATGTAGAATTCGATTTCTTTCCGTAATTATTTAATCCTGATGTCAGGGTTAATTTCTATTTATTCATTTTTTTAAAGAAAGAAATAATGCTTACGTTACAAAATATCACTTATCAGCACCCTGATAAGGAGATTCTTTTTGAGAAGCTTAATTTTATAGTTAATAAAGGCGAAAAGATTGCAATTGTCGGAAATAATGGTTCCGGTAAATCTACATTATTAAAACTAATCTCCGGATTATTAATACCTGCTGCAGGAGATATAAGAACAGAAGGGTCTGTTTATTATCTGCCACAAATCCTGGAACAATTCGATACACAGAATATAGCAAGTGCTTTGGGAGTGAAGAAAAAGCTTTCAGCTTTAAGAGAGATTCTGGAAGGAACGGTTACCGAAGAGAATATGACAGTTCTTGATGACGACTGGGATCTGGAAGAAAGAATAAAACAAGCGATGGAAGCATGGGGCTTGTTAGACTTTAGAGCAGAGGAGCCGATGAATCGGCTAAGTGGCGGTCAGAAGACAAAAGTTCTGATTGCCGGTATAGAAGTCCATCAGCCAGATATTATACTGATGGATGAACCTACCAATCATCTGGATAGAAAGAGCAGGGAGCAGTTATATGAATTTATTGAGAATACAAATAAAACCCTTCTGGTCGTTAGCCATGACAGAACCTTGTTAAACTTATTGCCTAAAACAGCAGAACTAAACCGTAAAGAAATGGTGCTTTATGGTGGTAACTATGATTTTTATAAAGAGCAAAAACAGATACAGCAAAATGCATTACAGAATAGTATTAAGAATACTGAAAACGCACTGAAAAAAGCCAAAGCTACTGAACGAGAAACTCTGGAACGCCAGCAAAAGCTTGATGCAAAGGGAAAGAAGAAACAGGAAAAAGCAGGTGTAGCTAAAATCATGATGAATACTCTGCGGAACAATGCTGAAAACAGTACAGCTAAAATAAGAGACACCCATTCTGATAAAATAGACGGTCTTAGTCAGGAGCTTCAGCAGCTAAGAAGAGAAGCTCCACTTACAGATCAAATGAAATTAGGATTTGATCAGACTAGCCTTCACCGTGGTAAAATACTGGTAAAAGGAGAGCATATAAACTTTGCCTACCAGGATAGGAATATTTGGAAAAAACCTTTGGATATTGTTGTTACCAGTGGAGAAAGGATTCTGATAAGTGGAGAAAACGGATCGGGAAAAACAACATTGATTAAAGTTCTTTTAGGACAGCTGAAATCTTCTGAAGGTATTATAGAAAGGGCAGATTTTTATTCTGTATATATCGATCAGGATTATTCTATGATTGATCATTCGTTGAATGTAATTCAACAGGCAGAATCATTTAACCTGCTTCCTTTACCTGAACACGAAGTAAAAACAATACTCAATCGCTTTTTGTTTGGGAAAGAGACATGGGATAAATCTTGTAGTGTACTGAGTGGCGGTGAAAGGATGAGGCTATTGCTTGCATGTTTGTCAATTGCAGGAAAAGCTCCGGATATTATTATTCTGGATGAGCCTACCAATAATCTTGACATTCAGAATATCGAGATTCTTACCAATGCTATTAGAGATTACAAAGGAACGCTATTGGTAATTTCACATGATGATGTCTTTTCTGAAGAGATAAATATTGAGACCAGAATTGTATTATAAAAGAAAAATCCTTGTCAGGGTTTTGACTCTGACAAGGATAACTTATTAAAGATTTTTATAAAACGCTTATTCTGTTACAGCCTGGAACTTTGCTAATGGAGCCATACGTGCTTTATTAAGTGAAAGGATATCACCTTATTTGTGTAGTTATAGTTTTATCTGATATAGTTAATTAGCATATGTATATGAGATTTATGGCATAAAAAATCCGAAAGAAACTCTTTCGGATTTTTTTAATATATCTATAAGATCTACTTCATTTTTTTACTTTGCTTTACCAGAAGGTAGCAGATGTATAAAAATGCTACCCATATCGGAATTAGCTCCACAGAAATTTTTAACCCTGTAAACCACATAATGACTAAGATTCCGAAAAGGAATATTAAGCATATATAATTAGTTGCCGGGTACAGAAAAGAAGGGAATTTTGTCTTTTGTCCTTTATGCGCCTGCTTGAATTTAAAATGTGTAAAGCTGATCATAATCCAGTTGATAACCAGAGATGATACTACAAGAGACATCAGTATACTAAGAGCTTTTTCCGGAATAATCTTGTTAATAACAATACAGATTGCAGCGAATACTGCAGAAACTAATATTGCCATTACCGGAACATGGTTTTTATTCAGTTTTGATAAGAATTTAGGAGCGTTACCTTGTTCTGCAAGTCCGAATAGCATACGACTGTTACTGTATACACTACTGTTGTATACTGACAATGCAGCCGTTAGAACAATAATATTCAGAACATTTGCAATAAGACTTGTGAAATACACAGTATGCCCGAATAAGTTAAACTGGAAGCCTTTTAATCTCTCGAAAACCATAACAAATGGGCTGCTTCCTTCTGTAATATTGGCCCATGGAGATAGTGAGAATAGGATAATCAATGCTCCTACATAGAAAATAAGAATTCTGTAGATTACCTGATTAGTTGCCTTAGGTATATTCTTTTCAGGATTTTCTGCTTCAGCAGCTGTTATCCCTACAAGTTCTAATCCACCAAAGGAAAACATAATAAGCGC
Organism: Elizabethkingia bruuniana; assembly: GCF_002024805.1. Classification (NCBI taxonomy): domain Bacteria; kingdom Pseudomonadati; phylum Bacteroidota; class Flavobacteriia; order Flavobacteriales; family Weeksellaceae; genus Elizabethkingia; species Elizabethkingia bruuniana. The sequence goes on from NZ_CP014337.1 coordinate 1,314,206, forward strand.
CATAGCAGCTAATAACCCTTGAAAACTACCGCCAGAAGAAGTACTGATCCAGCCTTTAGGGAAGAAGCCTCCGTTATTCCACAGGTTGCTTATCGTTGCATTTTCCCCGCCGGTACCACTAATAAGCAGATAACTACCGAATAAGATCATAGCAATAATAGCTACAACTTTTATAATAGAAAACCAAAACTCAGCCTCTCCATATACTTTTACAGAAGCCAGATTTAGTGCATTAATTACAAAGAAGAAAAATAAACTGGACACCCACAACGGAATTTCAGGCCACCAGAATTGTACATAAACTCCTATTGCGGTAAGCTCAGACATACTTACCAAGATATACAACATCCAGTAATTCCAGCCAGAAGCAAATCCGGCAAAAGGGCCCCAATATTTGTATGCAAAATGGCTGAAGCTACCTGAAACAGGTTCCTGGACAACCATTTCACCCAATTGACGCATTATAAAAAAAGCAATGAAACCTGCCATTGCATAACCTAAAATTACAGAAGGACCTGCCAATACAGCTGCAGGACCTATACCCAGGAATAGCCCGGTACCAATTGCTCCGCCTAAAGCAATAAGCTGAATGTGACGATTTTGTAAACCGCGTTTTAATTCTTTCTTGTCTGAATTCTCCAACGTTTAATTTTTTACAAGTTTATTATTATTTTTCAGGCTTAAAAATAGCATTTTAATTATATTAAATCACATTTTGATTATATTTTTGCTGAAATAATAGAAGAAAAATAAGAAATTCCGGAATGATTTAATTTTTTCGGGTGTAAATAACGGAGTAATAGTAATATGGATAAAGAATATTTGTTGGAACAAGTGAAAACACTAGCACAGGAAAAAGTAAAGAATCTTGAAGAAATGATTGTATCTACACGGGCTTCCAATAATGATACAAAGAGCAGTATGGGAGATAAATATGAAACTTCCCGGGAAATGTTACAACAGGAAATCAACAGGCTTTTGTCCCAACAATCAGAAGTAAATAATCAGCTAGACGTTTTACAGAATATTAATACAAAAGCTTCTGCTGTTGTGGGGTTAGGAGCTTATGTAGAGACTTCTATGGGGAATTTTTATATCTCGGAAAGTCTGGGGAAACTTAATGTTAATGGAAAAGCAATTATAGCGGTTTCTGCAAATGCTCCGCTGGTACAATCTATGCTGAAGAAGAAAGCAGGAGAAGAATTTGAGCTCAATGGTAAAAATCAGAAGATTCTATCGATTGGCTAATTGATATTATTAATGATTAACATTCTCTGTAAATGCCCTTTAATTCGTACATTTGGGTATTCCTAAATTTTTCCGAATAACACTAAAATCATACTACTGTGGGTTTACTCCGTATTTATGCCGATTCTTTCAAGGGATTGTCAAAGGAAGCTTGGATGCTTTCTATCGTAATGCTTATTAACAGGTCCGGATCAATGGTACTGCCTTTCCTGGGTGTGTACATGACGGATCAGTTAGAATTCAGTATTAAAGAATCGGGGATTGTACTGAGTTTTTATGGTGTAGGATCTGTTATAGGTTCCTGGTTGGGAGGTTATATTACCGATAAGTTTGGAGAATACAGGGTACAGTCTACCAGTTTATTTCTCAGTGCTCCTCTATTTTTGCTAATCCCTATTTTTACTTCAGTAGAAGGGATGGCATTAATTATTCTGGTGCAAAGTATTATCAGCGAATCATTTCGTCCGGCTAACTCTGTAGCAATAACCAAATATGCAAGGCCGGAAAATCTTACCAGAGCCTTCTCTCTTAACCGAATGGCGATTAATCTTGGGTTTTCTATTGGTCCTGCTTTAGGGGGGATTTTGTCTTCATTTTCTTATGAACTGCTTTTCATTACCAATGCAGTAGGGGCAGTTATGGCAGGAATATTTTATGTGAGATTTTTTAGAAAAAGACATAAGATCTATCAGAAGAAAATGAAAGAGAAACCTATAGTTAAAGAGACTTTGGAAAAAGAACGTTCCCCATATAGAGATTCTCCGTTTTTGGTATACTGTCTGCTGTGTGCTATATTTTCAGTATGCTTCTTCCAGTTTTTCAATACGATTCCTATTTTCTATAAAGAAGTAGCACATCTAGACCAAAAGAGTATAGGGTATATCCTTGGCTATAGTGGGTTTATTATTGTGGTATTGGAGATGTTGGTTGTAAACTTTGCTGATAAATATCTTACCATTGCTAAAACTCTTCTTTATGGAATTCTGCTGTGTGCAGTAGCTTATGCTATGTTAGCAATTAACCACCATATTGCACTGCTTTTATTATCTATTTCTTTACTGAGTGTAGGCGAAATATTAGTACTCCCGTTTATGTCTACCATTACGGCATTACGGTCCGGGAAAACTAATCAGGGAGCCTATATGGGACTTAATGGTATGACGTTCTCTATTTCATTTATTATTACTCCCTTACTGGGAACCAGTGTAGCAAGTGACTTAGGTTTTAATACACTATGGATCGGATCGGGAGCTGTTTTAGCGTTAGCTGCTATTGCGATGTACTTTGTTGTAAACTGGCTTCTTCCGGGTAAGGTTAAAGCAGCTCATTAATCTATATCATAAGACTAACACAAAGGCACAATAATTTCTATTGTGCCTTTGTTTATACCGATATCAGCTAACTATTATTTTTGCTTTTGCTGCTTGATAAAATCAACCATTTTCTGATCTGCATAATTGGTAATGCCTTCAGATTGAAATGCAATAGCGCCATTTTTATCCAAAATCACTGTAGTAGGTAGAGTTCCTTTGTAAAATTCGCGAGGTATAGATCCATTGGGGAATGCTACAGGAAGAGTAAGTCTTTTGTCACTAAATAGCTTTTTGGCTTTTTCCTGATTGCCTTCTACTTCCAGAATAACAAACTTAACCTTATCATCATTTTTGAAATTTTCATACAGAGACTGTATTGTTGGCATTTCAGCGATACATGGCGGACACCATGTCGCCCAGAAGTTTATAAAAACAACTTTACCCTTCAGGTCTTCAAGGCTAACATTTGCTCCTTTTTCATCTTTGAGCTGCATTGTGTAAGCTGCTGTAGTGGCTTCTTTAGGTTTGTTATTGAATTTAGGACTAAAAAGACCAATTTTCATAAGTGTACTTTGTACAAAAACTTTTACTCCCGGAACGAAGATAATACCGAGAACAAAAATGACAAGAATAATATTGATAAAACGCTTCATAATAGGGTAAAGATAAGCATTTTAAAAGCATAAAAAAGACTGCCTAACAAAGCAGCCTAACAGATTATATTCTAAAATTAAATACTATTTTCCAGGTTCCTTATGAGTTGTTGGTGTATGGATGATGTCGTAATACACAGACTTGTCATTAGTATTCGGGTATACTCTGTAAGTAAATTCTGCTCTCGTTAAAACAGTAACATCTACAACACGGGTGAATAGAGTTTCACCTTTATCATTTTTAGCTACAATGGTTCTTGTTTTTCCGTCGGCACTAACAGACCAGTCTCCGTGCATTTTAGGAGAATCGTCCAGATTATACATCGTAAATGTGCCATCTGCTTTGAAGTATGCATAGCCTACAAAGTTTACTACATTTGGATCTTTAAGATCTACATTGGCACCGGCAGCATTTTTAGAATTTGTGGTTAACCATGGAGTAGAAGCCAGTGTCTGACTTGGTGTAAGATCTGGTTCTCTGTCGTTATTGTCGCTGGAACAAGAGATAGAGAATATGGCTAATAGTAATAAAGCCAATGCTGAGAGTAATTTTCTGTTTTTCATTATCAAAATATTAATTGCAGCAAAAATATTTTATAATGGGCCAGCGGTTATTGTATATATACTTGTAGTTGTTGTATAAATTATAACAAATGCTTTTAAGGAAAGTCTACCTGAAATCCTATTCCACGAAGTGACTGAATCTTGATACCTTCGTCGAACTGAAAATATTTACGGAGTCTGCTGATAAATACATCCAGACTTCTTCCTGTAAAGTAATCGTTCGTTTCCCATAGTTTATCCAGAATAATTTCCCGTTTGATTGTCTGATTATTGTGTTGCAGCAGAAACAGGAGTAAATCCAGCTCGCGTTGGGTAAGGCGAATCTCTTCTTTAGGGTGGCTAAGTAATAATTTATCAGAGTGCAGGGTGTAATCACCTATATTGATTACTGATAGAGGAGTAGAAGGCTGTGTTCTCTTCAGAATATTTTGTATTCTCAGGATAAGTTCTTCGGGATCACAAGGTTTGGACAGATAATCGTCTGCTCCCAGTTTCAAACCTGTAATCCGGTCTATTTTCTGGTTTTTAGCGGTTAGAAATAACAGTGGAAAATCAGATTTTTCCTTTATAATAGCTTTTGCAAGAGAGAACCCGTCAATATTAGGCATCATAATATCTAAGATACCAATATGAAAAGGAAATTCACTTTTCAGAAGTTCCATTATGTCCTCCGGGTTCTGGTACCAGAATACTTCAAAATCACTCAGTTCCAGATATTGCTTCAGGATCAATCCAAAATCGAAATCGTCTTCGGCTAAAAGTATCTTAGTTTTCATAAGGCAATGCGATTTTAAATGTTGTCCCTTTGCCAGTTTCACTTACTAGCTCAATACTTCCGTTATACCCGTTAACTATATCCTTCACAAGGAAAAGCCCCAATCCCAGTCCTTTTGTATTATGAATATTGTCGGACTGTATTCTGTAAAACTTTTCAAATATCCGCTGCTGTTCCTTTTTAGGAATACCATTGCCATTGTCTGTTATCTTTATATCCAGTGTATTCTGTATAGCCCTCAGATCAATTTCAACTCTTGTTGCTCCATATTTGGCACTGTTTTCACAAAGGTTTTTTATAAGTGTTTCCATAGCCGTTCTGTTAAACGGAAGTGTGTTTGGTGTAGTGTTATGCAACACAAAGTCTACTTTGGGATTAGCAAATTGCAGATCTTCAATATAATTATTCCAGTCATCATAATATACTTCCGTATTTTCCTCATCATTATTATCCTGTAATTGATGCATCAGATTTTCCAACCTGCTAATTTGTCTTTCCATCAATGGGAGATTCTCCTGATTCCAGTCCTTTCTTAGAGATTTTGCAGCAATTTTTAGAGTTGCAATAGGGGTTTTAAATTCATGAGCAATATTATCTACCACAGTATGCAGAATTTCAACCTGTTTTTGTTGTGAAATTAAGTTCTTAATAGTCCGTGTAAATAGCCATAGAACAGCCGCAAGTATAAGTATACAAGAAATGATAAGAATAGTAAGGTCTCTGAATACAATGGATTTGATATTAAGTATTTGAATATTGTAGTAGGTTTTTACTTTAAACGAATAGAAGTTATTCAGTTTGTTTGTTTTGTCATCCCTGTTTTCATTTGATGTTTCCCATTCACCGCCGTATCTTCTTCCAACTTTTGTAATTGGTCTTTTGGTTTCATAAATAGTGACGGTTGAATCTAAAATATATCTGTTGTCAGTTGTGCTTAATACATTTCTGAACTGATGGGATATGGCCACTTGCAGATTACTTCTGGAGGCTACACTGTCTACATAATGGGAAAAATAAGGTTTAATGGTTTCTTTATTTTCTAAAAAAAAGATTAATAATAAGCAAAAGTAAGAAAAACGATTAAGACCGTTGCTATACAGTGATTTGTAAAATTATAGTCTAAGAATGGAATGCTCTGTCTTACCGGTTTTGGACTTGAAATGACAAGGTTTGGTTACTAATTCGTTACTTGTTGATAGCTTGTAATTTTGTGGTAACTGATTATAATTCAGTGTTTTGCATTTGTTTTCATAATCCCTTGTAACTCAATGTAATTTAATTTTAATCATTAAACATTTGAGTTATGGAACAGACAAAAAAGTCAACGTTCAAACTACTTTTCTATTTGAAAAAGAATGAACTGAAAAAGAATGGAAATGCCCCCATTATGGCACGTATTACCATTGACGGAACAGCTAAAACTTTGGGAACAAAGCTAGAAATCAATCCAAATAATTGGAATTTGAAATTTGGGAGAGTTGAGGGAAAAAGTTCAGTTGCTTTAAACATCAATCAAAAGTTGGATAACATTCGTGGGCGCATCGACAAGATTTATGAAGATATGCTGAAACACGAAGGTTTTGCTACATCACAAAAAGTGAAACTGTCATTTTTAGGTGTCGGCGTAATGAATGATGCCATTTTAAAAGTTTTTAACGAACAGAATTCAGAATTTAAAAATTTAGTCGATAAGGGAGAACGTGCAGAAAGCACCTACTACAAATACAATATTGTTTATACTCACCTTTCAGATTTCATAAGCCAACGATTTCATAGAGACGATATGGCTTTCCGTGAGTTAACTGGCGACTTTATCAGAGAATTTGATTTTTATCTTCGATATGATAAACAATGTAGCCACAACACGGTTTGGGTTTACACGATGCCAGTTTTAAGCTTAATTGAACTGGCGATGAAAAAAGGTTTGATACGTAACAGTCCTTTTGAGGATTACGAAATCAGTATGGAAGAAACCGATAGAGGTTATCTTCTGAAAGAGAATGTTGAAAAATTAATGAAGTGCAAACCATCGCATCCTCGATATGAGCTGGTAAAAGATTTGTTTATTTTCAGTTGTTTTACAGGGTTATCGTATGTAGATATTAAAAAACTGACCGTTAGAAATATCCAATCTTTTTTTGATGGTCATCAATGGATTATCAGCAGAAGAAAGAAGTCTGATGTTGCATCCAATGTTCGCTTAATGGATATTCCAAAACGAATAATTGAAAAATACCAAGGCACCTCACGCAATGAATTTATTTTTCCGGTTCCTGGCAATACAACTTGCAATAATCACATTAAAATATTAATGGAAGATGCCGAGATTATTACTGAACAGAAAGTTACCTTTCATACTGCGAGACATACATTTGGAACAATGTTTTTGACCGAAGGTGTGCCTTTGGAAAGTCTTAGTAAAATGATGGGGCATAAAAATATTGCTACTACACAGATTTATGCCAAAATCACAAGCCAAAAAATTAGCAAGGATATGGATTTGGTTGCGCCTAAATTTCTTGCTATGGAAGAAGCTTTTTCAACAACTATTTAAACCATTTTTATTTTATCATTAGGCAGAACTTAACGGTTCTGCTTTTTTTTGGGCTTTAATTTTAAAAGCAAAAGCACATTTACTCTCCTCTGCATATCCCAACGCTGTAAAAGAGCTTTCTGCTTCTTTTGAAACAGAAAATTGAAAAATGCAATTCCCTTTCTCATCCCCTCGTCGATTTCATTTTTCAATTCCCTGTCGCAGGCTTTCTTAGCCTGTATTTAGTTCCAAAAAAAAATTATTAGAAAATGATTTTCCATAAGCAACCGGTAAAAAGGCAGCTAAGGTATAGCGGGCTGCCACCGCCCCTGTCCAACCAAAAGACTACGGCATAATGGCAAGGCAAAATGATGGCTTCGCCGAGTGGTAGTGTGTTGCCTTGCCACCCTTCGGGACTTATTCCGTTTCCTTTTGGTTTTTCGCTTAGCCCGCTAAGATTATCTGCTTTCTTTTTTCCGGTTTTTCTTTTGGAAAAATTATTTGAGAAGCGAAGCGAAACAAACCACTACGATTGCAGGAAACGAGAAAAGTGAACCTAACAAAAATGTACAACTTTTTAAAAATTATGGTTATGAACATCATTGGAAGACTGACAAAAGATGCGGAAGTACGCACATTGTCAAATGAAAAACAGGTAGTGAATTTTTCTGTAGCAACCAACGAAAGCTACAAAAACAAGCAAGGCGACCGCATAGAACAAACAACCTATTTCGATTGCGCTTATTGGATTTCTGCAAAGGTAGCCACACTACTCACCAAGGGTAAATTGGTTGAACTCACAGGCAGAGTAAGCACAAGAGCGTGGATAGGAAAAGACGGAGAAGCGCATTCTGGGTTAAACTTTCATACCTCGCAAATCAAACTGCACGGAGGTGGCAGGAAAACCGAAACCGTGCAAGTTACTGGAGAAGGAAAAACGGATGACCTTCCATTTTAATCAAGTATACAAATCATTTTTTAACATCAAAATTTTATCAAAATGGCACACAACATTAATTTCAACGAGAGAACAGGACGTTATTCATTTTTTAGCGTTCAGCAAAAAGCGTGGCACGGTTTAGGGCAAATCGTGGAGCAATTCCCAACCAGTGAAGAAGCGATTAAATACGCTGGATTAGACTATGAAGTCGTAAAATCCCCAATTTTCACTAAAAATTCGGGCATTATCGAAACTGCAAGCGGTATCGAAATAGGCAGTAGCGAATTGGAAGTACCTAATTATTTTGCCAACATACGAACCGATAACAATGCCGTTTTGGGTGTAGTTGGTAAAGATTATCACATTGTACAAAACCGTGAAGCTTTTAATTTCTTTGATGCTATTGTAGGCGGTGGCGAAGGTATTCTGTACGAAACCGCAGGCGCATTGGGCAACGGAGAACGTATTTTTATTACAGCTAAATTACCCGATTATATTCGTGTTGGCAATGGCGATGATGTTACGGAAAAGTATATTTTTCTAACCACTTCGCACGATGGTAGCGGAAGCATTACAGCCGCATTTACACCTATCCGTATTGTTTGTCAAAATACCTTAAATGCTTCATTGCGAAATATGACCAATGTAGTCCGCATCAAACACACATCGGGAGCAAAACAGCGTATCGAGAATGCCCACAAGATTATGGGATTGGCAAACACATTAAGCAATCAATTAGAGCGCATTTTCAACGATTGGGCAAAAGTAAAGGTAACAGACCAAGAAGTAAAAAAGCTAATTCAATTGGCACTTTGTCCGAACAAGGAAACTTTTGATTTGCTTAAAAAAGGTGCAGAAGATGAAATTTCAACCCTCTTTAAAAATACGGTTGATGATGCTTTTGCCTATGCAATGATAAGCGACACACAGCAAATGGAAACAACCAAAGGCACATTGTTCGGAGCGTACAACGCTGTTACAGGCTACTATCAGAATGTAAGAAATTACAAAAACGATGAAGCCAAATTGCAGAGTATTGTATTGGGCGGAACTGCCCAACTAAAATCGCAGAAAGCATTTGAATTGTGTACTGCATTTGCTTTAGACGGTGCGGAAATTTTAAATCTTAATTAATTAATAACAGGCTACCGCTTTAATCGGTGGTAGCCTACTAAAAATAAAAGTTATGGCAAATTGGTGCAATAATACGGTTGTTTTTGAGGGAAAACCTGAAGCAATCGAACAGATACAGCAGCTTTTCCAAATGATGAAAAGCAAAGAAGAAAAAGAAAAACAAGGGCAATTGCCCGATTTTGTTCCCGACACAAACGGCGGTTATTTCTTCAATATTTATTGGAATGAAAGCGATGAAGGCGTTTTTCAATATGAAACAAAATGGTCGCCTAATCTTGAAATTATTCAAAAGATAGCAAAACAGTACAAAGTAAATTTCATACAGGATTATGAAGAACTGGGCAATATGGTCTATGGCAGGGCAACATTTTCTGACGGGATTGTCACAGATATTTATTTGGAAGATGAAGATTTTGCCAATTATCATTATGACGAAGAAACCGACAATTATCATTTTGAAGGCGAAATTTATGAGAGTGATTATGAAATTTTGGAAACTCTTTTAGACCGAAAAATTTCCAAGAGCAATATTTAAAATTTACGATTAAATCGGTTCAGCAAAAAAGACACTTCCTTCCTTTGGTCGGAAATGTCTTTTTGCATTCAATAAAGATGCAACCCGTTTGATGAAAATGTTTGCTCCGCCATTTTATCAAACCAGTTGCGAGTTTTTTGCGTGGGATATTCGTTATCCCATTCTTTAATTTTGGATTGACTTCTTTTCTTTTCACATAGCGACCAAAGAAAAGAAGCAAAAGAACATCGCCAATTAAGCTTTGTCTATATTTCTATTTGATTAAATTTGAAATCTGTCAAAATAATTAAAATCGCAAATTCAAAGAATGATAGAAACTCAAATTTCAATAACCGTTAACCGAAAATCCGATATTGCTTTATTGGAGCAGAAAATTATCGAAAACCAGTTTCAATTTCCTGTTTACATTCGGGAATATGAATTTAGCTATCAAATAAATTTTACGAGCGATTATGAAGAATGGGAATTGGATACAGCAATTCTCAGTAGTTTTCCGGGCTATGAATTTACTACAGATTTGGAAAGAGGACGAAAGGAAATCAGAATTCAAATAAGCCGTTACCAGTCTGAATTGTCTACTGACGGTTGGGGAAGACGGATTGAAAACCCTTTGAACGAAACGAAATATCTTATAAAAACATCTATAAACAAAGCGGAAGATTTCAATCCTAAAATTAAAGTTTTGTTTGAAGACCAAGAGCAATTTTACCATATCAATATTGTAGATGGCATCAATACAGCTACCGATGAAAAAGGTTTCTTGTTGTTAGATGATTTTAAAACGAACAATGAAAGTAAAAGCGCAGAAATTTTGCCAGATAGACTTTATAAATCTCGCCAAGAAGCTTTCCAGAGGGGATTTGATAAAATATCCGATGTTGTGGAAAATGATTTTACTCTTTACCTTGAAAACAAAAAGAAAGAAATTAGAGAAATACAAAAGTTGCCCCGCAAAATTATCAGGGAATTTATAAAGGCGTGTAATAATTCTGATGAAGATAATATCGTAAAGCAACTTGATGAAGATATAATTTTCGAGGTACGCAAGCATTGGAAAACTATTTTTGAAACCAGAGGAATTCCAAAATTCAAAGAATACCTTAGTTCCTCCGAACAAGAATTAAGCGGTAAGGATTTTAAAATCAGGTCATTGTGGAGTTTTAAATTGCCTTATGTAATGATTGGCGTGAAATATTTTCCTGCTTCTACAGAACTAGAAAAACAACCTTTTCAAAAATTTGAACAGATGAATTTTGTATTAGAAAATAATAAAATTACCAGTATTATCTATGAAATTTAATTTGTTTAAAATCATCATTCGGTGGCGTTTTTAATAGCTTTTTTAAAAATATCTGCATCACTGCCAATTAATAAATAGCTTACAAAACCAATACCCAAAAGACTTTTCGCTACTTTTTCAGCATCAATATCGCTATGGGCAATCAGTTTTATTGTGGGATGAAGTGAAGTTAAATATTGTAGTTGCTCCAGTACATTTTTGTCGTAAAAATTGAGGTCAACAATGCAAACTTGCGGAAGTTTTTTTAATGCCGATAATTCATTTAAAGCATTTGGAAAAGTTTCAGACCGAAACAGAATTTCTATTCCTGAAGAAAGAAGTTCGTTGCAAATCAAATCTAAAATCGGGCTTTTATCATTGATAAAGGCAAGGGAAGTTTTTTGTTGTGCAGTACCAGTTTTCATATCATACCTTTTTAGGTTGATGTAGCCCTGCAAAAAAATAAAGCGCAGGCAACTACACTTACCGACATTGAGGCACTGGTATACCCGACAACGAATAAGCGAGCGCCCACGCCTATCACGTGAGCGTTCCTACTTATTTGTCCCGTTGTCTTAAAAATTACCAGTTTTCAATGTGGGACTTAAAGCAAAAACACTTTAAGTATTTCTATATTTTAGATAGCAAAGATACTAAAGTCGTTCTGATAGAAGCATAGCTAGAAGAAAATTTATTATAAACAATGTTTGCCTTTGGCTATATAGTTCTGTTCCAAGACAGTTAGAATATCACTTTCCTTGTAAATAATCTTGCCACCAATTTGTATAAATGGTAAAATATTATCATCGCGATATTGTTGTAAGGTTCTTTTGCTGATGTGAAGTATTCTGCACAAATCATCGCCTGAGAGATAAATTTCGCCATTCATTACAGGACGATAATTTTTTAGTATGACTTCGATATAGCTTCTCAACTGCATTATCATTTGCTGATGGGCAATTATTTCTTCGGTTTCATTCGTTAGTAAATCCATTTTCGTTGGTATTGTAAGATTGTCGAGCTTCAAGCAAAGCCTGCACATCCGAGAGTTTGTAATAGTTTTTGCGGTTTAATTTGGAATATGGCAATAGCCCTTTGTCCTTATAAGTCTGTAAAGTTCGTTTGGTAATGTTCATCATCAGACATACTTCCTGGTTATCGAGCCATTTTTCTGCTTTGAAAATCTGAATGTATTTTGTGGTAGCATTTTCTGTCAGTTCCAAAAGTGATTTTAACTCATTGTTTATTCTATCTAATGCAGATTTTTGTATTGCGATAACTTCCATAGCTTGCTTCATTTTTCTTTGGAAGTCGAATTTATAGAGGCTTATTATGGGATTAGGAAAGATTGTATTGGTTGGCTTTGAAAGGCTGTATTTGGCTTTGAAACAGCAATTTGATAGGAATTAATTTTGTAGATTTGGAGAAAATAAATCCTATTGATTATTATGCAAAATAGGCATTGTTTATATGTTGGTATTAATTGCAAGTGTAACAAAACAATACGTAATAAGAAACTATGAATAGAAAACTTACGACAAATTCAAGATTAGTCAATGAATTATTTGCTAATTATATCAGTACGTTTGCTGCATTCTGCGAATTATTAAATAACTCTATTCAAGCCAAGAGTAAAAATATTTGGATTGAAATTGACTATACTTTAGAAACTGAAATACATCCTCTTTTAATCAAAAAAATCTCTGTAAAAGATGACGGTAATGGAGTTCATATGTCTGACATTGAAAGGAAACTATTGGACATTGGAACGGCAAATAAAGATGGTGGTAAAGGAATTGGAAGATTTGCAAGTTTTCAAATCGGTCAAGAAATTGAAATTGAAACTATTGGATATTCACAAGAAGATAAGACATTTACTGAAACATATATCCCGTTATCATTCAATAGTTTTGGGAAAAACATCAATGTTTCTGAAATTGAATTAGCTACAAAAGAAAATATCTTAGAAGGAAATAATCATAATACTTTTTACAAGGTAACAATTTCCAGTTTGTACCCACATTCAACCACAGAAAATGAACCAAAAAAGAAAATTATTGACAAATTTCTTAAAGACAATCTTTCAGATGCAATTTTTGAGAGATACCCCTTAAAGATTTTTAATAAAGAAGTTACATTTCACATAAACGGTAAAGCTTTAAATCCTACTGATTTTGTAATAGATAATCCGATTAAAATAGCTAAAACTTATACAGACACAAAAGGTAAAGAACATAAAGTTCTTTTTGACTTTATGCAAATTAAGAAAATGGATAAAATCAAAGTCTTTTTAACAGCGCAAAATGCGGGTCTGAATACTATAGCGGGAAGTTTAGAATATGATGCAAGTTGGTTGAGCCCAAAAATTGGAGGATGGTTTATTTATGTGTCTTCCTCTACATTATCATCTGACATTTACAGAAATATAGATTTAGATGACTTAGACCCTGATTGGAGAAAAGTAAGAGAATTTATTAAAGATAAACTGAACACATTTTTTAAAGACAGAAATTTTGAATTTGACAATTTTTCCGACAATCTTAAAAATGATGATTTTTATCCATACAAAGAGAGGGCAAGCTCTAAATCAAAAGTTATCCTGTTTGATAAATTAGCCTATTTAGTAGAAGATAAATACCATATCTTAAAAGACAATAATCAGTTAAGAGAAATTATTTATCCCCTTATTGATAGAACAATATCAAATGGAGAATTAAATAACATTTTACGAAGTGTTCTAAAATTAAATAACAAAATGATATCTAAATTTTCCGATTTATTGGAAAAAACCGATTTAGATAATATTGTTGAGTTTTCAGATAAAGTTGCTTCAAAGATTGAAGATATTGAATTCCTCGAAAAATTGGTATATAGCGAAATATCAAAAAATGTAAAAGAGCGAAAAGAATTACATAAATTTTTAGAAAAAATGTTATGGGTTTTTGGAGAAGAATATTCAGAAAGCACTAAACTTTTGTCTGATAAGAATTTAGAAAAAAATTTAACTCAATTAAGACAAGACTGTTTAATGTTTAAGCCCTCAAAAGATGGAGATAATATTAATGTTATTGATGAAAAACCAGTAAAATCAATTACTGACCTTTTTATGTATAATGAAAGAGTTTTAGATGCTAAAAGAAGAGAAGTTTTAGTTGTTGAACTAAAAGCACCCAAAGTAAAAATAAGCCCTAAAGAAATAGAACAAGTAATGAAGTATGCCAGAGAAATTGAAAAACTTGACGCCTCAAGCTCCAATATTCATTATAAAATTTTGTTGATTAGCTCAAAAATAAATTCCGATGCTGAATTCCAAATAAAAGGTAATCAAAGAAATGAAGACAACCCCTATTTCTACTTCAGAAATGAAAATAAAAATATTGAAATATGGATTATGAAATGGTCTGATTTGTTAGAAAATGTAAAAAGGAAGCTAAAGTATATGTCAGCAATTTTAAATACTAAAGATATCGATGTTCAAGAAAAGGCAGAGAAAGACTTCGCAGATATTGAGTTTAATAAAGTGAGTTCCTCTTTAAAAAGAGTTGCGATGTAAAATGGAAACGAATACAATTATATTAAAAAAATCGGGTAACCGTTTCGTTATCCGATTTTAAAAGAATTATAGTGAGAATAATTATCAACGCTCTACAGGCTGTTCCGTTTTAACCTCAGTTTGTTTTTTCTCTTTCTTCATTTGCCAATGCGACCAAATAGAAAGTATGCCGATAATAATCAAAGCATAGGCAAGCCATTTGCCAATACGCTCTATAAAACGTGTAAATACTGATGCCTCAAAGCTGGAAAACCCTTCGGCTCCAACAGCATTACGCCTGTAAAATTTTCTGCGACTTATCCAATAAACAAGCCCTATTCCGATAACAAGCGGAATAATACCAAGTACTAACTGAGCCGTAACCGCATCCATAAAAATTCAAATTAGGTTATCTAAATTTAAGAAAAAAAATAATTTACGAAAAGTAAAAAAGCAAAAAACCGACCTTTAAAGTCGGTTTTTACATTCAATTACTATGCTGTTAATCACTGCTATTAAACTGAAAAGTCAGTTGCTTTTCATTCCCAAAACTATCCGAAATCCACACATCAAAAGATTGCGAAACGGCAGAGGCAGATGTGTAATACAACCTGAATTGCTCTGTTGGTAACAGATACAAATCGTTCGGCAAGTATGGCGTTTCATCATAATAACGTAGCGAACCTTGCCCATCAAATTGAAAATAGCGGAGATAGTATTGCGTGTTGCTGTAATTTCCTGTTCGTTGTATGGTAACACGTATTTCCACCGTTTGTCCATTGGCAACATCTTTCGGAACCGGCATTACTTTTACCTCAAAAGGAAAATTGTTCTGTATTTCGAGGTCGTCATCTTTCCTGCAAGATACCAAAGAAACCGAAGCTGTAAGGATTGCCAGCATTAGATATACCGGCAATAATCCTATTCTGAATTTATTGAATATTGTTATCATTTTTCTGTTTTTAAAAGTTAAACCTTAATCCCACACCAGCAGACGGACGGAACTGCTCTAAGTCTGTGCCCCAAAAGACTTTTGTACGTCCTTGCAACACTAATACAAACCGGTCTGACAAATACGTTTCAAAAGTTATTCTTCCGCCAGCTCCGTAGATGAAATTGTCTTCGCTCAAAATTTTTGCACCGTCATACAATATCGCTTCGCCACGGTTGATGCTTTCGTAACCGACCACGCCTGTTATTCCTAAATTAATCGTGATATTTTTTCGGGCATCGCCTAATAAAAATAAGCTGTAACCACCTTCTGCAGTAAACGTTTCCTGCGGTATGCGAACATTTTTGTAGTCGTGGTATTGGTGTGTATATTCCAAAGCCCAAAGCTGGTAATTACCGTTTTTACCGTTCACGGTCATTCCGATGTTGAGGTAATAATCATTGCCTATTTTATCTTTGGACAAAATACCTGCATTCAGTTCAATTCCTTTTTGCTTCGGGAGCATTCTTTGCGCTTGTGCAACCGTGATGCCTACTAAAACGAGCATTACGGTGTAGATATATTTTTTCATATCATTGTTTTAAAAGGTTATTAAAATTTCAGGTGCATATCATTTATCAATCGGGCTTTTATCAAATCCGAATTTTCTATCTGAAGCGTTTGATATCTGCCACCGTTTTTCTCGAAAATTTCAATCAGTAAAATTTTGTCATCATCAATGGTAAACTGGTCTAGCAAAAACACGTTTTGCTCGATTGCCTTCCCGCCAATTTCATCCAAAGGTTTGTAGGTTCTAAGCGGTATCATTGGTCTTTCCTGCACTACGGTACGCTTTGCTATTTTTTTATCTACGACTTTGAAATTCACAAAATCTATCTGGAAAGGAACATTGGTACGGTTTCTCAATTCTGTATGGAAATAATATTTGCCGTTGTGAATGTAAATTCCTTTCAAAATAAACTGGATGCCGAAACTTTTAGCACCAATATGTTTTACAATGCGTTTGTCCATATTGTAAATGGTTTCCAAAAGCAAACCTGCCAATGACGGAGAATTATTACCCAATTCTTCAAAAAGTACATCGTTTCCATTCGCTTTATCCACTGCTTTTTGCATTGTTAAAAGGTCATAGCTTAATACTTCGGGATAAGAACTGTAATACACATTGAAACTGTAAAAACGACCATCATTTGTGATTACGGAAAAATTGGTTTCAGGCTCGAAAGCTCTTACCGATGCTTTTACACGCAGTACGTTTTCTGCATCTTCTGCTTTTCCTGCGATTAAGTATTCGCTACCCAAATCCACATAACGAATAGCGCTTGGGAAAATCAGATGCGAAGTTTTATCGTAAGTAACTTCCATTTTGTAAGGTTCTATCTTGCCGAGTTCAAGCGGTGTTCTGATGCTGTCTTGCGCATAAGAATGCACGGCCAAGCCCAATATCAGGGCAATAGCCCAAAAGGTTTTTATGTATTTTTTCATCTTATTTAATATTTATTTTTAATTGTGATGAAGCTTGTCTAGGACAGGTTTCATTTTTTATAAATTTTAATTGAACATTATTTTTTAGATACCAAAAAGACTTGATGTCCAGCTTTTAAAGTAACTTTTGGTGCTCTCACTTTTTTAGCGAAATAACCCGAAATACCCTGAACTGCGCTTTTGCTGAGGTCGGAAGCAATTTGTTGTCCCGTTGAAGAATTCATACTAAAGCTTGAACCGGTAGCGTTGCCCATATTGGCAACAATATCTGTAATGGCACTTCGTTCGGGAGAATTGGGTACGTTCAATCCTTGTTGTCCATCCAAATCATAAATGGTTATCTCAACAGGAATAATGTTACCTTCTAATTCTATGGAAGTTACTTTTAGCTGTAATCTGCCATTCTGAAATTTAGCATTTGCCGTTACAATAGTTCCTTTCGGAATAGTTCTTTGTGGTGTTTGTGCCGTTTCCAACAATCGTAAACGTACGCCAGTTTCGCCTGTTACCGTCTGTGCATCGTGTACACAGGCTTTGATACTATTTTTCGGTTGAACTACTTGTTCTTTAGACCCTGCGGTAAAAAATCCACGGTTTTTAATTTCGCTCCAGTCTGCGGAAAAGGCACTGTCTGATGGTTCTCGATACAAAGCAGAAACGGTATTTTTTCTTGCCGGTGCAAATGCTACAAAATGCTCTTTTTCTGATGCGGATGTTGTTTGGTTTGATGCATTGTCAGGAGCAGCATTTCCCGTATTTGTATTTTGAGGAAGATATTTTGCTGCCATTTGATAGGATTTTTCCATCAACGCCAATTGGTCATCAACTGTGGTAGCACGAGGAACATCTCTTTCCGCGAGCCTGTCTCTCAATTCGTCTACCTGCCTGCGAAGTTGCATCGTTTCTGAATTATCATTTTGATAAAATGAACCCAATGTATTTTGCGCATTTTGGTAACTATTGAGTGCAGGATTAGCAGATTTATCTTTACCCAAAACATTACTTTCCTCTTCTTGAGATAAGCTTTCTTCACTACTTTGCGTGCTGTCTGTATTCCAATAATCGGCAAGCGTAGTAAGGGCATTTCTTTTTGCCTGCTCTTGCTTTTCCAGCATTTCCTGTTCATACGCTTTTTGTTTGTCAGATTGCATTCCGGCATCAGTTGCTTGTGGAACGGCATCATTCAAACCGAGATTTTCGATTTCATCCTTATCCGAAGACGGTTTAAATATCAAATACATACAGCCGATAAAAACAATACCCATTAAAACAAATATGAGCGGCTTTTTGAGTTTATCCATTTTATTCTGATTGCCTTCGTGAAGCAAATCAGCGTTGTCTTTCGGGTTTCCTTCTGTTACCCGAACCACAGACTTTTTGTTATCATTTTCTTTCATAAAACTGATTTTTTAGAATTGTTGATACTGTGTCCCGCAATTTTGCAGGACTTTCATCTTTTTTGAGGACAGGATTTTCGATATGCTCGATGACCATACCGTTTTCGGACTTTGAAGTGTCGTACCAAACTTTGCCAATCACAAATGCTGTTAACACCAGATAGCCTATAAAAAAATAAAGGGTATATTGATGTTGTTTTCGCATTGGTAATTTCTGCCAGCGTTCATCGACCTTGTCAAAGTATCTGTCCAGATTTGCTCTTATTTTTTTCATAACCTTTGGTTTTTATTTTTCGATGACTTCTACATCTTTATTTTCGATGACTGCAAACTTTTCGATATTGAAGCCTTGCGGATTATTATCCGAGCGAACCGAGTTTACAAGGAAGCAGGAAGTTATCAGATTACGTCTGGTTACATTGCTGGAACGGATGATGAATTGCTTGGCATACGTTTGAACCGCATAAGGATGTCTGTCGAAGTTGCACACCACGCTGTCTACTTCTATGCGCTGTTGCACATTTCCCGAAATGATACGGTTGTAGTAGCCTTTTTCCGATAGGTCATTGTAATAATCAAAGGCACTTTTATCGGCAAGGTTGAATGCCCTTTTCATATTGCTTTCGATTGCATTTTTATCGGGAGCCAACGTGAAAAACAATTCGTGAAAACGCCTGACGTGTTCTCTTGCTTCCACAGGGCGATTGATACTTGCGTCTTGCGATAAGGCAAGCATCAAAGATTTACCCTTATCCAATACATATATTTTCTGGCGTTGCTCTTCTGCAAAGCGATAGGACTGCCATACGGCAAATCCTACCACGCCAATGCAGAGAACGGCAAACATAATGGCATACAATCGTATCTGCCGAAAGCTGTTTTCTATATTTCTTAGCGTTTTAAATTCCATTTTTTTATTGATTATGGGTTAAATTATTTGAGTAATTGACCGCTAATGTTTCCTACGGTAGAACCGGCTCCTGCTCCTGCGAGATTTCCAGCTTTCATTGCCGTTTGGTTTACATTTCGTGTAAAGTTTCCTGCCCCACCGGCTTGGATAATCCATCCTGTAACTGTTGGAATAGTAAAATATCCCACAATACCGATAATCATAAAAATGATGTAAACAGTATTGGAAGTATCAGGAATGAAAGTTGGGTCGGACAACATTTCTATATCCCGTTCCAAAATCAACGATTGTATTCTTGCCAGCATAGAACTGAATAAATCTGAAACTGGTAACCATAGATAAACACTAACGTATCTTGTAATCCATTGCGTAAGTGTGGATTGAAAACCATCCCAGACAGAAATCGCAAAAGCGATGGGTCCGAGTATTGATAGCACAATCAGGAAAAATGTCCTTATGGTATCTATAACCAATGCGGCTGCCTGAAAAAGGACTTCCAACAAATTGCGGAACCAGTCTTTGATAGCTTTTTCTATCTGATATGCCTGCCTGTCCATATACATTCCCGCCATTGTTCCAATGTCGGATGGCGACCATCCCAATTCGTCCAGCTTTTTGTCAAACTCTTCATCCGATACCATAAAAGCGGTTTCAGGATTTCTGACCATCGCTTCATATTCCAATTGGTCTTTTTGCTGTTGCAGTTTGTTGAGGTCAAGCACTTGGTTTTCAAGAATTGAGTGCGTTCCTGTAACAACAGGACTTAAAACCGCATTGATGGTTCCCAACACGATAGTTGGGAAAAACATAATGCAAAGTCCCAAAGCGAACGGTCGCAACAATGGAAACACATCTATGGGTTCGGCACGGCTCAATGCCTGCCAAACTTTTAGTGCTACATAAAACAAAGCACCCAATCCTGCGAGACCTTTTGCTACTGCTGCCATATCTGCCGCAAGCGGCATCATATCATCGTATAGCGAACGAAGAACTTCGTGAAGATTATTCCATTCCATAGCTTACCAGTATTTTTGGTTGGGAGTTCCATAAAGGTCAAGCACTCTTTTGGCATCGTTTTTCTTCTTTGCTCTGAGATAGCTTACAGATATGTTTTTGTTGGTGTAGTAGCGAACCAAGCTGTGATAGTCTTTTACTTCTTTGTACACACGGTCTATTACTTCCATACGTTCCTTGTCATTCAGGGATAGACTGGATGCAGATACAATCTGTTTTAGTTCTTTCAAAAGTTCAGTACTTTCATTCAAAAGTGCGGAATATCCATTGCCAATGGCTACCAATTCTTGTGGTGTGAAATTCGGGTCGTTCATCATTTTGCCGAAATTCTGAACATACATTTCCGAAACATCGCCCACTAAAAGAACCGTCTGCTGAACTTTACGAGCATCTTTAACCAAATTGTTTACTGCCTTTAGCTTATCGTAATATTCCTTACCCTGCTCATACACTTTCTTTACTTCATTGAAGTTTTTAATCACGTTGCTTACCGTGGAAGAAGTCTGCACGATTTCATTCGCACTGTTAAGAATTCCTGAAGCCAGATTTGCAGGGTCTGTTACTACAAATTGTGCTTTTGCTGACGGTGCTACGGCTAACATTAGTGCCGTACACACCAAATACATTAATTTTTTCATTTTTTTAAATTTTTAAAATGTTATAGATTATTGATTTACTTTATCACGTCGCTGCATTGCGATGTGCTTGATGGCGAGTTCTACATTGTCATCCAATTCAGAAGCGAGTTGCATCACTTCTAATTTTTCGGTTTCTTCGGTGGTGTAAGCGAGATACTCCTCTAGGCTAACTTCGGTGGCATAAACTGCCGAGTGCGTACCACCTAATCCTATCCAAACCTCTTTGTACAGACGGCTGATGTCATTGTTCATATTGATAGAAAGTACTTGCCCTTTCTCTTTATCCGTCAGTCCCAACATTGCCTGTATATCATCGAACTTGTTCATATACTTGCGTTGGTCTAAAAGGATTTTACAGTCTGAATTATTGATGATACTTTCTTTCACGATAGGCGATTGAATGATGTCATCAACTTCCTGCGTAACGACGATGGCTTCTCCGAAGAATTTACGGACGGTTTTAAACAAATACTTGATGTATTCTGCCATTCCTTCTTTGGCAATCGCTTTCCACGCTTCTTCAATCAGTATGAGTTTTCGAATACCTTTAAGTCTTCTCATTTTATTAATGAAAACTTCCATAATAATGATGGTTACCACGGGAAAGAGGATTTTATGGTCTTTAATCGCATCAATTTCAAACACGATAAAACGTTTTGTAAGAAGGTCTAACTGTTTGTCAGAATTGAGCAAATAATCATATTCGCCACCTTTGTAATAAGGTTCCAACACGTTGAGAAAATTGGCAATATCAAAGTCTTTTTCCCTGACTTCTTTTCTTTCTAATACCTTGCGGTAATCGCCTTTTACATATTCGTAAAAACCGTTGAAAGACGGGAAATCATCAGTGGTTTTTATCCGTTCGATATATCCGCTTACGGCATTAGAAAGGGCAACTTCTTCCGAACGAGTTGGTGGTTCATCATCACGTTTCCAAAGGGTCAGTATCAAAGTCTTGATACTTTCACGCTTCTCAATGTCAAAAACGCCATCATCTGTGTAGAAAGGATTAAATGCAATCGGATTATCTTCGGTATAAGTGAAATAAACGCCGTCTTCGCCTTTGGTTTTACCTTTGATAAGTTCGCATAAACCTTGATAAGAATTACCCGTATCCACCAGCAAAACGTGAGCGCCTTGCTCGTAATACTGCCGTACCATATGGTTTGTAAAGAAGGATTTTCCGCTTCCCGAAGGACCGAGGATAAACTTGTTACGGTTGGTAATAATTCCACGTTTCATAGGTAAATCCGAAATATCCAAATGAATAGGTTTGCCGGTCAATCGGTCAGCCATTTTTATCCCGAATGGCGAAGGCGAATTGTGGTAATTGGTTTCTTCCGTAAAAAAGCACAATGCTGGTTCAATGAAGGTGTAAAAACTTTCCTCACTCGGAAAATCGGCAGCGTTGCCCGGCATTCCTGCCCAATACAAAGTAGCTACATCAGTAGTGTTATGGCGTGGTTTACATTCCATCAATGCCAAGGCACTTCCGCAATCATTTTTCAACTGCTTTAGTTCAGCTGGGTCATCTGACCACGCCATAATATTGAAATGCGCACGAATAGAAGCCAGCCCGAAACTGTGAGCCTCGTTCAGATATTTTTCTATCCATTCTTTGTTAATTTGATTGGCACGGCTGTACCTTGCCAAAGAGTGCATATTCCTTGCAGATTTCTCAAACTTTTGCAGGTTGTCTTCACTGTTATCCAAAAACAAATATTGGTTGTAGATATGATTGCAGCTGAGCATCAAACCTACTGGGGCAGCAAAAGACAGTCGGCAATCACTTCGGTCGGTAGATAATTTTTCGTAACGGGTATCAGTTGAAACTGCTCCTGGCAAATCATCGGTGTCCGACAAAGTATGAAGGCTTAATCTTTTATTACCGATACGAACCTCTTCGGAACCGAGAGCGATGTCCTGCATTGGCGTACCTACTTCTCTTGAAAGTGTTAGATACTGTTCTAACAAGCCTTGCTTTTCATCTGTTCCGATGATGTCATCTTCAGTTAGGCGTTGCAGGCTTACAAATCCGCTATCGTTTACAATCCTCTCAAACTGTGAAACTGCTTCCATAAATCGGTGTATCGCTTCTTTATCCCTAATTTCTTTCGGGATAAGAGAACCTTTGCAAAGCGAGCTGAAGTTGCTTTGCATACGCATTCTTTCCTTGCTCGTTTTGGTAAGGAACAAATAGCAATAGTGATTTAAAAAAGGTCTTTCGTTGAAATGCCGTTGATAGGATTTTGCCAAAAAACTTTGGTTTTCTTCTGTCAAATCTGGCGCATAATTTTCCTTGATATACCAATCCTGTTTGTGAACCACCGTGAAATCTGGTAAGGTTTTAATCGCCTTGTGCCAAGCGGAATGAATGGCTTCGTATTCTGCCGCTGCTACCGTGAAGAGTTCCGGCAATCGCACTTCAAAACAGGCAGTAATGTCTGCATCTTTTGAAAGGATGCAGTTGTTTTCTACTGCTAACAAAGGAAATTTGTTTTCCAATGTGGTTGTTTTTGCTACATTTCTCATACGATATTTTGTTTAGGATTGAATTTCAGATAGCGGTGCACGAGCTTGCGGCAGATGATGTATTTGGGATGTCTTTTTTTTGCCCCGATTTTCATTAATCCGTGTTCGCCGTATTTTCTGTTGAGCGAAAAGGTTTGCCACACTATCAGCGAAGAACCGCCCGCACCAAGAAACAGACAGAAGTAAGAGTTTACACCTGCCATATACAGTATCATTACGAGAATAAGCGTACCCAGTAATCCGCCTGCGAAAATGAACAGATACTGTGCTTTCAGCCCTTTAAATTCCACCGTTCTTCCGATGCCTTTGTTGATATTGTAATTCATAAGGCTTGGGATTATAGGAAGAATGAACGCAGGATAGTAGCCGCCACAATCAAGAAGATACACGCACCAAACCACGAAGCTGCCGTTTTGCTTGTGTCGGGGTCGCCCGAACTAAACTTGTTGTACACTTTAACGCCGCCTATTAACCCTACGACTGCACCGATAGCGTAAATCAATTGAGTTGCGGGGTCGAAATAAGAAGTTACCATTTGCGTAGCCTCGTTGATGCCGCCCACACCGTTTCCCTGTGCGAACGCACCAATTCCTGACAGCATAGCCACGGCTGCCAGCAAAACTTTTTTTCTTTGTTTTTCCATAATTGAAACACATTAATTTGTTACTGTTTTCCCGCACCTTGCGGACTTTCGGGACAAAGGTGTTTCAGAAATTAAAGCGTTGTAAGAAAGTGGCAATGAGAGGAATTGTTTGGCGGTGGGTGGCATCCAAAACGTAGAAAAGTATTATATTAGTTGTTTTGAAAATCTTAATTTAAAAACGCAAATTTTAAATGTACATATCTAAAGTCAGCCTTGTCAATTATAGAAATTTTGTTAATGCATATTTCAATTTCAATAAAGGAATAAACACCGTTATAGGTGAAAATGGTTCAGGAAAAACCAACGTTTTTAAAGCAATCAGATTGCTTTTGGAAGATGCTTCTCTTCAGTTTGCCTATAAACTAACTGAGGGTGATTTTAATAGAACTTTAGACAAAGGAAGATGGAAAGGTCATTGGATTATAATCAGCATAGAATTTGATGAACTGAATGATGAAGAAGCCATTCAATCATTATTCATACACGGAACCGGTATTGCCGAAGCGGACTATGTAGAAAAAGCTACTTACAATCTTTTTTTTCGCCCAAAAGCAGACATCAGACAAAAACTTTCTGAGTTAGCGGAAGGCGACAAAGCAGGATTACAAGCTATCCTTGATGATATTAACATTTTAGATAACTATGAAACGTTTTTTACAGGGAAAAGTACAGCGGATTTTAACGACCCTGATGTGTATAAAGAACTTGTAGGTGATTTTGAAAATGTCATTTTTCCTTCTGCTATTGATGCGTCAAAATTTGGTTCCAAAATTCCTCATCAGCTATCTGTTGCAAAAGAAGTTTCATTTACTTTTATACAGGCACTAAGAGATGTTGTAAGTGATTTCCATAATAACAGAACCAATCCGTTACTCACCCTTTTAAAAAATAAAAGTGGCGAAATAAAAGATGCTGATTACCAGCCTATCAGCGATTTAGTAAAAGAATTGAATGAAAGCATTGAAGCACTTCCAGATGTACAGACTATCCGTGATGATATTAAAACAACAATTCAAGATGCTGTTGGGCTTACCTATTCTCCCTCATCATTATCTATAAAATCTAGTGTTCCTGATGAAGCGGAAAAACTGCTCCAATCCTTGAAATTATTTATTGGAGAACCAGGAGAAGAATATGAAGGCGGTATCCACGAGTTAAGCTTGGGAGGTGCTAATCTTATTTTCCTGACCTTAAAACTTTTGGAATTTAAATATCGAAAATCAAAAGATACATTCGCAAATTTCTTAATTATAGAGGAGCCAGAGGCTCATATTCATAATCACATTCAAAAAACATTATTCGACAAATTAGATTATGGTGATACTCAAATCATATATTCAACCCATTCTACGCAAATATCTGAAGTCAGTAATGTAGAAAACATAAACATCTTAGCTAAAAAACTAAATTATGCAGAGGTTTATCAGCCTTCTACAGACTTGGGGGCAGAAAACATCAATCAGGTACAACGTTACTTGGATGCGGTAAGAACCAACTTGCTCTTTGCTAAAGGTGTGATTTTGGTAGAAGGCGATGCCGAAGAAATTCTAATCCCAATTATAGTAAAGAAAGTTTTGGGGATAAGCTTGGACGAGTTGGGAATAAGTTTGATAAACATTAGAAGCACTGGGTTTGAAAATGTTGCGCAACTTTTCCATAATGACAGGATACAACGTAAATGTGCTATCCTCACAGATTTAGATGATGCTATCTGCGATACTACTGAAAATGCTGGCGACAGTGATGCTTTGAAAAAGTATAAGAAAAAAGTAGCCGGTTCTAAGCAAAAAGGGCTGGAAAGAAAAACAAAATTAGATGCATTTGAAGCAGGTAATACGTGGGTCAAAGCATTTTATGCGAAGCACACTTTTGAAGTAGATTTTATTTCAGAAGGAAACGCTTGGGAAGTGGAGAGGATTATTAAAAAAGTCTATATTGACCCAGCAACACGTACGCAAGCAAAAACGGATATCGAAAGTGCCGATGTGGCTATTTATGGTAAGCGGGTGCTTACAATGGCAAAACAGGAAGGAAAAGGTTGGTTTGCAATTATGCTAGGCAAACATATTTCTTATAAAACTGAGATCCCAGCTTACATTCTTGATGCTATCCTTTTTGCAAAAGAAACCTATTCTTCAAACATAGTTGCAGACATTATCCAATATAGAATGAATAAACATTTTGAAGCTGATAATGCCCTCGATTTTACAAGTTGTAAAGCGGAACTTTTGAAATATAGAAATGGAACAAATAAATTGGAAGACTTAGCTTTTGACTTTGACCTTGTACTGCCAGACGACCAAATTTTAATACTAATAGATAAACTGAAGTAGTTATGTTTATTTGGGAAAAAGACAGTATCAATAAAGAACAGGAAGATGCAATTCTTGAAGATAATAGCGTACTTCTTATTGCTTGTCCCGGAAGCGGTAAAACGAGAACCCTTACATTCAAAATTGCTTATGAGTTAAGCAGGTTGAAATCAGACAAGGAATTCGTTATAGCCATAACCTACACTAATAGAGCTTCCGATGAGATAAAGGAGCGGGTTGAGTTATTAGGTGTCGATACGTCACAATTATGGATTGGCACTATCCATTCTTTTTGTATGGAATGGATTTTAAAGCCATATCATTTGTATTCTGAACGATTGAAGAACGGCTTTAAGGTTATCAATTCTTTTGACAGCGAAAAGATATTGACCGAATTATGCAAACCCTATAAAGAAGAAAAAATAACCTATTATGATTGTGGCATCCTTGCCAAAACTGATAATTTCTATTTGACCTGTTTAGACACAAAAAAACATAATTCGTTACAAAAAATTCTTGGGGAATATTTTGCAATCCTTGAAAAAAACCGACAGATTGATTTTGAACAAATTTTGTTTTACGCTTATGAAATACTCAAATCAAAACCAGTTGTAGCAAATATTCTATCCAAATTATTCCCTTTTATTTTAATTGATGAGTATCAGGATACTAAGGAAATACAGTATCACATCATATCCAAAATATTAAGCGTTAACAAAGGCAATTCAAAAACACTTATTGTTGGAGACCCAAACCAATCTATTTACGACTCGCTGGGAGGTTACCCAATGCCTAAAGATGAATTAGAAAAATTATTAGGATTTGAATTGACCCCATTAAGCTTAGATAAAAACTATAGGTCATCGTCGGCTATTATCAACTATTTTGATTATTATAAAACTTTCGACACTCCAATTGTTGCATTTGGTAATGGAAAAGATTATCCAAGTATAATTACATTTAATTCAGTTGTCTCAGTTGATGATTTAATTGAAGAATTAGCTCAGTTAATTTTGTACAATGTAGAAACAGCCGGAATTAGCCCAAACGAAATATGCATCACTGCTCCACAATGGGTACATATCGCAAGCATTACAAGAAAACTTATCATCAGACTTCCTGATTTCAGTTTTGACGGACCAGGAATGGCTCCTTTTTCTCGGGATATTGATAATTTTTGGTTCAAGGTTTCAAGAGTTGCATTGACGGAACCATCTCCTTTTATGTATGTAAGAAGGCTAAGGTGGAGTAAAGAAATATTAAATGAACTGGATAGTGCAGGTGTTGATGTTTCAAATGTAAGTAGTAAAGAATTTTTAAGAATTTGTAATTCTTTTGAGATAAACGAGACAGATGGTTTAACTTATTTAAAAAGTTTCTTTAATCAGATTTGTGAAAAGTTAAAAATTGTACTGCCCAATTTTCCCTTGTTAGATGAACATTTCAATTCATTTTTTGCAAGTTCTGAAAGTAGAATTCAGAGATTGATTGATGAAGGAAATCCATATATTGGGGATATTGAAAATTTCAGAAAAGTATTCAGACAGCGAGATGGAATTACTGTTTCCACAATACACGGAACTAAAGGTGAAGAATACGATGCAGTTATTGGCTTTGGCTTATTGGACGGTTATGTTCCTCATTTTAATGATAATAATGGTATTGAAAATTCAAAGAAACTCTTGTATGTATTAGCTTCGAGAGCAAGAAAAAATTTACATCTTATTTCTGAAAAATATAGAAATGTTCATAAGTTTTATGCGCCAGATGGAAAGCCCCCAACCTCACATTTGCTTGAGTATACTTATGATTATTCTTTCCAAAAATTTGAAGGGATGGATTGAGCCATTAAAAAAATAAATTACGATGCCATTAAAAATAAATGTACCCTACAGCGATAAAGACAGTGCCAAATCAAAAGGCGCTTTTTGGGATGTAGAACAAAAAACTTGGTTTGTTCCTGACCATAAGGATATTAATGATTTCCAGCACTGGATAGACAAATCAAAAGTATCGGTTATTATAAAATCGCCCGTATCAATTGCTTTAAATAGTAGTGATTGCTATAAATGTGCAAACAAAACTGCTGTCATTTCCTTAGCTTCAAATAATTTTTATTATTTGAATACCGACGAAAATGAGGATGAAAAATGGTTTCGAGCCGATGGATTGTCTTTTTTTAGTATGCCAGTATTCATCGAAAATGAAATTGCAGGTAAAATCAAAAGATTATTTCCAAATTATAAAATTGCATATTCTAAAACAAGTAGTTATTGGGCTAATCATTGTGAACATTGTGGAGCCTTGCAAGGCGATTTTTTTCTACATTCAGAACCGGGCGGCGCTTTCTTTCCTTTAGAAATAGAAGAATATGAACAATTAACTTTCATTACTGTTCCGTCAAAATTTGATGTAGAAATAGATGCTGATTATTCTTGGTTAAGCAATGCTGATGTCATTCCTAAATATGCCAAATCAGTATCCTACGAAGAATTTTTAGAGCAGCAAAAATAAAAAGGGAGTTTGCTCACACAAATTCCCCAATATCAAAATCACTCACATCACTTTTCCGCAAAGTGGAAGAACCGGCATCCGTCTCAGAAGTGAGAGTACTGTCCAAAAGCTCGGCAATTCTTCTGGAAGCACCATCTATTGAACTTTCCAGCAAACTAAATAATTCGGTTCCCTGTAATCTTTGAACTATATCTACCGCTGTTTCCTTTTGGGCTGGTTCCAATTCTTCTTTTTGGAGCAACATCCCCACGGAGCTTAGTTCTTCAAAGGTAACCCCTTGGGCAAAACCGTCATCGCCATCGGATATTCCGTACCTGTTCCATTCCTCTTCCTCTTCATCCAAATCAGGTATATTTCTGAAAACTTCGTCCAGCTCTTCCTGCGGAATTTGAATACCTACGTTTTCATTTTCGTCGTATTCTATGTCTAAATTATCAGGATTTATTTCGTCTTCCTCAATTTGGCGTTCATTGGCAGTGTTTGGCATCGAAAGGCTTCTTACTGGCTTAGGCAGACCCATAATATCAGGAAGATTTGGATTGATTTTTTCTTGTGTCGGTTTTTGTTTCGACTTTTTATTGATGATGATTTTATCTTGTACAAGCAAGAAAATTACAATCAGCAAGCATATTACAATTACTATTTCCATAATTAAATGTTTTAAAAAATGGGTTTATATTTCTCATTAAAATCGTCTATAATGGCTTTCTCAAATACTTCAAAATGATGCTCCAAAATATTATCAAGGTAAGCATACAGCGGTATTTCATCTTTTCCTATAACCTGTATAATGCGGGATAATCGTTCGTGATATTCCTGCCGGATGTAGATGCTTTTATCTCCACGCTTTGTCATCGAATGCGTTTTCAAAAAATGGTCGCCATAACTTCCATCAAGAATTTTCTTTGTTCGGTTCTTTTCCTTTTGGGCAGGTTTATTTCTTGAAAATTCTTCTTGTTTTACAGCCTCATTTTCCATTTTTTCAATGGGTTCAGGAGGAAGCTGTATTCCGTCTTTTTTTACGCCATCCACCATCAAGTTCATCATCATTTCCTCGTTAATATCGGGCGTAGCTTTTCTTTTATTATCTTTCTCCATAAGGCTATAATTGAATGATTTTTAAAAACTCCTCGATGAATAAATTCAATTGACAAGCTTTCATCAATCGTTCATCCGGCGGCATTACTGTGGAACGGAAAACTGTTTTGCTATCCGCTTCACTTTCTTTGCGGAAACGTGTACTGTTCTTGATTTGGCTTTGCATCAAACTCAATCCTAATTGCTCAATCAATTGATTGTAAACAGCATACAATGGCGTACTTTCTCTTCCGTCCACTTGGTTCCAAAAAAGATGAATGGTTTCTATGGAGGTTTCTCCTTTTTTCATAATCACATCCTGCAAAAGTTGTGTAAAAATGAGTGTACTCTCCATTACTACACGGTCTGCTGCGATGGGCGTAAAAATGTGATGCATTCCCGCCAATGCATTCAGAATTCCTGGCGTGTTCACAGTTCCTGGCAAGTCAAAAAATACCACATCCACAGGAGTGGTAGAAGTATTTACAAATTCTTGAGCCGCTTCCAATACACTATCCGCTTTGTGCTGCATAATCGGATAGGCTTTTTTGTTGATGGTGGTAAATTGTTTGTACGCCAGCTTTTTTAAAGTTTCATTTTCCATAACCATTGCCAAATCTCTTGTCTTCATTTTCATCAGACTGTGTTGTGGAAAATCCGCATCAAATACAGCTACATTGTAGCCCAATCTATAGTGCATCGTACTTGCAACGAGCGTTGTAAATGTACTTTTGCCAACGCCACCTTTTTGAGAAGAAAATGCAATAAACAGAGGTTTCTTTTTTGTGTCCATATTTTAAAAATTTAAAGTTTTCGTATTCTTGTTTTCAGGCTTGCTTGCAGGATAACCGGCAGTCTTTCTTTATTGAATTCGTGATTTCCTACTGGTCTGCAAGACAGCACTCATTATTGTTTGCTATCAGTCAGGATAGCCATCATTCTAGCGTTCCTATAATCCTGCATTCACGAAAGCAATCTTGATTACAAGCCGTCACGCTATCATTCTTTCATCCTTGCAATCCTGCCGTCAAGATTGCTGGATTATCTGCATTCCGGAATGCTATCAATCTATCATCCCTGATGGAGTTCCTGCCAACATTCAAAAGCAAAGAAATCATCATTTTCAATCAATTTTATGGCTTTGGCGGTGTTTGGCACTCAAAGGCAATGTTTGTCTTGGTAATGTCTTGCAATACTCTCATAAGCAGATCTTTACTTTGTAAAATGATTTTTATTAACAGATTTATGCAAAGTATCTCTCAAAAATGGACACTAAACAGAACGGCATCGAGCCGTTTTTCCCTGTTAAATTTAATCCGTCCCGAAGGGCGGATTTTTGTGTTCATCAGAACACGGCAAGTTGTGTTTTGAGGCACTCGAAACCGAGTTCGTGCCTCAAAACAACTTGCCCTGCCGGGAGCTGAAAAAACCACTCCGAAGTCGAGGTTTTGTATGAATTTAAAATGGATTAGTGATGAATGAGAATAATAAAAGAAAACAAAATAAAGGCGGACGGAAGGCAAAAATCGACCCAAGCATCCACCGCCACGTTTTTCGTCTTACTGATGAAGAAAATGCCAAACTTTTATCGCTTTTTGAAACATCGGGAATGCCCAATAAAGCAAAGTTTATCATTTCTCTGTTGTTTGGTAACGAGATGAAATCAGTTAAAATAGATAAAGGCACGGTTGATTTTTATATGAGATTGACTTCGTTTCATAGTCAATTTCGTTCTGTGGGTGTCAATTACAACCAAATAGTGAAGCTTTTGTATAAGAATTTTTCCGAGAAAAAAGCCGCAGCGTTTCTATACAAATTAGAAAAACAAACGGCTGAAATGGCAATGTTGTGTCAAAAAATCATTCAGATTAGCGAAGAATTTGAAACAAAGTATCTGAAAAAACAGCCTTAGAAATGATAGCAAAAATTGGCAGAAGCGGAAATCTATATGGAGCATTGGCGTACAATCAACTGAAAGTGGAGAATGAGAACGGACAGATTTTGTTCACCAATAAGATGATTGAAACCGCTAATGGTCATTATTCCGTTTCGCAATTGGCTCAATCTTTTGCACCTTATCTCATAGCGAACCGCAATACCGAGAAACACACCTTGCATATTTCGCTCAATCCTGACCCGAGAGATGAGGTAAGTGATGACAAGTTTCGAGAAATGGCGGAAGAATATATGCGTGAAATGGGCTATGGCGAACAGCCTTTTGTGATTTTCAAACATACCGATATTGACCGCAGCCATATCCATATTGTTTCGGTTTGCGTGGATGAAGAAGGTAAAAAGATTTCTGATAAATTCGAGAAAATGCGGTCTATGAATGTGTGCCGGGAACTCGAAAGGAAACACGGATTGATAGCTGCTACAGATAAAGAACATAAACTGAATGACAAGATTTTTAGTCCCATAAATTACAAAGCAGGCGATGTAAAAAGTCAGATAGCTTCAGTTATTCGCCATTTGCCAAACTATTATCAATACCAAACTTTGGGAGAATACAACGCCTTGCTTTCTTTGTTTAACATTACCACCGAAAAGGTAGAAGGAGAATTGCAAGGGCAGTTGCAGAAGGGTTTATTGTACATTCCCTTAAATGAAAAAGGAGAAAAAGCAGGTCATCCGTTCAAGGCATCTTTGTTTGGGAAAAGTGCTGGACTTCCAGCTTTGGAATTGCATTTTGAGCAAAGTAAAATTGCATTAAAAAATAATCCTGTTCAAAAAACTTTAAAATCTGCTATAAACATTGCTTTACAATCAACAACTGATGAATTGAGTTTTAAGAAACAATTAACCGAACAAGGAATTAATGTAGTGGTGCGCAGAAATGATGTAGGACGAATTTACGGAATAACTTTTATAGACCATAATTCTAAGACAATTTGGAATGGTTCACGATTGGGAAAAGAACTTTCTGCTAATACTTTTAACGATTATTGGAATAACAACATCAAACCGGAAATTAAAGAACCAGTTCAATCACAAATAAAAGCTTCTAAGTCAAACGATGCGGAAAATTTACCTGTGGAAAAACCTCATCATTTCTTCGATTTTTTAAATACTGAAAAACACGAAGATGGTTTGGTCGAAGCATTGGGCGGCTTATTGCCTGAAATACAAGGAGAAGATTATGAAGAACAAGATTTTGCAAATAAAATGAAGAAGAAAAGGAAACGCCATAGAGGACAGCAATAGCAATCCGCCAAACAATGCCATTCGCAGACATTGACTACCACATTTTAAAAACCAATATTTACAACTTTTAAATTCACGCCCGAACATTAAAACTAAAATAATGCAGGGAGAAGACGATTTAAGAGGTCTTGCCAAAATAATGGCATTTATGCGGGCAGTAAGTATCCTTTTGGTACTGATGCACCTTTATTGGTTCTGCTACGGTTTCTTTTTGGAACGTGGCTGGACGCTGGAAATAATCAACAAAATCTTAGGCAATTTTGACCGAACAGCCGGTTTGTTTTCGCACAATTTATACACCAAAATTTTTGCTTTGGTACTGTTGGCATTAAGCTGTTTGGGAACAAAAGGCGTTAAAAATGAGAAGATAACTTGGTCTAAAATATATGTAGCTTTGTCGATTGGAATTATTTTGTTTTTTCTGAATTTTCCTTTGTTGAAACTACCTTTATTAACTGCCACATTTCTGTATATTTTTACCACTGCTTTAGGTTATATTGCTTTGATGGTAGCAGGAGTTTGGATGAGCCGTTTACTCCGTACCAATTTAATGGAAGATGTTTTCAACAATGAGAATGAGAGTTTTCAGCAGGAAACTAAATTGATGGAAAACGAGTATTCTGTCAATCTTCCTACAAAGTTTTATTATAAGGGCAAATGGAATAATGGCTGGATAAATATTGTCAATCCTTTCCGGGCGACTATTGTTTTGGGAACACCCGGTTCTGGAAAATCTTATGCGATTGTAAATAATTATATAAAGCAACAAATTGAAAAAGGGTTTTCAATGTACATCTACGATTTTAAATTTGATGACCTTTCTACCATTGCATACAATCATTTATTAAAACATCGGGATAAATACAAAGTTCAGCCAAAATTTTATGTGATAAATTTTGACGACCCACGAAAAAGCCACCGTTGCAATCCGCTCAATCCTGATTTTATGACGGATATTTCTGATGCCTACGAAGCTGCTTATACCATAATGCTAAACCTCAACCGAAGTTGGATACAGAAACAAGGCGATTTTTTTGTAGAAAGTCCGATAATTTTGTTAGCTGCCATTATTTGGTATTTGAAAATTTACGATGACGGAAAATATTGCACATTTCCGCACGCTATTGAATTGCTGAACAAAAAATATTCAGATGTTTTCACGATTTTAACTTCATATCCCGATTTGGAAAACTATTTATCTCCTTTTATGGATGCGTGGCAAGGTGGCGCACAAGACCAATTGCAAGGACAAATTGCATCGGCAAAAATCCCTTTATCAAGAATGATTTCTCCGCAGTTGTATTGGGTTATGACTGGCGATGATTTTTCTTTGGATATTAATAATCCTGAAGAACCTAAAATTTTATGTGTAGGTAATAATCCCGACCGACAGAATATTTATTCCGCAGCGTTGGGATTATACAATTCAAGGATTGTAAAGCTAATCAACAAAAAAGGGCAATTAAAAAGTTCGGTTATCATAGACGAATTGCCAACTATTTACTTTAGAGGATTGGATAATTTGATTGCAACTGCAAGAAGTAATAAAGTGGCTGTTTGTTTAGGTTTTCAAGATTTTTCACAATTGACGAGAGATTATGGCGACAAGGAAAGCAAGGTTATTCAGAATACGGTTGGTAATATTTTCAGCGGACAAGTGGTGGGAGAAACTGCAAAAAGCCTTTCGGAACGTTTCGGAAAGGTGTTGCAGAAAAGACAAAGTTTAACCATCAACCGAAGCGACAAATCAACTTCCATTTCTACGCAATTGGACAGTTTAATCCCAGCTTCAAAAATTTCAACTTTAACACAAGGGATGTTTGTTGGTGCAGTTTCGGATAACTTCGATGAGCGAATTGAACAGAAAATCTTTCACGCTGAAATTGTGGTGGACAATGAAAGTGTAGCATCAGAAACCAAAGCGTACCAAAAGATACCACAAATATTATCTTTCGTAAACCAGCAGGGCGAAGATGAAATGAAAAAACAGATTGAAGGGAATTACCGACAAATAAAGATGGACATTTTGAATATTGTAGAAAATGAATTGGAAAGAATTAAGAACGACCCAGATTTACAACATTTATTACAGCAGGCATAAAATGTTCTTACAACTACTTCAGTAAGCAGACAAATTTAAAAATGGTTGGTTAGGGAGTTATTATTAAATTTATTATGGTTCTTAAATTCTTTTTTTTGCTTTCTTTTGTTACCAACAAAACTTATTTGTATATCTTTGTCAAAATGTTGCGTAGATACACTGCCATATTATTCTTAATTGTTGCCCAAATAATGATTTTGGGGCACGGCATTGTATCGCACCATCACCACCTTGAAATTGTTAATGACGAACATCATAACGGCAAAAACAATGGCGAAACACCCTTAGAGATTGCATTTTCGGGTTTTATACACGCTGGTGAAAACATATCCTTTACAAATTCAAGCGAAACTAAAATTGTCATTTCCAAGGACGACGTAAAATCTATTAAGGCTCTGCCTATTCATTTTACTGCGCCCGTTGAATATATAGTTGACTATCAGAAAAATACTTTTCCACCAGATAGGCATATTATTTATCTACCACCGCTCCACGGAGCCTATTCCCTTCGGGGTCCCCCTTCATTCATTGTTGCTTAACTTTCAATCCTCGAAAGTTAAAATTTGACGTATGCCCATTTTTTCGGGCAAATTATTTATTTCTTACTATCAAATTTTTTAAACAATGAAAAAATCATTCATTATAGCGGCTTTTGCTGCCCTTACCTTAGTTGCCTGCAATACCAACGAGAAAAAATCTTCAGATAATACTGATCAAGTGACACCTGTGGAAACAGCAAATCAAGATAGCATTGATAAAGCACACGGGCATTCCCACGATCCTTCCGGTAATCATACTGCACCTGCTGCAAAAGCAGATAGTTCAACTGTAGCTCCTTTAAAGCAGGACAGTATTGATAAAGCACACGGACATAAGCATTAATTAATTTTTTAAGCAAAGTCTTATAATCATTGTAGCAAAGCCTGCGACTGTTTGGTATTGCGTACCCTTGTACGCAGTACTGCCAGGCTTTTATTGCCTAACTAAAAAATTAATTTCAAATGCAGTATGTAAAAATTGTTTTATCAATAGCCTTATTGCTATTGGTTTCAGGGTCGGCGTATGCTCACGGAGTAGATGAGGATACCCAAACTTTTTTAAGTGGAAATTCAGGCGTTGCTTTTGTACCGTTCCTGTATATAGGGGCAAAACATATGCTTACAGGTTACGACCACTTATTATTTCTTGTGGGCGTTATCTTTTTTCTTTATCGTCCAAAAGAAGTGCTTTTGTATGTGAGTTTTTTTACCATTGGTCATAGTATTACCCTTTTATTAGGTGTACTGGCAGATATGGCTATCAACGCTTACCTCATCGATGCTATTATAGCACTTTCAATCGTTTACAAAGGTTTTGATAATTTAGGTGGCTTTCAAAAATTCCTTGGTCGCCAGCCTAATACAAAAGCGGCTGTCTTAATCTTTGGACTTTTTCACGGTTTCGGTTTAGCCAGTAAATTACAGGAATTGAGTTTTGACCGAACAGGATTATTGACCAACCTGCTTGGTTTCAATATCGGTGTAGAGATAGGTCAATTCATCGCCTTAGCTCTTGTATTATTTGTTATCACCCTTTGGAGAAAATCACCGAGCTTTTTCAAATTCTCTACAGTTACCAATATGTTGCTTATGGCAGCGGGCTTTTTATTATTCGGCTACCAGTTAGTCGGTTATTTTAACTCTTAACAATTATCAAAATGTCAGAAATAGCACATAAAGTTTTAGATAAAAAATCTATCATAAAGCAGGTAATCATTGCTTTAATTATTGGAACCACCCTTCTCGTAAGTGCAGTATTACCAGCTGAATATGGTATAGACCCCTTAGGAATAGGAAAGGCAACCGGTTTCAGCAAGTTATATGTACCAGAAGGAAGTACAGAAAATCTAAGTTCAGAACCGCACAAGATATTGAAAATGGAAAATGTAGGTTCGCCGGCGGATGTGGCAAAGCCTGATGCCGCAAACAACCCTGCGCCTGCTACACAATTGGCAGAACGTACAGATGATGTAAGCGTAGTTATTCCTGCCGGTAAAGGATTGGAGTACAAAGTAAATATGTTGAAATACGGACAATTAAAATATGAGTGGATTACCGATAAAGGTGAACTGTACTTTGATTTTCACGGAGAGGTAAAAAACAACAGCAACTACTTTGAAAGCTACACCATTGCTTATTCAAACAATATGGCAGGTTCATTTCTTGCTCCGTTTGAAGGTCCGCAAGGATGGTATTTCAAAAACAATTCAAATGAGGACATTACTGTCAAAATCAAAATGAAAGGACAGTATCTCCTTAAACAATAACCATTCAAACAAGATTATGATATGTTAAACAACATCATTCATTTTTCAATAAAAAATAAGTTGGTAATAGGATTATTTACCCTGGCATTAATTTGCTGGGGTTCCTATTCCGTTACCAAACTTCCTATTGATGCAACGCCCGATATTACAGACAATCAGGTAATGGTAATCACAGTATCGCCCACATTGGCAGCGCAGGAAGTAGAACAGCTCGTAACCTTTCCGGTAGAGCAAACAATGGTAAGTATTCCCGGCATAAAAGATATGCGTTCTTTTTCTCGCTTTGGTCTTTCCATAGTTACAATTGTCTTTGAAGAAAAAGTAGACATTTATTGGGGAAGACAACAAGTTCAGGAGCGGTTGACCTTGGCTGCTAAAAACATACCCGAAGGTGTCGGTGTTCCTGAAATGGCACCGCTTACCACAGGTTTAGGCGAAATTTACCAATACGTCATCCATCCTAAAAAAGGATATGAAGACAAATACGATGCTACCGAATTAAGAACTATTCAGGATTGGATTATTAAAAGACAACTTTTAGGAACACCGGGAGTAGCAGAAGTAAGCGGGTTTGGCGGATTTGTAAAACAGTATGAAATAGCCATAGAGCCAGACAGGCTCGCCAGCCAAAACATCAATATATCCGATATTTTCACCGCTTTAGAAAAGAATAATCAAAACACTGGTGGTGCTTATATCGATAAAGGCCCAAATGCTTTCTTTATTCGAAGCGAAGGTTTGGTAAAGAATATTGAGGAAATTAAAAAAATCGTAGTTAAAAACGAAGGGGGCATTCCTGTTTTGTTAAGGGATGTGGCAGATGTCCGTTTCGGAAATGGGGCAAGATATGGGGCAGCAACAAGAAATGCGCAGGGAGAAACCGTTACCGGAATTGTGATGATGCTAAAAGGTGCCAACTCTTCTGAAGTAATTACCAATGTAAAAGCAAAGATTGAAGAAATTCAAAAAAGTTTGCCCGAAGGTGTAGAGATAGAGCCGTTTCTTGACAGGAAAAAATTAGTAGATGGCGCCATATCAACAGTATCAACCAACTTGGTAGAAGGTGCTTTAATTGTAATTTTTGTTTTGATACTTTTCCTTGGTAATCTGCGTGGCGGTCTTGTGGTAGCCTCGGTTATTCCATTGGCAATGCTGTTTGCCATAGCGATGATGAACCTTTTTGGCGTATCCGGAAACCTAATGAGCCTTGGTGCCATCGATTTCGGAATTATTGTCGACGGAACGGTAATCATTGTAGAAGCAGTACTACACCGAATAACAACCAGCAAAAACCGGTACGGCGGAGTAGAAAAACTTACACAAGAACAAATGGATGAAGAAGTGTTTCAGTCTTCAACCAAAATTCGTTCGGCAGCAGCATTTGGAGAAATCATCATTCTTATTGTTTACCTACCGTTACTGGCATTGGTAGGTGTAGAAGGCAAGATGTTTACACCAATGGCGCAAACCGTTTCATTTGCTATTATGGGCGCATTCCTATTGTCATTCACTTATGTTCCGATGATGTCTGCATTAGTCCTCAGCAAAAAGACCACGCACAAAGACAACTTTTCGGATAAAATGATGAGAGCCATTCAAAGAGTGTACAGCCCCATCATTGAAGGAGCAATGAAACGAAAGCTGTTGGTAATATCTATTGCCGTGGCAATGTTTGTTATAACCCTTTTTGCATTCAACAGAATGGGCGGAGAATTTATACCCCAATTAGATGAGGGTGACTTTGCAGTAGAAACAAGAGTTCCCGTGGGCAGTTCCATTAACCAGATGATAGATGTATCCCAAAAAGCGCAAGATATTTTACTGAAAAATTATCCCGAAGTAAAGCAGGTAGTGAATAAGATAGGTTCGGGAGAAATCCCTACAGACCCAATGCCGATTGAAGCCGGTGATATGGTCGTTGTTTTAAAACCTAAAAAAGAATGGACAAGCGCAGCAGATAGAGAAGAATTGATTGATAAAATGCAACAATCACTTGCTGTTATTCCCAATGCTACTTTCAGCTTTCAACAGCCTATACAAATGCGTTTTAATGAGTTGCTAACCGGAGCTAAGCAAGATGTTGTCTTGAAAATTTATGGAGAAGACCTGGATGTACTTTCAGATTTGGCTTCTGATGTAGGAAAGAAAATAAAATCCGTTGAAGGTGTAGAAGATTTGTATGTTGAAGAAATCACAGGATTGCCACAAATAAGCATCCAATTCGACAGAGATAAAATAGCACAATACGGTATGAACGTAGAAGATGTAAACAGTGCCATTGAAACAGGATTTGCGGGAAAAACTGCAGGCTTGCTGTACGAAGGAGAAAGAAGATTTGATGTAGTGGTAAGATTAGACAGCGCATCAAGAGCCGACATTACAGATGTACAAAACCTATTTGTAAGTACACCAACAGGACAGCAGATACCTTTAAGCGAAGTCGCCAATATTTCCTATAAACCGGGTCCTGTACAAATACAGAGAGATAATGCCAAAAGACGTATTACGCTTGGTTTCAATGTTCGTAACCGCGATGTAAAAAGCATTGTGAATGATATACAGGACATCGTTGCAGCCAAAGTAAAAATGCCGGCAGGTTATCATATTACTTACGGCGGACAGTTCAAAAATCTGGAAGAAGCCAATGCAAGACTTGCCGTAGCCTTACCGGTAGCGCTATTGCTTATTTTGCTATTGCTCTATTTTACATTCCGTTCTGTGAAGCAAGGTTTGCTGATTTTTACAGCTATTCCGCTTTCAGCTATAGGTGGTGTATTTGCATTGCTGATAAGAGATATGCCTTTTAGTATTTCTGCTGGTGTAGGATTTATTGCGCTATTTGGCGTAGCGGTATTGAACGGTATTGTACTCATTGCAGAATTTAACCGATTGGCAAAAGAAGGCGTTACCGATATTTATGAGCGAGTGCGCATTGGCACAAAAGTGAGGTTAAGACCCGTATTAATGACGGCAATGGTGGCATCATTAGGTTTTCTTCCGATGGCTATTTCTTCCTCATCAGGTGCAGAAGTACAACGTCCTTTAGCAACCGTGGTTATTGGCGGGCTGATAACTGCAACAGCGCTTACCTTACTGGTGCTTCCGGTGCTCTATATCTATTTTACAAAATCAACATTCAAAATGAAAAAGAATAAAACATTACCAACGGCAATATTGCTCTTAGGTTTTTTATGCTTTTCATCTACACTGAAAGCGCAGGTATCTTCTGGAACAAACACAAGAGTATTGACCTTACAGCAATCTATTGATGAAGCCGTAAAAAACAACAACAGCATAAGGATTGCCGAATACAACATCAATGTTCAAAAAGCTTTGAAAAAAGGAAGCGTAACCATTCCAAAAACTGAGCTTTCTTACACACAGGGCGTTGTAAGCAACCCAACCATTAATGATAATCTCATTAACGTGACCCAACGCTTTGACTTTCCTACACTGTACAGCAACCAGTCAAAACTGGCACAAGAAAAGATAATCAGCACAGAAAAATACAAAGCCGTTTCGGAAAATGAATTGATAGAAAATGTGAAGCTGGCGTATTTGCAATACCAGTATGTTCTGGAAAAAGGAAAACTCATTGCAGCGTTAGACAGTATTTACAGCAATCTGAGCAAAGCAAGTGATGCAAGATACAGAACGGGAGAAAGTACCAATCTTGAAAAAATGACCTCTTCCGTTCAGTTAAAACAAATTCAAAATGAACTTGAAAAAAACAATGCCGATGTGAAAATTGCCAAACAACAATTGCAAACTTTACTGAATACCACAGATGATATCAGCATTGCAGAAACCAACCTTACGGCTAAAGAATTACTATTAACTATCGAAAACTTTTCTGCAAATAACAATCCCATTATTGGATACCTGCAACAAGAAGTAAACGTAAGCCAGCAGGAAATACAGGTTGAAAAGAGTAAAATGTTGCCCGAAATTATTTTGGGTTATAGCGCTCAGACTTATAAAGGAATGCAGACCATCAATGGTATTGACAGGACTTATACCGGAAAAGACAGGTTTAGCTTTTTTCAAATTGGTATTGGCATTCCATTGTTTCCGGGAGGTTATAAATCAAAAATTAATGCAGCAAAAATTAACCGGGAAATTGCAGCAACACAGGTGGAGCTGAATAAAACCAACCTCAATGGTCAGTTAAAAGAATTGGAACAGCAATATGCCAAACTTCAGAATGAGCTGAATTATTATCAGCAACAAGCTCTGCCACAAGCCAATTTAATCATCAGCAATTCCGAAAAAAGTTTTAAAAGCGGTGAGGTTTCCTATGCCCAGCATTTGCAAAATTTAACGCTGGCAAATAACATTCGTACCGCTTACGTAGAAAGCCTGTACAATTTCAATAAGGCAATTATCGCCATTGAAACACTTTCCGGCAATAAATAATCATTAAAAAAATTAGAAAAATGAATAGTTCGTTCAAAAAATACATTCCCTTTTTACTAATCGTAGTAATTACGGTGTTATCCTGTAAAGACCAAAAAGAAACAGCTACAGAACAGGCAGTTACAGAGAACAAAACCGATAC
This sequence comes from Elizabethkingia bruuniana, assembly GCF_002024805.1. NCBI lineage: Bacteria > Pseudomonadati > Bacteroidota > Flavobacteriia > Flavobacteriales > Weeksellaceae > Elizabethkingia > Elizabethkingia bruuniana. The sequence goes on from NZ_CP014337.1 coordinate 1,356,354, forward strand.
TGCATCCCAAGTAAAACAAATAACATTTACGCCAGACCAGTACAAATTATCGGATATACAAACGGGTACTATAGAACTGCGAAACCTAAGCAATATCATCAAACTAACGGGTGCAATTGAAGCCGAACCCAACAGTGTAGCCACCGTATCTGCACCTTTAGGCGGTTACATCAAATCAGCAGGTTTATTACCCGGGCAATTTGTAAAAAAAGGGCAACAATTAGCCACACTCGAAAACCCTGAATTTATTTCCATACAACAGGAGTATTTAGAAAGCATTGGCAGGTTAGAATACCTATCGCAGGAATACAAAAGACAACAGGATTTAAGAAATGAGGATATAAATGCAGCAAAAACCTACCAGCAGGTAAGTTCCGACTTCAAAGTAATGAAAGCCCGCATCTCAGGATTAGAGCAGCAAATGGCTTTGATTGGCATCAGTACTGCTTCTCTTAAAAGGAGCAATAAAATTTCGAGAACAGCGGGCATTTATGCACCCATATCAGGTTACATAAAAAACAGCAATACCAATATCGGAAAATACGCATCGCCTACCGATATCCTATTTGAAATTACAGATACCAATGACCTACATCTTGCTTTAAATGCCTTTGAGAAAGATTTAGGCAAAATTCAGGTAGGGCAAACCGTTAGGTTTTCACTATCCAATGAAAATGATTACAAGCACACCGGAAAAGTATTTTTGGTTGGGCAGGCTGCAGACGATAAAAAGATGATACCCGTACATTGCCATTTTACTAAAGATGTAAAACTACTGCCGGGAATGTATGTAAAAGCGTGGGTAGAAACCGGAACAGATGAAAAAAATGCAGTGCCGAATGATGCACTTGTACAGTTAGAAGGAGTGGATTATATTATTGCGCAGACCAATGAAGGCAAAAACGGTTATACTTTTCAATTAATACAAGTTGCCAAAGGCATAGAACAAGAAGGTTACACGGGCATAGAATTACCATCAACAGCAAATCCTCAACAAATAAAAATAGTTACCAAAAATGCGTACACTATTTTATCAGCGATTAAAAATGCCGAAGAAGAGGAATAGTTAAGATTTGCCCCAAATAGAAGTTAAAATATGTCCCTATTTATATTACAAAACATTATCCACTATACGCTGCATTTTTTCTTTCCAGGGTTAGTTGCTTTTGTATTTTTTAAAAAGGAATGGAAAACGGTTTGGATAATTTTATTATCAACGATGCTTGTTGACATTGACCATCTGTTTGCCGAACCAATATTTGATCCAAACAGATGCAGTGTAGGATTTCACTTTCTGCATTCATATTACGCTATAGTGCTGTATGTTTTGTTGTTCCTATTTGGAAACAAAATAATAAGAATTATTGCCCTTGGTTTATTGCTGCATATGGTAGCCGATTTTCAGGACTGTTTGTGGTAGTGAACGATTAATAACAAAAATTTTAAGAAATGCTTTTAAACAAAAAAATATCTATTTCATACTTTGTTAAGCAAGTAAAATGGCAAATATTCTTTGTAGTTACCTTTGCTCTAACCATTGGTTTTCTGCATTTAACCCCTGTACTGGCAGATATTGCAATACCATTTAGCATATTGGCTCTTTTAGGAACTATTGTTTCTATTTTACTTGCCTTTAGAACCTCACAGTCTTATGAAAGATGGTGGGAGGCGAGGATTGTTTGGGGAGCTATCGTTAATGACTCTCGAATACTTACAAGGCAATTGAACCAATTTCTATCGACTAAAGAAAAAGAAGAAATTAAAATCTTTGCTCAACGGCAAATTGTATGGGTGTATGCTCTGGGCGAAACCTTGAGGAAAGTAGGATTTTCTTCAAAAGTCGAAGCGTATATTAATTTTCATAAAATTAGTGCTGTCAATATTCCAAACGCTATTCTTGATGAGCATTCTAAACAAATGGGTTTTTTAGCAGAACAAAGAAAAATTTCGGAGTTTCAGCAACTGCAACTAAACGAAACAATTACTAAGCTATGTGATAGTATGGGGAAATGTGAACGCATAAAAAACACGGTATTCCCAAGAGCGTACAGCCTGCTATTACATACATTAATCTACGTTTTTACCATCTTGGTGCCATTCGGATTAGAGCATTCGCAGTTTACTATACAAATTATACTGTCAATACTTATTCCTATAATGTTTATTGCCATAGAAAAAACCGCCATAATGATGCAAGACCCATTTGAGAATACACCTGTTGATACTCCGATGACATCGCTGGCTTTAACCATAGAAATCAATATCAAGCAAATGATTGGTGAAGACGAAATACCCCAAAAGAAAGACAATGAGCTTTATTTTGAAATGTAGTGGTACTTAAGTTTTTATTATCAAACCTGTGTATCTGTCGTACAGAAATCAAAATTAAATAGACAATGAATAAAATAATTAAACCAATTATAGAACCCTTCAAATCTCTGAGGAATGCTACTTTTGCAAAGCTATATTTCGCCCAAATCGCAAGCCTTTTGGGTGATGCTTTTACTTGGCTCGGTTTGGCTTTGCTTACCTACCAAATGAGCCCTAAAAACGCAGCGGCAATATTAGCATCAGCCCTTACTTTAAGGGTAACAGCCTATATTCTCTTTTCGCCTTTTGCAGGTGTTGTATCAGAAAGATTTCAACGAAAGCAGATACTGCTCGTTACACAGGTGGCAAGAATGACAATCGTATGTGCGTTACCATTCGTTAATGCCGAATGGCAATTATATGGGTTGATATTTGCCTTGAATGTATTTGCAGCATTTTTTACACCAACTTATAGGGCAATTATTCCACAGATAGTTGAAAAAGAAATTTACAGAGAAGCCAATGGTTTATCAATGGCAACATTTCAGTTATTGAGTGTTTTCGGACCCGCACTGGCAGGGATTTTCGCAGTATGGATGGGTGCTACACAAATATTTTTCATAAATGGTGCAACTCTTTTCGTTGCTATACTTATAATACTTACTATTCCCAAAGGAACATTGCAAAAAGGTGTAAATAATGAGAATACAGCATCTAAAAATACGTGGAATGAAGTATTAAAAGGCATTCGATTACTATTCGGTAACAAAATTGTTCGTTTCGCTTTAAGCATCGAGTTTATATCAGCTATTGCAGGAGCTATCATCTTAGTAAATACAATAGGTTTGGTTAAAAATTCCTTGAAATTGGATGACCAACATTACGGTTGGATAATGTCAATTTTTGGCGTGGGTGCAGCTATTACCGCATTCTTATTGGGAAGTTTAGACAAATCGAAAAGTAGAAGTGTATCCCTAATAAGCGGTGCAATGTTACTAGGTATAGCCATTAGTTTTGCTAATTTTTTACCATACAACGGAGTAATGTTTTTATGGGTTTTGGCAGGTATCGGTCAAACATTAGCAGATATGCCGTCCGAAACCCTAATCGGCGAAAATATTGAAGCCAAAGACCACGGCAAAGTATATGGTGCTCATTTCGCATTTTCCCATTTATGGTGGGCAATAGCCTATCCCATTGCAGGATTTTTAGGTACACAGTTTCCCGGTCGGGAGTTTTTGTATGGCGGTATTGCCACAATTATTTTAGCGATTGCAGCTATTCTGCTGATTAGAAAACCACAGGTAAAACAATAAAAATGGCTTAATGAAAATAATTAGGACATTTATTAATTAGCCCAGATATTAATCCCAAAAGATAAATATATGACTAAATTCTTCAATGAAACGTTGCATAAACTAGAAACTGAAATCACAGAAATTGAAGCGGAAAGCTGTTTTCAAAAAGTTGAAGCAATCATCAACCTTATTGTAAATTCTTTGTCCGAATTAAAGGAGTATGTCCTGAAAAATGAATTCCAAGATAAAGAGGAAGAAATCCGCTTTTTCAAATATCAGAAACCTGTAATTGTTGCCAAGCTTATTTTTTACAACGCCATCTATAAAATCGAAACCAAAAGACCCTACGGTGCAAAACTCATTAAAAAATACTTAAATATAGAATTAAGGAAATTGAAAAGATTTTTTGAAAGTAATCTTGAATTTTATAAATACTATCGAACCAACAATACCTACATTGATGAAAAAATTTTTGTACGTGGCAAATATGATATTAAGCTAAGTTTAGATACTTTTTATTTTCAGGCAGACCATACCTTTTCGACTTCTCACGATTATAAAGTTGCAAAAATTATTGCCAATGACCAGCTTCAAATTTACATCGAAAACCAACTTCATAAAGCAACAAACGAAGAAAAATCAACCGATTTGCCCACACTAAATTGGACTGCCAGTAAAACGGCGTTGATAGAACTAATTTATGCTTTGCATTCCCAAGCTGTTTTTGAAGGTGGAAACATAGATCTAAAAGTGATAGCCAAAACATTTGGACAAACTTTTAATATAGATTTAGGCGATTTTTACCACACTTACATCGAACTGAAAAGCCGCAAAATCAACCGTACAAAATTCCTTGATAACCTTAAAGAAAGTCTTCTGAAAAAAATGGACGAACAAGACGAAATGTAAACGGTTTGATATTTTTAAACACCTCTTGAAAGATGAATGCTTTTATTCTTTAAAGCACTTTCGGGATTGGCTGTTTTTAGCGTTTGTTTTTCAATTTTTTCTTTCTCTTCGCCTTTATTTTCGGGGTTTATTGATAATTGTATCTTCCGTTCAACCGAAGCCAATTCAGTTTTCAGTTCACTCAATCTGTCTTCTTTTGCCCAAGTCCCATTTATCACTTCCTGAAGCACAGGTAAATCTTTTTGTATTTCTACGATTTTCTTTTTCTCTTGGTCGATGTAGCTTGGTAATTTTTCCAATGCGTTTAGGAAATTCATTGCAGCCAGCTTTTCATCTTTAGCAATTAAACCGTTGTTGTAGGTATATTTAATGTTTCCTTCGCCCTGAACCAAAAATCGGTTTACCCGAATATCCAAACCTTCTTTTTCAGACATTTCGGTTTTTACCAACAACGTAAATCCGTACAAATTTCCAATCTCTTCGTACTGACCGCCAGTTCGGGATTTATCTGCAAGTTGATTGAGCTTGATGCCGATTTGTTTTATATCTGCATTAAGTGGTAAACCGTCTAACTGTACAGGATTTGCAATAGTTCCATCCGAATGTTTTTGAATGCGTTGTTTTAAATTTCCCCAATCGAGGTTCATTCTGTTGAAACGAGATTGTGCGCTTTCCAATAACACTGTATAATCTTGCAATTTGTATTTGGCACTAGATTTAGAACGGTTGAAAGCTTGTTTTTCGCTTTCCAAACCTGCAATTTGTTTTTCTAATTTGGCTTTATCCAACAGGTCTGTATTTCCTGAAAGTATCGCCACATATTCCGAAAAATTCATTCCCGATTTTTCATCCATACTTCCTTCGTCAATCGTTCGTTTGCCCAGGTTATTGTTTTTTAATTGGTCAATAAAAAGTTGTTTGTTGTAAAGCAGATTGAACTTATAACTATCCAATGATTTTTCTACTGCATAGATAATTACATCCACTTTGTTGTTGGCAAAGAACTTGGCGATTTCATTGCCTTTGCGAACAGCTCTGCCATCACGTTGAGCAAGGTCGCTTGGTCGCCACGGCGTATCAAGATGATGAACAGCAACGGCTCTTTTCTGCGCATTCACGCCTGTTCCAAGCATACTTGTAGAACCGAAAAGTACACGAATTTTGCCTTCGTTCATTCCTTTAATAAGTTCCTTACGTTGCTTATCATTTTTGGCTTCTTGTATAAAACGGATTTCGTGAGCAGATACACCGTGGTCTTCCACAAGTTTGCGTTTGATTTCAGAATACACATTCCATTCGCCAGGTTTATAAGTTCCCAAATCAGAAAAAACGAACTGCGTTCCTTTCTGTGCATTGTATTGGTTGTAATATTTAGCAATAGTTGCTGCACAATGCGAAGCCTTGCTATCGGGATGGTCTTCGTATTTCCCACTTACCATTCGCATATCCAACGACATTTTGCGGGCGTAGTCTGTAGCAATGAGCATTTTTGCTTTTTCTTCACTTTGCGACAACGGTGGTCTTCCCAGCAACTCGGCATTTCCTGTTTTTGCAAAATCCATTAATTTTTGAATAAATGCAGACTGGTCTGGAGTAGGCGGAATAGTATATAAAATCTCATTCTTATCCGGTCGGTCAATTCCTATATCTTTTGCCGTTCTGTAATCTGTAATTTCAGAATAGAATTGCGCCAATTCCGGCACTTTTATAAAATATCGAAAACGTTCTTTTGCAACAATATTATTGGCAACTGAAAATTCATAATCGGTCGTTTTTCTTGCGTAAATAGCTGCCCAAGCATCAAAAGAATGAATGCCCTGTTTTTCCATTGCTCTTGGTCGCAGGTATTTAAACAAAAGGTACAACTCCGTCAAAGAATTGCTGATAGTTGTTCCCGAAAGAAAAGTGGCTCCCATATCCGCATTGATGCGCTCCTGAATGGTGCGGATAGCAAAGAGCAGGTTCATTGCCTTTTGGCTTCCGTCCACATTTCCCAATCCTGCAACCCTTGAATGCCTTGTATTAAACATCAGATTTTTGAATTGATGGCTTTCGTCCACAAACAAATGGTCAATGCCCATCATCTTAAAATCAACCACATCATCTTTGCGATTATCAATATCGTGTTGCAGAGTTTTTAGTTTTACTTCAAGGTTTTCTTTTCGTTTGATTACTCCGGCAAGCATTCCTCTGGTAACTTCTTTGCCCTGCGATTGCAACGCATCGAGGTTTCGTTCTACGCTATCTAACTCAATTTGTAGAATTTCTTTTTGCATTTCGGACGATTGCGGTATCATCCCGAATTGGTCGTGCGTGAGGATGACGCAATCCCAATCGTTGTTTTTAATATCGCCAAAAATCCTCAGACGTTTTTGAGGTGTAAAATCTTCTTTGCCCGGAAACAGAATTTTAGCGTGAGGATAAGCAGTGCGGTAGGCTTCAGCAATTTCGTGAACATTACTTTTCAGCCCGATAATCATTGGTTTATGGGCTAATCCCAAACGTTTAATTTCCTGTGCTGCGGTACACATTACCAATGTTTTTCCTGCACCAACTTCGTGGTCGCAAATAGCACCGTTGTTCAGTTTTATCATCCAAACAGTGTCTTTTTGGCTCGAATATAAGTCTTCAATGCCTAAAGCCTTACGGTCTAATCCCGGAAAGTCCTGATGGCTTCCGTCATAATTTGGTCGAACGAAACAATTGAAAGTATCATTGTATTGGTCGGTCAGCCTGTTTTTAAACTCATCATTTTGGGCGTGAAGCCATTCCGAAAAAGCAGTACGGATTTCATCAATTTTGGTATTCGCCATTTGGATGGCTTCCATATCCCGTACTTTAACCTCTTGTCCCTCTACTGTAATTTTTTTAGTAATGTCGGGCGTGGTGTTAACGAGAGCGTGTTTTAGCAATGCAATTCCATCAAACGTTCTGCTTTCTGATTTGACGGCATATTTCTCCCATATATGCAAATTCCCTCGATTACATTTTACAGAAAAATCATCAGAGCTTTCGGAATAATGGATAACTACATCTGTATCGAACAAGTGCGAAGCAAAACGAGCATAAATTCCTGTTGGCATCCAACGTTCACCGAGGTTAAAATCGAGTTCTTCAAACTCAATTCTTCTTGGTCGGGCTTCTTCCAAAACGGTAAGGCTTGCTTTAGCTTCGGTATCATCGGGATTGCGTTCGAGATACGATTTGACTTCTTGGGCTTTCTCCACTACGTTGCCAGCAATCCATCGTTCGGATATTTCATATTCCTTTTGTAATGGATTGTAGAAAATGCGACCGTGTAAGGCTTCTTTCAAAGCATCGTCAGCCATACCGCTGATTTCAGACATATAATTCAAATCCACGCTACCATATTTATTCAATGAAGCCGCTAAAGCTTCTTCGGGATTATCCGTTGCTATGGTTATGGTAGAAAAACTTACTGGACGGCTGAATATATCCGCTTTGTGCACCACACCGCCAACAACACGCTCCAAATAAGGAATTTCCTTACCGGAACTATCCGTTTTTATAAGTTTGATATTATCCGCACTATTGAGATTGCCATACTTTTTGATAAAAACATCGTATAATTGGTTAAGGTTTTCTCTTTCTCCTTTTTGTTCGGTATGAAATTTTGCCTCTTTATTGTAAAGTTCTTGGTAAACATCACGGACGGCAATGTATGCTTCGGCTCTTGCGTTCTGTAAAGTGGGCAATCGCAAAGGATGGAAAACTGCTTTACCATTTGAATTGTCTACATCTTGCAAATGACCGACCCAACCATTATCCACAACAAGGCAATCGTTTCGGTGGAATGATTGAAGTTCGCCGCTAAATATTACAGGTTCAGGAATATTTTCGGGAACTGCTGGTTGAGTAACTTGGTCATTTCCGTCTAAACTTGAAAACAGGTCACCAATAACTTCCTGTTTTTTGCTATAGTTTGATGTAATTACATTCTCAGAACTATTAGCAACAGAAGGTATATAAGATTGTTGCACACTACTGAATAGGTTGGCTTGGCGACCGTTGGTACGGCTGCTTTTTTTAGCGTTTTGCCTTTTGGTTGGTGTAGTCGTTTTAGGAGGAACAATTACCGTTACAGGTTCATTCACATTTTCAAATAAGTCGAAAATGCTTAACTGTTTTAATTCTTGAGCGCTTCCCTGAGTGATGACGGTTTCGATATTTGGAGAAGTTATTTTTGGCTCAATTGGAATTTGGATAATAGGTTCATTGTTGCGTTCGCCTCTGTACAAGCCTAAATTCAGGTGCTTGCCAAAATCTTCGGAAAGCATTTGTTTGAGGTCTTTGGCAATTCCATCAAATCCGTCCTTATGTGTATAAATGAGTGCTGGTTTTCCGTAAGGGTCGGTATCAAGTTTTTGGTTGGTATAAACAATTCTCGAGTTGTCTTGAAAGTAAGCGTTACCAATTGTATTAAATTCCGTTGGTTTGCTTTGACAAAAAAGTTCTTCAATTTCAGTAAGTTTCTCCTTTGCTGTATTTTTTTGAAGGATAATCAAATCACTGCCAACTTCAGTACCTGCATATTCGGTAAACAAATTGTTGGGCAATCTGACCACCGAAACCAAATTGTTATCCTCCATTGATGCCCTGCGAATAGGCTCATTCTTCGGGCTATTTAAAATCCCTTGAGAAGTAATGTAAACCAACAAACCGCCTTCACGAAGCATATCAGCACCTTTCAGAAAGAAGTAATTATGTATGCTTCGAGCTGCTTGCACTTTTGCGCTGTCTTTGTTGCGGGAATAGGAAAGGTCGAAAACGGAAGTATCTCCAAACGGTATGTTGCTGGCGATTACATCATAGCTGTTTTGTTCCTTTTCGGGAATTTCCTCAAAGCCACTTACACGGATATTGCTTTCGGGATAAAGCTGCTTTAAAATCTTGCCTGTGAGCAAATCCTTTTCATAGGCGGTAACACTGGCTTTTTGATTTTCTGAAAAGGATTGTATGAAAGACCCAATACCTGCGGATGGTTCGAGGAATTTTTCAATGTTCAGACCGCTTTCACGCAATGTAGTAGAAATAGCATCTATGACCTGTGGTGGTGTATAAAAAGCCGTCAATACAGAACTTTTCATACTATCTACATACTTGCGGTATTGTTTTTCGTCTTCTGAATTTTCTTTGAGTAGCTGGTGGAGTTCCTGTGCAATTGGGAAAAGGTCGTGTTCTGTTTTTCTCCAATTGTTGATGTCTATTTCTTTCGCTATAGGGTTCAACACAAATTTAAGACCGCCAAATCCGCTGTATTGCATCATTAGCAGTCTTTCGCCTACGGTGGCTTGCCGTTTCTCCTTATCCAGTGTAAAAGCAATTCGCAGGGCATCAATGTTCTGTTGGAGATGTTGCTTTTTACTGAAGCCCATTTTCCTCTATCCATAATGCGATGGTTCCCGTCAGTTCAGTATAGAGCAGGTCGAAATCTGTGTTATAGGCGAAGTCATCGGTTAATTCATAGCCATCGAAAATTGGCTTACAAATTGGAAACATTTTCAAGGCAAATAGTCGAAGTTCTTCATCTGCCATTACCGTATCAAATTCATTACAAACCACTTCAAAAACAGTATCGAATTTTGAGAAGTGCAAACCTTCAAAAAGAATGTAATTGGCTATTTCATTGCATTTTTCAACATCATTGCCTGATTGAAAAGCACCTTCATATACATTTGCAGCCAATGAAGCACGATGCTCTATAAATTTTTGGTCGTGGGCTTTTTCGGGGAAGCTGGTGTTTAATAAATCTTTAAGTCGTAAACTGAAATACGACAGGTCTTTTTTTGGAGTATCCATACTATAATTTTATTTTGAATTTTATTTAAAATCAAAATTATGGCAGGAGATAAAATCAACGTTAGAGATGGTAGAGATTGGCTTTGAAAGGCGTAGTTTGTCTGGTTGAAAAAAAATTCAGTTTAAAAAAATGTATTTTTATTGATTAAAAATGTTGTGATATGAAAAAGAAACCAATCACTGAAAATTAAAATTTGCCAAGTGTAAAACATTTGGCAAATTGATTGGTCTAACCTACTTCAAAAGGTTGTTGCAATTTTATTTTCTATTATTTTTTGGAGATTTATTTTGTTCAAATTCAAATGATGTGGTAAAATCTTCATTCAATAAAATATAAGCATCAAATTTTTTTCCTGCTTTGCTTTTCAACCCTTTAATAAGAGAGGTTTTCTTTTTATTGATAAGATTTTCAATATCGGCTATAGCGATTTGTATACCACAAACATTGCGAAATTGTATCCAATTGCAAACCTCATCAGGACATTTCACAATTTTATCACGGATAATCAAATGTTGGGCTTTACATTTCGGACAAACCAATTTGGGTAGATTATTTTGGGCAATGGAAGTTTGCAACAATTCATTGGTAATAGATGAAGCGTAGTTTTCCATTTCCTTTTGAAATGTTTCTGCATTCATTTCGTTGTTTTCGATTTTCTGCAAAGCCAATTCCCATTCGGCAGTCATTGCTACGTCTGCAATTTTCCTGTCTTTGACCAATTCATAAACCTGTATTCCCTTTTCAGTTGGTATTAAAGATTTCTTTTCTCGTTGGATATAATTTCGGGTAAATAAGGTTTCTATAATCGAAGCTCTTGTTGCGGGTGTACCGATACCAATATTTTGTAAAGCCTTGCGTTCATCCTCATTTTCTATTTCTTTTCCGGCACTTTCCATAGCCGATAAAAGTCCGGCTTCGGTATAGAGTACAGGTGGTTTGGTTTTCTTTTCGAGAACAGAAGCTTCTTTTATTTTGAGTTCATCGTTCTTATTTAATTCGGGTAAATCCTGTAAAACTTCGGTGTCATCATCGGAGAAATTACCTTTAATGGAACGCCAACCAGCTTCCAGAATTTTACAGCCTTTTGCCGTAAAATCGTAATGCAAAGCTTGTAAATCAACATCAGTAATCTCTTTGATACACGCTTGTGAAAGGGCTTCGAGCAACCGAAAGGCAATCATATCATAAACGGCATTTTCTTTTGCGTTCAGTGCTGACGGGATTTTGTCTGTAACCAATAATCCGTGATGGTCGGTAACACGCAAATCATTCACGATACGTTTATTGAAACGTCCCCATTTCATTTTTGATACGGCTTGCTTGCAGTTTTCCCTGTCCTGCAAAGCCCTCACGAGGTTGGGAATTTCTGCCCACATATCTTCGGGAATATATTTGCTTCCGGTTCTGGGATAAGTGATAAATTTCTTCTCGTAAAGGCTTTGGGCAATATTCAGGGTTTCGTCAGCAGACAAATTCAATTTTTTATTGGCTTCTTTTTGTAATCCTGTCAAGTCAAAAAGTAAAGGCGGTTGCTCTGTTACGTTTCTAATTTCTACCGATTTTATGGTTACAGTTCCGTTTCGTTGAATGGATTTCAAAATATCATCAGCAACTTTTTTGTCTTCCCATTTTTCTGCTGAAATGCTCTCAAAGTCTATTGATGACTTGTTTTGCAGCAATTGTATCTGCCAATAATTCTTAATTGTGAAATTTTTGTTTTCCAGATAGCGTTTGCAAATCAAAGCCAATGTTGGCGTTTGAACTCTTCCGAGCGAATAAATACCATTTCCTGCGGCAATGCTCAATGCTTGTGTTGCATTAATGCCTACCAACCAATCAGCTCGGCTTCTGCCTTGTGCAGACTGAAATAATCCGTCAAATTCCTTTCCTGGTTTTAGTTTTTCAAATCCTTGCTTGATGGCTTTTTCGGTCAACGAACTTATCCAAAGCCGTTCAAACGGTTTGTTGCATTTCAGGTATTCGTAGATGTAACGAAATATCAATTCGCCTTCACGGCCTGCATCGGTTGCTACAATAATGCGTTCACTTTTATTGAAAAGTTGCTCGATAACTTTCAATTGTTTTAATGCTCCTGTATCGACTGCGTAGCCTTTGTCCTTTTTCACTTTCCGAACTGTAAGTAAAAAAGGGTTTGGTAAAATCGGTAATGCTGTTTTGTCAAATCCCGAAATCCCATAATCTTCGGGCATTCCTAAGCCAATTAAATGACCAAATGCCCACGTAACAAAATAGCCGTTACCTGTTATATACCCATCTTTTTTCTCAGTTGCTCCTACAATTCTGGCTATTTCCCTTGCTACGCTTGGTTTTTCTGCAATAATTGTTTTCATACACTGTTACATTTTTCTGCTTTTGGATTTTGCAGGAGTTTTGGGTTTTTCTTGTTGTTCCTGCTGTTGCTTGTTTTTCGGAGATTGCTGACCCGATTTTAAAGGCTCATTGATTTTTTTGGTGGCTTCATTGGTTTTCCCTTCTGAATTGACAGCAGTTTGCGTTTTATGGGTTTCAGTAGGTTTTGCTCTTTCCTTGTATTGATTTGGAAATTCAAAATTTGTTTTACCATCTTCTTTATTGAAAGTGATGTAACCTTGATAAGGCTGTCCTTTTTTGTCTACCAATCCGTCAATGTAGATGGTTTGACCATTTTTAAAATCCTTATGTTGCTCATCGGTCAGTTCCTTACCACGGAAAGTTTTTGGAGCTTCTTGTGCTTGGTTCTGCTGATTGCTTTGTTGATTGTTCTGTCCGTTGCTTTGAGTTTGCTTGTTGGTGTTGCTTCTATCAAACAAAAACTCAACATAACGTTTGTCTGCATTAAACTGAACCGTTGCTGAAAATTCCGTTCCTTTGTTTGAAATCATACCCTCTAAATAAAGCGGTTTACCTTCCAATAATGTTTGTTTTTGGGCATCATTGAGTTTCACGCCTTTAATTTCATCAGGGATTTTTATGAAATCTGTCCGTAGGGCAATAATGTCGTTGGTAAGCCTATCTATACTGATGATGGATGGCATCATTTCGCCTGTTTTGGTGTTTTTTAAATCAACCACACGACCCATATTGCCAGTTGCAAGTAGATTTTTTTTGTCTTCATCGGTAAATTTGTGTCCGAAAAATTCAAAATGTAAGGTTGGTTCTTTTTTGATACCGTGAATTCCCACAACAACTTTTCCATCTTCGGCTTGCTGTAATGAAAGACGGGCATCAGTACGGAGAATTGAACCACCGAGATTAACGCCAATGGGCACAAGTTCGTTGGTCTTGAAGCCTTTTAATAAAGGTTCTAACAGATTTCTTTTTTCTAAAAATTCCTTGCTCAATCCAAGATTATTCATTGTGTCCCAATCAATTTGTTCCGGTTTGTAGCGGTATTCGCTAGTTTCCGCTGCTGTTTGTGTTGTTGCCATATCTTTTTGATTTTCTTGTTTATTATCCTGCTTTATTTCTGTTTTTATTTCGTGTTCTTGCATCACTTTTTCGCCTTCGGGAGTTGGCTTATTTACCTGTTTTTGCATTTCCTGTGCTTTTTCAACTGCGATAGGGGCAGGTACTTTAAAGAATGAAAAATTGGTAGGGTTCTTTAGTTGGCTGAAAAAATTGGAAAAAAAATTGGAAAAAAAATCGCCACCCTTATCCACACGCATAAACTGATTTTCATTTTTCTTGGTGGGGTCAACGGTTTCCATTTTCCCTTTCTCGTCGATACTTTTTACGGCTTGGATTTTCATTTTTTCTTTATCCAGCACTAATAATATGTCCGATAGTTGTTCGGGCATTTCCTGCGTATTTGCTGTTTCTTCGCTCATAATTTGAAAAATTTAAAATTCACTATCGAATGTAAAACAAGCATTTACTGGATTGGTGGAAATGGCATTAAAAGGCAGTATTTGTCATTTATTGGCGTTCATTTATTTAGTAGGAGGATTAAAACTTTCACGAATAAATTGATGTACATCGGAAAGTTTATAGTACAATTTTCCACTAATCGTATAATAAGGCAACTTCCCATTCGAACGATACCGCTGCAGAGAACGATTACTGATTTTAAGCATTTGAAGCAAATCCTGATTGTCCAATAATTCCTCGCCATCTATGCTGTTACGCTTTTTTTGCAACTCATTGATATTATCGCCCAGCATATCGAGGCGACCAATAAGGCGTTCCATCCACGCCAAAAATTCCATTCTATCAATATTCATAGCCATACATTTTATGGTTTCCCCAATTTCAGATTTCTTCCTTTTTCGATATAGCTTTTACCTTTTGCCATAAGTTCCTGCAAAAACTCATCACTACTCTCAATTTCATTTGCATTCAGCATATCTTTAATTGCACCGATGGTGTAGAAATACTGACCGTAGATTTTTGAATAGGCAATCTCGCCTTTGGTACGCATACGCCATAAGGTTTTCTCGCTTAGGCGTAGGTATTGAGATACCTCGTGGTTATTGAGCCACAAGTCATCATAACTTTTATCTTCCAATTTTTTCAGATAATCGGCAATGGCATTAATACTGTTATTTAACTTTAGCCAAGCTTCTTCTTCAATTGTGATTATTTTCATTGCATATCATTTAAAGTTCACTATGCAAAATTGTGAAAGGTGGCAGTGTTTGTCTGCCAATGCTTGCCCATTGGTTTTTGAAGTTTTTTGAAAAATTTCACAATCAAGTAAAACCTTTATCAGACAAGGTTTTTAAGGCATTTTGAATATTTAGTATTGAAGTTTTGGAAGAATTTACCAATTGGCAGATATGGGCAAAAAAAACAGTACTTTTTGAGTACTGCTTAAAATAAAAATATCCCCGAATTAACCTAAAGGTCTTTATCCATATATTCTTCGAGTGACAATTTGAGTTGGTCTAAAAATGCAGTTCGGGAGCCAGCCCTTGTTTTCATCCGGTGGAAAGAGTGATGTATATCATTTAAGGGTGTTTGGAAGAGGACTTGAAAAATCAAAGCTAATTTTCGGATACCAATTTTTCCGTAAGCCACGGAATTTGAAGCATAAAGAGCGTATATCAGTTCAATGAGTGCATTTTGTGAATTTGTCCACGAAATATCCTTGTTGGTTTCTAAATTTTGTAAAAGCGCATCGGGATTTTCTTCAGGATTTATTTTGGAAAGTAAATAAGTATAGATTAGTTCATTGGCAATTATATGGGCTATTTTGTGGTCATAATAGGTTGAGAAAGTTAGGTCAATTTCAAATACACCGCTCTTTAAACCATCGTGATAATTTATGTTTCCAAGTGTGAAATAGCTATGGTCACGGTCTGTTCTATTTGCACGATAATATCTGTAAAAATCTTCGTTGCAGATGTTTTCCTCGTATTCGGTTTTAAGAATTTTCAACTGTTTTTCGTAAAAACTTTGGTACATTTTGCCTTTGCTTGCAGGACAAGTTGTTTCAAGACGAAATACCTTATTGTAATAAATAAGTTTGCCTAAAATTTGCGGTTTAATGTTTTTAAAAAAGTCTATTTCTTGTTGTTCATTCTTAAAACCTGATTTTAAAACATCTGCTTTAATGTTATGCAACATCGTATTTAGAAATAAAGTCATTTGGTAAGCCTCGTCAGACGTCTGCATTATATGAGAAGAAAAAATATTTTCTTGATGCCGAATTTTTAATAATATTTCACTTAATAGGATTTCCATAGCGTAATCGATTTTAGGTTAACATTATTTGTTTTATAATCAAATCTTTGATTATTCAAAATTTGAAAAAAATAATGAAACCATTCCCACAGGTTCCCCCAAGGTGGGAATTTTTTTTTTTGAAGTGAAATTTCAAATACAAAAAAAGGCAGACAAAAAAAATGGACAAAGTGTTAGCCACATTGCCCATTAATCATTAAATTTGTAGTATTGATACAGGGGTAATTCAATGAAATCAAGCGCAGTAAGCACCATTACTAAATCGTTACCAACAGAGTTTTGCACTCTTGTAAGCTACTGTTTATTAGTCAATTTCGACTTGATTAATCTTTTTCTAAAAAAAAATCCAGAAGCTGCTTTTTGGTAATCTCGCCTTTATTAAAACGAATAAGCATTTTCTGGACAGTATCCTCGCTAACCTCTAATTTTTTCCGTAGAATAGGTTGGTATTGTCCAAGATCCTTATCTAATTTATCATAGATGTTATTCTCTTTTATCTGGTATGTTTTATAAAGAAAGTATACCTGTATCCCTACCAGAAGCAGGAATAAGAGAGCAAACGCAGATATAAGCCATTTATAGTTTTTTAGCATAAAGCAAAGATAAAATTTTAGTGAATGCTAAAGATGCATTAACCCATCATTAACCTTTCATTAACCTGATTATTCTCTATTATGTGACATATTTACTGCAAAAAACTTTATGAATCGATTATTATTTTTTTTAATCACAATTATTACTGTCATCTTGCATGCTCAGACCAAACGTTTTATTTATGAATACAGGTATAAACTAGATTCAACAAAGGAGGAATATCAACGGGAAGAAGTTGTACTAGATATTAATCCGGATAACGTGAAGTTTTACGATTATAATTTTTTGGCAGTTGACTCTCTGAATATTCTTCACGGGAATTATAATGAGGGCTATACCAGTATGACAGAACAGGTACTGTTACGCAAAAAAAATTCTTTTCTGAATAACAATTATTTACAAATCTGGATGATGCCTTATTATTATCTTATGCAAACCAAAGACGAAATGAAATGGGATATCTGCAATGATACTAAAGTAGAAAATGGCTTTAATATGCAGAAGGCAACAACTAATTTTGGTGGAAGAAAATGGATTGCATGGTTCACTCAGGATATACCTATTTCCGAAGGCCCTTATAAATTTAGAGGATTACCTGGGCTCATTCTTAAGATAGAAGATGACAGGCATAATTTTATTTATACTTTCTCACGAAATAAAAATCTTCCAAAAACCTTTGATACAAAAAGTTTTGTAGAGAATCATTATGATATGAAACCTGTGCTTGTGACTTTTCCAGCATGGGTAAAGCTAAAAAAAGATTTTTATAATGATCCTTATGCACGGATGAGAGCGGAATTTCAACCTGACTGGAATGTTAATGTTAACGGTCGGAAAATAAAGAGTAAAGAAGAATTTTTAGAGCTTAATACGAGTATGCAAAAGTCTATTAGGGACAATTATTCTAATCCTATAGAACTGGATAAAGCAATTCGGTATTAACCTGCCATTAACCTTTCATTAACCCAATTTCAGGAGTTTTAACTGCATTTTTGCTCTGTAATTCAGACTATATCTGAGTACCTAAGATCATGAAAAAAATAGTATTAGCAATTTGCCTGCTGCCTGTAATGTTATGGGCGCAGCAACAAAAAACAGAAGGCATCGTTACAAATGATAAAAAAGAAAGAATACCACAGGCTAAAGTCTATATATACGACCAGAACAATACCTTACTAAAATCTTTGACAACTGATGAAAAAGGTAGTTTCATTGTAGAAGGAATAGATGTGCAAGAGATAAAAGTAGTAGTAGATGATCTGGAGTATGATAAACTTGAGAAGGTTATAAAACTCAGTGATTTAGGGACTAACCCAAATTTTGTTCTGAAGAGATCTGCGACCGAAATTCAGGAAGTGTCTATGACCAAGCAAAAGCCAGTGGTGAAAAGAAAGATTGACAGATTGGAATTTAATGTTGAAAATAGTAATATTTCCAGTCTTAATGGCTGGGAGATTCTGAAGAAAACACCGGGAGTTGTATTTTCTAATGATGCTTTTAAAATTAAAGGAAGTTCTGCCATTCTGGTTACCATCAACGATAAAAAAGTATCACTTTCCAGTGAAGAACTAAAAAGCCTGTTAGAAAATACTCAGGGCAGCGATGTGAAGTCTGTAGAAGTTATTACCAATCCACCCGCTAAATATGAAGCTTCCGGAAGTGCTGTTCTGAATATTGTTCTGAAACAAAATAAACTGGAAGGATATCGTGGTTATATTTCGGGTAAATATGTACAGTCTATTTATCCAAAAGGAGTAGGAACAATTGCACAATATTATAAAAAGGGCAAAATTTCGGCTATGGCCAGTTACTCCCATGGAGCCGGAGCTTATTATCGGGAGGAGTCCAATTATATTTACTATCCGGAAGATCAGACTACATGGCGTGGTATTATGAACCGGAAGGATATTAACAACAGCCAGAATACGGTAAATTCCAGTTTAGAATATACACCAGATGATAAGACTACATTTACTTTAAGTTATCGTGGATATTTTTCACCCAAATCTGCAGGACTTTACTTTGTCCCCAATACCATATACAACGCTCAAAATGTTGCTGAGTCCTATTACAATACTATTAACGACCATAATAGCCGGAATATAAATAACAATGTAAGTTTTCAGGTGGAAAGAAAGTTTGATAACAGTACATTGTCGTTAACGACTTATTACATTACCAGCAATTATAAAAAATATGAAAATGTTCTTACAGACCTCAACTTTGCCAATCAACCGCCATCTGCACAAAATTTTATCAGTAATAACTGGCAGGATGTAAAGCTTTTCTCTCAGCAGGTGGATTATGGATGGAAAAAAGACAAATGGGAATTGGAAGCAGGAGGTAAATATAGTTTGGTTAAAACCACGAGTACTTTGGATTTTTCTGACGATGAAAACGGAAAGTTAGTTTACCGTCCGGATAAAAGTAATATTTTCAACTATACAGAAGGCTATATTGCAGCCTATGCATCGGCTTCCTTAAATTTGAAAAAATGGGCATTTAAAGCCGGTTTGAGAACTGAGAATACAAACCTGAACGGTGTTGTTTCTACACCTTATGAAAAGAATACCAATGATTACTGGAAGCTTTTTCCTACGGCTTATGTACAATATACAACTGATGACAAGCAGCAGTTTGGACTTTCTTATGGCAAAAGAATTAGCAGACCTTCTTATTCCTGGCTGAATCCCGCTAAGTCATATTATAATCTGTTTTCTTATTTTCAAGGGGACCCTAAGCTGAAAGCTACCATTTCACATAACCTTAGCTTTACCTATAATGTTAAAGACTGGAATTTCGAAGTTTATTACAGGAAAGATATTGATCCATCTATGGAAATCTCTTATCAGGTACCACAAACTAATACTTTGGTATTTCATTATACCAATATTCAGAAAGCAAATGCATTTGGTGCCAGTTTGTACAAAAACTTTCAATTGAAACCTTGGTGGACACTTAGTGTTTCGGAAGATTTTAGCTATAATGAAAACTACTTCTTTGGACAAGATCAGCAATTATATGAGAATAAAATTTACAATCTGAATTCTACTATATCTACGAGCTTTACATTGCAAAAAGCTTCGGATTGGACATTAGAAATTGGACATCAGTATTACTCGCCAGCAATTCAGGGAACGTTCAGAATTTCTGGTGCCTGGGAAGCTTATCTGGTAACCAATCGCAAATTCTTTGATAAAAAGCTTGAAGCAAGTTTATTCTTCCTCGATATCTTCAAAACATCAAAGCAAAAAATAGCGACTAAATACGCCAATCAGGACAACTATTTTATCGATTACAGAGATACACAACAGTTCGTTCTTCAGTTAAAATATAATTTTGGAAATCAAAAAGTAAAAGGAACCAAAGCGATAAAGAAAACTGATGAACAGAACAGAATGTAACATATTGCAAGAGAGATAAAAATCAGGTTTACCAATACTCAGATATTCCGTAAATTTAACACATCAAATAAATTGCAGTATATTATGAGTACTACGGGGATTCTGATCGATGAAAAAGAAAAGGTTAATTGGGAAGATGTTTTTCTGGATGAAGAAAACAGGAGAGAGCTTAATCAGCTGATGAAAGAGTTTACCTATATCGACGAACTGAAAAAATACAATCTCCCTGTAAACAATAAAGTTCTTTTACACGGTTATTCAGGGTGTGGTAAAACTACTACTGCAAAAGCTATTGCCACATCACTGAAGAAACCTTTGTATATACTGGATCTTAGTAATTTTATTTCATCCAGAATAGGAGATACTGCCAAAAATATAAGACTGATTTTTGATAAAGTAAATCGGGAGAATGCAGTATTATTTCTGGATGAATTCGATCATATTGGAAAGATGCGGGGCAATGATGATAAAGATGTTGGGGAGATGCGCCGTTTGGTAAACAGTATTATCCAGATGGTAGATAACTTCTCCGAGAAAGCACTCCTAATTGCGGCAACCAATCATATCGATATTCTGGATGTTGCACTCATCAGGCGTTTCCAGCTTAGAATAAGTTTTGCGATGCCTTCCGAAGAAGAATTGGATAGTTACTACGACTTTCTATTGTCCAAATTCCCTGAAGAATTACAGGTTGTATCCAGGCGTTACGGAATTTCCTTCGCCGAAGCCCGGGATTATATTTTTACAGAGATTAAGTCTAATCTTATCAACGAGCTGGAAGGTAAAAATAAACCAGTAATAAGCCAATAATATAATCTGAAAAGTTCATCATATTCTTAAGTGTGTTTTTTTGTATTTTAGAGAAATTATAAACTAACACATTGATGCCCGATCAGGATAAAAGCATAAAAAGAAGTAAAGAGATTCTCACCAGTTATTTTGTATTTCTGGATCAACATATAGACGATGTTGTCCAAGGGAGAGTGCCCGAATTTATGGAACTTAATCAGATAGCCCGCGAATTGGCTGTTTCGCATCAACATCTGTCGGATACTATCCAGCTGGAGACCGGACACCATCCATGTCATTTTTATGACGAGAAGATTATAGATCAGGCAAAGAAACTTTTAAAAGAAACAAAAGCGTCTATTGCTCAGGTAGCCATACAGCTTACATATGATCCATCCAACTTTTCCAAATTCTTCAAAAAGTGGACAGGGCAAACACCCGGAAATTTCCGAAAGGGTATATCAGGTTAAGAACCTGTTTAGATTATTTTGAATTAAAATTTATACAGTCTCTTAATAGTATCCGAATAATAAATACAATGTTTTTAGATTTCTTTTGTTCATAAAGCTCCTTTGTAGAAGTATTTTCCTTAATTTTGATACTTATCCGTAAATTTTAAAAATGAGAAAAATATTTTTCAGCATAGCTTTGCTGGGAATGTTGGGGCAGGCTACAGCTCAGGAGTTGTACATGCCAAGAAACATTAAGAAAGCTTATGCCAATGGTACCCGTGATTTGTCGGGAGCACCCGGTAAAAATTACTGGCAGAATAAAGGAATTTATGATATTCAGATAAAAGTAAATGCAGATACCAAAATTGTTTCCGGCAGCGAAACTATTTTGTATGACAATAATAGCCCGGATCAGCTTGATATTTTGGCAATTCGTTTTGTGAATAACATGCACAAGCCACAATCGCCACGCTCAGGATTTGTATCGAAAGATTTCCTGAGTTCGGGACTGAAAATAAAATCATTCAGTGTAAATGGTGAAAGTTATAATATTGATAGTGATGATTGGAGTACTGTAGAAGCGGTAAAGCTGAATAAACCATTAGCATCTAAGGCCAAAGCTGAAATAAAAATAGAGTGGGAGTACCCACTTTCTGTACAGAGTGGCAGAGAAGGACAGATAGACCCAAATACCTTTTATGTAGCTTATTCTTATCCAAGAGTATCTGTTTATGATGACTACAACGGTTGGGACTTTATTCAGCATTCTGACAGACAGGAGTTTTACAATGATTTCAATGACTATAGTTTCGCTATTTCAGCGCCTAAAAACTATGTTGTATGGTCTACAGGAGATTTCCTGAATCCGGAAGAGGTGTTGCAGCCAGAATATTTGAAGCGCTTTAAAGAATCTCTGAAGAGCGATAAAATAATACATGTTGCCAACGAAGCCGAGATGAAATCCGGGAAGGTTACGAAGCAGAATGATTGGAATGTATGGAGGTTTAAAGCAAACCACATCTCTGATTTCTGTTTTGCACTAAGTAACCATTATGTATGGGATGCTTCCAGTGTGCAGCTGAAAACAAAAAGGGTAAGTGTACAGGCTGGCTACAAAGCCGGAGCAAAAGATTTTGAACAATATACAGGCTGGATGCGCTACAACATCGACTGGTTTTCCAAAAACTGGCCGGGGGTAGAATATCCTTATCCGGTAATGACGGCTATTCAAGGGTATGCAGATATGGAATACCCGATGATGATTAATGACAGTACGGTTCCGGATAATTTTCAGGATGCCCGTCTGACAGCTGATCATGAAATTGCACATACCTATTTCCCTTTCTATATGGGGATTAATGAAACCCGTTATGCATATATGGATGAAGGTTGGGCAACAACACTGGAATACCTTATCGGAATTGATGAAAACGGAAAAGAGGCTGCAGATACCTTCTATAAAAATTTCAGAACAAAAAGATGGATTACCAGTCCTGCAACCGAACAGGATCAGCCATTAATTACAATGAGTACACAGGTTTCAGGAGCAGGATACGGAAATAACTCTTATGTGAAGTCTTCTTTATCTTATTTGGCACTGAAAGAATATCTGGGTGATGCTTTATTCAAAAAAGCACTTCATCATTATATGGATAACTGGAATGGCAAACATCCTATACCTTGGGATTATTTCTATTCCATGAATGCGGGGTCCGGAAAAGATCTTACCTGGTTTTGGAACAACTGGTTCTATAGTAATAATTACATAGATCTGAAGATTTCTGATGCTACACAGCAAAATAACAAGCTGAACATCAATATAGATAATGTAGGTGGTTTTGCAGTGCCATTCGATGCTGTAGTAACCTATACAGACGGAACCAAAGAAAATAAGCGTTTCACACCTGCAGTATGGGAGAAAGACCAAAAGAAAACCACTCTAGAACTTCCGATAAAAAAGCAGGTAAAATCTGTTAATTTGGATGGTGGCATCTTTATGGATTATACACCTCAGGATAATCTAAAGATATTTTAATCATTTTATAATATTAAAAGTATGAAGAAGCTTTTTTTAGTTTTTATTGCAACCGGGTTATTAGGGAAACTAAGTGCACAGAAGCATACAAAGGCTGATATATGGTCTGGTTATTATGGGGTATATGCAATAAAAGACAGTTTGATGAAGGCTTCGGATACTTTAGTCATAGAACGAATCGCAGATGCAAAAGCTGATGAGGTAGCAGCAAGATATGAATCCGATTTAGCACGTTGGGCAATTACATCAACAAAAGAAGGTAAAAAGGACCAGACTGTAATAAGGCGTTTTTTGTTCGTTCCGGAAGATAAAGAAGATCAGTATAAAGAATTTGGCTGGACAGAATTATACCGAAACGGGAAAATGAATTGTATAGATGGCAATCATTTTTTTATTTGTCAGACAGAGCCCAAAACAAAGGTTAGGTTTAATGATAAAGAAGAGTTTTATACCAGAACCGGAATTTTTGGAATATGGCTGCATTACGGAATTGTAGATCTTAAAAAACTGAAATAAACTCTTGTATAAAATAAAAACAACCCGAAGAATTTCTTCGGGCTGTTTTTTGTAAAATGCTTCCCATTCGTACTTCGTATTCAAATTTCATACTTGATAGATGTCATTTAGAAAGAATCCAAGGGATTTAATGGTTAAATTTGTTTACCTAAATAAAAGTAAAGTATGAAAAAACAAGTCTTTCTTATTGCATTATTAGCTTTTGCAGCTTTTTCATGTTCGAAAAAAGAAACTCCTGTAGAAAAGGAAAGCAATACCATGTTGGAAGAACCTAAAGTAACCGTAGAACAGCAGGATGCAAAAGTAAGTGTTGCTACACCAGAGAGCGGACTGGAGTTTATTAACGCTTCCGACTGTCGTACCTGCCATGCTGATGATACTAAACTTATTGGTCCTGCTTATAAAGATGTTGCAGCTAAATATGAGAATACAGAAGCCAACAGAAAAATGCTTGCAGAAAAAATAATAAAAGGAGGACAAGGTGTTTGGGGAGAGATTCCGATGGCGCCACACGCAGATCTTACACAGGCCCAGGCAGAAGCTATGGCTATGTATGTTCTTAGTCTTAAGAAGTAAACATTACAATCCATATATTATTGTGCCGGGAGCTAGTCTTCCGGCTTTTTATTGACTTAAATTTAAGATCACAATTAATAAACTAGAAAAAACTAATAATGACAGATTATAACAACGATAACGAAATTCTGAGAAGGATAGAACTAGAAAGCTTTTCTAATCGGATTGCTTTTGATATGGGCGTAAAAATTATCGATTTGGCTAAAAGCCGTAATCAACATATAGCTGTGGAAATTTGCAGACTGAACCAAACTGTATTTCTGTATGTAGATGATACACTTCCGGTGGACAAGCATAACTGGTTGAGAAGAAAAGCAAATATTGCCAGACAATTTGAAGAAAGCTCACTTAGTGTGAAAAATGACCTGAAAGAAGGTAGTATGAATTTAGAAAAGACTTTTGGATTGGATGGAAAAGATTTCCTGGCGAAAGGCGGGGCAATCCCAATTTTTGTAAAGAATGCGGGAATGATAGCCGTTGTAACAGTGTCGGGACTTCATGATGAAGAGGATCATAATATCATTATAGAAGCTCTGAAGGGAAGTTATCTGTAGATTATTGTGCTTTTAAGAAACTAAAGATCAGGATAACAAAAAGCAAAACAGCTTTATTATCATATTATCTGATGAAACACTGTTATATTTTTTAAATAATCCTTAATTTTGCAGACTGTTAAATATAACCTATTATGCAACAACTTACAGAGCAAGAAATCATCCGCAGAGAAAAACTGCAACAGCTGAGACAGATGGGGATCGAGCCTTATCCGGCAGCGGAATTTGAAGTAAACACAAATACGCAGGAGATAAAGGACAAGTACGAGGATGGTAAGAAGGTGAAGTTGGCAGGGCGCTTGATGAGTGTTCGTATTATGGGGAAAGCTTCATTCGCAGAGCTTCAGGATAGCGAAGGACGTGTGCAGATTTATGTGTCACGTGATGACGTTTCCAGTACAGAAGAGGCAGTGGAGTACAATACCGTTTTCAAAAAACTTTTAGATATTGGTGACTTTATCGGGATTGAAGGATACCTGTTCAAAACACAGGTAGGTGAAATTTCCGTACATGTAACCAAATTTACCCTTTTATCAAAAACATTACGTCCACTACCAGTTGTAAAAACTGATGAAGATGGAAAAATTCACGATGCATTCGTAGATCCGGAATTACGTTACCGTATGCGTTATGTAGATTTAGCTGTGAATCCACACGTTAAAGATATTTTCATCAAGAGAACTAAATTATTCAACGCTATGCGTGGTTTCTTCAACGACAAAGGATACTTTGAGGTTGAAACTCCGGTATTACAGTCTATCCCTGGTGGAGCAGCTGCAAGACCATTTATTACGCATCACAATGCATTGGATATTCCTTTATATCTGCGTATTGCAAACGAATTATACCTGAAGAGACTTATCGTTGGAGGTTTTGATGGCGTTTATGAGTTTTCTAAAAACTTCCGTAACGAAGGAATGGACAGAACTCACAATCCGGAATTTACCGCTATGGAAATTTATGTAGCTTATAAAGACTACAACTGGATGATGGATTTCACAGAGAAATTATTAGAGCACTGTGCTATTGCAGTAAACGGAACTTCTAAAGCGAAGTTTGGTGAACATGAAATTGACTTCAAAGCACCATATCCGAGAGTATCTATGACTGAAGCTATTCAGAAATATACAGGATATGATATTACCGGGAAAACTGAAGAAGAACTTCGTGCTTTTGCTAAATCTATTGGTTTGGAGGTTGACGAAACAATGGGGAAAGGAAAACTTATCGATGAAATCTTCGGTGAGAAATGTGAAGGTAACTTTATTCAGCCAACATTCATTACAGACTATCCTGTAGAGATGTCTCCGCTGACTAAAAAGCACAGAAGTCAGGAAGGCTTAACCGAGCGTTTCGAGCTTATGGTTTGTGGTAAGGAGATTGCTAACGCTTATTCAGAGCTTAATGATCCAATCGATCAGAGAGAGCGTTTTGAAGATCAGCTTAGACTTTCTGAGAAAGGTGATGATGAAGCAGGTCAGTTTATCGACGAGGACTTCCTTAGAGCTTTAGAATATGGTATGCCGCCAACTTCAGGTTTAGGAATCGGTATGGACAGATTAATTATGTTCCTTACTAATAATCCATCTATTCAAGAGGTATTATTCTTCCCGCAAATGCGCCCGGAGAAAACAGAACCTAAATTAGAGCTAAATGAAGATGAAAAAGCGATTATCGAAATCGTAAGCGCTAGTGAAGACGCAACAGCATTAGCTGAAGTTAAAGATAAGAGCCAGTTATCCGGTAAGAAATGGGATAAAGCTATCAAGAACCTTACAAAAAACAACTTAGTGAAAGTTGAAAAAGTAGATGAGGTTTTATTGATTAAAATGGTTTAATACTATAACAATACAATTACAAGCCGGAAGAATATCTTCCGGCTTTTTTATGCCTTATTAATATACCCTTGTGAGATTAATCCTTAGTGTTATACTTGCCTTGACATTTTTATAAGAATACTTCGCTCATCCACATTATCTATTCTGCAATACAGCGAACACTATTGCCAAATGAGCCGTATAGGGCTTTATCCATGAGAATCCCTGTTTCGGAACTCATAAAATTACTGGCATAAGAGCTGCTGGCCCAGTAATAGCCACCGTAGCCACGGTATCTAAGACTACCGTTAGTTGATTCCCGAAAACCTGCATTGGGAAAGGTAAGTTGGATCTCTGGAGCTTTTTTACTACGAAAAACCTTTGCCGCTCCGTAGTTTGCAGCCGATGTCTCAAAACTTCCTACATCATTTTGTACCGTATTGTTGATCAATGTCCTGAGATCTGAGTGGGTAGGTACACGGAAACCTCCGACACAAGGATCATTAGAGGTTTTTATCGGACGATCTTCCGTTCCGTTGTTCCATCCTTTATTATTTGTATTATTTGTTCTGTTCCAATTAGAAATCGATCCGTCATATGTATCAGCATCGGCTACTGTAAACTGGTAGCCCCATTGATAATAGCTTCCATGAACTTCCTTTCTGAGTACATCGGGATTATTGACAGTCGGGTTTTTGTTGGCAACGCCTTCATTGTAACGTGCCCATTTGTATCCCCCGATCACAGCATAGATCCCTGTACCTTTGGTTACGGTATTTCCGTTGACATCGGTATACCTGTCGCTATTAAACTTTAGTTTCAGTGTA
The DNA here is from genome assembly GCF_002024805.1 of Elizabethkingia bruuniana. Taxonomy (NCBI): domain Bacteria; kingdom Pseudomonadati; phylum Bacteroidota; class Flavobacteriia; order Flavobacteriales; family Weeksellaceae; genus Elizabethkingia; species Elizabethkingia bruuniana. Next base: position 1,383,938 of record NZ_CP014337.1, read on the forward strand.
TAAAACCTGCCGGGTTCCAAACCTGCTTTGGCAGGTCCGTCTATGCTGATGTTAACAGGAGATCTGTTAACGTCTTTACCTATAGCAATAGCTCCGACAGGGATCGTAATGGTTGTTTTATAGGCTGTTTCGCCTCCGGTATTGATGATAAATGTTTGTGCAGTAGTGCTGATCCCGGGAATAGAAGCTTCGCCGGAGTTTGTTCCGGTAACAGAACCATTTTTAAGGCTGATCTTTGTCGAAGAATAAAAGTTATTGATCTTCCCGGTAAAACCACCTGTCGTATTATTGTTCAGTGCATAGCTGCCTTTAATGTAGTCCGGTTGTCCGGGAGTTCCTTTTGCATCGGTATTTTCTACACTAATGCTGATCCTGCTGAATTGGTGTTTCAGTACTACATCCAATACTGTATTCCCTCCTGACAGCAGTACATTTTCGTTGATGGCATACATAAGATCGGTACCGGATTCTTTGCCGTCTAGTCCATTCAGGTTAAGAACTGCAGAATCTAAATTATCGGTGGGGACCACAGGAGGATCAGCTGTTGTATTCAGAGAATAGGTAACAAAGGTGTAACGTTGACCTCCAACCAGGTTGAGGTTAGCAAAAAACTTTTGTCCTTTATCAGATACATTACCCACTTCCTGTCCCAGGTAGGTACCATCCTGTCTATAGACTATTACACGGTATTTTACATTTACACCAAGACTAAATACGCTCGCTTTGGAAGTTGAAGAGGACAATACTGATGAATAGTGTATTTTGGAAATGAAAGGGGAGAATCCTGACGTAATGCTGAATGGTCCGGAATTGATTTTTTCCTCTCTGTTGATCACAGCATTCCTGAAATTGCTGTTTACTGAAGCCTGATAGTCCATATCGAAGCCTCCCTCAGTAATGTTAAAACTTATACTATGCCCGTTGTTAGAAATATTACGATCTGTATCGGTACCTCGGCATGAAATTGCAAATAGAAATAGTCCCACAAGAAACGAAAGTTTTAAAACTTTGTTCATTATTTTTTTGTTTTAATTATGAATTTAGAAATATGAATAAGTGCTCATCCTACATCATCTATTCTCAATAGTGAAGTGGTTAATACTAAATAACCTGTGTAATAATTAATTCCACCATTCTCCTTCCGGTTCACCTGTTCCGGCACTTCCACCATCTACCCATGGGTCTTCCTGTATACCACTCGTTCCGCCGGGCTGTATAGTAGAGCCTGTAGCAATTCCATATTCCATCTCTATATAGGAAACTTCAATTTTAGGCGGAATATAAACTCTCTTTTTTTCATTATTCTCTGTATTGTGTTCATTCATTATATATTTTTCTTTTATATACAAAAATTTGTTTCAGTACTATTCGTACTGAAACCATACATACTGATTTAGAATAAATTAATTGTTGTGAAGTTGCTTTATTTTTTTTAAGGTATTTTTATAAATTGATGTAAATGTAAAGGATAAATAAACACGATAATATGACAGAATTCTGTCATTTTTTAGGCTGAAAAACTATTCAATACACTTCTCGATGTAATTTTTAAGAAAGACAATCTTCGTCACTTCGGGCACAAAGTGAAGTGTATCGATAAGTCTGGTTTAAACACAAAGAAAAGATCACAAATCTTTCTGTTGGGTATTTCCAACTTTTCTAGGCTTATGAAGGTTTAAAACCCTTACAAGGATAGATAATATCACTCTGAGCAAAGAGTGGCATGTATTATAACGAACTCATGTTATCAGATATGAGAGACTAAACCTAAATTATCTTAACTTCTTAATGGTTTATTTCATCATTTAGAAATTAAGTTTATTAAGGTATCAATATAGTATTAAATTGTAGGGCTTAGTAGATAGTAAATGCTAATATAACTATACCAATCTGAATGTATTCGAAGAGTTTTTATATTCCAAAGTAGTTTTGTGTAATGATTGATTTTTATATCTTTGAACTATGAAAACCTCCGAAACTTTACAGGAATTTTATACCAGAACATTGCCCGGAAAAGATGTTTCCAAACTCTTGTGCTGTCCGGGGGTAGGTCATGTCAATATTTTCTCCAGAGAAAGTTGTGCCAGAGTCACACCATATAGCCGCAGAGATTATTATAAGATCTCTTTAATTATAGGTGAGGGCAAACTACACTATGCCGACAGATGGATTTGTATAGACCGTCCTGCACTGCTTTTCTCGAGTCCGTTAATTCCTTATTCATGGGAAGCCACTTCTGAAGATCAGAGCGGATGGTTCTGCCTTTTTACTGAACATTTTCTGAAAAATGGCAATATGGGAAACATTCAGGATTCCAACTTTTATAAGATAGGAGGTGAGCCTGTATTCTTTTTGAATGACGATCAGGTGAAATCTGTAGAACTTCTTTTCTCCAGAATAAAAGAAGAAATAGATGCTGATTACGTTCACAAATATGATGTTATTCGTAACTATCTGCAGCTTCTGGTGCATGAAGCTATGAAAATGAGCCCGGCACAATCTTATGAACGATATAATAATGCTTCACAGAGAGTAGCTTCACTCTTTATGGATCTTATGGAAAGACAATATCCTATTGATGGAACAGCCAACCCTCTGAGACTAAAATCTGCGGTAGATTATGCCCAAAACCTCAATATTCATGTTAATTCTCTCAACAGAGCGTTGAAAACGGTTACCGGAAAAACAACTTCGGAATTAATAGCCAACAGAATTGTTCAGGAAGCTAAAGCTTTATTAAATCATACCGACTGGAACATCAATGAAATTGCTTTCTGCCTTGGCTTCGATGACTCAGCTTATTTTACCAATTTCTTCAGAAAACAGACTCGCTTATCGCCTGTAGCTTACAGAAGTAAAGTTGTTTGAATTTTACAATTTTTAGTTTGAATACTTTATACGCTCCCCAGTGAGTGCTACTTAACTTTGTGTTGTTAAATTACTTTATATAATTATAACACAAAGGCACTATTGCTTTGGTGTTTTAAAACTTTAAATTATTAAAAACATCGAGTTATGAATTACAAAACTTTAGGAAAAACAGGAGAACAATTATCCGCTATAGGATTAGGTTGTATGGGCATGAGCTTCGCTTATGGACAGGCCGACGAACAGGAAAGTATCAGAACATTACATAAAGCATTAGATTCCGGAATTAACTTTTGGGATACTGCAGACATGTATGCTAATGGAAAAAATGAAGAGCTTATTTCAAAGGTTTTGGTACCCAACAGAGATAAGATATTTATAGCGACCAAATTCGGGTTCCGTTTTAAGAATAATGAAGCAGGACCGAGCAATAGTGCTAATACTTATTTTGATGGATCACCGGAATGGATTAAACAGGCAGTTGATAATAGTCTTCAGAGATTGAAAATTGATACAATAGATTTGTATTATGCACACCGTATAGACCCTAATGTGCCAGTTGAAGAAACAGTAGGCGCTATGGCAGAACTGGTAAAAGCAGGTAAGGTACGTTACTTAGGTTTATCTGAAGCATCTGCTGAATCTATCAGGAAAGCCAATGCAATACATCCGATTGCTGCTTTACAATCCGAATACTCACTTCTGACAAGAGATGTAGAAGAAAGCATACTTCCGGTGGTAAGAGAATTAGGAATTAGTCTTGTCCCATATTCGCCTTTAGCAAGAGGTTTGTTCAATAATATTAACGAAGTTCAGCAATTGGAAGATAGTGATTTCAGAAAAAGTTTGCCACGTTATCAGGAAGCCTATCTTGAGAATAACAAAAATCTGGCTAAAGAACTGAATGGATTGGCTGCATCCAAAGATATTACTGGTAGTCAGTTAGCATTAGCATGGGTATTGACTCAGGGAGACGATATTATTCCTATTCCGGGAACTAAGCGTGTAAAATATCTTGAGCAGAATATTGAAGCTGCTGCGGTTACTTTCACAGAAACAGAAAAGAACCAGATAGAAGAGATTATTAAAAAATATCCGAATACCGGACCACGTTATTCTGAAGGTTCTATGAAACTGGTGAATAATTAAAATACTCTTTAATAGCTAGTTTTGTTAATTAGGGGTTAGGTTCATAGCAACAATTGAAATACTAGAACTAAACCTCATAGGTTTTGAAAATAATTTTATCAGTATTTAATATTGTCAAGTCCTATAGATAGGCGACCTTTGCATTGTTTAAACAACAAATGACCATGTTTATTATATCATTAAACTATATTAAGGCTATCAGCGAAATAGAAGTACATATCGATGCACACAATGATTTTCTGGATAAGCATTATGCTGATAAGAAGTTCCTGATGTCAGGAAGAAAGAATCCGAGAACCGGAGGAATTATTATAGCTCAAAATGCAACAATAGAGGAGATAAGGGAAATAATAAAAGAAGATCCCTTTCATCAGTATCAGGTAGCTGAATATGAAATAACAGAATTTCTTCCTACAAAGTTTAATTCAGATCTTAAAACGATATTGGAAGCTTTGTAAACTATCTCTTCGACTACGCTCAGAGTGACAGCTGTCGAGTAAATAGGTAAAGAAAGCTTTTAAATGATAAACTCTGTCACCTCGAGTGTTTTGCGAAAAGGAATGTAACAAAATGTATTGAGAGGTCTTGTTAAATTGTACTCTTTGTTCAGAGTGACAATTGTTGAGTAAATAATGAAGGCTCAATAATATTAATTTCTAAATGTTGAAATTAAATTTTCAAAATATTAAACCTATGAGGTTTGAAAAAATAAATCATAAACAAAAAAACAAATAATACTATATGCTTAATAAGCAGCTGGAAACAAAACACCAATTCATAGCTACTATTCTTGCTTTCGCAGTTATTCCAATGTCGGGATTAGCCACGGATATTTATCTGCCATCTATGCCCAGTATGGCCGAAGATCTCCATCTGCCAGAAGCCAGGATACAACTTACTTTAACCTTTTATCTTATCAGTTATGGTATCTCTCAGTTCTTTTCAGGAGCTCTGGTAGATGCTTTCGGGCGCTATAAGATCAGTATTATGGCATTATTACTTTTCGTTGTGTCTTTCTGGATCACAGGACACACCCAAAATATTTATGTTATCTATCTGATGCGGATTGTACAGGGAATATTGTCCGGGTTGGTGGTTGTATCCAAACGAGCCTTTTTTGTGGATGTTTATGATGGGGAAAAGAGGAAACATTACCTCAGTATTATGACTATTGTATGGTCATTAGGCCCTATTATAGCACCTTTTATAGGCGGGTATTTGCAAAAGAGTTTTGGATGGCAGTCTAACTTTACTGTATTAGCAGTATATTCATTAATAATTTTGATACTGGAGCTTATCTTTTCCGGAGAGACCATTAAAAATAAAAATCCTTTTCATATTGGTTTTCTGTGGAATGAATTTAAAACCATGCTGGGGACATTAGATTTCTTTTTTGGGATGCTAATGTGTGGCGTAAGCTATGCACTGATTATGTTCTACAACCTGTGCGGCCCATTTATTATAGAACACAAATTAGGTTACTCCTCTGTAACTACAGGATATCTTTCGCTTCTGATGGGACTGGCGTGGATGAGCGGCGGATTCCTTGGAAAGGCATTAATCTCCAGGCCCTTTCTGCCAAAGCTTAGATATTCCAACTTCTTACAATTGCTCTTTATAGTACTAATGTTTGCTAGTTCATTCTATATAGAGAACCTCTTTACATTAGTAGTTTTTGCTTTTGTAATACATGTTACTGCAGGATTTATGTTTAATAACTACTTTGCTTATTGTTTGGGGCGTTTCCCAAAATCTGCAGGAATATCTGGCGGAATTACAGGTGGAGTAGTATATATTATAACTTCTGTAGTTAGTTATGGTATAGCTGCAATAATAAAGCCGGTACAGCAGACTGGTATTGCTGAAGGTTATTTTGCTATCGGTGTTTTAGGTTTTATTATTCTGTCTTTTATTAAACGTAAAAAAGCACATATCTGATGAACAGACGCGAATTATTAAAAAAAGGAAGTATTGCAGGATTATTTAGTTTATTGCCTGCAACAAGTTTATTAGCCGAAGTGACTAAACCTGTAAAGCAGAAAGCCCGGAAATCATTGGCGGGTTACAAGAAAATGCAATTAGGGACACTGGAATTGTATATTCTTTCTGATGGTTTTATCCGGGACGGGGTAGATGGTTTTGCACCAAGAGCTGATATAAAAGAACTAAAGAAGTTATTGCAGGATAACTTCCGGTCGGAAGAAAACATTGATATGGCAATGAATGTTCCGTTGATAAAGACAGAAAACAGATTAATTCTAATGGATGCCGGAATGGGAATGTTTGCGGATGAAAATACAGGTTTCCTGCTGGAGAGTCTTTCCAAAGCAGGCTTTAAGCCTGAGGATATTACCGACGTATTTATTTCTCATGCTCATCCCGATCATATTGGTGGTCTTGTAGATAAAACCGGAAAATTGGTTTTTCCAAATGCTGGTTATTTTATTAATAAAACGGAATACGACTTTTGGATGCAGGCTACCATGGAGGACTTTGGAAATAGTGCTCTGAAGAATAAGCCAGATTTTCTTTTACAGATTATTGGAGGCATCAGAAAAATACTGACAGCCATAAAGTCTAAGACCAAATACTATGATTTTAACATGCCGCTTTATCAGTATTTCAGCTTTATACAAGCGCCTGGGCATACGCCGGGATTAACGCTTTGTAAGATAAAATCGCAAAATGAGGAAATACTCTATATGGCCGATTTAATTCATTCAGATGCTTTATTATTTCCCCATCCGGAATGGGGGTTCTCCGGAGATACAGATTTGGATCTGGCAGTTGAATCCAGAAAAAAGATACTTAACTATTTAGCAGATAACAGACTGCAGGGATTAGGTTATCATCTTACATGGCCAGGGACAGGCTTTACTAAGAAACTACAAAATGCTTTTCAATGGTTTCCTACAGCCTACTTTACACCATAGAATTAAGTAAGAATTTAGAATTACGAAATAAGAAAGGTATATTGGTTTTTGAACATGGAAAAGATATTACATTCTTTGCCCACGTTCGGTAATTTAATGTATTATGATATTAGTTGCGAATGTTTAAACAGTAGTGGTATACAGAATTAAATAAGCAAAAACCTTGTCAAAACTAATTTTGACAAGGTTCGTTATTTTAAAATATATATTATCGGAATTAACGCATTAATCCGAAAACATCGTTCAGGTAAAAGCCTATCTGAAACTGATATCGGTCGGTATTGGAAAGCATCTGATTCATCAGCCCGCCTTCAACCCGCATTTTGTCATTGATGACGTAGCCTACAGCAGCATAAAGCCTGTTTCTGTCGAAAGCTTCTTTCTTAGCATTGATGAAGATTTCATCGTATACACTGGCATACCATGTGTTTTTAACAAGTGAAGTATTGTTGAAAGGAACTATAACTCCCAATTGATAACGGAATCTAACCTCTGTCTTTGGCTGCAGAAATCTCTCTTCAATTCTGTAACGGTGATTTAGCTGTACTCTGCCAAATTTCTGTTTGGTAATAAACTGCTGGAACAATCTGTGTTCATCCAGTTGGGAAATATTCTGGTCTGCATCGTAGTTGTGAGAATGTACATAGGCGTAACCCAATAAAACATTATTGTTGTTTTCAGAAAGGTTATAACCAATACCTGTTCTTAGTAAAAGCTGATTAAGATCGCCTATAAAGTCATAATTCCGGTACTGGACTTCGTAATGGATATTGAATTTAGGATTTATCTTTTCGTTACCAAAAAGCATTATCCAGTTACCAACGTCCGATTTTTGTGCTGCCAGTAATCCGAAACTTATACCTGCCAGAAAGGCGAATGTTCTCTTAATCATGTATTACGTTTTCACAAATATAGATAAAAGCTATTAATGGACATAATTCGATATAAAATTTCTACGGAATAATACACATTATAATGGGAAAAGCTTTAAACCACATAGGTACATAGGATAAGCCGTATAGAATAGAGTCATATATAGGAAAGCAAGCTTTCGCACATTAGCGATGTATACTATATTACTATCGAAGATATCTTTTTGAAATACTATGTGTCTATGTGGTTGATAACATAAAGTTAAACCCTCAAAGACCATAAGAAATTAAGGTAATTGAGGGTTCTTTTATTGTTCAGAAATTTATCTTTTATTTCTTCATTTTGCTGAAAGAATACATTAAGTAAAACAAGAAGGGTAGTATGAATACACAGCCCAGCATCAGCGCCCAGCCTAATGCTTCAAGAGTTTTTTGTGGTGCAGCGTATTCCAGTAACGAAATGTGATTTCCATTGCCTAATAATATAATATTAGGATTGTGCTGGTAAGTCGCTGCTACCAATATCATAATGATTTGGAAACCTGCCAGAACCCTTACCGGTATTAGCTTCTTCTCCCGTATACAATAGAATATCAATCCCAATGCAAGTGTGGCCAGCGTAATGGCGATAATACCTAATGGTTTGGAAAATACCCACATCATTAAAGGTATACCAGAAAGATAAGCAGTAAGAAATACCAATGCACCTGTAATCACAACAAATAACATCATTTGCTTAGTTTTCCGGATCATCAGCTGTAATTCTGCTTTGTCTCTGGTTTCTCTTAATGAGAATACTGAAGCCAGATAAGCACATAAGGCTATAGTAAAAAGGCCAACAGAAACACCAAACCAGTTGAGCCAGCTAAAGATGTAAAGATCTAAGAAGCCTGTAGCATCCGGGTTAATAGAGGAGGATACTGTAGCTGCTGCTATAAGCCCAAGAAAGAAAGGGGTGAGCAGACTGGCATAATAAAAGATTTGAGTATACAGAATCTGCCATTTGTCTTCTACAGCATCGTAATGCCTGAAGGTAAAAGCTGTACCACGGGCGATAATACCAATAAGCATTAGTACTAAAGGAATATGCAAATAGGTGGACATCAATGCATAAATCCGTGGAAAGCCAACAAATAAAACAACGATAGCAATAATAAGCCACATATGATTGGCTTCCCAAACCGGAGCAATTGATTCATACATGATCTTTCCGGTTTTATGTCGGGCTTTTTTATTGGTGAATAATTCTACGATTCCGGCTCCGAAATCGGCTCCGCCTAAGATAATATACAGACAGATAGACAGCCATAAAAAGCCTATTACAATGTAAATCATTTTTTCTGTTTTTTATCGTTAAACAAAGCGTCTGTAGGGTCATATAATTTGGGTACCATCTTAATTTGTCTTCCGATAAGGAACATCAGAACAACCGATAGCGATATAAATACAAAAGTGAAGAAATAGAATGAATACTGTATACCCGGCATTGGTGTAACAGCGTCTATTGTTTTCATCACACCATAGATAATCCAGGGCTGACGGCCAACTTCGGTTACCGTCCATCCTGCTTCTAAAGCTATATATCCGAAAGGAGTGGCTATAAAGAAGGTTTTCAACAGCCAGTTTTTACTCAGCCATTCCTTTTTAAAGAAGAAAGAGTAGAGGTATACAGCACCAATAAACATCATTATAACACCGAAAAAGATCATAATCTGAAATGCGAAATGGGTTACGGCTATAGGAGGCCATTCGTCCTCAGGAAAGGCTTCCAGACCTTTTACCTCTGCATTAAAATCTCCTTTTGCCAGAAAGCTAAGCACTTTGGGTACTTTCACCGCATATTTTACCGTTTTGTTTTTTACATCTGGAATACCTCCTAAAACAAAAGAAGCACCTTTTTCGGTTTCGAAATGAGCTTCCATAGCTGCCAGTTTTATAGGCTGTCTTTCTGTAACAGACTTTGCAGCAATATCACCACTAAATGGTGCACCAAAAGCGCCAATAAGGGCAAAGCCAACAGCAATTCTGAAAGCTTTTGTGTGGAATTCGATGTTTTTCTTTTTTGTAATAAGGTAAGCATGAACACCTGCAACAGCAAAACCTGTAGCACAAAAGGCTGCAACCGTCATATGGAATGCCTGCGGAAACCATGCATCATTAAACATCGCTGCAATAGGATCTATATTTATATATTGTCCGTTTACATAATCGAAACCAGTAGGGCTGTTCATCCATGCATTAGCAGCAACAACCAGAATTCCGGAAGCCAGTCCGCTTACTCCAACTAAGAAACCACAAAACCAATGGAACCATTTATTGAATTTGTCCCAGCCGTAAAGAAAGAATCCCAAGGCAATAGCTTCTATAAAAAATGCCGTTCCTTCCAATGAGAATGGCATTCCGAAAATAGGACCAGCATGTTCCATAAACTTAGGCCACAATAAACCTAATTCAAAAGACAGCATTGTACCGGATACTGCTCCGGTTGCGAATAATATAGCAACACCTTTGCTCCAGGCTTTAGTGAGTCCTTTATAAATCTCATTTCCTGTTTTCAGGTATTTCCAATGTGCATAGGCCATTAAAAAGGGCATTACCATTCCGATACAGGAGAAAATGATATGAAAGCCCAGTGACATGGCCATTTGCGATCGGGCAGCTATAAAATCGTCCATAATATTGATTTTGACGAATTAAAGTTAAGTATTATTTCTTCTAAAATATTGTTTTTGACATGATTTAAAACACTGATAAATTCCATACTATATATAGTAATTGTGGTGTATTTTTATATATTGTCTATAGCATATATATGCCCAAAATTTCGTATATTTGTAGTTATTGAAAAATGTAATTTTGAATGAGTAATAAACAATATACTGCCAGTAGTATTCAGTCGTTAGAAGGGATCGAACACGTACGTCTTCGTCCTTCAATGTACATCGGTGATGTAGGATTAAGAGGTTTACACCATTTGGTATACGAAGTTGTAGACAACTCTATTGACGAAGCTTTGGCAGGCTACTGTGACACGATTACAGTAACTATAAAAGAAGGAAATGCTATTGAAGTTAGTGATAACGGTAGAGGTATTCCTGTAGACTTCCACGAGAAGGAGCAAAAATCGGCTTTGGAGGTGGTAATGACCAAGATTGGTGCCGGAGGTAAATTCGATAAGGATTCCTATAAGGTATCCGGAGGTTTGCACGGTGTTGGGGTATCTTGTGTGAATGCACTTTCTACCGATATGATTACGACTGTTTACAGAGACGGACATGTTTATCAACAAAAATACCAGAAAGGGCGTGCTGTTTCTGAGGTTGAAAAAATTGGAGATAGTGACAGAAAAGGTACTCAGCAGTTCTTCCAGCCAGACGATACTATCTTTACCGAGCTGGTTTATAACTACGATACTTTAGCTACACGTCTTCGTGAATTAGCCTACCTAAACAGAGGTATTACTATTACATTAACCGATGAGCGTGTAAAAGATGAAAACGGAAACTTCAAAGTAGAAGTTTTTCACTCTGAAGGTGGTCTGAAGGAGTTTGTTGAGTTTATTGACGGAAACCGTGAATCTATTATGGAACACGTAATCTTCATGGAAGGAGAGCGTGATGATATTCCTGTAGAAGTAGCGATGCGTTATAACACTTCATTTAATGAGAATCTTCACTCATACGTTAACAATATCAATACGCACGAAGGAGGTACGCATTTAGCAGGTTTCCGTAGAGCATTGACCAGAACTTTGAAGAAGTATGCAGATGATCTTGGATTGCCTGCAAAAGAGAAAGTAGAGATTACAGGGGACGACTTCCGTGAAGGACTTACAGCTGTAATTTCTGTAAAAGTTATGGAACCTCAGTTTGAAGGACAGACCAAAACGAAATTAGGTAACTCCGAAGTTTCTGGTGCTGTAGACAAGATTGTAGGGGAGATGCTTACTAACTTCCTGGAAGAAAATCCAAATGAAGCGAAGACCATCGTACAGAAGGTTGTTTTAGCAGCAAAAGCCAGACAGGCAGCTAAGAAGGCTCGTGAAATGGTTCAGCGTAAATCTCCGATGGGAGGTTCCGGATTACCAGGGAAGTTATCCGACTGTTCTTCTAAAGATCCAGCAGAATCCGAGCTATTCCTTGTGGAGGGAGACTCCGCAGGTGGTACTGCGAAACAAGGTAGAGATCGTTTGTTCCAGGCTATTTTGCCATTAAGAGGTAAGATCCTGAACGTAGAGAAATCTATGTTGCACAAGGTATATGATAATGACGAGATTAAAAATATCTATACGGCTTTAGGGGTAAGTGTTGGTACTGAAGAAGACAGCAAGGCACTTAACCTTACAAAACTTAGATATCATAAGATCGTTATTATGACCGATGCCGATGTGGATGGTTCTCACATTTCCACATTGATTCTTACATTCTTCTTCAGATATATGAAGGAGCTTATTGAAAACGGTTATGTATATATCGCTTCTCCGCCATTATATTTGGTGAAGAAAGGTAACAAGAAAGTATATGCATGGAACGAGAAAGAGCGTGAAGAACTTACTCAGGAATTATCCAAAGATGGTAAAGGAGTAGAGATTCAGCGTTACAAAGGTCTTGGGGAAATGAACCCTGAACAGCTTTGGGATACAACTCTAAATCCTGAGCACCGTACACTAAAGCAGGTTACTATTGATAATGCTGTAGAGGCTGATAATGTATTCTCCATGCTAATGGGTGATGAAGTTCCGCCACGTAGAGATTTTATCGAGAAGAACGCTGTTTATGCTAAAATCGATGCTTAATTAAGCATTTATAATAAAGTAAAAAGACCGGAAGAAATTCCGGTCTTTTTTATTATTTACTCTATCTGATATATTGTTAATCCTTTAGTTTGAGGTGTAGTTCTGCAAATTTCGGTTTTTGTATATGTCTTATATTTATTCATAGTTTGGCTCTGGTAAATCGAAAAAATCACCTTGCGTTTTATCCAAAGCATTTGAAAGCATCTTAAAACTTTCTTTGGTAGGTTTAAGATTAATGTATTTGTCTACAATATTCCTGTGTTTATAAATAACAAAGGTATTTTCTGCTTGCGGGTTTATTTTATTTAGGACTGCTTCAGTTTTTTCATCATAAAAAGAGGGTACAAAAGTTAGGGCTGTATATTGAATATTGAGCTCACTTCCAAGTTTTTCTAACATGGATTGTCGTTGGTCTTTATTATAATCTTTATCGTTTCCGTAAACAAAATAGACTTTGAGATATTTCTTGCGATTTTTACTTTCCTGTTCTAAAAATTGTAACCAACTTTTTACTTCATTCCAATTTGTATTATTTCCCACGAAATAAATAATGCCATGATAACGTCCATATTTGCAAACAGGGCAAGTTTGTGTACCTCTGTCTGGTCCATATACGTGGAATGGTATAAATGAGGGCTGGTCTTCTCCTATGTTTAAGCCAGATTGTAAGACTACAGTTGCTTTCTTTGGATAATTAGGAATATTAAGCCCGAGTACAATATTGTGTTCAGCAATCTGCATATTATCCTTTAGTAGTACTCTTACAACTCCGCTTCCACCACGGTTTTCCTGTGGATATTTTTTGAAATGAGGAATTAGGAGCTTGTCATCATCAAAATTAATCTCATCGGTATAATACTCATTAGCAATATCTGGCTCCTTAACGGATAAATGAATATGTGCAGGCAAAATATCATTTGGATAGGGAGAAGGGCGTATAGTCCTGATTGTATATTTTCCTTTTTCATCGGTTTTAACCCAGCCACGAATATAACCATGACGCTTAACTTTGCTATCTAATCCCGGTTTTGGAGAATAATACCCATCATTATCTGTCTGCCAGTAGTAGATGATAACGTCTGGTGCAGGTGTTTTTCCATCTATCTGAAAAACAGTTCCGGTTACAACCAATTTCTGACCTTTTTGGTCCCAACCCGGGCTTGTATTGGTCGATTGTATTTTTTCAGGCATTCCAATGTACATTAATTCGCAGCTATCACAGCCACCACCAACGACTCCATTTTTTATATCTGATGATTTTTTATTGGGTTGTTGTCCGTTGCAACTTACAGATAACAAAAGCAGAGAAATAAGTTTAAAGATTATCCATTTTTTCATTGTCAAATTTTTCTACAAAAATGATAACGAAAACAGTTAATTTTCAAATAGAATAGGGTGAGTGGAGTTTATTTTGTGCTAACCCGATGTTGCTGTGAAAACTTATCTTTAAAATTCTTTGCATAGCTACGACTGACCCTCAGGATAGTGTTGTCCAAAAGTGTGATATCATAGTCACCATTCTGTCGGGATTGGATAGACAAAATTTTATTTATATTTACAATGTACGATTTATGAATGCGCACAAACTGATTATTATTCAGCTGAGATTCCAAAGATTTTAAGGTTTCGGTATGCAGATATTTCTTGGAATGATGGTATATATTAATATAAGGAGTGTTGGCTGAAAAATAAAGTATGTCGTCCACGGCTAGCACTATCTTTGTACTGTTGCTATCAGAAACTATAAGAGAGCTGATGAAGTTTTTTGTTTTATTTTCTCCAATTGTTCCCTTAGCTATTGCATGGGGCTGCAATTTTTGACCATAAATAGTTATTATAACCAGCAAAAATCCATAAATAATTACTGTTTTTATAAAGTATGCGGATATAGCAAAATTAAAAGTTTGCCAATAGGGGAAAGTGTGGTTATAGAATACTTCTGAGAGAGCCCAAACTAATGCAGGATAAATAATCAAATGAAGTACAATAGCAGAGTTTGTGAGCAATAATTTAGAAGTTATTTTTTTTAGCTGTCCGACTAGTTTAAAAAATAATGGCAGCAATAAAATGTAAATAACCCAATAAGAACTGAATAATAATGATTCTGAAAAATAAAAACTGCTGTTTTGAAATATAGTAAATAAATAATCCAAGATTATATTAGCAGCAATAAACAATATTAAGCAAAATGCAAATATGTATTTTTGTTTGCTTTGGAGTATAGAATATATTGGCTGAGTTTTCAATTTTGTCTTTACTTACATATTACAAAGTAACTTAATTTTTTGCAAACATGAGCGTTGGCCTGCGGCTATTTCCGGAGGCTCTGAACATAATGACTGATTATAGGGCAAAATGCTTTGAAGCACACAATTTCTTGTGATGCAGGCACTATTTTATTTTACATAATGTACGGAGCATTATGTAAAATAGCTTTGGTATTTAATTTTTTAGAGCAGGGGAAAAGGGGAATTTTATTTTCACTCTTTATTCGACCGATAAACCTCCATATAACCGATTCATTTCCTCCTCAAACCATTCTCATGCGTGAGGGATAGCAGCGGTATCCTTTTGAGAGCAACCGAGAAATAAGCGATAGCTTATATCGAAGGTTGCGAGCGTAGCTCAAACAAAAGATAAAGCACTACCAAATAAAAAAGCGGCTGATGCTGCTTTGATATGCAGGTAGCCAGCGAAGCTGCTTCGACCACTGCCCAACCAAAAAACAACTGAAAAAAGGGCAGGGGACACGCCCAAATAATCACTAATGTGCCTGAAATCCAGAATATGATAAATAAACAAAATGTGCCTCACAAAATAATGTAGAAAAAGCCTATAAAACTGAGTAGCACAATGAGTGGCGCAAGCCACAAAGATTGCAACTTTTAAAAAGATTTTCCTTTGGGCGTGACCCTACGGGTCGGGCAGAACTTTGTTCGCAAGTTTCATTAAAAGCAAATGAATATTGCTTTTCTTCACTTGTACTACAAGTCCTCGCTCGTACCTCGCTGTGGGCTTTTCGCTGCTATCCCTCACGCAATCTCTGCTTAAAATAGAGTAGGGAACTCAACCGAATGAGAAAGTATGTGTACTTTAAAAATATTTTGATTAAGAATTAATTTTATCTAGGATTGCAGGAATTTCTTCAAATTCTGTAAACCATATAATTGAAACTCCTAATTCTTTCATTATTTCCTCATTTAGTTTATGGTGTCGATTTAAAAATTCTTCTGCTCCAGTGACGTTATCAACATGTTGAGTTCTAACACCATCCTTGGTTGAATAGGCAAATTTGTCAATAGACAGCCTCCTCATAAAGGCATAATGTCTTGGTGTATCAATATTTCTTGCTGAAATATCTAAAAGTCTACGCAAATTTGGATCAGTCATAGACAGTCCAATCATTAAACAATTATTCTCTCTCAAATTTGCTAATTGTACTAGATTTGACCAATGATAAGCATCTGTATAAATTTGATGATAACCTTCTTCAGAAAAAACTAGTGTACTTTTTTCTAATCCTTCATACCTTTCTGTATCTTCTGGTAAAAAACCATGCACATGATAAATAGGTAATTCATCACGGTCAAAAGCCTCATTTTCTGTATATATACTGTGATGTTGTATTGATTTTGAAGTTAATTGCCTCTCAAGTAAATCATCAAAATTATATGTAATTACAGTTCTAACTCTAGCTCCGGTTCTTCGCGGCATACATGAATTTGAAATTGAAGTAATTAGATCAGAATCCAATTTTTTTGTTGTATCCCTTAGTTTATAAAGATTTTCTGTTATTGCTTTAGTAAAATCTTTTATTTCGCTAGTTTGTTTTACTAATCCTTTTCTTAGATATCTAGCAGCCATTAATGCTGATGGCTCGTCAACAGCGTTTAATCTTTCTACAATTTGTTTTATATCCTCATCAGATATATTTGCTTGTTGGTTAAATTCTTTTGTTAAATAGGATACAAAGAGTGAACTAAGTAGAGTATTCCAGTCAGGCATTCCTGCACTACTTGATACGCCGGCTCCTAAAAACATTGAAAATTGACCACGATCATAACAGTCCTTTAAGATGTCTATTTTCTCATCTCTTTCTTTTTTCCAATCTCCAGCTTCTTTAGTAACAGCATTTTCTAATCTTAATGAAAATAAATTATTACCAATTTCTGTTGCTTTTGCCTTATGTTTATTCGCTATTTTGGAGATTTCTTTAGGCCCCCATATTGCTATTTTTAATTCTGGATTTAATAATAATATTTCATCAGTTATTCTTGATATATTTTTTTCTAGAACTGTTTCAAAACTTATTAACAGGATATTAGAATGAAGTAAGTTTCTTTCTGCCCTGTTAAGTTTATGAGTATAATAATCAGCTAATAGCCTCGCCGGCATTCTATTTAAATTGAATTTAATATCAATCAAAGTAAACCCTTTGAAATTATCGAATCCATCTTCCGCGTATGCATTCCCAATTCTTCTTTCACCTTCGACAAGTGAAAACTTTTTATTTTGATGTTCAATGTGGAACTTTAACAAATTTAATACGAACGTTTCAAAAGAGAATCGATCTCTTGTGCCACCACTATCAAACTTTAAAAAAATATCTTCTATTTTCATTTAAAAGTTTATTATTTTGATAATTATTTAATGTATTTAAGTTTGAGATTATGATTAAATTTAATTGAAGAATGATATATTTTAAACATGCTCCATAATTTCATAAGTGCTATTAAGCAAATTATCTAAATTGCTATGATGATCTTTTAAGATTGATTGCTTTTCAGTTGAGTCACCAATGCAAATTAGCTTTGTATTATTATTGAAAAATGTCTTTTTATAGTATTCTATTTTAGAGTCTTTTAGTTTATTATCAGCTAACGAAATAATTGTTTGAGTATCTTTTGGTGTGTTAGTACAAATAAAATCCAAAATTTTATCCTTACTCTTTCCATCTAAGTCCTCTTTAAAGATGCTATCAAGCATTAAAGGAAGTCTTTGAATATTATTTGTTTCATTAATGATCTTGTTAAAAGCAAAATGGTAGCTCAAAACGGCAAGGTGTAACTCAACACCTTGAAAAGGAAAACTTGATAATTCATATATATAATTGAATCTTCTATCGTCCAACTGAGGAACGCCAAGCTTTTTATTATTGGAGTTATAATAGTCTTTAAATTTTCTGTTTTTAGCTAATCGCTCATTTTCTAAATCTTCATCATTTTTAAATAATTGTAGTTTTTCCTTTAAAGCTTTAATTTCGAAATCTAATTTTCCAATGTTTGCATTTATTGAATCTTCAAGCTTTATGTTTGCCTGCGTTTTTATCCATTCATCAAGCGTAACATTTTTCTGCGAATAAATTATATGCCTATGATAATCATTTGCTAACATATCTCGTAATCCACTAATTTTTTTATTTAATGAATTGATGTCTGACTGTATCTTTTTATTTTCTAATGATATCTTTTCTTTTATTTTAATTGAATCATTTTCTTCCTGATAGTACTGATATATTTCTTTCGTATCTATTGGTAATATCTGTTGACAAATAGGACAATTATCTTTGCCAGGGAACTGATGTTTATGATTTCTACTAACCTTAGATACAACAGAAAGTCTTTGAGTATTATAGGTCAATATATTTGATTTTTTTACATATTCATTTTCCAGTTCTAATAACTCTGATTTTCTTTGTGCTATCTCGTTGATAAATTCTTGTCCTTTTCCTTTAAAAGAATCATCAATAAGTTTAGCTGTCTCAATTGTTTTATCAGTCCTTTCAAAATTAAGATAGAAGTTATATTTTAACTTTTTATCATTCAATTCATTTTCAAGTTCTTTTTTTCGTTCTTTATCTTCTAGTTTTGAGATTCCTAAATAATAGTCTAAAAAGTCATCTTTAAAATTTTTATAAAAATCAAGATTACTAAAGGACTTTCTTAAATATACCCATCCCACATCTTGTGATACATAGTAGGGTAAAAAGATTGTTTCTATTGGCGCTTTTGAAATTCCGCTTTTAGATTCTAACAGTAAATCAAAATCAAATAAATTATTGAAAAATTCTTTCAATTTTGCATGTTCAACAGAACTATTACCAGAAATACCATTAAATGTAATTATCTTATTTTCTGTGTGGTTTTTGATGAATAGGGTTTCATCATTACGCACAAAAGTAAAATCATTATTCTGTGTCCCTTTTATTATTGTTATGTCTAAACGTGTAAATATATTCTCTGATAATATTTTTACCAGTTTAGTTTTATTATCATTGATTCCAAACGTATATAGTATTAATTGAATTAAGGTACTTTTACCCGAAGTATTTGCCCCGTATATTACATTAAGATTGTTTCCAAAGTCAGTAAAAAAACTCTTTTTATTAACTTCACTATGGATAAATATTTTATTGAGTTTTAATTTTGTTTTCATTTTTGTAAAAGTATTTGATAATAACCAGCCGCTATTGCAGCTTTTAGTTGAGTAGGAGACAATACAGAGCTATTATATTTTAAAAAATCGTCATGTAGATATTTAATACAATTCACATCATTAGTATAGCTTGCAAATGTTGGCTTTTTACTTTCAATGTATTTAATTATTTTTTGATGCTCTCCTTGCTTTAAGTCTTTAAAATGATCTAAACTATTTTCAAAATCAAGTTCAAAATTTAGTGCGTCAACTACATTTATTCCCAATTCATCATAGATTTTATCTGCTTTTTTTCGACACATTTCAAGAGCAAGATTCTTTGTAGTCAATATATTTAGGATCTCATTTATTTTTGAAGATTCTAATCTTTTTGATACATCTTTTAATTTAGGTTGATCACCCTTATTATATGTGCTTTCAATTCCTTTTAGATTAAAAATAAAAGTATCTCTCGCTGCATCGTGATCAAGAATAAGCTTTCCAAATACGGTTTTAAATTTTCCCGATAATAATTCTAATTGACTTTTTGTATTACGCCCAATATCTATAAAGCTAAAATTTAGATTAGAAAATTGATCTAACTGATCTTTATCAAATGTGATATTGGTATTTCCTTTTTTTAAATTAGTTTGGCAATCTACAGGTAAAGCAGTGTATTTTACAGATTCGTTTGTTTCATTAACATAGAATCTTTCTGTTTTTTTTGAAGTAGAACATTTATAGTCGAGAGAAATTGTATTGTTAGTTATAAAATGATGTAACTGTGAATAAGAGGGAGATTTCTTTAATTCATCTTTTAACAACTCAACTCCTGAATTACAAATTTTTTGAATAATCTCATATAATTTATTTGTTGTCCAGTTAGTTGAAGATTTTTTTGCCTGATATGTTGTTATCTCTGCGAGCTCGGATTTTTCATTTAAAATTCCGAAAACAATATCATCATAATGCTCTAGCATAATGAAATAATTTTGGTCTTTTAAAGCACTATACTTCTCTAGAAATATATAAATACAACTGTTTCTTTGAAAATCAAATCCAACGCTTGCTTGAACACCTGAATTACTGTCAATTTTTTTTTCTCCCATCGAGCTAAAATAGTTTGGGCTTACTGAAGCTTATTTTTCATGAATTAATCTCTCCAACTTCTCAATCATTTCCTTTTGCTGTTGAAGCATACGCTCATAAAGCTCAACCATCTTATCAAGAGGATTGAAAGTCGGCTGAATATTTATAGCGTTTAAAGTCGATGTGTCGTTACTTGTAAATGTATTTGAGATAATATTTACCGCCTGTTCCTCATCAAAATTCTCAATAGCTTCGGTAGGTACTTTCAGGATTTTAGCCACTTGTTCTAAAATATCCTTTTCTACAGATTCTTTTTGTTCCAGGAGAGAGATTTTCTTTTGGTTCCAGTCTTTGCCCAATTCGTAGGCCAGGGCATCCTGCTTGATGCCGAGCATTTCACGGAAACGCTTGATGTTTCGACCTTGGTGTATTTTCTTGTTTGGCATATCGGTATGTATCGTAAATCTCAAATATACTGTTTTTAGTTAAAATAATTAACAACTATTGGTAAATGAAGTTTCTAAATTATGCTTTTTTCGGAATAAAACATCCTGAAACGGAATTGATTATCCCGCAAACCTTGTCTTACTTCACAACATCATTGCACAATGATATAAAAAACACTGGCGGAAACAAATATAAGTCAATCCAAATACGCCAAATTACGGGAAACCGTATTCTACGATATTAACCAAAAAACACCTTGATTATGTGCAACGTAAAATTATCCGAAAGAGAAGAAGACCGAGACGACAAACTATTGGAAATCCGCCGTCTTACGGTATCAGCCGTATACACAGATAGTGAAGGCTACCGTAAAAACGACTACGCATCCAGAATAATGCTTCTTGGCAAATGGGTTCGCAAATGCGGATTCGAAGCCGAAGACAAACTCACGGTATGGATCTACAAGGGTAGGATAGTGGTCGAAAAGGAAGATCCCAACACGATAGACACCAAACTCTTAGCCAGAGTACAGAATGAAAGCAGCCGACTATTACGCAAGAAAATCAAAGCAATGGTACATCCCGAAGTATTCGAGCAACTACGATTCGTAAACGGAGAAATAAAAGTCAAATGATTGATTTATTGCGAAATACAAGCATTATATGAAGCAGATTTTTCTACATTATGTTAAATAGAAACATGATTGAAGCACTCGCTTTGGCATTTTAGCGAATTGCAAAGCAATCACGAACACCAAATAAAAAATAAATAAACCGTGAGTAATGTATCATAGCCTTGATTTTTTGGTTCTTTTGCATCAAGGCAAAAGAACAGATAATTAACGTCGTGAGCGCCAGCATAGAAAAATGCCAGAAAAAAGCCGACAGGCACATTGGCATTTTCAAAATAAAATTTCGCTTTCCGAGCGTTGGCAAAAAAAATTAAATCGACAGGACGAGCGTCGGGAATTTGTGCAGCAAAAATTAAATGTGAATTTTTCATTCGAAACACATTTATTTTTGCAAACATGAGCGTTGGCTGAGCGGCTATTTCCGGAGGCTCCGAACATAATGACTAATTATAGGGCAAAATGCACTGAAAGACTGAACTATGTTGCAATGACCGAGGTATATTTTACATAATGTCATTATAGGGCAACCGAGCTTGCGAGGACTATTTTGACCTATAATTAATATTATGTTAAATAGAGTATTTTTTATAATGAAATAATATCCTTTATCCTACTTCTTTTGATGTGTAAATAAAACTCAGATTTTGAGCAAAAACTTAGTATCAATGTTGCATAAAAGCTGTATTTATAAATAAAAAAACAGACAGGTGCACTAAAACCTGTCTGCTCAAAACTGTCTCACAGCTTTTAACAACAAATTAAACTAAACTATGAAAAAATATATTGATGATGGTTTGTTGTTTCATACTTATAAATTGTTTGTTTCCAGTATTTTATTGTCTTTTTTATCCAGAGCCATTAATGCAGGAATCATAAAAGATAATCCTCCTACAACAGCTGTTAAAACACCTAATACGATAAATGCCTGATTGATTCCGATTGCTTCAACAAGGAAACCTGTAGAAAAAAGCCCGATCATGGAAGGCAAAAGAATTAGACTGAAATACATAGAGAATACCCGTCCCAATACTTCCGGTTTTACTTTTTCCTGAACAATTGTTGTAAATGTTGCACTCTCTACCGAGTATGCTGCTCCGCATATTCCCATCAGAAAAATAAAAATGAGAAATGCATTTGAAGGAAGCAACCCGGACCATGCCAATAATATCCCGGTTATAATATTCATTATATTGATAATAAATATCTTATTAACTGTTGGTTTCCATATGCTAAGAATACCACTGCCAATAAGCATACCAATACTCCAGAGAATTTCTACCAATCCCATTTCAAACTTATCACCATTAAAGTGGTTTATAGTTATTAGCGGAAGCAACGGAATAGTTGGGATTACAAATAAAGCTGACATTACAGAAACGCCGAACAGCATAAACAAACCCCTGTTGCTTCGGATGGCATTAAATCCCGTTTTCATATCCTGTATAACATTTCTTATACCTGCTTTTGCTTTTTTATAGTTATTTGTTTTCGGTATTTTTATAAAAGCTAGTGATATTACGGCAATTGCTGCTCCTGCAATATCGAATAACAGCACCTTCCCTATTGAAAAAAAGCTTATTGAAAGCGCTCCAAGTGCGGGTCCTGCAATACCGGATACAGACTGGATAATCTGGTTAATTCCTGCAATCCGTAATAATTCTGATTTTGGAGCAATCATAGGAATTGCTGCCTGCATTGCAGGCATATGAAATGCTGAACCTATTGAACGAAGCGAAAGCACTATGAAAATCATAGTAAGGTTTTCATACCCCAGATAAAAGCATACAGACATAATAAGTGTACAGACCGCTACAAAGCTGTCTGCAAGCATCATGGTCAATTTTTTGTTCCACCGGTCTACATAGACACCTGCAATTGGCCCCAAAATAGCCTGCGGAAGCATTCCTGCAATTACAGCATATGCCAGAATTTCTGCAGATCTGGTTTCAAGACTAAGCCAGATAATAATTGCAAAATTAACGGCAGAACTGCTGATCAGCGATATAAACTGCCCGCTCCAGATAAGCATAAATCTTTTTAACCAGGTTTGTTGCATATTGTGTTTCTGTTATTTCGGGATATTGCTCCCGATATTCTGCTACAAAAGAAGAAAGATTAAGAACATATCCATACGTTATTTTGACCCAAACGGAAATAAAGCCTCCTGAAACGGAAATAATGCAATATGGAATGAAAAAGACTTTGTTTAAATAAAAAAGGCAGACCCGAAGATCTGCCTCGCACGAAACTGTCAATAAATACAATTTCAAAAACAACAAATTAAATGAGAAAAATGATATATATATAATAGTGTTGTTTTCTAAATGGAGTCTGTAGCTCCTCCTAATGCTCTGTACAATTCTACCATACTATTTAGCTTATCTAGCTCTATAGTATTCTGTTCCAGCTCATTCTGTAATTTTGCACTTTGTGCAGAGATTACCTCCAGATATGTGGCCATACCATTTTTATACAATAATGTTGCATCTTTGGTGGCTTTATCCAGAGCCTCCCCTTTTTTGGATACCAAATTTAATCTTTCAGTACTGCCCTTATAATTAGCCATAGCATTAGAGACCTCTCCTACAGCTGTCATTACGGCTTGCTTAAACTGAATTGCAGCTTTTTCCTGTTCAATGACAGCAGTTTTGTAAGCTGTCTGCAGTTCTTTTTTCTGAAAGATTGGCTGAGTGAGATTTGCTGCAAGGTTTTTCGTTATCGAACCTGGCAAATCAAACCATTTATTGAACTTAAAAGAGTTAGCTCCTACCTGCGCAGACAAGCTAATAGACGGATACATTGCTGTTTTCGCCAATCCTGTTTTTGCATTTAATGAAATAACGGCATATTCTGCAGCTTTAAGATCCGGACGGCGGCTAAGCAATTCTGCAGGAACGCCGGATCCGTAAATTTCTTCTGGTGTTACACCTTTAAGGCTGCCAGCTCTGGAAATACTATCCGGATATTCACCACAAAGAATACTCAATGCACTTTCCTGAACACTTATATTTTGCTTCGCCAGAGGAATGATAAGCTCGGCTGTTTTCTTTTGAGCTTCTGCCTGCTCTATAGCTAAAGAGTTAACTTGACCCGAATTATACTGCAGGCGCATCATGCGCAGAATATCATCACTAAGCTTTACATTTTCATTCGCTATCTTAAGCTGTTGATCAAGGCTTATTAAATTATAATATGCCTGGGCTACCTGAGCAATAATACGGGTTTTAAGAGCCACAACATTTTCCTTTTGGCCAAAATAATCTGCAATACTCTGGTCTTTACGCAATTTAGTTTTCCCCCATATATCTGCCTCCCAGGATATTCCAAGATTCAGAGTATAATCATCTATATATTTAGTCCCTATAAACTGCTCCGCCATAGAGCCATTCATACTGTTTTTAGAAGGATAACTTCTGTTAGCACCTATAGTTGCCTGAGCCGTAGGAAGAATTGATAATTTTGCCTGCTTCATCGCCAGATCCAGCTGATCTATGGTTTTTAAGGCCACGGCTACATCATTGTTGTTATGCAAAGCTTTTTCAATGAGTGAAATCAGCTGAGGGTCTTTAAAAAATGTCTTCCATGGCAATTGTACACGATCTCCTGTTAAATTAACCTCTGATTTATATTGTACCGGCATGTTCAGTTCCGGGCGTGTATATTTCTGAGCCACAGAACAGGAGCTTACCAATGCACCAATTGCAATTGCTCCCAGCCAGTTTGTGATTGTATTTTTGTTCATTACGATTCGCTTTTTACGGTTTGGTCTGTATGTTTTTTTCCGGATACTTTTTCCTGTAGATACTGGAATAGTATATATAGTACAGGTATTACAAATACGCCGAGCACTACTCCGCTTAGCATTCCCATAGCGGCACTTACACTGATGGATATATTTCCTGCTGCCATTCCTCCTGATGAAATCATCAACGGTATCATACCTACAATAAAGGCCAATGAAGTCATTACAATAGGACGTAATCTCGAACGTGCACCTGCTATAGCAGAATCTATAATAGACATTCCTTCTTTTCTTCTCTGGACAGCAAATTCCACAATCAAAATGGCATTCTTGGCGAGAAGCCCAACGAGCATAATAAGTCCCACCTGTACAAAGATGTTATTGTCCAGACCTACAGCGCGGATTCCAAGGAATGCACCTATAACTCCTGTAGGAATAGAAAGGATTACAGATAGCGGTAACAAATAACTTTCATATTGTGCTGAAAGAATCAGATAAACAAAGAATATACACAAGGCTAGTATGAAAACCGTCTGATTTCCTGAAGCCTTCTCTTCCAGACTCAATCCTGTCCACTCATAACTATAATCTGATGGTAATTTGTCCAATACAGGTTCTATACGATTCATAAGTTCACCATTGCTAATTCCCGGAACCGGAGCAACATTAATGGTCAATGAATTGTAAAGGTTGTATCTGCTTACAGATTCCGGACCATATACTTTCTTCAACGTTATCAGTGTATTTACAGGTACCATTTCCCCTGCCGAATTCTTGGTAAAAATATTATTGAAAGCTGCTTCATCCATACGGAATACGCCGTCTGCTTTAATGTTCACTCTGTAGAATTTTCCAAATCTTGAGAAATTCTGTGACTGATCTCCGGAGAAATACCCCTGGATTGTATTTAGCAAACCAGCAACACTAACCCCCATTTGTTTAGCTTTATCTTCATCTACTTCCAGCTCCAGCTGAGGATAGTCGGCTCTGAATGTTGTATAAGCAAAAGCTACTCCCGGTGTCTGCATCAGCTGTCCGATGAGTTCATCAGCCTTAGCTTTCAATACCTGAGGATCGCGTCCTGTACGGTCCTGTAATACAATTTCTGCATCATTTGTTACTCCGTATCCTTCTACTGGTGGCATTCTGAATACCATTACACTTCCTTCTTTTATACCCGCCATTTGCTGGCTTATCATAGCATTGATAGACTCAATATCTTTTACAGCACCTCTCTCCTTTTTAGGTTTAAGTTTAATAAAGCCCATTCCGTATGCAGGGCCTGCACTACTGCTCAGAAGGTTGTAGCCTGTAATAGAGGTATTCTCTTTTATAGCCTCATTTTGTTTCAGCATCTTGTTAATTCTGTTGGCTACTTCAGTTGTCTTTGTAAGTCCGGTTCCTGGTGGCATTGTTAATGAATAAATCAACAGGCCATCATCTTCCATCGGAACGAAACTTTTTGGTGTAGTTGTCATAAGGAATCCAGCTAATGCAATAACTCCTACTACAAGTCCGCCGGCAACAAGTTTTCTTTTGAATAGAAATTTAATCCCTTTTACATATTTACCCGTCATATTTTCGAATCCGGCATTGAAGGCAGTGGTGAATTTTTTCACAAATCCTTTTTTCTCATGGGTATGTCCGCTTTCCGTGTTATGATTTTTTAGGAACAATGCACACAATGCTGGCGTTAGCGTAAGTGCATTCACAGCCGAAATAATAATGGCAATAGCTAGTGTATAGGCAAATTGCTTGTAGAAAATACCAGCGGAACCTGTCATAAAGCCAATAGGAATAAATACAGCAGCCATAACCAGGGTAATGGAAATTACTGCACTTGTAATTTCACCCATTGCGCTATGCGTAGCTTCTTTACCACTCATAGTAGAACCTTCCATTTTGCTGTGTACAGCTTCTACGACGACAATAGCATCATCGACGACTATACCAATGGCTAGTACCAGTGCAAAGAGCGTTAGTACATTAATGGTAAAACCTAATACCAAAAGGAAGAAGAATGTACCAATAATAGCAACCGGAACGGCAATAGCAGGAATAATAGTTGAACGTAAGTCTTGTAAAAACAGGAATACAATAATGAATACCAGTACAAAGGCTTCAAGAAGTGTGGATTTTACCTGACTGATGGCCTCGTCTAATCTTTCTTTTGAGCTAATAACCTTGGAATACTTAATACCCGGAGGAAATGATTTTGATAATTGTTCAAGAGACTTGTTTACACCAATTTCAATATCGTTTGCATTCGACCCCGAAGTTTGCATAATAGCAATGGTTACTGCATTCTTCTCGTTGGTAGTGTTGTTACCGCTATAGTTAATGGAACCAAACTCTACACGGGAAATATCTTTAAGACGGACAATATTTGTTCCTTCATTTTTTACAATAATATTTTCATATTGCTCAGGCTGATTCTTTTTTCCTTTATAGCGGATGACATACTCTAAAGTGGCATCTGATTCCTGTCCAAGTTTTCCCGGAGCAGCTTCTAAGCTTTGATTGGCAATTGCATTGGTAACATCTGCAGGGTCAAGACCCTGAGCCGCCATTTTTTGAGGATCCAGCCATATACGCATTGAATAATCTTTGATCCCGAAAATCTGAGCTTGTCCAACACCTTTAATTCTTTTTACCTGTGGTAAAAGATTGATATTAGCATAGTTCTGCAGGAAAGTTTCATCGTATTTACTATTATCATCAGTATACAGGTTGAATACCATAATCATACTGTTCTGCTGTTTGGAAGTTGTGATTCCGTTTCTTAGTACTTCCTGAGGTAATATAGGTGTAGCCTGCTGAACTCTGTTTTGTACATTTACAGCTGCCTGATCGGGATCTACACCTTGCTTGAATATAATAGAAATAGAAAATGAACCATCATTACTGGCGGTAGATTTCATATATTCCATATTTTCTACACCATTTATCTGCTCTTCCAAAGGAGTAACAACCGAGCGTATAACGGTTTGTCCGTTTCCTCCGGGATAAGAACCTCTTACCATAACAGTAGGTGGCGCGATATCCGGGAATCGGGTAATTGCGAGTCTGCTAAGGCCTATAATCCCCAGTACTACAATAACTACCGATATTACTGTTGCAAAGACCGGACGGTCTATAATTTTTTTTAACATAATTTCGTTTTTAATATGTAATTATTCTCTGCGGGTTATTTTGCAGGTGCTTTCTTTGGCTGTACCTTCATCCCGTCCTGTAGCATATCGATTCTGTTTAGTGCAATTTTGTCCCCTGCTTTTACTCCCGATTTTACATAATAAGTATCCTTGGTTTTTCCGTCGATCTGGATGGGTACCATTGCAACTTTGCTACTGTCAGCAAGCTTGAATACAAAGAATTTATCCTGAATGTCTTTTACACTTGTTATCGGAAGCTCTACAATATTGTCTACCGTTCTGCCGATCACAATTTTTCCGGCACCACCGGAACGCAGTAGTTTATCAGGATTAGGGAAAACAGCTTTCATGGTAATACTCCCTGTTACTTTATCTATATTACCACTACCCGCTTCTACTCTGCCTTTTTGGTTGTATACCGATCCGTCTGCAAGGATCAGCTGGATATTAGCTGAATCTCCTGATAAAATTCCTTCTTTGCTGTAAGTGATATAATTAGCTTCGCTTATTGAGAAATAAACCTGTACTGTACTGATGTCTGAAAGTGTTGTCAGTGCTACTGTATCTGCAGGTGATACCAATGTACCTGTACGATTAGGAATGCGACCGATATAACCGCTTACAGGTGCCTTTATAAGTGTGAAATTAGCATTGATCTTTGAAGATCCCAATGCTGCTTTTGCCTGTTCTACCTGAGCTGTAGCTGCATTATAATTGGCCTGAGCTGTTTTTAGCTGCATATCGGAAACCACTTTCCCGTCTACAAGAGGACGTAGTTTTTCAACTTCCAGTCTGGCTGTTGCCTGAGCTGCAAGCGCGGATTTTAATCCGGCATCACTATTTTTTACCTGTTCATTATAGACATCCGGCATTATTCTGAATAAAGGCTGTCCTTTTTGTACATACTGCCCTTCTTTTACTAATACAGCCTGTAAATATCCGGTTACCTGAGGCTTTACGTCAACATTTACAATACCCTCAATATTACCAGGGTATTCTTTTTGTGTATCCCCTGTTCCCTGAATAAGGGTAACAAAGTCTGTTTCCGGTGCAGGTAATTCTCCGGCTGCAGAACCGGGACTACTCTGTCCGCACGATGAAAGAAACATCGCTGCTGCTACAGCCAATATTAAAGAGCTTGGTTTTCTCATTTTTGTAATCATATCTCTGACATTTAATTTGCTGCAAAGGAAGCTATCATTTAAAAGCACGGATTCGATTATCTGACTGAAACGGAAATATTGGCCTCTGAAATGTAAAGAGACCCGACCGAAAAGATTAGCAGCTGTTTTTATTATCTGTTAGTACTGGATTTTTCGCTTTAAATGGTTGTATTTCAGCGTGTAGTGTTTACGAATTTCATTGTCTGATATACGATGTTACGCTTCAGTTGTACAGGATTACGTTTGGGAAGTAACTATTTCCGTTTCGGTAAAATAACAGATATTTTCCATTACCATCGAATGTAGATTTGCTTCAGTTTTAATCAAGAAAAAATTAGAAACAATGAAAAAAGTATTATTAGCGGTAGCATTCACATTTGGAATTGGGGCAATTAGTGTAAGTGCACAAAGTATTGAATTAATTCCTAAAGCTGGTATTAATGTAGCGACACAATCCATAAAAAGTATTGGTGGTGAAAAATCTAAAGTAGGTTTTCAGGCAGGTTTAGGTGTTAATATTCCTATAGGAAAAGATGGTTTTTCTATTCAGCCGGAACTTAACTATATACAAAAAGGAGTTGCATTTAAGCCTGCAGGAGCCAGCAAGACAAACTACAACCTGAATTATCTGGAAATACCGGTATTATTAAAATACAGCTTTGGACCGGTATATGTAAATGCAGGGCCTTCTATTGGTTTCCGTTTGGGACAGAGTAATAAAGTAAAGGAAGCTTTGGGTAAAACAAAAAGTGTTGACTTTGGGTTGCAAATGGGATTGGGAGCCGCAATACCGGCAGGACCAGGTAAACTAATTGTAGACGGACGATACAATCTAGGGCTAAGCAATATCTCTGATGTAAAAGGAGAAAGCATTAAAAACCGTGGATTTATATTTTCTCTGGGATATGCCATTCCAATTGGTAAGTAATTGAAATTCCATAGATAGAGATCCCTGGCCGGCTAGTTCTGCCGGGGATTTCGTATATTAATACAAACATTTTTTGATATGAACAGAATAATTGTAGCAACAGATTATTCAGCAGCAGGGCAAAATGCTATGCTCTATGCTGCTGAAGCCGCCGCCAAGCATAATATAGAGCTTGTCCTATTTCATTTGCATAATATATCTATCCATGCTTTAAATGCAAGACTTTCCGTAGAGTCTATGGATAATATATTTCAGAAAGCCAAAGACAATTTTGAAGATAGTGCTTATGCCCTATCCCAGACCTTTGGTATTAAAGTAATCCGGCACTTTGCATCTGGTGATATCTATACAGAACTTTCTGCATGTGCTGAAACCTGGAAGGCAGATATCCTGGTAATGGGTATGAGTGATAAAAGCCTTGAACAGCAGCTAATGGGAAATACAACAACTAAGGTTATTCATCGTCTGAAGATTCCTGTATTGGCAGTTCCTGAAAATCTGCATTATACACCGGTGAATAATATACTTTATGCATGTGATTTTGATAAAGATATATCTGGAGAATTTCCTGATAAACTTCGTGATTTTGCTTCTGTATTTGGAGCTCAGATAGAAATATTCACAGTTGAGTCTGTCTTAAAAAAGCTACAGACAGATGATGCTGTAAAGGAACGAAAGCTCAATATGGATAACGGACTGGCGGGTATCAGTCATTATTATAAAAATGTACTTTCCGATAATGTAGTAGCTGCTATAAAAGATGAAATAGAGAATACACAGGCAGATTTGCTTGTGATGGTACCTCATAAATATGGTTTTTGGGAATCGGTTATACACAGAAGTAAAACCAGTATTATGGCTTCGGGTAGCAATATCCCGTTATTATCGATACCTGTTGACGTATGACAAATCAAAATATAAGAAAGAAAACCGGTTTAATCCTGTTAGGCTTTGTATTGTTGTATTGGATGGCAGTTCCGATATTACCATTTATGGATATTCCGCATAAAGCATGGATCATCTCAGCATTGGTTGTTATTGGAGAAATAATATTTGTTATTGCAATAGCTTTATTAGGAAAAGAATATTGGGAAAATATAAAAAAAGCAGTTGGCCGATTTTTTAAATCAAAAAAATAATTAAAAAGATCCCGGATATTTATTCTATATCCGGGATTGCTATTCCTGACGGGAATAAATAATTTGTAACATATATTCTACATCTGAAAATCTATTTATTAATTTTAAAGAAAAAATAATTCATGGAAATTGATTACGAAATTCTGTTAATAATAGCCTCCGTATTTGTGGGTGGTATTATCGGAATAGAAAGAGAATATCAGCTGAAAGCGGCAGGTCTTCGTACAATGATTCTTGTAACACTAGGGTCGTGTATGTTTACAATGTTGTCCAGAAGTCTTGGTGCTCCGGGAAGCCCGGATCGTATTGCTGCTAATATTATTACCGGAATAGGCTTTGTGGGTGCAGGTGTCATTTTTAAAGAAGAAAACAGAGTGTCCGGACTTACAACTGCTGTTACCATTTGGATTTGCGCAGCTCTTGGTATGACAATAGGTGCAGGATATTATACTGAAGCAGGATATGGAATGGCTGTAGTTGTTATACTACTGATAAGCTTAAAGTATGTTCAGAATATAATAGATAAAATAAGTTCGCTCCATACATACCGGATTACAATTCCTTATAATGATGAAGCAATAGAAAGGTACGAAGCTATTTTCCGTGAACACCATCTAAGACCAATGTTGGGTAAGCAGATCAAACAAGGAGATTTGTTTACAGTAACCTGGCGGGTGCAGGGAGCCGCGAAAAATCATAAGGTTTGCTCAAAAGTTCTGTTGAATGATGCGTCTATTACAGAGCTGGTGCTCTAAATACATGTGTTTATATCAAAAATATAAACCGTTGCTTATCAGGCAGCGGTTTTATTATTTAAGTATATACTCGTATTATTATTAATATCCCATCCAGTTTTTAAGTAAGGGAGCTTTATCTCTACTTACAATAATTTCTACATCAGTATTCTTTCTCATAGCCACTTTAAGTTTATTATTAAAGTAATTATAAACATGTTCAACAGCATTTATACAAATAATAAACTGTCTGTTAGCCCGGAAGAATAACTTGGGGTCAAGTTGTTGCTCCAGTTCATCCATTGTATGTGGAATAATTTCGTCTGTCCCGTCTGCAAGTCTGGCCTTGGTTATCTTCTGTTCCGAATAGAAATAAAGCACATCACTCACCATTACAGTTTTGAAACCATCCCTGTATGACAATAGAAAGCGTGTCCGGAAATTTTTAGGACGAAACTCATCCAGCAATTTTTCAATAGAAGGATTAGTTGCTTTATTCACCATGATATCAAGCTGGTCATACTTTTCGAAAGCCATAGCCAGTTCGTCTTTATCAACAGGTTTTAGTAAATAATCTATACTATATTGCTTGAAGGCCTTTATAGCATATTCATCATAAGCTGTTGTGAAGATAATAGGAATATCTACCAGCTGGGTTTTATCAAAAATTTCGAAGCTTAGTCCATCTGAAAGCTTAATATCCATCATAATAAGATCTGGCCTTTCATGGGTTTCCAGCCATTCAACACTTTCGCTAACGCTTTCCAGCACACTCAGTATATTAGCCTGTGGTTTTATCCCCTGGATTAATCTTCTCAGCCTTTCAGCATTAGGTCTTTCGTCTTCTATAATTAAAATATTCATATACTTATTATTTTAATTCGATTAAAGGAACAGTTACTTTAAATATTTTATCATCCTGAAAAATTTCAGGCTTTACAGCACCCAGCAAACGGTATCTTCGGGCTATATTTTCCAATCCGATTCCAGAGGAAGGAGTATTGGTTTCCAGCGGGTTGAAATTGTTTTCAATAACAATGCTATGTTCGCTGTTACTATAAATTCTTAAATGCAAAGGATTAATTTTGGAAGTTTTATTATGCTTCATAGCATTTTCTACCAGTAATTGCAGCGTTAGTGGCGGAAGGCTGTTTAAATACTGCTTGCGGTCTATATCAATTTCGAATATCAGGCCCTCACCTACCCGTTGCTTTAACAGAAAAATATAGGCATTCAGAAATTTTATTTCTTCCTCCAGATGTATAACATTTTTCTTTGAATTTACGAGCATGTACCGGTAGATCTTCGTGAAATTTTCAGCATATTCATAGCCCAATTGTTGATCTCTCAGAATCAGTTCGGACAGAACGCTTAAATTGTTGAATACGAAATGAGGATCCAGCTGTAATTTTAAAGATTGCAGTTCCGCTTCCATTGCTATTCTGTCAGATTCTGCTGCTCTTACAGCGGTATTTTTCCATTTCAATAAAATACTGTTTCCGGTATTGATCACCATTACTAAGAATGTCACCATTAGTGTAATGAGAAATTGCTGCATAATTTCTCTGGTCTCCTGTATGTATTTGGAATCAGTAAGAACTGAATGCATGCCAGCTTCCAGTACATAGTAAGAATAAATTGAGAAAATTATAAATAATATACCAAGTACAGCGACAAAGTTCAGCAGGGTTTCTATTACAAATCTTTTTCTCGAATGCTCTATCCATGGTAATTTGTGATCCAGCCAGTTGCTAATCAGGATACTGATTTCACAGACAATCGTACAGAAGATTAATGTAATACCAAAGTCTGTTAATATCTCTGATATATCCCTGTGAAAAAATGTTCTGGCATATTCCGAAAAGGGATCCATAATGTAACCAATCAGGTACAATATTACAAATGCCGGCAGGATAATTAATACCCGTTTCCAGTGGTTTTTAAAAAAGACTTCGTTTGTTCTTTTCATACTTCAGATGCCTCAACTCTTCAGAGACTTTTAAACATAATTTTCAGCAACAAATTTCGTGATTTTTGGATAGTTTTTGAACGATTGATAACCCAATCGTCATTATGAGCTCCCGAATCTTATAAATTGGCTTATGAAACGAAAATAAGAAGAAAAAGTGGTTAATCTTCTATTATTGACAACCGAAATTTTAGGATACGGCTTCTGATAAGCCGATTGCCGAATTCCTGGGTTTAAGAGTGAAAAGTAAAACCTCCTGATTCCAGAAGGTTTTATTTTATTAATGAATGAATATGAGTTGCTTAGATCTAAGACTTAACTATTTCCTTCAGCCAGTCAGGTGTTAATTCTTCCTGTCTTGGAAATACATTTAGATCATCTAAAAATTTGTCTTTACTCGGTTCATATTTGAATTCAGGTTTATTGTCATAATCGAAAGAAGAATCAAAATGACCATCATTCATAACTGTAAACATAGCCATATACCAAGCTCCCTTATTAGGTGATGTTTTATACATTTCTTCTCTCAAAGTCTTAATTTTCATCGTAATATCATTTCCATTTTCCTCCGGGTCAAAAGATATAAACTTTCCTTCTGCCTCATAAAATGCTTTTATAGCAATCATTTTATTTAATGCGCAAATATTAAGAGAAAAGTTATCCCATTGGTCTGTTGGTATATTATCTATTGTGGAGGATAATATTTGGTTTAGATTATTTTCGATTGTAATAAATGTTTGTTATTCTTTAGAAAGTCGATCAATTTCATTTTGTAATTCCTGATCCCAAATAAACTCCATATCAAAATCTCCGTCTGATGTTAATGTGAAAATAGCTTTATCCCATTTGTTATTACCTCCTTCTGTAGTGATCTCATGGAGTTCCATTATTGCAAAATCAACATCTGCATCGAAATTATGTACATCCAATGATTGGGCAGTATTATTGGAATCTAAATACTCACCTGTTGTGTCAACATAGGTGTCATCTCCCTGAATATTTAGAGTAACTTTGCTCCAGTCCTCACTTTGGATACTGTTTGCAATATTTTGAGCTATTAATAAATAAATCTCGTCAACTGTCATATTTTTAGTTTTTAAAAACTGGACAACAAGATGCTTTTAATGGTTTGTAAGTTACAGATACTAACCTAAGTCAATAATCTTACCTACAGACTGACCAATCACCTCTATATACGATTTTACATCTACAATCTGTAAGTTATTATTTGAAGCTTTCCCACCTAAAGATAATGCTGGAACATAACCGTAACATTGACCATATTCTAATTTTGGCATTTTTCCTTTAATTTCTAAAAATGCTTTGGAATCAAAGTAGTCTTTATGGCCTATAAAATATTCATCAAAAAAGACATCTAAAGTTCCTTGCATTGAATTTAATGCACGGCTCTGGCACTTTCTAATATTTATTATTTTCACTCTATTCCCTTCATCTTCAGAGATAGTCCAGTTTTTATTTCCCTCCCATATTAATAAATCCCCAAGTGCAGTGTATCCAAAAACAATCGATGGCTCTAAAAGCTTATCAATATAATCGAATACAAACTCGAACTCATCAGGATTTATCAATTGAAGAAAACCATCTTCATAAATACCAAATCCCATAGTCTTCCAGATATTTATCAATTCATTTGGAAGGATATCCGTAAATTTATTTATGATACCAGAAGATACATCGCTTTGTTTTTTGTAATTATTTATGTTTTTTTCTTCAAATGTTAATCTTTCCATTTTATATTTTTTTATTTAAAGTTAAAATAAATCTACATTCATTATTTCATCATCGGGAATATCACTGATTTTTTTTGGTGGTATACCAAATTCTTTTTTTAATTGGTCTTCTATAGATTTTGCTCTGCCTTTATCCCATTGACTACCAATGGATGAATTTACTCGGCCATCTCCCATTCCGGTAATTTGATCTACCTTCCCTCCAGCTATTCCATCGGGATTATGTAGGGCGGCCTGTCCTTTCATTGATTCTTTTGCTGCCTCTTCAGCTGCTTGAGGAGACATTTTTTTGTTAACAATATTATCTTCTATTCTCTTTGCTATTTCTTGTTGTCTGTAATTATCCCGCGCTTCTTTTGCCCTTTTTGCATAATCCTTTTTATCTCTTTTGACAAAATCTTCTCGATTCTGCAACCAATCTCTAGTTTTCATTTTATTGATTGCATCTTGCTGATCTTGTAGTTGTTTTTTAAACTCAGCTTCAAGTTTCACATCACCAGCGTGTTTATCACTAATTTTGAAAGGAGGGTTTGCTTTTTTCGGAGCAGGCTTCGTAACAACCTTAGCAATGTCTCCACCATCATGCTTTGCGAGTTGTTCCATAACTTCTGCTGTTGTTCTTTTGCTGGCAGCTTCAAGCCCCTCTTTAGCTGCTTTTTCTGTGCCTTCTTCTACAGCTTCTTTAGCTCCCTTTTTAGCGGCAGCTTCTACTCCCTCTTTCAGTGCTGTTTTGGTACCTACTTCTAAAGCTTCTTTCCCTGCTACTTTTGCAGCTGAAACTCCAAGAGAGGAGCCTCCTGAATAAACGGCTGCAGCAGCATCAGGAATAAACTGACCTACAGCATTTCCTAATTCTCTTGGATTCTTCTGAACCCATTGAGCTCCGTCGGATATAGCTTTTCCCCAATTATCACCATTGCTGGCCCAATTCCAGGAATCATTTGCCATATTGGTCCAGTTTTCACCTTTACTAGCCCAGTCTACGGCATCCGATCCCATTTTCCATAAGGCCTCGCCAGTTCCTATAGGATCCTGACCAACCTGATAAATAGTTTCTCCTAAACCAACAACGCCATTTACAGCTCCTTCAACTAAGCCTGATCCTAAATCATTAAACCAATCTACAGCACCGGTTACTGGCTTCATCCAGTCTGGTAAAAACTGATCTCTTGCTTTTCTATTTTGTTTTTCCTGCTCCGCAAGCCAGTCAAAACCTTCCTTTATATAATCGGTTGGCATTTTGCCCTCACCTACACCAAATTGTACGGCTGCAGATCGATCAAAAAATATATTAATCTTTCCTCCAAAAATACAATCACAAAAGGAATCTTCCAAGAGCATTCTGCTTCCATTTATTTTTACCCCGTCTTTTGGTTGCTGCCAGCCGGTAACAATTGTTGGAAGACATGAGACTCCTGTTGCCCATTTTAGAGGGTTGGTACAAAGTCCCATTGGCTTGATATTAAAGAAAGGAATGAAATCCAGTTCCGAAGCCATGGGTACTCCATATATTGTTGTGTTTTTATTGTTGCTTACCCTCAGAGTTGAAGGGCTGGTTCCTTTGTCGCATGCTAAAAAAGCACCTTCGGGTACATATTTTTTTGCCATAATGCGATTGTTTTAGGTGTTAATTTTGTCTGAGGTTATTTTCACACTTTTCATTTTTCTGAAACGGTTTTCCAGTTTGTTCAGATTTATTTTGGTTTCCAAAATAATTTTGCCCGGAATTTTTAAAGCTTCAGAAATATTGCACTCACTTATGTTACATAGGTATTCATCATCAGCAAAAACATACCACTCATTTGTATTTGTACTAATATCCAAAGCATTATTATCGTCAAAAAGTAGATAATAACGGTCATTTTGGAATACAATATCAATTAGCTGAATTGTCATGAGTAATTGCTTTTAAAATATTTTTTTCCTCTCTGTATAATGTACCGGGAATCTGAGCCAAAGACATACACATACTTTGTTCGGACCAGGGCCATTCTTCCAAAAGATAACGCTCTATATAATTTAGTTCTAAAAGAGTTGGTACGCGTGGTCTGTTTTTCAGAATACGTATCATCGCTGTTACTTTATCTTGCTCAAAATTTTTTTCATCAATGTTTCCTTTTACATCGATTTGATATTTCCCATTTTCTAGCTCTGAAATTTTCTCTTCCGTGATTATGGGTACATTTTTCGTTGCAATAAAATTGGGCAGCTCACGATAGCCATTTGTAATTTGATTTTTTTTAAATTCTTTAAAATGAATCCCAGGAAAAAGAAGTTGATAAGGCATAGTAAAGCGGAGTGCATGTGCAAGGCGCTCACCGTCTTGCAGAAGCTCTTCTACTCCTTTTATAAAAAAATCTCTGTATTTTTCGTCTCGGTGTTTTAGAACAACCTTAGGCTTTATTTCTTTCCATTTTTCCTGGATATCTTCCAGGTTCTGAATATTTCCTAATTGTCCATCCTCATTTAGAGTACATATTATATTTTCTCTCAGCTCATAAAGATCTCCTACCCATTTATACATTCCGTCTTTATTGGATTGCTTATAAAAGGGCATTTCAACTCTAAAAACTGGAATATTATTATCATAAGAGACTAAGGTTACTTTTAGCTGAGCTTCAATATAATTTTCATTATGGAGACCCTGAAACTGATAGCGTTCTTCTCTTATAAAAGCATATGTCCGATATTCGCCTCTGTTTTCGATATTAATTTGCATAATTACCCTTTATTAATTTCTACATCGGCTCCTGTAATATTTGTTGGGCCGGAAGATGTAGATTTTATATTAGCAGCATTGCTTTTAATATCGGCATCTATTTTAATTCCCGGATTAGCTCCTGACTTTCCTAGTTCGGTGGTATCACTTCCAATAACTTTTATGTTCAATCCTTCAATTGTAATATCACCACCTGTAGTCAGGGTAATGGAGCTGCTTCCCGTTTTTATAGTAATAGTAGTATCACATTCTAGAGTTATTTCTCCGGCGCTATTCATAGACAACATGGAGTTTGCACCTCCTCCTTCTTTACCTCCTACATTAATTGCACTTGCAGCACCAGCGTTAATAACACTATTGCTGCCTGCATTTACGGTATGATTGGTATTGGTATTAGTTGTTGCATTTCCGGCCCCATCGAATTTCATATTTGCACCACCTTTATCGGTTAGGAATACAGAACCTTCCCCATCGTGCAGCTCTAGCTTATTGCCACTTTTACTACTCAAACTTTTAACATTATTTCCCTGACCGCCGCCACCGCCAACTTGACCGTGGAACATAGATCCCATTACAAAAGGTCTGTCGGGTAATTGATGCTGGAAACCTATCATTACCTGGTCTCCAACTTCAGGGATAGACATGAAGCCTCTGTTTTTGCTTACTTTATCACTTCCTCCTGCATCTGGCGTCATTACTCTGATCCAGTTTGTTGTATCACTTCCCTCCTGCCAATCGAATTGCACCTGCACCCGCCCCTGATTCAGAGGATCGGTATTGGAAATTACTTTTGCGACCTGCGCCTCAGATTTTGGCATTTTAAATTCAGGTCTTGGAATAAAACCTGTATCTGCAGCAATAGCTTCGAAATAACCATTGTAATAACCTCTGGCATCTACTTCATGTGAGACCTCAGTGATCATTAGCTTGGTAAAATAAGAAGTTTCAGTTTTTCCGGATTTTCTCATTTCTATATTGGCAATACAGCCAGGATAGAGAAATGGAACTGTCGTTGTTCCGGATGTTATGAATACATCTACTGCTTTGCTTCCTGCTGTGCCTTTCTGGGAAGCATTGATATCCATAGAGGTAGATGCTTTTATAGGCGCCAGCCTTAATGCTGGTGTTGTAAAGGTTTGTTCGGAAATATTATAGGCGCGTTTAGCAATGTCAGATTTATGATCTATTACCGATTTTCCGGTAGTTAATTTTTCATTTTTGCTGCTGTTATATCCATAAAATGAAGGATTTACATGCTGAGCCCTCATTTTTATTTTTATATCGTTTATATTGCTACCGTATTTTAGAGTAATAGGTTTTTCCTGTGGTGGGAGTTCACCAAAATGCAGTACTTCCCCATCATAAAAAAACTGTTCTCCATGGGCCTCCGCCATACGGGATAAATAGTTATAATGTGTTTCTTCGTATTGTGCGCTATAATCCAGATTTCCATATTTTGCAGCGATACGAAAATCATAAAGCCCCGGATTGATTCCTTGCTTTATAACATAATCTGCAATACTATTAAGGCTTATAGGTTGTGGACCACCAAAACTTTGGGTATGTGGAGCTGCATCCAGTAAAGCTGTTGGACTGGATCCCTCTACTACAATATCTCCAAGGCTGCCTTTTTCCTGACTGAATCCTACTTCTGTGATAACTCCTACGAATGTTCTTTCTGGTCCGTCTTCAACATCTTTGTACCTGAAAACTACTGTAAGACGTTTTCCTAAAAATTTTTGGACAAATTCCAGTTGATAGCTTTCTGCCTCCTGCACTGCATCATGAGGAAGCATAAGACTGAAAGTATGGTGCTTGGAAGCACTTTGGGTGAGTTTGAAATGTTTAAAATTCTGGATAACTTCACCATTGATTACAACGAGTAGCTTTACGACCCGGTTAATTCCCTGTATAGCACTTTGGGGAAAAGCTTCTACATTATGAATTTTTGATGTGGGTTGTTTTCCCCATAAGTTATCGGTTTGTTCCCCTAGCAAGGCTGTTTTGGAGCCACGCATTTTAGCGTAATTACCTGCTTCAGAGATTCCATTGGCGGCTTTACCTAACGTTTTTCCAACTTTGGAATTTATTTGTGATAATTGCTCACCAGCTTTTTCAGCTATTTCTTTTCCAACGCCATCTTTTAAAGAATCCGGATTAATTCCTTTTCCCTTTGAGCTATTAGATGATATAATATTCTTTTTATTATTTTCTTCCTTAAACATGATTGTATCATTTGGTGTTTGTATTAAGTAGGTGTAAATCAGGATAAAAATTATCTCCTTGTATATATAACGTCTAAAGCGTTATTTTTCTTACTCAAATAAAAAAAGGCAAAATAGCGCACTGCTAACAATGCGCTATTAGTTAAAAATTCATATCAGAATTTATATTTTAGTTACCTGGCCAGATACCATCGTAAGCACCACCACCATAAGTGATTTTTTCAGCGCTGATAACGAAGCTCACCAACATGTTGTTGCTGTCGATAGCATCAAAGTCAACTTCGTGCTGGATTACATATCCGTTTTCCCAGTTAAGTTTGATAAGAGTTCCTTCCTCATGAGATTTGTTGAATGTAACCTCACCTGTAGTTGGTTTGTATTTACCATTCAATAAAGATTCGATGATGTCAGATTTTTCAGTTGCTTCTACAGTGATTTTGATAATCGCGTTAGAAGGATCAGAAGCAACTCTACCTGAAACGTCAGTAGAACGTGCTACGCTGTAGTTAAGTTTTAATACTTTTTGGTCAGTACCGTTGTTGAATTTTAAGATAGCTCTTGAATTGTTTGCAGCCATGATTTCTAAGAATTTAATTGTTAAAAATATTTTAGTGTTTCCTTATTCTTGGTACACCAAATTTATATGACCTTTTTCAAACAATAACGAGAGTTTTTGTTTATTTCTAAAATTGTAGTAAAATTACTACAAGAGTAATTTTATGATTTATAATGCTTTATAGTATTAATTGAAATCAAAACTTAGCTCAGTTTCACCTGTTATAATACGGGCTTTTACTTTGTGTTTCTCTGCTTTATTTTCTGTTGGATACCAATTTCTATTCGGGTCTACAATAATAAGTAAACCATTATCATTTCCTAATACTACAAATTCTTCTGTTTTCGGGCCTTTAACAAAATAATCAATTCCTGTTTGTTGAGTAATCTGTTGGGCTAAATTTAGCGGATGATCTGTAACTATTCCGATCTCACTGATGTTTAGTATACTTTTAGATGAAAATTCGGCATCGGAATTATTATTAAGATCTGTCCGGCCTATAAATTCAACAAGATTTCCGTTGTTG
This sequence comes from Elizabethkingia bruuniana, assembly GCF_002024805.1. Lineage (NCBI taxonomy): Bacteria > Pseudomonadati > Bacteroidota > Flavobacteriia > Flavobacteriales > Weeksellaceae > Elizabethkingia > Elizabethkingia bruuniana. The sequence continues at coordinate 1,425,740 of NZ_CP014337.1, forward strand.
TCATAGAAATAAACTGCCTGTGCTCTCCAGTTATCGAAATTTGTAATAAGATGAGTCTCCGGATTTCTAATGAGCTCAATTCTATTATAGGCCCATATAATTGCTTCTTCAGGTTGATTAGCAGGAATATTAAAGGCGAAATGATATTTGAAATCTCCCTCGCGGTCATTTTTTTCAAAAGTGAGAACTGAGTCACCCGTACGAAACGAAACTGAAAGTTCTGTTTTTGCAATAATCTCCAGCTGAAGTTTTTCGGAATAAAATCTTTCTGTTTCAACTAAATTATGGGTCTGTAAAATAAGTTCAGAGATTATCATCGGATTTATTTTGTTGTTTATATTTTCTCGATTTTATAAGTACAGCGTTTGCCGCTGTCTAATATATATTCTGTTCTTTCTATATTATATTCAGGACCAAGCAGCTGTCTGAAGTTGTTAAGTTCCGATCGGCAAAAACCCTGGCATTCTGTTGCGGCAGCACAGATGGGGCAATGATTTTCTATAAGATAATAAGTGTCTTCATCTTTTTTCCATTCTGCCATATAACCTTCTTCAGAACGTTTCCGGCTCAGTATTTTTAATTTCTGATCCAGTGTCTCTGCTCCATTTAAAGCTTTATCATACTTTTGGTAAACAATTGCCTCTCTGTCTCCAATAAGCAGATTTAATGCATTTTCTCCTAACAGGTTTTTTACTGATTTTAGCAGCTGTACTGTAATATCTGCATGGCTGTCCGGAAATTTGGCAATTCCCTTTTCAGTGAGAGAATAGCTGACAGAAGGTCGGCCTACTCCTCCACTTTGCACATTTGCTTCTACAAGTCCGTCTGCAGACAAATTAAGAAGATGTTTTCTGGCCCCTTCTTTTGTTATGTCTAATTCTTCTGCAATAACAAGAGCAGTTGCCTCTCCTCTCATCTTCAGAAGCATTAATATTTTATCTGTTGGATTTTTTTTCATTTAGCAACAATTAGTTGTTTTATTTTTATCTGTTACAAAGTTAGTAGTTTCTATTTATTAGCTTTTATATCTGATACCAGTTATTGATAGATATTTTAAATTATTTCATTTTATTTAATAAAACAACTTTTTAGTTGTTTTATTGTTTTTCTTCTTTTACTTTGCCACAGATTAATAACAATAAAAAACAACGTTATGAGTACATTTCAGTTACCAGAACTTCCATATGCATATGATGCTTTAGAGCCTCACTTTGACAGCGAAACAATGAAAATTCATCATCAGCGTCACCATCAGGCTTATGTAGACAATCTGAACAAAGCTCTTGAAGGTAGTGATGCAGAAGGAAAAAGTCTGAAAGAAATTTTACCGGAAATAAGTAAATACAGTCCTGCTGCAAGAAATAATGGCGGCGGACATTATAACCATCTTTTGTTCTGGAGTATACTATCTCCAACTCCTAAAACTGAGCCTACAGGCAAATTGGCAGAAGCAATTAAATTGACTTTTGGCAGCATGGATGCTCTGAAAGAGGAAATAAAAAGAGTTGGTTTGGGACAATTTGGTTCCGGTTGGTCATGGTTATTTGTAAAGTATAACGGTTCTTTAGGAATTACAGGAACGGCTAACCAGGATAATCCACTAATGGATACACAATTGGTAAGCAGAGGATTTCCTATTCTGGGAGTAGATGTTTGGGAGCATGCTTATTATCTTAAATATCAGAATAAGAGAGCTGACTATCTGGATGCTTTCTGGTCTGTCCTGAATTGGGAGGTTGTGGAAGAAAACTACGAAGCTGCGCTTGCAGAAATTAAATAGCACAAAAGCAGCATTGTGCGAAACAATTAGCGTTATCTGTAGAATTTTGTAATGACAGGGAATATTTTTATAAACAAGGTTGAGGCATCAGGAATCATAGCATTTGATTTAATTGATTATAAGCCGGATATCGAGATCATTGAATTCGATATTAAAGATTATCTTTACATGGAGATGATCGTGAAAGAAAAAGAATTCAGAAGCTCGATATCTCAGATTGATTTTACTTACTTCAAAGGGAAGGCTGTAGCTATAGTTTGCTCAGCAGATGCTATTATCCCGCCTTGGGTTTACATGGTACTGGCTGAAAAATTTCATGGCAATGCTGCTTATTTTGATTTTAAGGATATAACTTCCGTTGAAGAGGATTTATGGAAGGATAATCTGCTAAAGGCCGATGTATCTTCTTTCACCGGACATAAAGTGGTGGTGAGGGCAAGACCGGATATACCGCCTGCACTTTATATGCTGGCTACGAGTCGCCTGAAGCCTTTGGTAAAAGCGCTGATGTATGGTGAAATAGGAATGCCTAAAGTAATTTTTAAAAACTAAAAAGCCGATATTCAGAAGAATATCAGAATATATTATATACTAATGAAAGCAATAATATTCAACGGAGCGCTGGAAAGAAATCCTTTGTCTACCTCCGGAGCACTTTCGGATTATATTTCGGGAAAACTGAAAGAATCTGGTGTGGAAAGCAAAATATTCAATCTTGCAGACAGCGGAATACCATTATATGATACAACATTGAAAAATGTACCTCATGGTGTAGAAGTTATGAATGCATTGTTTCTGGAGGCAGATGTTCATTTCTGGCTTGCTCCTCTTTATCATGGAAGCATTCCGGGAGTTATGAAAAACTGTCTTGACTGGCTTGAAGTAAGTGCTAAAAATGCAGAACCTTATCTTACAGATAGAAAAGTAGGACTGGTTTGCTGGGCAGATGGTGTGCAGGCCATGCAGGGAATTAATGCTATGGATGCTATTGCAAAGTCATTAAGAGCATGGACACTGCCTTTTAGTGTGCCTATTGCCAGAAGCGGCCTTTATGAAGAAGGACAATCAGGTATTATATCTCAGGAATATAAAAAGAAACTGGATCTTCTGATTAAAATTGCTATAAAAAAATAATTATGGTGTAGTCTGTCGGCTTTTAAATTATTCGGTGATTTCTATAATATTTTTTTCCGGGTCAAGGACTACACTTTCGTAATATCCATCGCCTGTAAGTCTGGGAAAACCAGCGATAGCATATCCGTCCGCCTCAAGCTGTTGGGTTAGCTTATCTACTTTTTCTCTGCTTCCAAGGCTAATAGCAAAATGAATAATTCCCATAGTTTGTTTCTCATAATCATGTGTAGACTTGATAATATCAGGTCTCTGCATCAGTTCTATTCTGCAGTCTCCGTGCGGAAAGCTTAAAAAATAGGATTGGAATTGTTTTACAGGATTGATATATTTTTCGTTAGAAACAGCACTGAAATATTTTTCATAAAAAGATCTAATGGTTTCTAAATCTTCTACCCATAGGGCAATGTGTTCTATTTTCATATGATAAAATTAATAAAAAGAATTAGTTCCTTTATTCATATAATTTCTGTTTAAATGCAAATAGCAGCTTTTAAGGCTGCTATTTGTTTTGAAATATAAATGTTAATGGGAATGTTTGTTGGGGTTATTTATATTAACTGAAGAAACTTTTTAAAGCAGCTTTTTCAATTTAAATTTTACTGATTTAACTTTGTTGTCATTATCTATATATTTAATAAGGATCTTTTTGTTTTTTCGTTTTAGAACCTGACTATAAAAATGGATATCTTTATTCTGAATATTATTAATAGATATAATCCGTTGACCTTCCCTAAGTCCCTTTTTATAGGCATCAGTATTTTGTAAAACATTTGATATTATAATTTCTTTCCTGTCATCGCTATATTTTAAAGATATAGGACTAACCAATTCTTCAAAATTTTCATGAAAAAGATAATTAGGTTTTAAATAAATATTCTTGTTTTTATAATCGAGTATAATATTAAATCTGTAAATGATTTCGCTACCCAGAATGCCAAGGATATCCTCCGCAGAGCTGACACCTTCTTTGTCTGAAGCCAAAGAAATATCTAAATTCTTATTTTCAAATCTTGTATTGCCTAGTGTAATACTTTTAATAAGCCCCTTTTCGTAATTGGTCTTATTGCTTAGGTTATTGCTGATAAGTGTTATTTTTTCATCAATTTTATTTAATAATTTATTTTTTTCTTTATAAGGAGAATTTACTAAAAGACTTAGTCCTGCTCCACTATCAAATAAAATGTCACCGGAAAATTTCTCTTTATTTTTCAGTTCAAACGTAATGGGTAACTTTGGAATACCCGAGTAAAATTCAAAAGGCAGCTTCTGATAACCCGTATAATCGGAAAAATTATCGAACTTATATAAACTTATGGTATGTGTTTCAAAATCAATTTTAGTGAGATATTTTTTCAAAATTGAAGCACCTATTATCCCGTCAAATTTCTGTTCGAATAACGCGTTAAGTCTGGATAGGTCATCTAAAACAATATTTGTGCTGTCTATATAGTGGCTTCGATCTAAGAATATTTTTTGGTTAGTCAATACATCATAGAGCTTTTTACCTCCTGCTCCTCTTATTTCTGTTTTATATTTGGCTTTAAGATTAAGTTTTTGTGCTATTTTTTTATCTAAAAGTGTAGTTCCTGCTCCTGTATCAAAAAAGAAAAGCAAGCTGTCTTTTTGATTTTCCACAGGTAGTTTTATAAAGATGGATCTATTGTCTTTTGACAATTTAAAAGGTAGATTAATCTGTTGTGCATAAAGACAAATAACAGATAAGAGGGCTAGTAAAAGATGTACTTTTTTGGGTTTTGTTTTCATAATTTTTTTTCTGGTACAAATTTTCACTAAAAAGAAAAATATCTTAGTTATCAAATCGTTATCTAGTGTTAAATAGTGTTATCAGATTATTTTATTACAACTCATAATATGTAATTTCGATGCATAGAAATACAAATTGCATGTATAACTTTTTTATTCGTTTCGGGAAACCGCTTTTAATATTAACTGTAGTTGTTGTTTTTATCTTTCAGGGATATTGGCTATGGAATACTTTTCAGTCCAAGAAGAAAGAGTTGCTGGATCAGACAAAAGTAGAAATGCAACAAATTCTACTTAATAAACTGATGGGTGAACTTGCTAAAAATCCAGAGGTTAAATCTGCTCTTGGGAAGCAGGATGGCTCTATAAAGGAGAGCTATAAAACAAATAAGAATGCAGAGGTTATCGTTTTAGAATCCAGTAATTTGAAAACTCCTGAGAAGATAAAAAAGTTTAATCTTCCGGATCTGAAAACCGATAGTCTGCTCTATTCTTCAATAAAGAAATCTATGCCGGTATTGTTTAGGTACGGAGATATTATTGTTTATAATAAAGCTAAAAAAGTTGTAAGTACATATCCTGCAGGACAGGCTGTTTATACAGAAAATACAACGGAAGATATCAGTAAATTGTATGGTAAAGGAACCTTCAGTATTCATATAGAGAACTTATTCACCACTACTATCTATTCTATATCATGGGCAATTTTATTTTCCGTATTCTATATGGTTCTTTTTATCGGAACACTATTTATTATATACCGCAATTTGTTGCTTAATCAGAAACTCCTGAGAAATAAAGAAGTGTTTACCCGTAATATGACACATGAGCTTAAAATTCCTGTGTCTACGATATTGATTGCAGCCGAAGGTTTGGAAAAATACAATATTACAAATGAACCTGAGGGTGCAAAAAAATATGTCCATATTATTCAGCGAGCAGCCAATAAACTTTCTTCTCTGGTAGAAGCAATCCTGCAAAATGCCAGAGCGGATGAAGCTACAGGGAAAATTGATCTGAATTCTGTAAATTTATTGTCCTTATTACATGAAGTTCAGGATAATCTTTCGGTCATTATAGAAGATAAGCAGGCAGAAATAAGGCTGATGAATATTGGTGAAGATATGAGTATAAAAGGCAATTATGAACAGCTAAAGCAGATATTTATCAATCTGTATGATAATTCTCTGAAATATTCTGATAAAAAGCCTGTTATAAGTGTTTTGGCAGTTAAAAAGAATAACCGGATTATCATAACCATACAAGATAATGGTATTGGTATTCCTCGAAAATATGAAAAAGAAATTTTTGCTCCATACTTCAGAATTATGAATAATGATTTGCATGATGTGAAAGGATTTGGCCTTGGGTTAAGTTTTGTAAAGAGTTCTTTAATAAAACAAAACGGAAACATCCGCTTGTTACATACTACAACAGAAGGCACAACTATAGAATTAAATATCCCTTCGTATGAATAATAAAGCCAGAATATTATATTTAGAAGATGATACTGATCTGGGAGGACTAACCTGTGAATTTCTGGAGAGAGAAGGTTTTATTGTAAAATGGGTAAATAATGGAGAGGAAGGACTTTTGGCTATACAAAATCAGGATTTTGATATTGTGATTGCAGATATTATGATGCCAAAGTTAGATGGTTATTCCTTTCTGAAGGTAATAAGAGAGCAAGGTAATACTATTCCTTTAATTCTTCTTTCTGCACGTGTATTAACAGAGGATGTATTAAAAGGCTTCTCTATAGGTGCAGATGATTACATGCGCAAGCCTTTTAGTATTGAAGAGCTTGTGGCCAGAGTCAACAGACTGCTTAAAAATGTAAAAGTTACAGCAGTACCAGTTATAAAGACCGTGAAAATTGGTGATTACGAATACAATCCTTATACGCTTAAACTAAAGTATGAGGATGAGTATTTTAATCTTTCTCCAAAATCCGGAGAAATTCTCCACAGACTGGCTACAGGTGAAAACGGAATGCTGCTTCGGGACAAAACACTTATAGATCTTTGGGGAGATGATAATTTCTTCAACGGACGCAGTTTGGATGTTTTTATTTCTAAATTGCGCAAATTGCTGTCAAAAGATCCTCGGATTAATATTTTGAATGTCAGAGCTGTTGGTTACCGACTGATTATTACATAGTTGATATAGTATGATATATATTATAAAAGCCTCACAAACTTATGATTTGTGAGGCTTTATTTTTAAAGAACAGGCTTTCTGAAATTCTGCATCGTGAGTATACCTAATAATAAACTGAAGATAAATAAAGGTCCGAGCATTGCCCTCCAGTTGGGCTGAAAATCTTCGTGATAATGCTCCGGTTGGAAGGAATCCCAGTTTAGATTGCTTACCGGCTCATTGGCAAAAATTTTAGGATAGAAATAAAGCCGCATTTTTTCATGAAACTTATCTGTGGCTTGCATAAACTTTAACTGATTGCTAAGCCCCGAATGAGTAAGATCATTAAACTGAAATTGGGTATGCAATCCTGGTATAAAAAAAGAAAGACTCCGGCTCATTTTTTCACGCTCCCATAATTTATGGACCAATTGATCAGACTGTGCTTTGGATTCATCGTCGCCCATTTGCTGCATAGCGTAGTACCATAGCCAGTTGAAACTCTCTTTCGGATATCCAAAAGAAGAAAACTGAGGATAATGTTTATAAAACTTCTCCATAGTAGCTTTTTTATCTGTGTCCCATTTTGCATGATAACCCTCTCTTTGTTCTATTACTGTATCCAATGCTTCTGGCAGTGGATATCTATTTATAATAAAATTATTCAGAAGTGCTGGTAATACAATGATTAATATAATCCAGAATGAAAGCAGACTTGCCGCATTGATACTGGAATTCTTCTTCATGGATACAATCCAGAAGCTTAGCGCAAACCAAAAGCTCAGATAGAAGAAAGACACAGAAACAAAGCCAAAGAATACTGTATTGAAAGACAAATCAAGAATTATAAATGCCAGAATCATTAAGATTATGAACACACCCATGACTGAAACAAAACGTACTAGTAACTTTCGGAAAAGAATCATTATCGGTTCTGGCGACTGTACAGATACCAATACCCAGGTACTCTCCTCTTTCTCTTCAGATAGCAGATTATAACAGAACGAAATAATAACTAACGGAAAAAGGAATATAATGACAAAACCCAGATCCAGATTTCCGAAAAGAAGACTTACAGGATTGTTGAGATCGGTATCATATTTCTGACCTTCAAGATTTCTGATGGTGAGGCTTTGTACAGATGGATTAATATCGCGTTGTCCTACAGAAAGAGCATTTAGGTTATCTGTATTATTTACCAGTCCAAACTTCAGGTAATATAGCAGCAGACCTGCTTCTTTGTCAAAATATTTGACATAGCGCTGTATATGATCCTGCTGATATTTGGCTGTGTGTTCAATATTGTTTTCTTGTTTATCTATAAACTGTTTACCAATATAGATACTCACCATACCCGATAACAGTAAAAAAGCCAATCCAAGGTAAGCTGACCGGGAGCGGAAGAAGTTTTTAAATAATAATAGGTACATAGCTTAGTATATTTTTATTTTTTTAGATATAAAATGAATCAGAAATAAGAGACCTGCTCCCCAGATAATAAGAGATAGTATAGCACTTATTTCATTTTTGAACAGATCTTTTTGTCCGATAAACCGATACCTGAAATCAGGCATTTCTTTCCAATGATCCTTACTTATAGTGTAAGGTTTATCTGTTGCTCCCTGCTTTTTGTTACTGATGTTTTCCATTTGCAGTTTATTCATCAGTTGGGCTAGCTTATAGCGATATGCTTCTACCTGTTCCTGATAGCTGACGTAGGAATTGAAGTCTGAACCGGTAAGTGCCATCGAGAGGTTTCGAATAGCCAGAAACGGGTTGACAAATGAGAGATAAGTGCTAACATTATTTTGCTTTTCGTAGATACGTAGCTGCTCGTTCCAGTATTTATTATAGATCCCGGCACTTATTTTTTCGCCCTCTGCCATAATATAACCACTGTAATTAAAGGGTAATTCCTCTACTGTTGCTACTTTATAAGTTTTTAGCAAAGAGTCTTTTATTCCTTTATAGTGTATATCATCGGGATTATGGCTGTCCCCGGCTTTTATCAGCTCACTTTCTACCCGTGTATCAAAATCTATTTTGGAAGGAGCCGGATGTGTATAGCTTCCAAATACCTGTGCTGCTCTTGGCATAATCACAATAAATAATAGCCAGATACTTATTAATTTTATTAAAGATGATTTTGATGTTTTACTTGTAGCCGAAACCAGTACACAAACCAGACATATAATAAAGAAATAACCAAAATAACTAAGGATAATCCATAATAAGCGTGTTACCTCATCTATACTAACTTTGAAACCAGCAAGAGATAACCAGAGAATTACTGAAACTATAATTACAGGAAAGTACAACAGACTGGCTACAGATAATAAACCCAGCATTTTGCCAGTCAAAAGTTCTTTCCATTTTACCCCCTGACTGAGAAGTACCTTCAGGGTGTTGTTTTCCCTTTCCGCAGATATACAGCTGAAACCAAGGAAAAAGATAAATAAAGGAACCAGGATCTGAAGGATCATTGCAATACTAATTTCTCCAAATCTTAGCATTCCTGATGAAAAACCGGCTTCCGAAAAGTTTGCTGTATTTTGTTTATGTGCTTCCAGAAATACAGAATTTCCGGTATAACGTTCTAGGCCTGAATCAAAAAAACTTAACGGATATCTTGGACGAAAGATCAGATAACCATAATGAGCCATTCTATGAGGATGCTTATCCGGTTTGCTTTCCCATTGCTGCCGTACTTCCTGCTGGTGTTCTGTTCTTATTTCTTCCTGTACCGAATAGTTTTTCCAGCCCGTATAAGCTGCAAATAAAAATAAACAACTAAACAAAACGAGCAGAAAGAGGATCCCTTTATTTTGTAATGACTGTTTCCATACTTGTCCGGAAATCAGCCGAATGATATTTTTTCTCATATAAACAAGATTTAGAATTTATAGGTTGCAGTAAGCATTGCATTTCTGGGCGCTCCGGGGAAGAGTCTCAGATAATTCTGTGCTCCCAACCAATAGGTTTTGTTAAATAGATTATTGACATTAAGAGTCATCTCCAAATGTCCCTGTTTAGGAGTGTAATAGATTGCAGCATCAAAAAGCGTATAATCCGGAACTACAAACGAGCGGTTATACATCGGGACTTTATTTCCGCTATACTGAATACCAAATCCAATAGCAAAATCCTTCATAATACTATTTTGATCAAAGCTGTATTTCTGCCATATATTGGCACTATGAAATGGTGTGTTTTGTTTTCTGGCACCTACTAATGCAGGATTGGTATCTTCCACAATTTTGGCATCGTTATAACCATAAGTAGCATAAACTTGCCAGTTTGGTAGAATATAACCGATAATATCCATCTCGAGTCCTCTGCTCCTCTCCTTTCCTCTTGTGACTAATAAATCAGGATTTGAAGGATCATTGGCATTTAGCAGAATGTTTTTCTGGATAATCTCATATATTGCCAGATTAACATGAATTTTCTTGTTGAAAAAATCTGCTTTCATCCCGACCTCCTTAGAATTACTTATCAATGGCTGGAAAGCACGTCCGGATGGAATTGTTATCGGAGCTAAAGAAGCTGTATTGGATTGCGGCTGAAAGCCTTCGATATAGGAAGCATATACGTTTATTTTATCATTCACGGTATAGGTTAGTCCTATTCTCGGGATCAGTTTCGAATCTTTTACAACAATTTCATTGTTCTCTTTGTAATTTGTTACATCCTGAAACCATTCCTGTCGAAGGCTTAGAAATAAATTGAACCTGTTCCATTTGATCTGATCCTGCAGATAAAGCCCCCCGGAAGTAATTAATGCAGGAGGTAAAGCTGCCTTAGTAAATATATACTCACTTGTATTTTTTATATTATATACAGGATTCGCCAAATTAAAGTGTTCTACATTTGGCTTTGGCATTGTAATACCATCTACTGTAATCATTTGATAGGAATCAGCATTCTTTGGATCGTAAGACGATGCTGTTTTTCCATTGACCAGTAGATATCCTCTTGCTGTATTTTGTGCTCCGCCTTTGTGCTTATGAGTACTTAGGTAATCATAACCTGCCAGAATCTTATGTTGCAGAGGGCCTGTTTTTACATCAAATGTCAGATAGGTATTTAGATTATCGGTATTCCAGAATTGATCGCGCTGTACCATCTGCATTGCAGCAAGTGTAGGAATAGGTTTATTATCCTTGTCTACTGCAAAAGCATTGGTTGTTCTGTGTTCCTGTAAATCTTCTTTCCAGGTTTGCTTCATATAAGAAGCATTGATACTAATCTTATCGGTAAACTTATGAGTGAAATTGGACATAATGATTAATTCCTTCGATTTGAAATAATCGTTTACTGCACCCAGATTAAAACTTATAGGTGTACTGCGGAGATCTGTAGCCCCATCTTTTGCCCCGAAAATAGGCTGTCCCCTGTCTATTCTGCCATTAGAATCATTGTAGATCATTTCTACATTAATGGCAGTTTTATCATTTGGGATATAAGAAAAGGATGGAGATATTAATATTGCTTTTTGAGACTGCAGATCTCTGAAGCTTTTTGCTTCCGTATAGGCAGCATTAAAACGATACAATAATGTTTTATCCTGATCCAAAGGCCCGGTAAAATCCATTGTTCCTCTTATTGTACTAAAGCTGCCTGCGCTTATACTTACCTCTCTCCTTGTTGTTTTTAATGGTTTCTTTGTAATCAGTACAATGCTTCCTCCAGGATCTACACTTCCCATAGTAGCACTTGCCGGCCCTTTTATTACTTCTATCTTCTCCAGATTGCTGGTAATAGGCTGCATAAAATAATACTGCCGGGTGCGCATACCGTTGATAATGGTCCCTTCTTCATTCTGTGCAATACCACGGATACTAAACTGGTTATAGTAACTTAGAGGCGTTACGCTGCTTGCCATCTTCACTGCATCACCCAACTGATAAGCTTGTTTATCCGCTATTAGTTCTTTACTTACAGTTGAGATTGAAAGCGGAATATCCTTATTATCTGCAGCGATCTTGGTAGCGGTGAAAGAGTAATCACTGTAATACTTTTTGGAAGAACGTCCCAAGATTTCAACATTTTGTATTTCGTTTGCCTGTCTGAAAAGCTGTATAAATATTTTAGGGGTTGTACTGTCTATTTTTATTTGATGGTTATAGCTATCATAAGCCTTTGCATTGGCTTCAATATGATATAACCCCGGCAGGATTCCGGTGACAATAAAGTTCCCCTCCTGATTGGTAGTTGTTTTATATTCTCCTTCTTTATTTTTGATGATGATGTTTACATTACCAATTTTTTTTCCATCCTGACCCGTGACTTCACCTGAAAGATTTTCCTGTGCACAGATCTTCACACTGGATATTACCAGTGTGGCTGCTATATATAAATACTTCATGTATGTCGGCTTTAGATCGTTTCCAGATAGATTTTCTGTAATTCACTTGCCGTAACAGATTTAGCATCTATTGTATGAACTAATGATCCCTGCTTCATTATTCCTATTCTTGTGCCTACGTTTACTGCATTGAAGATATCGTGGGTTGCCATCACAATGGTTTTGCCCTGGGCAACAAATTCTTTACAAATCCTGGTAAACTCTGCGGTTGCTTTTGGATCCAGTCCGGAAGTTGGCTCGTCCATCAGGATAACATCGGCATCTTTAGCTATTGCAATGGCAATCGCTACTTTCTGGCGCATTCCTTTAGAATAGGCAGAAAGTCTTTTATGGTGTGCAGATTCCTGCAAGCTGGTTCTTTTCAGAAATTCTGTAAGTTGTTCTTTCGAATAACTAAAACCAGCCATTTTGCTAAAGAAATCCAGATTTTCTATTCCTGTAAGATTAGGATATAACTGAACTACTTCAGGGATATAGGCAATGTATTTTTTAGTCCATTCATCGTTGAGGTGTACCTCTGCTCCATTGATCAAAGCTTTTCCGGAAGTTGCTTCCAGAAAGCCTAAGAAAATATTAATTGTTGTTGTTTTGCCGGCACCATTTTGTCCCAGCAGGCAGAAAACTTCTCCTTTTTCTACGGATATATTAAGATTGCTTAGTGCAGTTACATTATTATACTGCTTACTAAGCGCTATTGCTTGTAATACTGACATCGAAAATATTATTATGTCTCCTCTGTGTATATACCGACAAAGCAACTGGCCAATACCAGTTGTAAATGCTTTTAAATAATCAGAATAAACAGCGGATGTGTTATGTAAATAAGAATTGTAGTCAGCAGGATGTGCTGACGTCATTTATTTGAATATCATAATAATACTGGCGGACCTCTTACAGCTAAAGAAAAGAATTTTGAGAAAGAAGCCTCAGAAATAAAGGATAATATTTTGTCACCAAACTTACTGGAATAAAAATCCGGAATAAGTTTAGGTATATTCCCTTCCTCACCAATAAGTTTATGATGACAAATAGGACACTTACCGTCACATGAAGATGCTGCTTTTTTTAAGTTTGCATCGCCATGTTTTGCTGTATGCTGAATTCCGTTGGTGTCGAAATTATGAAAAAAATGGTTGTGTAAATATTCTGCCGGAGAAACAGCAAAGGCATATATAGCTATAAAAATAGCGGTCAGAAAATTCTTATAATGCCTGCTTACCTTCAACTTTTGGGGTTTGTTATCCGTTAATGGATGATTAGAGACTTCAATTTTACAAATTTAAGAGGGATATACCAAATTAAATTTTACTAGCAGGGCTGTTTCAGGGCATTTGCCTATTGTGAAAATTAAGTATAAGCCTGATAAATTTAAAAAGCTTGTATAAATAAAAGCATTGCAAGCGGCTTTAGCTTGCAATGCTTTCTTAGATATTTCAATTATTTTGGGTTGTGTATTACACCAATTCTCTTTTATAAATATGAATCGGATTATCCAGCATCCCTACAAACTGTAAACTATTAATTGGGTCTTCAAGGTTTACCATTTGTTTATTGTTTTTTATTTGTAAACGGTTCAAACAGCATCTTTTAAATTGTGGTTCGAATATATCGTATTTTTCAAATTTCTCTCTCAGATGAGGCCTCTCTTCCTGATATGCTATAATCTTATCAGCAACTAGTCTCCAGAAATTTTCATCTTTGAAGTCTGCCTGATCATGAAGATGAGCAGATAAATACCTCAGGAAGCAGTCGAATACATCAGTGAAAATATAAGTTAGTTTAAAATCGTCCGGAACTTTTATACCAATACGGCTGGTTTCACCCGGGAGTTTGATATCTCCGTTTAATACTGCAATCTCTTCTGCTATATCTTTCATAATAATTTTCACCGGAGTGTAATTTTCCATAATCAGGATGAGATTCTCTCCGTGCGGCATGTATACAAGATCATATTCATAGAAGCTATGTATCAATGGCATCAGATAAAGATCGAGGTATTTGCTTACCCATTCTTCTGCTGTAAGACCTGATTTTTCGATTAACTCAGCGGCCAGAGAATAGCCATTATTATCGAGATGAAGCAGAGCTGCCATTGTCATAAGACGTTGGTTTTCGTTGACGAAAGGCATTGGGCTTTCCCGCCATAATGCTGCCAGCATTTTGGTATAAGGTGTATTATTATTCTGAAGTGCTTTTTCATAATATTCACTTCGGTAGCCTATTGCAGCTATTTCTTTCAGAATAATAAAGCCTTTTTCCTGAAGGTATGCATCGCTTTTTACCAAATCGTCTACCCACTGATTAATAGCCGGAGTAGCTTTCATGTAATAAGGTGAAAGTCCTCTCATAAAGCCCATGTTCAGCACAGACATAGCTGTTTTCACATAAAATTTATCCGGGTTGCTTGTATTGAAAAAAGTACGGATAGACTGTTGTGCGCGGTATAAGTCTTCTGCTTCACCTAGTAATACAATATTTTGCAAGGCTATTTCTGAAGAGAAAGTCGGATTCATTTTATTATACCATTGCCACGGATGGATAGGCATATAATAGAATTCTTCGGCATTAAGATCCAGATCTTTTAGTTTTTGGCGGAATTTTATTAATGTTTCGGGTGAAAGCTCCTGATTCATCAGCTCATCATAGCTAAGGCTTTCAACAGTTGAAAAATTGCAGCGATCCTTTTTTACAGCAATCCAAAGCAGGCGAAGTTCATTTTGTGATTCCGGCGCATATTTGTAATAATCATCCGCATCGAAGCCTATTCTTCCGTTGTTTGCAATAAAAGTAGGGTGTCCGGTTGTAGAACCTTCTATGGTCTGATAGTCTGCATCTGCCAGGATACAAGAATTGTTCTCACGATTCATTACCTGTGCTCTGGCATATAATGTACTAATCAGTTCCTCTATGTAAACCGGAAGTATCTCTTTAGAAAATTCCAACTCCTCTTTGAAATCTACGATGAGGTGTATAAGATCTAATGGAACTTCTTTTCCGTTATGTGTCTTTTTTATTGAATGTACATCTATAGACCAATGATCTAAAACCCGCTTCTGTGCTTTGAAGGTATAAATTATTTCTCCTTCTGCGTGTTGAGCAGGAAGCTGATAGTAACCCCATCCATCCTTTTCATATATTAATTGCGGGTTAATAATCATTTCATGAGCAAATTCAGCCAAAGCTTTCTGAATAAGATATAGATTTGCCTTTGCCCAGCTTTCCGGGGTAAGGTGTTCTATTGTTTTTTCGGGACTTATTATTTGGTTCATATTATTTGATTTTGTAGGGCGTTTTTAAATTGTTCTCTGGTGCAAAACTCCAGATATGCTTCTTTTTCCAGTAGTTGTATTTTTTTGTAGCGTGTAAATCCGGCCTTTCGGTTAAGTTTGTGAACTTTCTCATTTCTAACATCCGGTTCCACTACAATACGTTGAATTCTATGATCAGAGAATAAAAACTCCATGATAGTCTGAAATACACTCCATGTGAAAGATTTTATTTTTTTGTCTGGTGGTGCCACCAATATATGCATACCACAATCTGAGTCTTCAACGTTGTAAAATTTGCTCAGGACATGTTTTGGATGATAGCATTCCAGTAAAAAACATGGCTCACCTTCAAAATATCCCATACAGATATAATAATCCTTTTGTGCCAAAAGATATTCATAGGCTTCATAGACTTGCTCTGTAGTTGTATCAAGCATTTGCCAGTATTCGGCATATTCCTGATTTACCCAGTTATGAATAACAGGAACATGCTCATCCAGATCCAGAGGAAAAAGTTCAAAGTTGCCCAATCCTTCTATATTTTTTGAAAAACAGGTTTTACTTTGAAATACTGGTCTCATATTGTTGTGCTTTGGTTAGGTTTTCATATACTCCGAATTTTTGGAACGCAATCTGCTGCTCCACATGATAAATATCCCTGCCGGTAATTTCTCTCAGGATGTAGGAATTTCTGTAGCATCCCATGCCTAAATCTGGTGTTACAAAGCCATGAGTTTCCAACTCTGCATTCTGAACAAAGATCTCATTGGCATTTTTGTCAATGCTGTAGTTACGCTGTACATTGAATTTTTCAGAGGATTTCCAGTCTATTCGATCATTAATACCGTCTAAGAAAGCTGGCAGTCGGTATTTGTAACCTGTGCACAGTACCAGTCCGTCGGTTTCAAGGTGGAAGCTTTCCTCCTGCTCGGAATGATAGAATTCTAAATCAATAATCCCTTGCTTGGTGTATTTGGCACCAACACATTCTGAATTGGTTAAAAGATTGGTTTTGAAATCAGCAGTAAGTCTTTTGGTATAGAGCAGATCAAAAATATCATTGATCAGACTTTCGTTAATCCCTTTGTAAAGGGAATTTTGATTTTTTAATAAAGCTCTTCTTTTTTCGGCAGGAAGACTGTAGAAATAATCAACATATTCAGGAGAGGTCAGCTCCAGAGTAAGTTTGTTATATTCCATCTGGAAGAAATGAGTAGAGCGTGTAATCCAGTTGAGTTCATATCCGTAAATATCTATTTCCTGTAACAGATCATAATATATTTCGGCAGCACTCTGACCACTTCCTATAATGGTAATTGCTTTTCGTGACTGGAGTTCTTTCTTTTTATAAAGATATTCAGATGAATGTGCTGCGAGATCTTTTATCGGATGAAAAAATGAAGGCATATACGGAGTTGTTCCGGTGCCTAAAACGATTTTTCTTGTTCTGTAACTCTCTACGGTATCTTCTGTTTTGTTATATACTTTTACCAGATAATTTCCTTGTTCCTCATCATACATAATATCTTCTACATTATGACTGAATCGAAGGTTATCCAATTTTTCTATTGCCCACTGACAATACTGATTGTATTCATTCCTTAGGAGGTAGAAGTTCTCACGGATATAGAAAGAATAGATTCTTCCTTTTTCCTTTATATAATTGAGGAAGGTAAATTCGCTCGTAGGATCAGCCATTGTTACGAGGTCGGCCATGAATGGTATCTGCAGAGTTGTATCCTGCATCATCATACCTGGATGCCAGTTGAAACGGTCACTGCGGTCGAAAAATAAAGTATTGAGATCTTTTACAGGATTTGCAAGACAAGCCATACTAAGGTTGAATGGTCCTATTCCTATTCCTATTATGTCATATATTTTTTCCTGGGTCATGATTTGGTGGTATTTTATATAGGGTTTTTAGATTGTTCCTCTCCTATTTCCTGGATCAGATTTATTATTTTTTGTATTTCATCAATTGTGGTCATGGGATTGAGAAGTGTAAACTTCAGGTAGAATTGTTTGTTGACCTTAGTTCCGGCTACCATCGCTTTACCACTGTCGAAGACTGCCTGCTTTATTTTCTGATTTAGTTCTGTTAATCTGTCTTCAGGAAAACCCGCCGGAGCATATCGGAAAACCAGAGCGCTGATTTCGGGGCTGTTCAGAGTTTCGAAATTTTCATATTCATTTAGCAGATAATAAACTTCTTTTGTCAGATCAATAATCTCGTCTATATAACTGCCTAGCTTTTCTTCTCCAACGGTTCTCAAGGTAAACCAGAATTTCAGTGCATCGAATCTTCTTGTAGTCTGCAGTGATTTTTTTACCAGATTCGGAACACCGGAAGTTTCCTGATCTTTTGGATTTAGGTAGTCTGCGTAGTACTGAATGAAACTAACATTGTTATGATCACGCATTAAAAACATGCTGGCACTTATTGGCTGAAAGAAGGTTTTGTGCAGGTCAATAGTACAAGAGTCAGCATTTTCCAGACCAGCTAGTTTGCTGCGGTGCTGATTGCTGAGTAACAAACCTCCGCCATATGCTGCATCTACATGGAACCACATTCCGTTTTCCTGAGCAATTCTGCTGATTTCAGGAAGCGGATCAATAGAACCAAAATCAGTTGTTCCGGCTGTACCTACAATGGCAATAGGTAAGTTGCCTTTTTCTCGCTCTTCATACAAGAGTTCTTCTAGTTTTCGGATATCCATTTTATAATCCTGATCTACCGGGACACTGATAATCGCATCTTTACCAAGTCCCAGTATGCTGGCTCCTTTGTTTAAGCTAAAGTGACTTTTTTCTGAGCAGAATATTCTGAATTTTTTTGCTTCTGCAGGAAGACCATGCTGATCAGGTATGATATTATAATTTTTCTTGATATAGGCATCTCTTGCTATTAATAATGCCATTAAGTTGGACTGTGTTCCTCCGCTGGTAAAGACTCCGTCGAAGCCCTCAGGATACTTCATTTTTTTTCCCATCCATTCAATAAGGCGAAGTTCTATTGTCGTAGCGCCAAGACTCTGATCCCAGGTATCCATGGAACTGTTGATGGAACTGATAATCATTTCTGCTGCCAGCGTCGGGATTAATATTGGACAGTTAAGATGTGCAACATAAGAACTGTGATGAAATGCTGTTGCATCATTAATATAGATATCGCATAATTCGGAAAGACATTCTCTTACAGATATTGTTTCACCGCTGTTAATATCTACAAGATTCATTTTGCTTTTATTCCGCTGAACAGAAGTATCTCCTAATGGTGTTTGTCGGGTTTGCAAAAAATTGGTGATTACCTCCAGTGTGTCTTGTACTGTTTTCTGGTAATAGTTTATATTTTCGGGTGTCCCATGGAAGATATCCATGTATTCGGAGCTGCCCCCTTTCAATACCTTTCGATAAGGTATTGTTTCGATTTTTGTTTCCATAATGTCTGATTTGGTATAAAATTTATTAGACCAAATGTATGTTATTTTTATTTAATCTAAATTAATATAATGTTATGATTTTTGTCACTCCACTAATTAAAATATATCAATAAGTATAGAATTAAAGGCCTCTGAAAAGAGGCCTCTAACTAGGAATATGAATGAAAAGTAAGTAAATTATGTGATTCAGTTTTAGCTTTTAGCAGATAAATTGTTTTTGATAATAGTATTGAGTGTTTCAACGGATGTTGCTGATCTGAAGCCATCTTCCGGAGTATTGACTACATAATCCATTAGTTTATCAATGGTCGAAGTGGCAACATGCAGGCGGGTATCTGATGAGGCATAATAAATAAATAGAGTACCATCATTATCGGAAACCCAGCCGTTAGAAAACACAACGTTAGAGACATCACCTATACGTTCTTCAGCTTCCGGGGCCATAAAGTAACCTGCAGGCTTATGAATGACCTGTGTAATATCATCCAGACTGGTCATAAACATATAGAGAACATAACGAAGGCCTGCAGCTGTATTGCGCACACCATGAGCCAGATGCAGCCACCCTTTCTCTGTTTTTATAGGTGCCGGACCTAATCCGTTTTTAGCTTCGTAAACAGTATGATACTTTTTCTGATCAATCAATACTTCTTCGGTAACTTCAGCATTCTCCATACTTTTGCTTAGTCCCAGTCCTATTCCGCCACCAGTTCCGGCTTCTATAAAGCTATCTTGCGGACGTGTATAGAATGCATACTGCCCATTTATAAATTCAGGATGCAGAACAACATTGCGTTGTTGAGTCGACTTTGTTTTTAAATCCGGCAATCGCTCCCAGTCTTTTAAATCTTTAGTCCGTACAATACCGCACTGTGCTATAGCAGCAGACTGATCGCCTGGAACAGCTTCCGGGTCTCTTCGCTCTGTACAAAATAATCCGTAGATCCAGCCATCTTCATGCTGTACAATACGCATGTCATAGATATTAGTATCCGGTATATCTGTTTCGGGGATTGTAATCGGATAATCTCTGAACCGAAAACCTTCTGTGCCATTATTACTTTCTGCCACAGCGAAAAAGGATTTTCTGTCGTTTCCTTCTACCCTTGCAATCACCAGATATTTATCATTTTGTTTTATGGCTCCGGCATTAAATACAGCATTTATTCCGAAACGTTCCATCAGATAAGGATTAGTTTTTTCATTCAGATCATATTTCCAGAGAACCGGAGCATGTTCTGCTGTAAGAACAGGGTTTTCGTATCTGTCGTAGATACCATTGCCGAGGGTTTGTTGTTTTATGTTTTCTTTTAAGATAAGTTTTTCATAGGCCTCGTTAAGCGCCTTTTTTCTTGTCTCGAAATATAAACTCATAGAATTAAGTGTAGGTTATTATTTTTTAGTTTCGTTTTTGTTCAAGATCCTGTTCTATAATCTTCATTTGTTTTTCGTGTAACGGATAAAAAAGAATGAAAACCATCGAGATAATTGCAGCAGCGGCAGGTAATAGACTTAACATAAGTTTAATGCCTGTTTGTGCAAAGGCTGTTTGCAGAACATTTGCCTGAAATCCGAAGAATGCTAATAAGGCGCCGCTCGCCCATCCGCCAATAGCCCATCCTAATTTCTGAGACATTGAAGATGCTGAAAATATAAGACCTGTAGCTCTTCTGCCTTGTTTCCATTCGGAGTAATCAGCAGTATCTGCATACATAGACCACAATAAAGGAAATATACTACCGGCACATATACTGATGATAAGCTGGAGAACCAATACTCCGGCGATACTATTCTTTCCTAAAAAGTAAAAAAGTATACTGAAAATAGCAGCGAAAAGCATAGCAAAGAAAAATGTTTTCTTCTTGCCTATTTTATTGGCTACAGGAGTTGCAGCAATAACACCTATAATGTTTGCAGCCTGTCCCAGCACAAGGTATACTGTTGTTAGAGAGATTTGCACTCCGACAAAAGAAAGAATATCTGCATCTGTTTTATTTAAGTAATACTTGAAGTAATAAATGGCAACGCCATCTCTCACAGTGTTAAATAATAAAGTAGAAACACCAGCTCCCAATAATATCCACCAAGGCTTGTTGGCGAAAAGATCTTTCAGATCATTTTTTAGTGTAGAATTATTTTCTTTTACAGGGATTATACGTTCTTTGGTCCCTGCAAAGCACAATAAAAATAAGATTGAGGCTATAATACCAAAAACTACCATAGCATACACCCAGCCCATTGCAAATGTAAGAGTTCCGTCTCCGAATATTTTTACTAAAGGTTCTATCAGCCACAATGCAACAAGACTACCTATAAATGCAAAAACCATTCTGTAAGAAGCAAGAGCTGTACGTTCTTTAGGGGCTGAAGATATAACTCCGAGTAATGATGCGTATGGTACATTGATAAGGGAATAGACCATCATCATTACCGAATAAGTAATATAGGCATAAATGAGCCTGCCGTTTTCACTAAAGTCTGGTCTGAAAAATGTAAAAACACCCATTACTGCAAACGGCAGAACCATCCATACCAGAAAAGGGCGAAATTTTCCCCACTTGGTGGACACACGGTCTGAAATAAGTCCAACTACAGGATCGAAAAAAGCATCCCATACTTTGGTAACCAGAAACATGGTGCCGGCAGTTGCTGCAGTGATGCCAAATACATCGGTATAAAAGAATAATAAGTACATGCTGAAAATCTTCCAGAACATAGATGATGCTGCATCGCCTAATCCATAGGCAATCTTTTCTTTCACTCTTATTTTTTCATTCATGAATTAGGCTGTTATCGGGATGATAAAAATAGTACCAGACGGAATACGAACATAATACTTTTTTGACATTAAATAATACAAAATAATCAATGTATAAATAATGTGCATTGTGAATGCGCATGAAAATTAAATTATTTATAATTTTAAGTTAACAAACTGTTTTATAATTATTGATACTTTTATGACCTTTAATTAATGACTAGAGAATTTGGTATGCTTAATAATCTGCTCCGGGAAATAATACCTTTAACACCAGGTGACTGCTTTACAATTTTTACCCGTGTAAAGTCGGACTTCGATTTTCCACTCCATAGTCATGAAGAAATAGAGCTAAACTTTATTCATAATGGCAAAGGTGCAAGAAGGATTATTGGAGATCATATTTCGGTAATAGATGATTACGAGCTTGTAATGATTGGTCCCAACCTGCCGCATATGTGGGAAACTTATGAGTTTGAGGGCAAAGAGATGATGGAGGTAACAATCCAGTTTCATAAGGATTTTCTGGACGAAAGATTCCTGAACCGAAATCAGATGAGCTGTATGCGAAAGATGATAGAATTATCGTCCAGAGGAATATTATTTTCTAAAGAAGCAACCCAGAAAATAATGCTGCGCTTACTAAACCTGGATCAGAAACAGGGATTTAATTCTGTTTTGGAATTGTTATCGGTGTTGCACGATCTTTCTACATCCAAAAATATGCAGACACTGTCTGATAATATCTTCTTCAATCAAGAATCTTATAACAGCAGACGAATTCAGAGGGTAATGGAATATGTTAACCATCACTTTCATCAGAATATTTCTTTAGGTGAAGTTGCTAAACTTGTGAATATGACGGAGATGTCTTTTAGCCGCTTTTTCAAAAGACGCACAGGTGTTACATTTATGGACTCGTTATTAGAATGCAGGTTGGGAAATGCGTGCAGAATGCTGATTGATACAACTCAGTCTGTTTCAGAAATTGCTTATCACTGTGGTTTTAATAATATTTCCAACTTTAACAGGCTATTCAAAAAAAGAAAAGGCTGTACCCCGAAAGAGTTCCGGCATGATTACAATTTTTATGGAAACCGTAAATTTATCTGACTCTTTTTATGGCATTTAAGTAAATTAAATCTTTCTATTTCTCCCTGTTGATTGGGTATTTCAGATTTTTTGGTATTTTTAGGACTTTAATTAATATTCGCAATATATAATCATTTAATGAAAACATTATCAGAAATTGAACAGCTGCTTGCTGACGGAGATATTGAACAGGCTAAAATTGCAATTCACGAATTATACAAAGAAAACCCTAACGATACAGAGATTCTACATGTGTTTATTCAAACCGAATGGGCATGGGTAATGGAGAATCAACCTGAAGCAAATTATATTCAGGATAACATAATACCCTATATTCAAAAATTAATACAGCTGGAGAATGACAATTCTATGAAGTCTCAGCTTTTGTCCTATCTTGATTTCCAGAATCCTGTTATTCCGGAAGAAGATGTATTGCGCTATCTGAATGATCTGAAAAATGATCCTGTATATGAGGCTCAGGCAACAGACCTTTTTATTTATTATAACGATGTGAACGAAAAGCATGAAGACCTTATTCAGTGGATCGATTACGGGTTGGAGAATTATAAAAAATGGACACAGGATTCCAGAGAGCTTCAGGATGCTGAAATGTCCAAATATCTGTTTCATAAATTCAGATATCTGAAATATCATAATGCTCCTGTTGTTGATATTTTGCAGCTGATCAGCAAGAACATGCATAATATTTTGCTTTTTAATGAATTCCAGTATTTTGAATTAGCGGATTTTATATACGAGAATTCAGATTATCATTTGTTGGGGAAACTATTATGTAAGGTTACAGAATTAGAAAATACAGATGAAGAAGTCCATAACGAGCTTGCACTATGGGAAAGACGTATAGATAAAATCCTTAGAAATGGATTTGAGGATGAAAAACTTATGTATTTTGTTCTGCTTATTCAGAAGAATTACGGAGAACTTAATGATATTACTGAAGCAGATCATCTGGAAAACTGCCAGTTTTATATTGCAGAGTATCCTAACTCTAAATGGCCATTCCACTTTGCAGGGACTATGAAGTTCAATGAACAAAGGTATGAAGAGGCTCTTACTTACTTCAATGAAACTTTGCAGTTAGGAGGCAGTTCCACGGCGTTGTACAGATGGATAATCTCCTACTATCTTGTGAATGGTATACTTCCGGAACAAACTTATGCTGTAAACGATATTCCAAATGAGTGGTATAACAACGGTGTATGTATATCGGAATTTTTAGACGAACATAAACTTTCGGGACGTCAGGAAGCATCAGAAATACTAGAATTATTCTACCTGAACGCTTACAAAGGATTAGAAGATTATTTCTATGAAAACCGCTATGAAAGCCATCCTTATACAACTCCGCATCTTTGGGCGATGTGCTGTAATAACCTTGCTATAGCTTATATCGGAACCGGAGATTTGGAGAAAGCAGAAGTTGCTGCAGCGAAAGGACTAGAGCTTTCAGAATTCTATGAACTGCACGATACTTTGGCAACGATATATGAAAAGTTAGATAATTTTGAAGGCGCCAGAAATCAGTATGGAATATTAACTTATGAATACGGACCTGAATGTTTTGATGAATTCAGATACCTGCATTATGAAGCTAAAAGAATAAAGTATGCGACAATATTAGGCGAACTGGAAAATCCGATGGAAGTTCTGAAAGAACGTCTGAAAAATTATGAAGATTATGTTAGCAGAAATGGAGTAAATGAAGAAAACTCTGTTGAACTTTATAACCTGTCTAATGCCTTGGATTTAGGAGTTTCACATTTGGTACAAGATTATTCTAATGTTGAAAAGATTGAATTCTGGAATCAGTTTACATCTGAATTTCCGCAGAATTCCAACCCTTATTATATGCTGATGCAGGCTTATAATGAAGAAGGAAGATATAAAGAAGCTGTCGAAAGCGGAGAACGTTTTCTGGAGCTAAAGAACCCGGAGTGGTTATATGAAACAGATAGAATAAAAGCTTATTACCAGATTGGTAAAAACGCATCCTTTATCAATGATCACCAAAAGGCTTGTAACTATTTATCAGAAATATTACCAGTTTTGAGGGAAAACGAATTTATGCAGGATTCAGAAGGAACACTTTTGTTTTATCTGGTACAGAGCAGCCAGCATGCGAGAAGCGCCGATGAAACGATTAAATGGGCAGAAGAGCATGAAGCTTCTTATGATAAATTCGGATATGACCGCGATGAAGACTGGGCCATGATAGAAGTACTGAAATCTCAGCAGCTGATGAACCAAAAGAAACGAGAAGAAGCTTTAGAAAATGTACAGAAAATACTTTCGTTTTTCCCGGATGATGAGCGTGCTTTAGTTCTTCAGAAAGAACTGAATAAAAAAGGCGGATTCTTTTCAAAATGGTTCTGATCCGGCATTCCGTGTATCAGATATAATTGTTATCTTAGGCTAAAAATATTAATATGTCATATTACCCAATTCACACCATCCCCGATTATTACTTTATAGACGATTTATTAACAGAGGAACACAAACTGATCCGACAGTCTGTCCGCGAATGGGTAGATAGCTTTGTAATGCCAAAAATTGATGATGCAGCACAGCATCATAAAGACATTCCGGATCTTATGAAGGAACTTGGGAAAATTGGAGCTTTAGGTCCCTATATTCCGGAAGAATACGGTGGTGCAGGATTGGATCAGATTTCTTACGGACTGATTATGCAGGAGCTGGAACGTGGCGATTCTGCAGTTCGTTCGGCAGCATCAGTACAATCGTCATTGGTTATGTTCCCTATAAACGAGTTTGGCTCGGAGGAACAAAAAAAGAAATACCTTCCTCATTTGGCTAGTGGCGAGATGATTGGTGCTTTTGGGCTGACAGAACCCAACCATGGATCCGATCCGGGAAGTATGGAAACTCATTTCAAAGATATGGGAGACCACTACCTGTTAAACGGTGCAAAGATGTGGATTACCAATGCTCCATTATGTAATATTGCTGTAGTCTGGGCTAAAGGTGAAGATGGCAAGGTAAGGGGCTTTATTGTAGAGCGTGGAATGGAAGGCTTTACAACACCTGAAACAATTAATAAATGGTCTTTGCGTGCATCTAAAACCGGAGAATTGGTATTCAGAGATGTAAAGGTCCCTAAAGAAAATATATTGCCAAATGTAATTGGACTTAAAGGTCCGCTCTCTTGTCTTAACTCTGCCCGTTATGGTATTTCCTGGGGTGTTATTGGTGCAGCAATAGATTGTTATTGTACGGCTGTACAATACTCTAAAGAACGAATTCAGTTTGGGAAGCCTATTGCTTCTTACCAGCTTCAGCAAAAGAAACTGGCAGAATTCCTTACGGAGATTACCAAAGCACAGTTGCTATGCTGGCGTCTTGGAACACTGAAAAATGAACACAGAGCTACACCTGCACAAATATCTCTGGCGAAAAGAAATAATGTGAAAATGGCGATTGATATTGCCAGAGAATCCAGACAGATTCTTGGGGGAATGGGAATTATGGGGGAATTCCCTATGATGCGTCATGCTGCTAACCTGGAGTCAGTGATTACCTATGAGGGAACTCATGATGTACACTTACTCATTACCGGAAATGATATTACCGGAATAAATGCTTTTTAAAAATTGAAAGATTCGGATAAAGATTTTATAACTTTCTGGGAACAGAAAAGACAAAAAGGAAGAACTAAATATGCATTGTATGACGGACTAAGATGGTCTTTGTTTACAGTAGTTTTTGTTATTCTTTTTCAGTATTTTGTATTAGAGACCACAGATCCTCAAAACCTTTGGCTGTCAATAGCAATTAATGTAGTTGTGTTGTTAGCAGCAGGTTTTGTTCTGTATTATTACTTAATGTGGATGCTTTACGAGCGAAAGTATCTGAAATTAAAATCCTCGGCAAATGAGGACTAGTTTTATGAATTTAAAAACACTTCCGCTTGTAGCGGCTTTACTTATAGTTTCATGTAAGAAAAATGAAGGTTCAGTACCTTCAGAAACTGCTAAACCAGATTCTTCTGCTGTTATGGCTTCTGATTCAATAAAGGTTGATCATCCAAAGAGTACGGGACAGATGATTACAGCAGACTTCTATGGCTATGAGGAAATTGGAGATTATCTTTATCTTCTGATTAAGGATAACGGAAAAACTGAAAGTTTTGTAGCTCAGGCTGTAGATAAAGATCTTAACCGTGGAGACCTAGTAGAAGTTAAATGGAAAAAAGGTCATATTGAGATTGCCGGAGACAACGACCGGAAAGAAGACCGCAAAATGCTGGTTTCTGTAAAGAAGATTAAGGATGGTGCATTGTCTCTGTTTAAGCAACGTTATACAAAACCTGTAAAATATACATTTGGTCAAGATCTTGATTTGTCAAACGAAGAAAGAGATGATATTTACAATAATGTGCAGTATTATCTGGCAAATACCAGGAACAAACTGTTGTTACTTCATCTGAAGAATAATGAAGAGCTCACCTACTCTATTGAAGAGCGAAATGAACAAGGCAAAGATTATATTGTTTTAGGGTTGGGAATTGAATTTGAGAACCGTTTCAGTGTAGCGCAGTGGCTCTATATTGACCAGCGTAACGGAGATTTATATGAATATGACCTTCCGAATGACAAACTGGTCCCTTTTAATTAAATTTTAATTCTTTATCATATAAAAAGCTCTGCAATTGCAGAGCTTTTATTTTGTCCGAAAACGAACAATAGTGTTCATTTTTAGACACATTTTAAAGATATTAAAAATGTAATTAATTGATTCTCAATTATTAATGTGTTTGTTTTTAATTGGTATTATTTCGGTTATATAGCTGATATACAAAAAGTTGTATGCTTGATGTAACAGAACTTTGCCTTCTGTTGTGTTATGATTAAAAGTAAAAAATTATGAAAAAAAATTACATATTAATAGGGCTTATCACATCTGTTTTTTCGTTTGCACAAAGCATACAGGGAAAGCTGAGTTATGAAAACAAAAAACAAGTTCCGGATTCTGAAATTATATTATCTAAGGGTACAGAAAAAATATCCGGTATCAGTGATGCTGAAGGAATCTTTAATATAAAACTGAAAGAAAACGGAACTTATCAGATTGAAATCTTTAGGGAAGGTGAAAAACTCCTATCCGAAAATATAGCCATAGAGGGTAATATAAACAGGAATTTTTTGATTCCGTTACCCAAGACTACAGAAACCAAAGTTGAAGGTGTTACGGTAACAGGAAAGAAAAAGCTAATTGAAAGAAAAGTAGATCGTCTGGTTTTCAATGTTGAGAACTCGGTAGCATCACAAGGGTTGGATTTAGTAGAAGCACTAGCCAAAACACCTATGGTGCGTACAACAGACGAAGCAATATCAATTGCAGGTAAAAGTAATGTTGCCGTAATGGTGAATGATAAGCTGCTTAATCTTTCTGGTCAGGAATTGATCAATTATCTAAAGACGTTAAGATCAGATGATATTGCAAGAATTGAAGTAATCACTACTCCACCGGCACGTTATGAGGCGGAAGGTAAAAGTGGACTGATCAATATTATCCTGAAGAAAAATACCAATCTGGGCTGGAATGCGTCCTTACAATCTTCCGGAAACTACTATTTCGGCAGACCAACCGTTTCCAGCAGAAGTGGTTTAAGTTTCAATTACCAGGGGAAGAAACTTTCAGTATCTACGAATCTGTCTACTGGTGACAATTACTGGCAGGGAAAAGCTTATACTTATAATTCGGGTAATGGAAATAATAACTACTGGAATACTGATGAGAAAACCTCTTCTAATTACCGTTATAAAAGTGGTAATGTAAAAACAGAATACAAGATAAATGATAAAAATCTGATAGGTGTTAGTTATAACTATTCATTTAGCAATCCATTGGAACAAGCCCAGAATTCTACCAGCATAAGAGATGAAAAGGGTGATCGGTCATTTGCATCAGATTCAAACAACAGGAATAAAAGAAATGTGCACAATGCTACTGCTTTCTACGACTTGAAACTGGATTCATTGGGTAGTAAGCTGAGTATCTCGGCCAATATGATGATTAATAACTCTAATGCGAATAACTATTATAATACGATAACCAATACAAAAACTTCCACTTTCGTTAATCCTGTCAGCCAATATAAAATCTATTCGGGTCAGGCAGATTTGGAGAAGAACTTTTCCAAAATAAAAACAGAATCCGGAATTAAGTTTACGAAGATTAAAAATGATTCAGAATTTAATTTTTATGATATCCTGAATGGTCAGAATGTATTCAATACAAAAAGAAGTAATAATTTCTTTTATAATGAAGAGAATTATGCCGCTTATATTTCAACGAGTTTTAAAATCAATGATAAATGGGATGCTAAGGCAGGATTGCGTTATGAATATACCCATCTGAAAGGCTATTCACCAAACGAAAATCTCACATCTACCAATAAATACGGAAAGTTCTTTCCTACAGCTTATGTAAGCTATAAACCGAATGATAATCATTCATTTTCTGTGAACTACTCCCGGAGAATCAGCCGTCCCTATTTTGGAAACCTGAATCCGTTTAAATATTATACTTCGGATTTTGAATACAGTACAGGAAATCCTTATTTGCAGCCAACGTTTACGGATAATTTAGAGTTTGGTTATGTATTGAAAAATAACCTGAATATAACAGCTTATTACAATTATACCAAAGCTAACTGGGATAGAGTTCAGATGATAGAAGACGGATTAAAGTATAGTACAACGCTTAATTTTTATAATCAGAATAGTGCGGGAATTAATATCAGTTACAATTATAATAAGCTGAAATGGCTGGAATCTAATATTTTCATAAACGGATATTATGCCAAATCGAAATCCTATATACCGCAGGTAATTTCAGGTATGTCAGGTTACGGAGCCAACTTTAATCTGGATAATAATTTTTTCCTGAAAAAAGATAAAAGCCTCACATTTGTACTTGGGTTATGGAGTAATATACCGGAACGTAGTGGTAATACTTACTTCAACGGAAATTTTTCTGCATATATAGGGCTGAAAGCAAGCTTTCTGGAAAAGAATTTATTATTTAATTTAACGGTGAATGATATTTTCAATACCAATCGCTCAAAAGGTACCGAATACTATCAGGATTTCAACTCAGAGTATTATTACAAAGGCATTACGCGAAACGTAAACCTTTCCGTGACTTATAAATTCGGGAATAATAATGTGAAAGGTGCTACCAAGCAAGTTAAATTTGAAGAACAAAACAGAGCGGGTGGTAATGGCGGATCTTAATAAATTCTGATCAGTAATTATAGTTTAGCAAATGCTGGTGGTGATTCAACGTTTAATCTAGCCAGCATTTTTCTTTTGCCAGCTTTATAAGTTCAGCAAGATTATGGGTATTTGTTTTACGGGCTATATTCTTGCGGTGGGTTTCTATAGTATAAGTACTCCTGCTGAGCAGAACTGCAATTTCTTTATTTGTTTTTCCCAGATATAATAAAGTTATAATTTCAATTTCTTTATCTGATAAATTATAGTCTTTGTTCCAGACCTTTACATTTTCAGACTGCAGACAGGCAGGTTTAGTATGAAAACTGTTATCAGCAATAATTTTTTTGAGATAGCTAATCAGTTCACAGGCATCTATTTCTTTCGGAAAAAATCCGGATACTCCGATATTTTGTAGTTTATTTAGTGTATAAGTGTCATATAACATAGAGAGGCATACAATTTTCAGATGGCGAAAATATGGTCTTATTTCCCGGGCAATTTCGATACCGGATTTTCCATGAAGATTAATATCCAGAATAAGCAGATCTGCCTGATGAATTTCTTTAGAAGCTATTAACTCTTCTCCCGTCTGAAAATGACGGATAACTTCAAACTCTTCTGTATTTTTCAGAATATACTGAAGACCTTCACAGAACAATCTGTGGTCATCCAGAATAATAATTTTTGTTGTTTTCATTATTCAGTGGTATTTGTATGATGCTAATCATTCCGGGATTTAAATTCTCCTGATGATAGGTTCCGTTATAATATGCTGTACGGTTTTTAATACTTTTAACGCCCATACCTTCCGCAGTATTCTGTACTACTCCCTTTCCGTTATCTTCAATCTGCAGGATAAACTCCTTTTCATTCGTATCCATTGTTATATCAACAAAAGCGGCATCAGAATGTCTGATAATATTATTAATGAGTTCCTGAAATATTCGATAGATATTTATCTTCAGATCTTCATGAAGAAGATTTTCATTACCCATAAAATTGATACTAAACTGAATCCGGGAAGCTTTAAACACATTTAAGGATTGCTCTGTTGCTCTGTATAATCCATACTCTCCTATTTCTTTTGGAGCAATCTGATAGATAAGCTCACGAAATTGCTGGTTAGCCAGAGTGAAAATTTTCTGAATATTATCATTTTCAAAATTTCCGGTACTTGCTAATGTTAGTTTTAAAGCATTAAGCGTATTGCCAAGTCCGTCATGAAGATTGTCGGCAATAGCCTGTCGTTCGGTTTCCTGAGATTTTATTAATTCGGATGCCAGAAATACCTGCTGTTCTTTTTCTTTTTGGAGCTTACGGTTCAGTCCGATGAAATCGTTCCGGTATTTTATAATGAAAACAATAGATAATGTAATCAGTTCGAACGCCATTCCTATAATCATATAACCTGGCTGTAGCATTACTCTTACAGAAGTCAGATCCAGAGTATTTAATATATAGATTATTATGGAAGCAATGAAGATGATATTACATAAGAGATAATAGCAGGTATACTTATTTCCTTTCCCGGCAGAATAAAATATATTGGTAAAGAGTAAGATAAGATGTGTACCTATAATGGTGCTGATGATAAGATAAAAAGAAGATGAAAAACCATTATCCGTGCGAAAAATTATTTTCAAAATAAAAAACAGGATAGCAATTACTAATAAAAATGAGTTTGAGTAATTCAGTATCCGATTCCATTCCGGAAGAAAGCTGCTATGGTTGGTGAATTTCTGAAAGACTTTTGTATAAAAAAATAAAGCACAGAGTATATAAAACATTTTCGGACAGATGCTTATCCATATATACACTTGTTCAGGATAAAAATACGGATCATATAGATACTCTGAAAGGGCAAACATTAGCAGAAAAGAGGTGTAACCAAACATATATCCGTATAACCGGCGCCGGATAATAATAAATAATAACAGATTAAACAGGGCTGAGAAAAGGAAGAAACCATAATAACGTCCCATAAGAAAAGCAAAATCCACTTCATAGATTAAAATATCCTTTTCTGTAGAGATGTCCGTTGGAAAATAAAGATTGGCATGCCCTATAGCCTGTGTTTTTAAAAAAAAATGCTTCGTTTCCCCGAGCTTAAAATTAACAGGAAATGTCAGGCTTCTTATTGGTATCTTTCTTTCTGAAAGAGATAACCTGTTGTTAAGACTTCCTGCTTTTTTTAACTGGTACAGACCATCCGTTTCGTACAGAGTAAAGAGAATGCCATCATTATAAAAATTCCAGTAATAGAGTTCTTCCCGGTCAGATATATTGCTTATTGTAAGTGTATACCAATATGAACATGTTGTAAAACCGTTATTGATAACATGTTCATCGTTATGCTGCCGAAAACTACCTGCCAGATATTTATTCCATATTGCTTTTTCCGATAACTTATCGCAGTCTTTATAATATCGGAGGTAAGGAATAATATTAATACTGTTGGCACCCGATAACTTAAGAGTATCCTTACTATTTGCCAATAGCCGTACAGAACAGCATATTACAACTGTAAGAAGAAAAATTCTGGTATATAAATTTCTGAACGGCATTTCATCAAATTTACCAGAATTATATCATATTGAAAATACCTTTAATATGGTATTTTTTACACTTATTAGTTTTGATATTTAAAATATTAATTAAAAATACCCGATTTACGGTATTGTATCCTGCTAATAACGAGGCTAACTTCGAAATAAAAACAATAAATCTTTTAAAAAAAATATTATGAAAACAAAATTATTAGTATTAGTGCTGCTCGGTTGGGTAGCTACAGCTTGGGGACAAAATAGAAAAGCCTCGATTAAGCAATTAAATTTATTTACCAGAACAGAAAAAGTCAGAACAGAAAAAGCTGGTGTAAAGATTGAAAAGGATTCTACATTTATTCAGCCTACATTATTTTGGGCACAATATGATACAACGAGAAGGGGTTCCATGCTTTATGTTGATAAGAACCAACGAATTCGAATGCTTTCTGAAAATCCACCAGATGCAGCTTTACAAACTATAACAGAAATTACTGCAAAAGTAAAAGGTTTAAAAGGCGATATAGGTGAGGCTGAAGCTGCATTTAAGGCACAAAAAAGTATTGCCGAACTCGGGAAACGTACGGCAGCAGTTAATATGTTACGTGATGCTCTTTATAGATTAAATGAATTATATTATGCAACTGCAGATGAGAAAAAAGATATTCAACAATTCATTCAGAATTTAAGTAATAAAAATGCGAGTATAAATATTCAAATGGAAGGAGAAAAGGCAAACATTAATGAACTTTCAATGTTTCAAACAACTTTGGCGAGTAGTGAAATCACAAAATTATTTACCTCTATAATAGGCAGTACTGAGGAAATAGCTAAAGAAGAGGCTAAAGTAGATCTAGAATCTGAAAAAACAAAACAGGAAGAAGCAAAGGCAGAAATTTTAAAAAATCAAATAATAATGACTGCTTTGCAAAAAGTTGAAGGAAACTTATCTAAAGAAGATTTGGATAAACTTTTAAAAGAAATAGTAAAAACAATAAAGTAAATTTCCGGTTCTCCAAAATTACCCCACAGATTTTTAAAACCTGTGGGGTTTACTGAGTATAGTTACGTAATTCCCCTATCTTTGCAAAAAAAAAGAAATCAGATGAATTGTCCTTGCTGTTCGGGTAAAACCTATGAAGAATGTTGTGCACCTTTTCACAGAAAAGAAAAACATGCACTTACTGCTGAAGCCCTTATGCGTTCCCGATATTCAGCCTATGCGATTCCTAACGGAGAATATCTGATGGAAACTACCCATCCCGGAAAACGTAAATTCCATGACAAAGCAGATATGCAGGAATGGGGAGAAATGAACCAATGGACAAAGCTGGAAATTGTAAGAACTCCGGCATTAAATCATGTGGAATTCAAAGCCTATTTCATCAACTCAGAAGGTCAGGAACAAATTCATCATGAGTTTTCCTACTTTCAGAAGATGCACAACCGTTGGTATTATGTATCAGGGGATTTTATGGAGTAATCAGACTCAACAAAAGTTCAAAAATAAACCATGGTAAGATATCTTACCATGGTTTATTTTTATGTTGGATTTTATAGAAAAACTTAGTGCCATAATTAAATTTATGCTGAAACTTACTTTTGGCCACCGCTGTTTTTCTCTACATCTGTTTTGGTATTTCCTTTTACTTTACTATTTCCAAAACGTTTTACGAATGAAAGTGAAAATCCATACCAATCTGACCTCATAACAGATCTGAAGGTACCATCCGGGCTATAGGTGGTATTATCGAAAACTGGTCTGTTGAAGATATTCATCAATTGCAAACTTACCTCCATTTGTGTTTTTGGGAATATTTTTGTAGCAGAGATATTATGGAAGATATTTGTTTTATTGGTCAGAGAGTTTCCATTGTTGGGGTTAGAGAGTTCCACCCATGCACTCAGGTTAATGTTTTTGTTAAAAATATTAGTATACGAGATATTGGCTGAAGCTCCTATATAACTGATATAATTTTTACTTCTGAGATTATTTCTCTCATTAAAATCATGATTATCAATATAATACCACCCTGCTCCTATATTGATATTGAGTTTATTCTTCAAAAAAGTCTGATTGGTATTTGCAAAAAGATAATATTTTTTCACTTTTCCATTCAGATTGGCTGGAAGAGTAATAATTTTACCATTTTCTTCTATAAAAGTAGTCCAATAATCCCGGTCAGTATACATATATCTTGCTGAAAGAAAATACTTTTTCTTAAATCCGAACTTCATATAAAGCCTGTGACTCGGGTTCGGTTCCAAATCCATATTTCCGCGTGAGAATGTTCCTTCGTTGGTAGGAACAAGGAAAGGATTGAATTCGGTGTACCATGGGCGCCATAGATTACGATTATAAGTAAGGCTCAAATCATAGTTTTCTGAGAAAGAATATTTAAGCAATAAATTAGGAAGCAACGTACCATAAGAATCTTTTCTTGAAGTAGCTGAAACATCCTCCCTCATTTTATAAACAATGTTTTCATAACGGAACCCGATTCTTGTTTCGAGTTTTTTAAAGAAGGTTTTACTATAGTTTATGTATAGAGAATTGATATTTTCTTCATAATGAAAGATATCATTGGTATGGAGCCTATCTATATTATTTCCGTAAATATTGTTAGGGACGACATTATTATTGAAATCCATTTTTCCACCTACCTCAATACTTCCATTTTTTCCTAAAGGTTGCGTATAATCTATCTTAATATAATAATTACGCATTTGTTCATGAGAACTAATTCCAAGTTGGTTGATATCTGATGAAGTACTATAGTTTTTTAAAAATTCATTCTGATTTTTCTGAGAATTGTAATTAGATCCTAAATCGATATTCAAAATCTTATTTTTATTCTTATCATAATATTTATAAAAGAGATTGACTCCTACTGTAAGGTAACGGCCGTTTACATCCTGATCCTGATGGTAGGTATCAAATGGAACCCCGTTTTTGGTTCTGTTAAAGTCAGCATCAGAAGTTGATACATTTTTACTTTGATAATACTCCAGAATAAGGCCTATGCTGTTTTTATCGTTCAACTCATATTCAGAAGTGGACGATATAGAAGGGCTTTTATTTGAACTTAGAATTTCATTGACAATATTGGTAACATCATTGTCTTTATATAAAGTGTTGGCATTGGTGTTTTTCTGAAAGTTATTATTATTACCATAACTCCCGATCAAGGTCTGGGTGAAATTTTTCTTATGATAATTGAGGTTGAAATTGGTATACTGTGAATTTTTGGAATTTTGCCTGTTATTGAAGGTTACACTTCCTTTAATTCCCTCATCATCTCTTTTCTTTAATACAATATTGATAACTGATCCGGTTGTTTCATAACGGGATGAAGGGCTTGTAATTATCTCAATTTTTAAAAGATTATCTGCAGGAATGGTTTTCAGGTACTCTTTTAATTCTTTTCCTGTAAATACAGATTTTCTGTCGTTAATGTAGACCGTTACCGATTCTCCTTCTGCTTTTATAACATCATTATTATCAATGTTTACCAAAGGGGTCATTCTCAAAACATCCCAAGTGGTATTTCCTGCCAGAATAGAGCTGTTGGATACATTAAAAATAGTTCTGTCTACTTTTGATTCCACAGTGGGCTTTCTTGCTGTAAGAATAACGCCTTCTATCTGACTTTTTTTCTCTCTGATAGTATCATTTTTGGCTTGAGCAATAACTAATGATCCCATTAATAACGCAATTGAAGATATAGTTATTTTCATTCAAATGATATTTTATTAATAAGACAACAATCTATGAAGATTGTTACACCAGATTCAAAAAAATAAAATTATTTTGAGCTATTCGTTTGCTTCCCTATCTGTAATTTTATTTTCTATTTCGCTTTTGAAAGTGCCATTTTTATGGCAAGAAAACCTATTACACTTGCCATAAACCATTTCTGAGCTTTTATCCATGTTGGGTTCTTTGCAAAGAAACGTGCGGCTTGTGCAGCAGTTAGTACAATGGTAAAGTTGATACTAAAACTTACAAATACCTGTATAACTCCCAGTTCCAGACTCTGAGTGAAAATGGAGCCATATTGAGGTTTGATAAACTGTGGAAAGAAGGACAGATAGAAAACAGCTACTTTAGGATTGAGTACATTCGTAAGAAAACCTACGGTAAATAATTTCCGGGGGCGGTCAATAGAAATATTCTGATCTACTTCAAATATATTTTTGCTGTTAGGCTTTATTGCCTGATAGGCTAAATACAAAAGGTAAACTGTTCCTAAAGTCTTTAGTACAACATAGGCATATGGTACAGCAAAGAGTACTGCTGTCAGCCCAAAAGAGACCATTACGATATGAAACAGGAATCCACAAACAACACCTGCAAGCGATGTAAGACCTGCTTTTCTTCCCTGTGTTATGGTTCTGGAGATCAGATAGATCATATTAGGGCCAGGACTGATTACTAAGATAAAAGCTGCTATAATAAAAAAGATAAGATCGTGAATTGGTATCATTTTATTAATATATTTTTAAAAACTGTTTAGCCCCACCCTGTACTGTCCTCTTCAACAAAGTCCTTCTCCGGATTCAGAATATCCAGTATAATAGACTTTACCGATTTCATTGGTAGTTCAAGGTCAGATTTACTAATATAGCTGTCTCCGGATATATTTAGCATTTTAGGTCCCTCATCAGGTGCTACAAAGCTCCATATACCACATTGTACTTCCTGATCCGGAAAAGCACCGGAAGTCAGCGCGCAATGTGCATAGATAGATAGCTGCACTTCCTGTTTGTATTTTTTATCAAATAACTGCGTGTCTTCATCCTTTTTAGGATTAGACTTTACATTAAGGTCACCCGCTTTAGCACTTTTATAGTCGATAATGCGGAGTGTTCCGTTGAAGCGGTCTATTCTGTCGGCAAAGCCATTAAAACTTATTTTATCCTGCTGCTGGTCATCCAGATAAAAATCAGCATGAATATTATGCTCCAGAGCCAGAATTTCCAATGAGTTTCCTAGCTCTACATCGTCCAGATCTTTCTGAATGATATTCTGAAGTGTCCTTTTAGCAACCGATTTATGAATGTAATTCATTCCGCGTTTATAATAATCCGGGGAATGTTTTAGTTTTTCTATAATAATATAGTCCAACGCCTCCTCTACTTTGTTCTGAGCTTGTTTAAGATCTGCTGTTGTCAGTTTTCTGTTTAGTAAGCTCTGGTAAAGATAATCCAGTGTATAGTGTACAAGGTTACCAAAGTTACGAACCGATATCTCTTCTTCCAGTTCATCCGGAAGTCTTGTGTTCAGAATCTGATTCAGATAGAAATCCAATGGATTATAGAGATAAGCATTGAGATGAGAAGGTGAAACTTTCTGTTTCCAAAGCTCCAGTTTTTCCAGCACCAATGATGTTTTCCTGATGCGTATCGGTTCCTGATTCACAGGTTCAGAAGAGCTGTCTACAACATAATTTTGTATCTGATGCTGACTTTCCATTTCGATCTGAGTGATGAAACGGCTTTTCTCACCGATATTTACCCCACTTGTAAGCCCGTTAAAGAGCATGTATACATTTTTAGCTTCCTGAATAAGTCGGTAAAAATGATATGCATAGATAGAATCGTTTTCCAGAAAAGTGTTCATTCCGAAATTACGACGGACATCGAAAGGCAGGTAAGTATTCTGGGTTCTCCCTAATGGTAGTTTACCTTCGTTTATAGAAAGCATAATGACATTTTCAAAATTCAGCAAACGGGTTTCCAAAAGTCCCATAAGCTGTAATCCCGAAAGAGGCTCCCCTTCAAAATCTATGGTTTCGGTACTTACGAGTTGGTTAACCAATACTTCCAGAGTAATGATGTCTACAAGGAAATCATATTGTTGTAACTGATTTTTAAGACTTATAAACGCTTTCTCGAAGCTCGATATATTTTCATAATCTATATCGTTTATCTTTTCAAACTTACATGAGACGCAGAAGTCGATAAGTGTATCCAGATATACTTTTGGATCATTTGGTTTGGTAAGTAAATTAATATATGATATACTTCCTAAAAGCTCATTAAACAGTTTTCTGGAAATATAGACCAGATTCCTTTCTTCCAGCTGTTCCAGAAAACCTTTAATAATAGGTTCATCTTCTTTCTTGTATGGTAGTTCCTCTAACAAGGGAACAAGATCTGCGTAATAATAAGACGAACTGTTTTTATCCAACTGTTTTTGCAGATAAAAAAGCTTTTTCATGGCCACACTGAATGATAAATTCTTCAGTGGGAACCCCATTGTAATGTTCAGACTTTTCACCAGATGCTGGAGACTTTCCAGCGTTGGTGGCAGCAGGTTTTCGTCCAGAAGAACAACTGCAGTATTATTTAGTTCAGGGTTTTGTTTCCGAAGATCATCGAGAATATGCGGAAGAAGTTTTGTCTGTGCAATATTTCCGGAAACTTCGAATACCTGAATGTTTTTATTTTCCGAAAAATGATTTTCTATCCAGCTGAAAGGTCTGTATTCATTAAACTCTTTCCAATGCTGATGTTCGCGCAGAAATTTTCCGGCTTCCTGGCGTCTGTCTTTGATATAATATTCGTCTGCCTGGAAAAAACATAATGCTTTATCCCATTGCAGGAGATTTCTGACCAACTTTTCTTCTACAGGCGTAAAAGCATTAAAGCCACAGAATACCAACTGTAGTTTTGTAGTTTCAGCAAAGTGGCTTACAGTTTCTTTTACCTTTTCGTGAATAATTCCGGGAGTTGCCAGATTTTCCTGAAGCAATTCTTTTTTCAGCAGCGGAAGAAAAGAATTCATTTTCTGCCAGAAGTTCAGGTTGCGTCGGTGTGGTTTATCTTCACCAAGCAGTT
Source organism: Elizabethkingia bruuniana (assembly GCF_002024805.1). NCBI lineage: Bacteria > Pseudomonadati > Bacteroidota > Flavobacteriia > Flavobacteriales > Weeksellaceae > Elizabethkingia > Elizabethkingia bruuniana. Next base: position 1,465,129 of record NZ_CP014337.1, read on the forward strand.
CGCCCCAGTTCTTGATACGTTCGTCTGAAAGCATAAATTCCAGAACCGGAGTATCACTTTTAGAAAACTTCAGCATATCATCCCAATCCTTTAAAAGTGTTGGGAACCATTTCAGGAAAGACTGTATATCCTCTTTCGGGTCTATTTTACCGTAGGTTTTGTAAGCGAAAAGCCATAAAGGAATACCCGAGATCTGCTGTAGTCCGGATATTTCTGTAATGAGCTCGTCAATAGTCTGAAATTTCGGCAGTATTCCTTCGTATTGTTTCTCTGCCAGAATCTTTTTGATAAAAACTGCCGGACGTTTACCCGGAAGTATAAAAGTATAGGCATGAAGAGGTTTGTCCTGCTGAAGGAGACTGTCAACAATTTTGTTTAGAAAACTATGTTGGGTAGTTTCAGACATCTTTTATAAAATCTTCAAAGTCCTGATAAAAGTTTTCGAAGGCAGTCATTTTTTCTACAAAAAATTCGAAAGTTTCCTGCCACGAATTTTTATTGAAGATACTTACATTTTCTTTCTGTACCCAAATACGGCTTATTTCTTTTCCGCTTTCCAGAAAGTAATGCTCCTCCATAATAGCATCCGGAAGATAATCTTCTCGTAATAAATTTTCCAGCGATTCAATTTTCTCATAATAGGCATTTCTGAAAAGCTCATCTTTCATTTCTATATCTAAAGAAACTTCTGCTTTCTTATTATCTGCGTAAAATTTGAAAGAAAAATCTTTGATTTTTGTATCATATAAAAGCCACTTCCGGGGAAATGATTTCCCGAAAGCTGTCCAAAATTCTGTCTTCAGTTGTGCCGCTTCTTGTTTGGAGAACATATTGAGTGTGAACCTTTTATTTGTTTTGTTTAATGCCAGCCATTTGTCTGGCTATTTTATATTAAACCTCACAGGTTTCTATGCCTATGAGGTTTGTTTTATACTATTCTGTGTGAAGTCAAACTGTTTTAGTTATCGTCTCCTTCCTCAAACAGATTTCCTATTGTACCATCATCATCAAAATCCTCAGAGATATCCGGAATTTCTTCAATTACTTCCTCCTCTTCAGGTTCAGGAATTGTAATGTTGATGGTTCGTATTTTATCTTTTGACAGCTGATTTCCTAATGCTTTAATACCTTTTACAGTAATAAATTCATCTATCAGTATAGTTTCCGGATCTTTATCTTTTCCTTTTTCTTTACTGAAGATCAGTTCAGCTGATGCATTTTTACCGGTACTTACCCACTCTACAAAAGATTTAGGGTGTTCCGACGGGAAGAATAGCTGTGGATTGTTTGTGCTTTCCAATAAGAAACGCTTTACAAAATAACGTTCTTTCTCACCATCATAGTAGATACAGCCTATTGACTGTTCCGGCTTCCATTTTTCAAGGATAATATATTCATCATCGAAACGGTTAGAAAGATCAAAGCTTACAAGGCGAGCCTCTCCTTTTGGTGTAACCAATAAGATTTTGTCTTCACCTTTAAAAGTTCCCAGGAAAGTACCTCTTGCATCAGCATTCAGCCTTCTTACAGCTTCATCAAACCATATTTTACGAGGAGCCAGTGTAGAAACACCTTCCTCCTTCATTTCGATCTTTTTAATCGGATATTTGGTTACCAGATTACCTTTAGAGTCTCTACCCTTTATCGCCAATTCAGAGAAGTCTATATCCAGTTTGTTTTTACGGATACGGGCACTTGGTTTCAGTAATACGTTTACAACTTCAGCTTCACCATTGGCGTTGGCAGAGAAGTAAAGTACTTCCGAGCCTTTCTTATCCGATGCCAGGTTGTATTCATTGCTTCTGATAACACCGGTAACAAAGAAACGCTTCATGTAATAAGGTCCTTCTTTGCCTTCGCGATAGATCATGTTATAAACCGTACGCTTATCATTTTTCTTCCAGATGCCAACGTGCAGTATATTTTTGCCAACAAAAGTTTTAGACTCTACCTTGGTAACGAGCATGGTACCATCTTTACGGAAGATAATAATATCGTCAATATCCGAACATTCAAAAAGGAACTGGTCTTTTTTCAGTGAAGTACCGATAAAGCCTTCATCGAAGTTAGCATAGAATTTCTCATTCGCTACAGCTACCTTAGTTGCGTCGATAGTATCGAAAATTCTTAGTTCAGTTCTTCTCTCTTTATTCTTTCCATATTTTTTCTGGATATTCAGGAAGTAATCTATTGCATAGGTAATAAGATTCGCCAGATGATGTTTCACCTGCTCTATTTTTCCTTCCAGTGCTGCAATATTTTCCAGAGCTTTATCCTGATCATAACGGGATATTCTCATGAAAGGAAGTTCCGTTAGTCTGATGATATCCTCAACAGTAACTTCGCGCATCAGGTGCTTGGTAAATGGATTTAGAGCCAGATCAATTGCACCGTACACCTCCTCTTTGGAAGCTCTGTTTTTAATCTCCTGATAGATCTCATTTTCTATGAAGATTTTTTCAAGAGATGCAAAATGCCATTTCTCTTCAAGCTCTCCAAGTTCTATCTCTAATTCCAGTTTCAGTAATGATACAGTATGATCTGTATTCATTTTCAGAATGTCAGAAACATTCAGGAACATTGGTTTATCCCCTACAATAACACAGGCATTTGGTGAAATAGTTACCTGGCAGTCGGTAAATGCATATAATGCATCAATTGTTTTATCTGGTGATACATCCGGATGAAGGTGAATTAAAATTTCTACCTTATCCGAAGTATTATCTTCAATTTTCTTGATTTTAATCTTCCCTTTCTCATTCGCCTTGATGATACTATCAATAAGGTCCCCAGTCGTTTTGGAAAATGGAAGTTCTGTTACAATAAGCGTATGCTTATCTTTTTGGGTAATTCTTGCTCTTGCTCTTACCTTACCACCACGTTGTCCGTCATTGTATTCAGAAACATCCAGCAGACCTTCTGTAAGAAAGTCAGGAAATACCTGGAAAGGTTTCTTTTTCAGGTAAGCAACAGATGCGTTGACTAATTCGTTAAAGTTGTGTGGTAAGATTTTGGTAGAAAGACCTACACCAATCCCTTCTACTCCCTGTGCCAGAAGCAAAGGGAACTTTACAGGAAGATCAATAGGTTCGTTATTTCTTCCGTCATAAGATTTAGACCATTCGGTAGTTTTCGGATTGAAGACTACTTCCAGAGCGAAAGGAGTTAGCCTGGCTTCTATATAACGGGCTGCAGCTGCACTATCTCCCGTGAATATATTTCCCCAGTTTCCCTGTGTATCTATCAATAATTCTTTCTGTCCGATTTGTACCATCGCGTCGGTAATAGACGCATCACCATGTGGGTGATATTTCATCGTGTTACCTACGATATTGGCAACTTTGTTATAACGTCCGTCTTCCAGCTCACGCATAGAATGCATAATTCTTCGCTGTACGGGTTTCAGTCCGTCATATACGGACGGAATTGCACGGTCAAGAATTACATAAGAGGCATAATCCAGAAACCAGTCCTGGTAAAGCCCGGAAACTTTCTTTAATGATTCTTCTGCGTGGTTTAAATTGTTTTCTTCCATTTATATTGGTAGCGCTGTATATTATTTATAAGAATAAGAAATCGACATATTCAGAGGTTACTGCTATAATGTTGATTAACTAAGTTTTAGCGTTGTCATACTGAGTTTGTCGAAGTATTTGATTATCCTTCTGTTTCTGTTACGACCTCTTCTTTCAGTTCTTTTTTCTCGATGTCTGTATCTTCTACAACAAGATTCTCCAGAATGAAGTTTTGTCTGTCTGGTGTATTTTTACCCATATAGAATTCCAGTAGTTGGTCTATAGTAGTATCTTTACCCATAACAACAGGTTCAAGACGAATATCCTTCCCGATAAAGTGTTTGAATTCATCCGGAGAGATTTCACCAAGTCCCTTGAATCGCGTGATTTCGGGATTTTTCCCTAGCTCATTCAATGCCTTTACTCTTTCAGCCTCGCTGTAACAGTAGCGGGTTTCTTTTTTATTTCTAACCCTGAACAAAGGTGTCTGAAGGATATATAAATGTCCGTTCTTGATAACATCCGGGAAGAATTGCAAGAAGAAAGTAATCATTAGTAATCGGATGTGCATACCATCGACATCGGCATCGGTGGCGATAATAACCTGATTATAACGAAGATCTTCCAAACTCTCCTCAATATTAAGAGCTGCCTGAAGCAGGTTGAATTCTTCATTTTCGTAAACTACCTTCTTGGTCAGCCCGTAGCAGTTTAAGGGTTTACCTTTTAAACTGAATACCGCCTGTGTCTCTACATCACGGCTTTTCGTGATAGATCCTGATGCGGAATCTCCCTCGGTAATAAAGATCATAGTTTCCGATTTACGATCGGCTTTCTGGTCGTTGTAATGCTGACGGCAGTCTCTAAGTTTTTTATTGTGAAGCGATACTTTCTTTGCACGCTCACGAGCCAGTTTCTGAATACCGGAAAGCTCTTTTCTTTCTCTTTCGGAAACGATAATTTTCTTTAATAAAGCTTCCGATGTTTCTGGTTCTTTATGAAGGAAATTATCAAGTTTGTTTTTAAGGAAGTCATTTACGAAAGTACGTACAGTAACTTGCCCCGGCCCCATTTCGTTACTTCCCAGTTTGGTTTTGGTCTGAGATTCGAAAACAGGTTCTTCTACTTTTATGGAAATAGCAGCGATAATAGATTTTCTTACATCGGCAGCTTCATAACTTTTATTATAAAATTCTCGAACAGTTTTTACAAATGCTTCACGGAAAGCATTGAGGTGTGTTCCCCCTTGTGTTGTATTCTGCCCGTTAACAAATGAAAAATACGTTTCGGACTGAGATTTGTCCGAGTGCGTAATAGCAACTTCAATATCATTGTCTTTCAGGTGAATGATTGGGTAAAGGATTTCACCATCAATTTCATCCTGAAGGAGGTCTTTAAGACCGTTCTCTGAAACAAATACCTGTCCGTTGAATACAATTTTCAGCCCTGGATTCAGATAAGAGTAATTTTTAAGCATCTTCTCGATGTACTCTTTTCTGAAACGATAGTTGGTGAAGATTGTATCATCTGGTACAAAAGTAATTTCGGTACCATTTCTTTCGGTAGTATCTGCTTCCGGAAAATCCTGTACAATAACCCCCTGACTAAATTCAGCTACTTTGGCTCTTCCTTCACGAACTGATTTTACTTTGAAAAAGTTAGAAAGGGCATTTACAGCCTTGGAACCTACTCCGTTCAGACCTACAGATTTTTTGAAGGCTTTGGAATCGTATTTACCACCGGTATTCATTTTGGATACCGCATCTACAACTTTACCCAAAGGAATACCACGACCATAATCCCGGATAATGGCCTTTCCTTCATCCAGTTTTATTTCGATTCTTTTACCAGAGTTCATGGCAAATTCATCAATCGAGTTATCGATGATTTCTTTTAAGAGAATATAGATACCATCATCGGCGGAAGAACCATCTCCCAATTTTCCGATGTACATGCCGGGACGCAATCTTACATGCTCCTGCCACTCGAGGGATCGTATATTATCTTCGGAATAGTTAACAGTAGTGTTTTCAGACATTCTTGAAATTGTAATATCTACAAAAATAGTGATTTTTTGTGAGTTTTTATGCCTTAGAGTAATGCTTTATAAGTATTTTTGTTTGTCAAAAAAAATATAATGCCGTTGCTTTTAAATTCAAAACTTCCTGAGGTTCAAACGACTATTTTTACAAGGATGTCTATGTTGTCTCAGCAGGAAAATGCTGTAAATCTTTCACAGGGTTTTCCCGATTTTTATCCGGATGAAAAATTGTTAGAGAGTATTGGTAAATATGCTGTAAAAGGTTTTAATCAGTATGCTCCAATGATGGGTGTAGAACCATTACGTAATGCGATTTCTGAAAAAGTAAAGTATTGTTATAGTATAGATTATAGCCCGGAATCTGAAGTAATGGTTACAGCAGGTGCAACAGAGGCTCTCTTCTGTTCTATTGCTGCGTTGGTGAATGCAGGAGATGAAGTTATTGTCTTTGAACCTGCCTATGATTCTTACATTCCGGTGATCAGACTTTTTGGAGGAATTCCTAAAACGATGAAACTTCATTATCCCGATTATAAGATTGACTGGTCGGTTGTAAAGCAACTGATAACGGATAAAACAAAGATGATTATCATTAATAATCCGAATAATCCGGCTGGGAATATTTTGGATGCAGAAGATATTTCCCAATTGACAGCTTTGGTTGAAAATACCAACATCGTTATTCTAAGTGATGATGTGTATGAAAATATTGTGTTTGATGGTAAAAAGCACCTAAGTCTCAGTCAGTCTCAATTGAAAGATAGAAGTATTATTGTGGCTTCTTTTGGGAAGCTGTACCATATTACAGGCTGGAAGCTGGGGTATGTGCTGGCTCCGGAATCTATTATGCAGGAGGTGAAAAAAGTGCATCAGTACAATGTATTTAGTGTAAATACGCCTGCTCAGTATACTATAGCAGAGCTTTTGCAAAACCCGGATAGTTATACAGGATTACCGGGATTCTTTCAGGAAAAAAGAGATCTGCTGGCAAAAGGTTTGTCAGAAATTGGATTTGAAGTTTTAATTCCTGAGGCTACTTATTTTCTGTCTGCTTCTTATAAAAAGTTTTCAGATTTGGGAGATTTGGAATTTGCTCAATGGCTGACCAAGGAACACAAAGTAGCTACAATTCCGTTCTCTTCTTTCTATGAAGATGGCACGGATGAAAGTGTAATACGCTTCTGTTTTGCCAAAAAGAATGAAACAATAGAACATGCACTGGAAAATTTACAGAAGCTGGCGCCACGATTTTTATAAATCTTGCTTAATTAGCCGTGTCAAGGTTCGAACCTTGATACGGCTCCGTAATACAATAAAAGCTTCCCATGGGAAGCTTTTATTGTATATTTTGATGATTGATTATTTACACATTAAATCTGAAATGCATAATATCGCCATCCTGTACGATATATTCCTTTCCTTCTACTCCAAGTTTGCCAGCTTCTTTAATTTTAGCTTCAGTACCATATTGGATATAGTCGTTATACTTAATTACTTCAGCACGGATAAATCCTTTTTCAAAGTCAGTATGGATGACACCGGCAGCTTGTGGAGCCGTCCATCCTTTTCCGATAGTCCAAGCTCTTACTTCTTTTACTCCCGCAGTAAAGTATGTCTGAAGGTCTAATAAGGTATATGCAGTACGAATAAGACGGTTTACACCTGGTTCTTCTAATCCAAGTTCTTCAAGGAAGATTTGTCTTTCTTCAAATGTTTCCAGTTCGTTGATATCTGCCTCAATTTGAGCAGCTAAAACAATAGTTTCGGCATTTTCAGATTTTGCCATAGCTTCAATCTTTTCAATCCAAGGATTACCGTTTTTCACAGAATTCTCGTCTACGTTACAAACGTAAAGAACCGGCTTGTTTGTTAGCAATTGGATTTCAGAAATAATTCCGGTTTGGAAATCATCTGCAGGAAATTCTCTGGCATTTCTTCCACTTTCAATAAATTCTGAAAGTTTTACTAAAGTTTCGTAAGCTAAAACATCATCTCTTTTACCAGATTTTGTTAATTTCTTAGCTTTATCTACTGCTTTAGATACGGCTTCTAAGTCCTTAAGCTGTAGTTCGATATCGATGATATCTTTATCTCTTAACGGATCAACAGTACCTTCTACGTGAGTAATGTTGTCGTTTTCAAAACATCTTAATACGTGAATAATTGCTTCACATTCACGGATGTTAGCCAGGAACTGGTTTCCTAAACCTTCACCTTTACTCGCTCCTTTTACAAGTCCTGCGATATCTACAATTTCTACAACTGCAGGTAAAACTCTCTCTGGTTTTACAAGCTTTTCCAGTTCGAATAAACGCTGATCCGGAACAGAAACAGTCCCTACGTTTGGTTCTATAGTACAGAATGGATAGTTAGCGCTCTGAGCTTTAGCGTTACTTAAACAGTTAAAAAGAGTTGATTTACCTACGTTGGGTAAACCTACGATACCACATTTCATTAAAAAATAATTTGTGCAAAGATAAGGTTTAAACTGTTTATTTGAAAATCTGGTTTTCAGGAATACATTGAGAATAAAAAATCCCAACATAAAGTCGGGATTTAAATATTTTTAAAGTTCAGGTTTATAACATAATAACCCCTTCTATCTTAGCTGTTTCTTTATATAGCCTTATTACATGTTCTGCATCCAGAACAAATGCTACGATGGTACAACTCATGTATTTTCCATTACTGCTTTCCCGCGTTGAAAACGTATTTTTGGTTTCATCGAAAACTTTATAAATATCAGTCAGCAGACTTGGATTGTTTTCGATAATGAATTTGAAAGTATAGTCCTCTGGAAAATTATGATGCTCTTCCAGCTGTGTATGCAGCTTTTTGTAAAATTCTTCAGGGTTAGGTGCTTTGTTAATATTGTTTTCCTTGTTCATGATCTTTATGTAAAACCTTATAAAAGGTTAGTGAAATAATGCTGCAATTTAATAAAACTTAGATTATTTCCATGCATTAGGATTGGTAACGTTGTTTACTTCGTAATTTTCAATTACATAGAATAGTCCGTTTACCATCTGCTCGGAAGCTAATCTGGTGATTGGAGATGCCGCATTTACATTATTTTTCTTATCTGTACCCAGAATTGTACCTAAGATACCACTGATGCTGCTTCCACTTAGAGCTGTATTCACACTTTTTACAATTCCGTATTCGTTAAGTTTTGCATCTACCTGCGGCTGAATTGCGCTGATTAACTTTTCTCTTGTTTTATTTTTCAGATAAGCTGTAGCGGCTCCTTTTCCGCCGGAAGCAATGTTAATCGCATCTGTAACGGTCATTTCTCTGATAGCCTGAGTTACAATTGGTTTAGAAGTATTAACGGTAAGCTTTGCTGCTTCAGCAATATATTGTTTTTCTTTTTTTACAAGATTGCCTAATCCTACAGACTCCAAAGTATTGTTTACTTTGCGGAGCTCTTCCGGCATTGCGGACTCAATTAATGCATTGGTCATAAATTCCTGTGGATTTCCCAATATATTGAATCCCTGGCTACTGGCATTGAAAAGAAGATTTTGTAATGCACCAACCCCCATTGTCCCGCCTAAATTTGAACCACACGACGCAAGACTTCCTGCTGCTAATACTCCCGTAGTGAGTACAAAAACTGTTTTTTTCATAATTACTTTTGTTTCTGTTTGTGACAAATAGTATTCCAAACTCTACATCTGTATAAAGTTTTATATAGCTTTTAACGATTATTAAACAAAATTAGTACTTGTTTTTAGTTATATTTGTTAGGTGCCTGGTCTCGGGTTATTTGTGATAATTGGTATCCGGCTCTTTTGTCTTTTAAGAAGGAGATAACAGATTAAAATGTATAGAAATGAAACCAGAAAATTTAAATAAAGCAGGAAATGTATTTTACGTGATATGCCGGATGAGTATAGGCTTATTCTTTTTTATTACAGGCCTCAATAAATTGTTCCATCCCGTTTTTCAGGGGTACATGCTGAATACGATGATTAAAATTGGATTTTCGGATCCTCAGCTTATGGCACATTTTGTAGCATTTAATGAAGCCTTATGGGGATTACTTCTCTTGTTGGGCTTACTGACAAGACTTAGTTCTTTTTCACTTATCATTATTATGATCGTAGCACTTACCACCAAAGATATTCATTCAATTCCAACAGAACTGATTCCGGTTGATCCTAAGATAGGTGTCCGTCCAATGGATAATTTTACGTGGCTGACCTATTTCTTTTTTCTTCCGCAAGTCTTATATATTATGCTTTTAGGTATATTTTCATTTTACGGATACAAAGTTTTCGGACTGGATTATTTCCTGAAAAAGAAAAAAGCATATTCTTCATGGTAAAAAGAATATGCTGCTATTTTAATAAATCTAAGGTCTCTGTATAATTAAACGTGTCCTTTAGAAATATACACTACTTTTTTAGTATCGAAAAATTCCCCCTCGAAATAATTTTTCAGATTAAAGACTTCTGCTTTAATTCCTGCTAATTCCTCGGCCAATTCTCCTCCTTTAAGATATAAAACACCATTGTGTTTAGGGTTGAAATTCTCTTTTTCGAATTTACCTTTCAGCCATGTAAGGAAAACAGGCATCTGGGTAACTGCACGGCTGACAACAAAGTGAAACTTTTCATTAATCTGTTCAGCTCTGGCATGGTATGTTTTTACATTTTGTAATTCAAGACCCTCGGCAACAGCATTTACTACAGTAATTTTTTTTCCGATACTATCCACTAATGTAAAATGAGTATCCGGAAATAAAATAGCTAACGGAATACCCGGAAAGCCTCCGCCAGTACCAATATCCAGCACTTTAGTATTTTCTGCAAAAGGCATTACTTTAGCAATTCCCAATGAGTGTAAAATATGCTTTTCGTATAAAGCATCCATATCTTTTCTGGAAATTACATTTATTTTTTGGTTCCATTCTGCATACAGGTTTTCCAGTTTTTCGAACTGTTCTTTCTGTTTTTCAGTTATATCGGGGAAATACTTTAAGATTAGGTCTGCTGACATACTTTGTTTTTAGAGCACAAAAATAATGATAATTCCACGAAAAATTTCGGATAATCCGTTACCTTTGTTAGCAATAAAAATTAAAAACTATGGAAAAATATTCGGATCGACTGAACAGATTAAGTTATTCTCAGACATTTGTAATGTCTAACAAAGTAAGAGAAATGCGTGCACAAGGGGTTAATGTAATAGGTTTAACTTTGGGAGAACCAGACTTCGATATTCCGGATAATATAAAACAAGCAGCATTCGATGCTATCAATGAAAACTACAGCCACTACTCTCCTGTTCCGGGATTTTTGGAATTGCGTGAGGCGATTTCCAGAAAGCTGAAAAGAGACAACAATCTGGATTATAAAGCAAATCAGATAGTGGTATCTAATGGTGCAAAACAATCTATTGTTAATGTACTTTTTGCTATTATTAATGATGGAGATGAAGTTATCCTGCCTACTCCTTATTGGGTAAGCTACGATGAAATGGTAAAAGTAGTCGGTGGAACAAGTGTTTTTATTGAAACTTCTATAGACACTGAATTCAAAATGACTGCAGAGCAGCTGGAAGCAGCAATTACTCCAAAAACAAAAGCAATTCTATATAGTTCACCTTGTAATCCTTCCGGTAGTTACTATACCCGTGAAGAATTGGAAGCAATCGCAAATGTTGTAGCTAAATATCCTCATATTACCATTATCTCTGATGAGATCTATGAATATCTTAACTATGAAGGAGAGCATACAAGTATTGCAGAGTTTCCCCAGGTATATGAGCAAACAGCGGTAATCAACGGAATGTCTAAAGCTTTCGCTATGACAGGATGGAGAATCGGTTACTGTGCTGCACCAACATGGCTGGCTTCAGCTTGTGATAAAGTACAAGGGCAGATGACTTCTGGTGCCAATACAATGGCTCAAAGAGCTTCTATTATAGCATTGGACGCAGGAAAAGAACATTATCAGTCTATGATCAATTCTTTCCAGAAAAGAAGAGATCTTGTATACGATCTGATGAAAGAAATTCCTGGTTTTAAAGTAAACAAGCCTAAGAGTGCTTTCTATATCTTCCCTGAAATTTCCCACTATATTGGAAAAACACTAAACGGGAAAGAGATTAAAGATTCAGACGACTTTGCAATGTTCTTATTAGACGAATCTAAAGTTGCCTGTGTAGGCGGTGTTTCGTTTGGTGCTCCGGAATGTATACGTTTCTCATATGCATCTTCCGAAGCAGACCTTATAGAAGCTGCTAAAAGGATGAAAGAAACCCTATCCAAATATTAATATATGAATTTTTTTAAGAAAATTACTATTGCAACTACTATTGCTGCAACATTCAGCAATATGTACTTTGCGCAAAACCAGCAACACGACTGGAAAGAGGCTACTTCAGCCGGATATACTTATAAATATGTAACGAACGATCCTACTTCAGCAAGATATTATACGCTGAAGAATGGGTTAACTGTTATTTTAAGTCCAACTAAAAAAGAACCCCGTATTCAGGCATATATTGCTACAAAAGCTGGTAGTAAAACCGATCCTGCGGATCATACCGGATTGGCCCACTATCTGGAGCATATGCTTTTTAAAGGAACGGATAAATTTGGTACAAAAGATTGGTCTAAGGAAAAGCCGCTTTTGGATAAAATAGATGGATTATACGAAGAGTATAATAAAACTACTGATGTAGAAAAGCGTAAAGCTATTTACAAACAAATAGACCAGGCGTCTGGAGAAGCTGCAAAGTTTGCAATCGCTAATGAGTATGACAAAATGATGGGTGCTATGGGCGGACAAGGAACCAATGCATTTACTTCTTTTGAGCAGACTGTTTATACTGAGGATATCCCGGCTAACGCTATGGATAAGTTTTTAGCATTGCAGTCCGAACGTTTCCGCGCTCCGGTATTGCGTATTTTCCATACCGAACTGGAAGCTGTTTATGAGGAGAAAAATCGTGGATTGGATGATGACAGACGTAAAGTTTTTGAAACTATGTTTGCAGGACTTTTCCCGGAGAATAATTATGGTAAGCAGACTACCATTGGTACTATCGAACATTTGAAGAATCCTTCTTTAAAAGCAATCCGCGAATATTATAACACTTATTATGTACCTAACAATATGGGGGTTATTATGTCGGGAGATTTTAATCCGGACGAGCTTATAGCTAAAATAGATAAGGCGTTCTCTTATATGCAGACGAAACAAATCCCTGAATATAATCCTGGAAAGGAGAATCCTATTTCTGCACCTGTGGTAAAAGAAGTATGGGGACCTAATCCAGAGAATATTATGATAGGATTCCGTTTCCCTGGTGCTTCTACTAAAGATGCTCGTTTACTTTCTTTAGTAGGTGAAATGTTGACGAATGGACAGGCCGGACTTATAGATCTGGATCTGATTAAAAAACAAAAACTTCTTGGAGCATCAGCATTTGCATATCCTTTGAAAGATTATTCAGTAATGCTTTTACAAGGGAATCCTGTTGAAGGACAGACTTTGGATCAGGTTAGAGAATTATTGCTACAGGAAATTAACAAACTTAAAAAAGGAGATTTCCCGGATGATCTAATCCCTTCTATTGTAAATAACGTAAAGAAAAATACAATTCAGGGTGACGAGAGCTACACTTCCCGAGCAGGTAATCTGATGAATGAATTTACATCCGGTGTGGATCATAAATCTACATTGGATTATATCGGTGAGATTTCTGCTCTTACCAAACAGGATATTGTAAACTTTGCCAATAAATATTTTAATGATAATAATTATGTGGCTGTTTACAAGAGAAAAGGTGCAGACAAAAATGTAGTAAAAGTTGAAAAACCACCTATCACTCCGGTAGAAGTTAATCGCGATGCACAATCCCCTTTCCTGGTAAAGGTTAATAATATGCCAGAATCGCCTATAAAACCAGTATGGCTGGATTATAATAAGGATATTCAGAAATCTAAACTGGGCGAATTAAATATTCTTTCTGTAAAAAATACAGATAATGATCTGTTCCGTCTGCACTATTATTTTGGTGTAGGAAAATGGAATAATAAACTATTGCCTTTAGCAGCAAGTTATTTGGAATTCCTGGGGACTAAAAATAAATCTTCGGAAGATATAAGTAAAGATTTCTATAAGTTGGCAGCAAGCTTTAATGTAAGTGCAGGTAATGAAGAAACCTATATTACATTAGATGGTCTTAATTCAAATTTTGCGCAGACTATAAGTCTTTTTGAAGATCTTCTTAAAAACTGCCAGCCGGATGAAGAAGCTTTACAAGCATTCAAAGCAAGGCTGAAAAAAGGAAGACAAAATGCTAAGCAGAATAAAGGTGCTATTATGGCCGGATTAAGAAGCTATGCTCAGTATGGTGCTCAGAATCCATTTAATAATGTACTTACAGATGCTGAATTAGATGCATTGAAAGCTGAGGATCTTGTTGCAATATTACATGATTTGTTCAACTACAAACATGAGGTTCTTTATTACGGACCAAAAGCCGGAGCAGAGCTTGTTGCAACACTGAAACCTCTTCATATGTCTCCATCTGCATTCAAAAACTTTACTCAGAGCAAAACATTTACCCAAACTACTTCGGATAAGAATAAAGTGCTTTTTGCTGATTATGATATGGTTCAGTCTGAGGTAGCATGGTCCAGAAATTCTGATTTCTATAATGCTAAAGAAGTTCCGACAATTAGCTTATTCAATAATTATTTTGGTGGCGGAATGGGATCAATTGTATTCCAGACGATAAGAGAATCTAAAGCTTTGGCTTATTCTACTTCATCATACTATTCTACTCCCGGTAAAAAAGGTGACAGAGATGTTATCTCAGCTTACGTAGGAACGCAGGCAGATAAATTCAATGAGGCAACAGCCGCTATGAACGAATTGCTTACTACTCTGCCGCAATCTGAAAAACTATTTGTTACGGCTAAAGACGGATTAAAGAAAACATTGGCATCGGAAAGAGTTTCTCAGGACGGAATTATTTTCAATTATATTAAAGCTCAGAAATTAGGGAACAATTTTGATATTCGTAAGAATATATATGAGCAAACACAGACGATGAGTTTTAATGATATTAAAAACTTCCATTCCAAGGAGCTTAGTGGTAAGAATTATACTTACTGTATAGTAGCTAGTGAAAATAAAGTAAAAGAAGAAGATATGAAGAAGCTTGGTGAGTTTAAAAAGCTTACACTGGCTGAAATATTTGGTTATTAATAAGTAAAGATATAAGAGATTTCTTAAAATTATTTTGATAGATTTTATTTATTGAAAAATATTTTATCAATAGAATTTATATTATATCTTTGTGTCGCAAAATTAGATAATCAATAATTATTAATTAATAAAAAAACAGAAGAATTATGGCATTAGTAGGAAAGAAATTCCCAAATGTAACAGTAGACGCAATCTCCGATATGGGTGATAACTTAAGAATTAATATTCTTGAAGAAGCTGTAAATAAGCAGACTAAAGTATTATTATTCTGGTATCCAAAAGATTTCACTTTTGTATGTCCTACGGAACTTCACGCATTCCAGGATGCTACTGAAGAATTTGCAAAAAGAAACACTATCGTAATCGGTGCATCTTGTGATACTAACGAAGTTCACTTTGCATGGTTAAACACTGCAAAAGATAACGGTGGTATTGAAGGGGTAACTTATCCAATATTAGCAGATACACACAGACATCTTTCTTCTATCTTAGGTATTTTAGATCAGGATGTAGATTATGATGATGAAACAGGTGAAGAAGTTTACTCAGGAGGTAATGTTACTTACAGAGCAACTTACTTAATCGATGAAACAGGGAAAATTTTCCATGAAAGTGTAAACGATATGCCATTAGGAAGAAATGTACAGGAGTACATGAGACTAATCGATGCTTATACACACGTACAAAAGCACGGAGAAGTTTGTCCTGCAAACTGGGAAGAAGGTAAAGATGCAATGAATGCAGACAGAAAAGGTGTAGCTGAATACCTTAGCAAGCACTAATCCGTAAAAAATAAAATATAATGTGATAATTGGTTAAGTTAGCTTTTGCTGATTATCACATTTTTTATACCCAAATTTTAACAAAAAATACAACGATGTTTTTAGAATTAACAGAAGATAAATTACAAGAAATTATAAACAGCAATGCTAAAGTGATGGTACAATATGGTGCGTCATGGTGTGGTAATTGCAGAATTATGAAGCCTAAATTTAAAAAACTGGCTTCTGAAAATGAAGATGTTCCATTCTACTATGTAGATGCAGAAAAACTTCCTGAATCCAGAAAATTAGCGAATGTAGACAACTTACCTACTTTTGCTGCTTTTGAAGGAGGTCAGTTAAAAAATCAGGTTCAGACGAATAAAGCTGAAGTTTTAAACGAATTGTTCAACGAAATTAAAGCTTAGACATGAAATTACCAATTATCAGACAGCTATACCAAAACTGTACAGAAGAGCAATTAGATGCTACTCTGGAAGTTCTGGAAAAATTCACTGAATTCAGAGGTGTTTCCGATGAAGATATGGATGTTGCCGGAGAGCTTATTACCAATATTTGCGGGGCACAGGAAGTGCACGCTCAGGTAAAGGCCGGAGCCTCAGAAAAAGATGCCTTAAATGGCTTTGCCCAGAAAGTAATGGGAAGTATCGACAGATAAACCCAATATCTATATAAAAGCAGCCTGAACGGTTGCTTTTTTTGTGTCTAAAAATTAACTTTGTAAGAAAAACTAATCACAATATAACTATTGGCTAGTGCTATAATTATATTAAGACCAGAAACTTAAAAGTAACCACATAGAAAATAAAACATGAAAAGTATAAGAACTCTGCCTGAAAGAAAAACTATTGCCCTCGTAGCACATGATCATAAAAAGGATGATCTGCTAAGATGGGTGCAGAAACATGCTGATAAGTTGACCAAACATAATCTTATAGCTACCGGAACAACGGGGAAACTTATTGAGGAACATTTGGGTGTAGAGGTTAAAAGAGTAATGAGCGGTCCGCTGGGAGGAGACCAACAGCTTGGATCTATGATTGCACAGCGTCAGATAGATATTGTAATCTTCTTTTGGGATCCTATGGAAGCACAACCACACGACAGTGATGTAAAAGCCTTTATAAGACTTTGTGTGGTATGGAATACACCAATGGCATGTGATAGTGCTACCGCAGATTTTATACTCTCCTCTCCTTTTATGGAAACTGAATATCAGGCAGAAATACCAGATTATGAAGGTTATCTGAGAAGAAATATTCCAGAAGCATAAGCAGTACTTCAAATAAACAAGGTATCATATCAGTTCCTGTCAAAAGTTTTAGGAATTCTGTTGTTGTCCAGTTCTTTATCAAAAATCCAGGATATAATATACCAACGGTTATTTTCAAAGAAAAGTTGTACGCTATTGATTCCCCTTCTTACGACAGGACCATCTTTTTCTAACTGGGTTTCGTATGTGCTCCATACGTGGGCGATATTTCCGAAAAGTCTTACCTCTCGGTTGATCTCCTTTTCATAGAAAGCAGTTTCTAGGACCATTTCGTCTGTTTCATTCTGAAATTCTCCGATTGACATAACGACTTGTTCCTGTTTTTCATCAGATCGGTTTGTGAAAGAATAAACCGCTTTAGGATGATGCAGAAATTTGTCTCTTCTCCATTGCCTTTCGGCTCCCTTTTCACCGGATACAACTTCGTATGAGGCTTTAATTATTGAGTCAATAGACAGGACATCTGCTATAAAAGAATTGTTTTCTAAACTTGATTGTGAGGACATAATTTGTTTTATTTTTCAACAAAACTAGTATGCCTTCGGATGCTATGAAAAGTTATTATTTACCTACTGTATTTTTTTATTCAGCTGCAGGGTTTTGTTATTTAGAGGAGTAATTTCTCTATACTATTCAGCAGACAATCTTTGTAGCTTTTTGCAACAGAAATTTTCTGATCATTTATAATCAAATGATTGTCCTCGAAATAATCTACATTTCTGAGATTGATGATAAACGAGTTATGAACCCTCATAAATTCTTCCGGAAGCTTTTCTATAAGATCTTTTAATGATTTATAATACACCAGTTTTTTATTGCCTGTTGTAATAATTTCCACATAATTGCCAAGTCCCTTAATGATAGATATTTCGTCAAAATTTAATTTGATTAACCTTTTTCCGGACTTAATAAAGGTATATTGCTTTTCAGACATATTATAAATTCTATTCCAATGATGTTTATAAATAAGGCACAAACGCAAAGTCTGTGCCTGTATATAGTTTAGGATGAATCAGAAGCTAGATAGTATTAATCTTCTTTTCTTTTTTCAACCAATATAATATCTCTCCAGGTTCCATCAGGCATCTTGCCTATTTTCTCACGGGTACCGACAACTTTGAAACCACATTTCTGATGAGTATTCAGGCTTGCTTTGTTCTCGGGGAAAATACCGGATTGCAAAGTCCAAAAACCATTCTCCTCGCTTTCATTAACAAGTCTGCGAAGAAGCAGTGTACCAAGTCCCTGCCCTTTTACATCATTAGCAAGATAAATACTTACTTCTGCAACACCACTGAAACAAGGTCTTTTACTTACAGGAGATAAAGCTGCCCACCCTATAACAGTGCTGTTTTCATCAGTTATTACAAGTCTGCAGTTCTCGTAGTGATTAATTTTCCAGGCTTCCCAGGTCGGAACATTTTCTTCAAATGTCGCATTATTTCCGTCAATTCCTTCTTTGAAAATATCCAGTACCAACTGACCGTCGGTTTCCTGCATGTTTCTGATTTCAAAATTATCCATAATCCAAATTACAATTCTTTTTTCAAAAATTTAGCTGTAAGGCTGTTTTTGTTCTTAATAATCTGTTCAGGAGTTCCTTCTGCAACAATCTTACCGCCATGTTTACCCCCTTCCGGTCCTATATCTATAATATGATCTGCCATTTTTATTACATCCATATTGTGCTCTATAATGATGAAAGAGTTCCCCATATCTACCAACTGCTCTATTGCATCTAGCAGGACCTTTACATCCTCAAAATGAAGTCCGGTAGTAGGTTCGTCTAATATATAAAGTGTATTTCCGGTTTGTTTTTTAGCCAGTTCCGTAGCTAGCTTTATACGCTGAGCCTCTCCACCCGAAAGTGTTGTAGATTGCTGACCTAAGGTAATGTAGCCTAAACCAACATCCTGCAAAGTTTTAACCTTTGCAAAAATCTTTGGTATTGGCTGGAAGAATTCCACAGCCTCATTAATGGTCATATCCAGCACATCGGAAATAGATTTTCCTTTATAACGAACCTCCAATGTTTCTCTGTTGAAGCGCTTCCCGTTACAGGTTTCGCAGTGTACATAAACATCCGGAAGGAAATGCATTTCAATAAGCTTTAGTCCGGCACCCTGACAGGTCTCGCACCTTCCTCCTTTCACGTTAAAAGAGAATCTTCCCGGTTTGTAGCCACGTATTTTGGCTTCAGGAAGTTCCGCAAACAAGTTTCGTATATCTGTAAATACTCCTGTATAAGTTGCAGGATTGGAACGCGGTGTTCTTCCGATTGGGGACTGATCTACATCTACAATTTTGTCGATATTATCTATTCCCTCAATACTCTTATATGGTAAAGGCTCCTGTACACTTCTGTAGAAATGTCTGTTAAGAATCGGATACAGCGTTCCATTAATCAGAGAGGATTTTCCGCTTCCGGAGATCCCGGTTACCACAACCAATTGTCCTAATGGCACTTCAAGATTTACATTTTTAAGATTGTTCCCTTTTGCCCCTTTTAAGACGATTGATTTACCGTTTCCTTTTCTTCTTTCTACAGGAATTTCTATTTTTCTCTTACCGGTAATATAGTCAGCTGTTATGGTATCTGCTTTTATCAAGTCATCTGGTTTTCCCTGCCATAGGATTTCTCCACCGAACTTTCCTGCTTTAGGGCCAATATCCAGTACGTGATCTGCTTCCAGAATCATATCTTTATCGTGTTCTACCACAATAACGGAGTTACCAATATCTCTAAGATTCTTTAGGGAGTTGATAAGTCTTTCGTTATCACGCTGGTGGAGACCGATAGATGGCTCATCCAGAATATAAAGGACGTTTACTAGCTGAGATCCGATCTGAGTTGCCAGACGGATACGCTGGGATTCTCCTCCGGAAAGCGTACGGGTTGCACGGCTAAGACTTAAATAATCTAATCCTACATCCAGAAGGAAACCTAAACGGCTCTGAATTTCTTTCAGAATTTCGTGAGCAATGATTTTATTCTTTTCAGAGAATTTATCTTTAATTTCTTCCAGCCATTCCTTAAGTTCAGAAAGAGAAAGAGCACTAACCTCTGAAATATTTTTACCGTCGATTTTAAACTGTAAGCTGGAAGGCTGTAATCTTGCTCCATGGCAGTCCGGGCAGACTTCATCGGTAGTAAAATGCCTTTCTATTAATGTAGCTTCATAGTTTTCTTTATCTTCTACAACCTGTTCCAGGAAAGGAATAAGCCCTTCGAAGTTTATTTTAATCTTCTTACTGATTCCGGCATGCTTCAGATCTTTTACAATATCCTGGTGACAGCCATTGTATATAAGCCCAAGTGCTTCCTCAGGAATTTTATTAAAAGGCGTGGACAAATCCAGATCATAAAGCTCTAAAATTGATTTGATCTGAGTAAGCAGCCATTTATTGTTCTTAATATCTTCAAGCGGCAATAAAGCACCTTGATTAATAGAAAGCTTAGGGTTTTCTACAAAAAAGTCTGTATTAATCTTTTTAATGTTTCCCAGTCCTTTACAAGTTGGGCAGCTACCTTTAGGAGAGTTAAAAGAAAAAGTATTGGGCTCCGGTAAAGGTATAGAATCTCCTGTTACTGCATCCATCAGGTTTTTACTAAAGTACCTGAAATTATCTTCTCCAAACTTTTGTATCATTACAATCCCTTCTCCCAAGTGCAATGCTGTAGACAAAGATTTCTGAATTCTTGCTTCAGAAGCAGCCTCTCCTATAATCAGGCGGTCTACTACAATTTCTATATCGTGAGTTTTGTATCTGTCCAGTTTCAGATCAGGTTCTATATCGATTAATTCACCATCTACTCTGGCCTGTAAATACCCTTTTTTGGAATATTGAGCAAAAAGCTCACGGTAATGTCCTTTTCTGGATCTTACAACCGGAGATAGTAATAGTATTTTTTGACCGCTGTAGCTTTCACGGATAGCTTCCAGAATTTGTTCTTCTGAGTAACCAATCATTTTATCTCCTGAATCTGCCGAATAAGCATCCGAAACTCTTGCGAAAAGCAAGCGGAGATAATCATACAGTTCGGTAACTGTACCTACTGTAGAACGTGGGTTTTTAGAAGTTGTTTTCTGCTCGATAGCAATAACCGGAGATAAGCCTTCTATTTTGTCAACATCAGGTCTTTCCAATCCACCTAAAAACTGTCGGGCATAAGCCGAAAAAGTTTCGATATATCTTCTTTGACCTTCTGCAAATATTGTATCAAAAGCCAGTGATGATTTTCCGCTACCAGAAAGCCCTGTAATAACGACTAATTCATTACGTGGAATTTTTACGTTAATGTCTTTCAGGTTGTGCTCGCGGGCACCATACACTTCAATGAAATCTGTGTTTTCCATAAGGTTACAAAGATAATGATGATTTGTGAAATTTCAGGGATAGATATGCTTTTAAAAATAAAAATCCCGGCAAGTCCGGGATTTTTATTTTAACTATAGATATGTTATTAATTAACAAATGTATTGTAACTGGAGATAATAGAGTCATAGTAATTGTCCAGTGTTCTCATATCGCTATCGGATATTTTTCCGGAACCTTTAGCATCTCTCATTAGCTTTCTCAGATTGTCCATATAATTTCCGACATTCTTATTCAGGTTATCATAGCTTGTACCTTTATATTTGCTTTGTGCATCACTGGTTTCAAATTTTAGAGCCTTATTAGCTTCCCATAATTTGTTTACTTCATCATATGCTTTCTGACTTTCAGCCTCGTTATACTTCCCATCTGTAAACTGCTTATTAAAGGCTTCATAAGAATTGTCGATACTGTTAAGCATTGATTTGGAAGACAGAATATATTTTTTCAGTGGATGATCTTTTAATGTGATTTCCTCGGCAGCATCTGCAGCAGGTTTTATTTTAACCAGAATTCTTTCAGCAGCATCAACAAAATCTTTTGCACCTGCTTCTATCTCTGTCTGAAGCTTTTTTGCTTTAGCGCCTTTGTCGTCTTTATAATCTTCAGCAGACATATAAGACTTTAATTCTTCATATTTAGCTTTGATGGCTGTACTGGTGTCACTGAAAATTTTAAAATCTTTTTCGATATCACCTTTCACTTTACCAAAGCCTGCCGGAACAGCATCTATCTTATCCATTGCACTTTCGAATGATGGAGATACCATAGACATGATTAATACATCTCCACCACCGGATTTTTTAACAGCATCATTAGCATATTTTATAATACTTTCTATGTTACTTGTACGGCTTTTGTATTGCTTAAGAAACTTATTATTAAAGTCTATCACAGCATTGGCATCATCCTCTTTTACTTCAACCGTACTATTTTTAGAGCCCGTAGCGTCTTTTTTACAACTTGTCATAAACAAAGGTAATGCAGCTAAAACAGCTATGGTTATGGTCTTTTTCATAATGGAATTTGTTTTGTGAGAGCCAATCTACAAAAAAACTTCGTCAAAAGAAAATTTACAGAAATAAAGAAAAATGAAAATAAAATAAAAAAGTTGTAACCTTTTTGTTATTCCATACGTATATATAATTGTAGCCCATAATTCGTGGGTGAGTATTTATACTATGAGACAACTTAAAATTACCAAGCAGGTTACCAATAGGGAAACTGCATCGTTGGACAAGTACCTTCAGGAAATCGGAAAAGTAGAATTGATTACAGCTGATGAAGAGGTAGATTTAGCACAGAAAATTCGCGCAGGAGACAGAGTAGCTTTAGAAAAACTAATTAAAGCTAACCTTCGTTTCGTGGTTTCTGTATCTAAGCAATACCAGAATCAGGGACTTTCTCTTCCCGATTTGATTAACGAAGGGAATCTTGGTTTAATGAAAGCTGCGAAACGTTATGACGAGACCAGAGGGTTTAAGTTTATTTCTTATGCAGTATGGTGGATTCGTCAGTCTATTCTTCAGGCATTGGCAGAACAGTCAAGAATTGTTCGTCTTCCTTTAAACAAGATTGGTTCTATTAATAAAATTAATAAGGCCTACGCTCACTTAGAGCAAGAAAATGAAAGACCGCCTTCACCAGAAGAATTAGCAGAAGTACTGGATATGAGTGAAGAGGATATTAAAGAATCCATGAAGAACTCAGGTCGTCACCTTTCTATGGATGCTCCATTAGTTGAAGGTGAAGATTCTAACCTTTATGACGTTCTTCGCTCAGGTGAATCTCCTTCTCCGGATAAAGATTTGATGCTTGAATCTCTACAGATTGAAATAGAAAGAGCATTGAATACTTTAACACCAAGAGAAGCTGATTTAGTAAGATTGTACTTCGGGTTAAACGGGAAACACCCTATGACTCTTGAAGAGATCGGAGAAACATTTGATCTGACCAGAGAACGTGTACGTCAGATTAAAGAAAAAGCTATTAAGAGATTAAAGCATAACAGCAGAAGTAAAATTCTTAAATCTTATTTAGGAAAGTAATTCTGACTGAAACAATGACAAGATTGTAAATTTAATATGGGACAAAGTTTTTAATAAGCTTTGTCCTCTTTTTTATCTAAGAATATAAATAAGTAAAAAGTAAAAATGAAAAACAAACTAATTGCTCCGTCGGTACTTTCGGCAGACTTCGGAAATCTGCAGAGAGATATTGAAATGATTAACAACAGCGAGGCAGACTGGTTTCATGTGGATGTAATGGACGGACGTTTTGTACCTAACATTTCTTTTGGTTTTCCTGTAATGAAGGCTATTAAAAAACATGCTAAGAAGTTTATCGATGTGCATTTAATGATCGTAGAGCCTGAAAAGTATGTAGAAGAGTTTGTAAAAGAAGGTGCAAATTTGGTTACTGTTCATTATGAGGCGTGCACTCACCTGCACAGAGTAATTCACCAGATTAAAGATTTAGGAGCAAAAGCTGGTGTTGTACTAAACCCTGCTACTCCGGTGTCTGTTTTAGAAGATATTATTGTGGATGTAGACTTAGTACTTTTAATGAGTGTAAATCCTGGTTTCGGAGGACAAAAGTTTATAGAAAATACTTACAAAAAGATCCATCAGACAAAAGCATTGATTGAGAAATACAATTCTAATGCTTTAATTGAAATTGATGGCGGCGTAAACCAGCATAATGCAGCTAAGCTTTTTGAAGCCGGAGCTGATGTATTGGTTGCCGGTAATGCTGTATTCTCTGCGGAGAATCCTGCAGCTATGATTGAAGAACTGAAGAAGTAATTTCTGACAGCATAATATGTCTTTATGGCATAAAAAAACCGGGAGAGAACATTTCTTCCGGTTTTTTATATTAATTTAAATACTACCAGTCGTTGCTTACAAAGTTTCCGTTAGCATCGAAGCTTAACTTGATGTTGGTTGTAAGTTTAACAAAGTAACCTTTTACATTTTTGTTAATGTACAAAATCTCCTTGGAAGGATAGTTTGTTTTTACATAAGAAGAAATATTTGCAGGTACCGCAGCTGCAGGAACTGCTTTTACCTTACTATCAATTGTTACCCAATCTCCGTTTGTATCGAAGTCTAGTTTGCTGCCATCAGCTAATTCAACGGCATAGAAAAACTTGTTATCCCCCAAATCAGCTCTTCTTACTTCTTTAACCTGAACATCTGCATACGATGTTCTGATAAGCGCCTGAGCCTTTGCAGGTAAATCAGTTGATTTTACTTCCTGAGTCTCAATTGCAATATCTCCACCATCATTGCAGGAAATAAATGCTGTACTTAGTGTAAAAACGCTTAAAAGGGTCAAAAATACTTTTTTCATAATTCTAATTTTAATGCTTTTTTATACAGATATAACATTATTTAATGCCTTTTATTGTGCAGAGTATTGAAAAAGAACTAAAATAAATAGCAAAAAATTAAAGAAATAAAAAAAACGACCTCATAATGAGATCGTTATTTTATTTTTTCTGAAAGAAATTAATTAGAAAATTTCTCTTCCAGCAAAGTGGAAAGAAGCTTCAATTAAAGCATTCTCATCAGAATCTGATCCGTGTACTGCATTTTCACCAACTGATCTTGCAAACATTTTTCTGATTGTTCCTTCAGCAGCTTCAGCTGGGTTTGTAGCACCGATAAGTTTTCTGAAGTCTTCTACAGCGTTTTCTTTTTCAAGAACAGCAGCAACGATAGGTCCAGAAGACATGAAGTCTACTAATTCTCCGTAAAAAGGTCTTTCTGCGTGTACTTCATAGAATTTTTTAGCATCAGCAATAGTAAGTTGAGTTAACTTCATTGCTTTGATCTTAAATCCTGCTTCTGTAATTTTTCCTAAAATTGCTCCGATGTGACCGTCCGCTACTGCATCTGGCTTGATCATCGTAAAGGTAATTTGTCCTGACATTGTGTATTAAATTTTACAGGGCAAAAATACAAAAATCATTTATTTTTTAGCCAATAAAATTCTATTAGGGAAAGAATAATAAATTTTTTGAAAATTATTTTTTTATTGGCACAAATTTTGTTAATTTGTACTCGATTCTCATGTTTAATTTGAGTTTTCATGGTTATTAGTTTTTACCCTGGCTTCGGCCAGGGTTTTTTGTTTTTATAAGGCATTAAAAAAGAGCCTTTTAAAGGCTCTCTCTTATTGTTTTATCTTTATATTTTTCTTATTTCTTTGTTTTTAGCTTCAGAAAACGGATAAATATTAACCCAATTCCAAAGAAGATTGTCATAGAAAGAGCTGCAAATCTCATATTATTGTACTTTTCTATAAGCGTAGCAAATATAAAAGTACCTAAAATGATTGCTACTTTTTCCAGTACATCATAAAAACTGAAGTAAGTTGTATTCTCCATACTATCCTGTGGCAATAGCTTACTGAATGTAGAACGGGACATTGCCTGCAGACCTCCCATTACAAGCCCTACAATTCCGGCAACACCATAGAACTGATATTCCACATTGGGATTTTCTTTGTTCAGGTAATAAGCAGATAAACATGCCACCATCCATAATATAACAGCAATACTGATTACATTCTTGTTTCCTATTTTTCTGGACAGCCATGAGAAAAATATAGCTCCTATAATTGCTTCAATTTGGATAACAATAAGGGTAAGGATTAATTTCTCCTGAGAAAGGTTAATTTCACTTTTACCAAATAGTGTTGCCATTAAGAAGATTGTCTGCATCCCTACACTATAAAAGAAGAAACTTATAAGGAAGTATTTCAGATTGGGTGTTGTGAACAGTTTATTCCCTGCTCTGAACAATTCTCTGAAGCTTTCTTTTGTAATTTCCTTATAGAAAAGAATATTTTCCTTTACAACATGAGCATAACCCCCGTTATCCTTATGGGTTTTAAAGAAGTTTTTAATATTCAATAATACTATATCTTTTGGCAGTTTGTCTGTCAGTTTTCCAAATTTCGGAAGATGCTTAAAAGTGTATTGAGAGAAGCCAAACCACCATGCTCCGGTTAGAAGGAAACTGATACGGGTAAGAATCATCGCTTGCTTTGGTGTCTGTGCTACTACCATGATTAGTAATAAACAGATGACAACAAGGATTACTGAACCTATATAGCCATAGATATATCCTTTAGCGGAAAGTGCATCCTGCTGATCAGGCGTTGCAATATCCGGTAAGAACGAATTATAAAACACCAAACTTCCCCAGAAACCTACACTGGCTGTAATACTGAATAATAATCCAAGAAAAACAGTGTGCATACTGGTAAACAAAGCTAAGCCCATACAGGAAGTAGCACCCAGATAGCAGAAGAACTGCAGGAAAGATTTTTTATTCCCTATAGTATCGGCTAAAGCTGATAAAATAGGCGATAACAATACCACGATCAGAAATGATATGGTAAGAGAATAGCCGTAAACAGCATCCGGGTGGTATTCATTGCCGAAAAGTTTAATGGTATTCCTTACCGGAACTTTTATCCATTTATGACTTGCTGCAACATATTCATTTTTCTCATATGCTGTTGTAAGAATAGCATAATAAATGGGAAAAATAGTTGATGTTATAACTAATGAATATACTGAATTTGCCCAATCATAGAAGGCCCAGGCCTTCATTACCTTTTTGTTGTTTTTGGTATTCTCTGTTATCATGGAATAGTTTATAATTTGATAATTTTAGATGTTCTCTATAACAATAGCAGATGCTCCGCCTCCACCGTTGCAAATAGCAGCAGCTCCATACTTAGCATTGTTTTGTTTAAGGACATTGATAAGGGTTACAATAATTCTGGAACCTGAACTTCCCAGCGGGTGTCCTAGTGCTACTGCTCCACCATTTACGTTTACTTTAGCAGCATCCAGACCTAAGATTTTATTATTAGCCAGACCTACAACAGAAAATGCCTCATTGAATTCGAAGAAATCGATATCATTAATTGTTAAGTCTGCTTTAGCTAATGCGATTGGTAAAGCTTTTGCCGGCGCTGTTGTAAACCATTCAGGAGCTTGCGCAGCATCAGCATAAGAAACTATTTTTGCCAATGGCTTTAGGCCTAAGCTTTCCATTTTTTCTTTGGACATTAATACTAAAGCTGAAGCACCATCATTTAACGTAGAAGCATTAGCTGCTGTAACGGTGCCGTTTTCTTTTTGGAATACAGTTGGTAATGTAGGAATTCTGTCAAATTTTACATTTTTATATTCTTCATCTTCAGCGAAGATTACAGGTTCTCCTTTTCTTTGAGGAATACTAACCGGAACAACTTCTTCTTTGAACTTCCCTTCTGACCATGCTTTTGCAGAACGCTCGTAAGACTGAATAGCAAAAGCATCCTGTTCTTCACGGGTAATATTGTATTCTTTAGCACACAATTCGGCACAGTTACCCATGTGTTGTTTGCTGTATACATCAGTAAGGCCATCTTTCAGAAGGCCATCCTGTAATTTGATATCTCCCAGTTTTACACCATTTCTTCCGTCGATATAATGAGGAACCTGAGACATATTCTCCATACCTCCTGCCACGATAGCCTCAACATCTCCAGCTTTTACAGCCTGCGCAGCCATCATAACCGCTTTCATACCAGAAGCACAAACTTTGTTTACTGCTGTAGTTGGAGTTGTATTCGGAAGACCTGCTCCTAATGCAGCCTGTTTTGCAGGAGCCTGTCCCTCTCCTGCCTGTAATACATTTCCCATGTATACATCCTGAATTTCTGCAGGATTTAAATTTATTTTATCTAAAGCACCTTTTATGGCTACTGCTCCTAACTGAGTAGCAGGAACACCTGAAAGGCTCCCCATAAAACTTCCCATAGGAGTTCTTACTGCAGATACGATGAATACTTCTTTCATTACTATTTTATTTTTAGGGTTTATAAATTTTGATTTTCTGTCTTGTTGTTTTTCGCTAAAAGCATGAGTAAGGCTCCTGAGAATTCAAAAAGCCATCCCCATGACAATTTTACAATTCCTGCCATGGTGTTTTGGAGTCCTTTAAAAGGAATAAAGCTGAAAAAATTCAGTGATTTGGCTTTTATAGCAAATAATGTGATAGCGAAAAGAAATAATAAAATTATTGCCAGAATGCGGGTAATTTTTACCTTATCGAATATTATACTTGCAAGTGCAACAGATGATACAGACCATACCATAATGGCCATGGTGTGATCCAACTTCCAGTAACCCCAGTTGCCTACGAGAGGGATATGAACCAAGGGAAGAAAACTACCTGCAAATACTAATAAACAACCTACTAAAGGCACATTCTTCATAGCTAAATTTATCCCACTAAAATACAAAAAATACTTATTTGTAAGGTATAGTGTTTCCGCCTGCATTAAATGGTGTGGTATAAAGAAAGCATTGCGCTATTGCACAATGCTTTCCGTGGTAGATAAATTAAACTTAAATTTTATTTTGAATGAATCAGAGTTTACACAAAAACACCAAATATTAATCATCACGCTACTGAATAGTTATCTATAGAAAAATCAAATATTTTGACTTTGTGTCTTTGGAAGTAGTAATCTCTTTATTCTAATGTTGTTTGATAAATGCTTTTACCTGCTGAAAATCCACAGGGAAAAGTGTTGCTACTTTCTCTTTCTTTCCAAAAGCTGAGAGTTTTTCCGGAACTTCAATCTTTTCCAAAATGCTTTCTTCCACAGTTTCTATAAATTTTGCAGGATGAGCAGTTTCGAGTAAAACGCCATTAAAATCTTCCTGTTGTTCTTTTTGGTATTGTACTAATCCCATATAAGCAACAGCGCCGTGTGGATCTAAAAGATAACCGGATTCTTTATATACTTTCTGAACGGTAGCTTTTGTCTCTTCATCGGTAAAGTAATAGCCTGATATAATCTCTCTGAATTTAGCAACATCTTCCTGAAACAAATCATTCATTCTTTCAAAATTGCTCGGATTCCCTACATCCATAGCATTGCTAACAGTAGAAAGAGATGGTCTGGCTTCGTATGTACCACTCTCCAGATACTGAGGCACAACATTGTTGATATTGGTAGAAGCTATAAAGCGATTCACTGGCAATCCCATTTTATAAGCGAGTAATCCTGCTGTAAGATTCCCGAAGTTTCCGCTTGGTATACTAAAGACAATCTTTTTATGCTCTTTTTTTAGTTGTGCATAAGCCCAGAAATAATAAAAGCTTTGTGGAATAAGCCTTGCAATATTAATACTATTGGCAGAAGTTACCTGGTGTTTCTGTAACCCTTCGTCAGCTAAAAGTTGTTTAGCAAGTGCCTGGCAATCGTCGAAAGTTCCTTCAATTTCCAATGCTTTTATATTGCCTCCCCATGTTGTAAGCTGCTTTTCCTGTAAGGGACTCACTTTACCTTTAGGATACAGAATATAGACATTAATTCCTGGTACATTATAAAAACCTGCTGCAACAGCACTACCTGTATCTCCGGAGGTTGCTGCAATTACCTTCATAGCGTTTCCATCTGCATAATAGGACATAAGTCGCCCCATAAACCTTGCCCCCACATCTTTAAATGCCAGTGTAGGACCATGGAAAAGCTCTAAACTGTAAATGTTATTATGAACCGGCACTACCGGAATATCAAAGTTGAGAACCTCATCGATCATTTCCTTTAAAACCTTATCAGGAACAGAATCTTCTAAAAATAGCTTTGCTACTTCAAAACCAATTTCCGGTAATGATTTATTCTCGATGTTTTCAAAAAAAGATGCAGGTAATTGCGGGATATATGCAGGCATATAGAGCCCGCCATCATCTGCTAAGCCATTGAGTACGGCTTCTTGTATATTGACACTGTGTTTTCCTCTTGTGGAATAATATTTCATTGTTATTTAGTTTGGTGGTTATAGTATTACTGCTCCTTCATTATTGATTTTAGTAACCAGAGATTCACAGCTGATATTCTGAGCCGAAAGAAGTTTGTGAAGTTCAATAGCAATTTTTTCGGCTTCATCTTTATTTTTGCATAAAGCAAATACGGAAGGCCCTGAACCTGAAATTCCAAATCCAATGGCTTTATGATTAAGTGCTGTTTGCTTCATTTCAGCAAAATAGGGAATCAGCATAGAACGAATCGGCTCTATAATTACATCTTTCATGCTGCGGCCGATGAGATCAGTATCATTTGTGCAAAAACCTGCCACAAGACCTGCTACATTCCCCCACTGTTCCACAGCTTTCTTCAAAGGAACCTGCTGACGAATAATTTTTCTGGCTTCTCCTGTTGGTACATCTACATGCGGATGTACAGACACAACATGCAGATCCATTTCGACAGGAAGTTTTACAACATCCAGAGGATCATAACTGCGAATAAGAACCAAACCTCCTAATAAAGAAGGAGCAACATTGTCTGCATGAGCATTTCCTGAAGCAAGCCGCTCTCCTTCCATAGCCAACGGCAGAAGCTCGTGTCGGGATAAAGGATTGTCAAATAGTTCGTTCACGGCTACTAATGCTCCTACACTACTGGCAGCGCTGGAACCAAGACCACTGTTCAGAGGCATCTTTTTGTAGAGTTCTATATCAATACCCTGATTGGAGTTTATCTTTTCTAAAAATAGATTCACCACGTGCCCAACCACATTTTTTTCAGCATCAAGCGGTAACTTTCCCTGGTCACCCTCTATTTTTGTAATTACCGTTTTATTATTGTTATTGAATGATACAACAACTTCATCTCCCGGATTATCTATAGCAAAGCCTAATACATCGTAGCCACATACTACATTGGCTACTGTTGCTGGGGCATAACATTTTATTTTTTTCATTTGAATAGTCTGTTTTATTTAAACCACATAGGGATAAAGATTTTGTTTTTTTTAGAGTTGACAAGAGTATCATATAGGTTTTCTACTGCCTATGTTTTATCTATATCATCTTATTTCCTATGCAGAGTATTTTGTTATATTTTCTATATGCTTATAATGTGGTAACCCTTACTAAATCTGCAAAAACACCAGCCGCTGTAACCGAAGCTCCGGCTCCCGGACCTTTAACTACTAAAGGAGTATTCTGGTATCTGGCAGTTGTAAACGATATAATATTGTCACTACCGGAAAGATTGAAGAATGGATGCGTATTGTCAACGAGCATGACTTCAACTTTTATTTCATTATTTTCCAAAATACCAATTAGTCTTAGTTTTTTATTCTCTTTAGCAGCCTGCTCTTTGTATGATGCAAAATGAGGTTCGCTGTTTTTAAGCTCTTTATAAAAGTCTTCTACAGAATCTGCTTTTAGACAAGCCTCTGGAAGAAAATTGCTGATATTGACATCGGAAAGTTCTAATGGTAATCCATTTTCTCTGGCCAGGATCAGCATTTTTCTGGAAAAGTCTAACCCATTAAGATCATCTCTTGGATCAGGTTCTGTGTAACCTAATTCCTGTGCTTCCCGTACAACCTCTTCAAAAGTCCGATCTCCCGTATAATTATTGAAGATATAAGATATCGTTCCGGAAAGTATAGCCTCTATTTTGACAACCTCATCTCCGCTTATCACAAGATCATTAAGTGTTTTTATAATAGGTAACCCTGCTCCCACATTGGTTTCATATAAAAAGCTGACACCATTTTTAGCGGCCAGATGTTTCAGATTTAGATACTGCGCATAGCTTTCGGAATTACTGATCTTGTTACAGGTAACCACCGATATATTATTCCTAAAAAGATTTTCGTATTCTTCTACTACAAACTTGCTGGAAGTATTATCTATAAATACGGTATTGGGTAATTCATATTTTTTTACTTCCTGTATAAATGTTTTTAAATCGGCTTGTAATCCTTTTTTTTCAAGTTGGTCTTTCCATCCGGCAATATTAACTGGACTGCCATTCGCTAAGAGCATTTTTCGGGTATTGGCTATTCCCAATACTTTGATTTCTATTTTATGCTTTTCAATCAGATTATCTGCTTCCTGAAAGATTTGTCCCAGAAATTCCTGGCCAATATTCCCTGTACCCGCACAGAAGACGTGGTAAGTTTTAACAGGTGATAGTAAAAATGCATCGTGAATAACGTTCAGCGCTTTTGTAAGATCATCTTTAGAAATGACTGTAGATATATTAAGCTCCGAAGAACCTTGTGCTATTGCTATAATATTGATGCTGTTTTTCCCAAGAGTACTGAATAACTTGCCACTAATACCTTTTGTTTTCTTCATACGCTCCCCTACAATAGCTACAATACTGATATTGGTATCGATTTCCGGATGCTGCAGCTTCTCAGTAGTTATTTCGGAGTGGAACTCTTCTTCTATAGCCAATCGGGCTTTAGCAACATCTTCTGATGCAACCACAAACGAAATACTATGTTCAGAACTAGCCTGAGTAATCAGGATAATATTAATATCATGACGGGATAAAGTACCAAATAACCTTGCACTGAAACCTTTCAGCCGTATCATGGTTCCTACAACGTTAACAAGAGCTACGTTATTGATAGAAGAGATTCCGGTAATCAGGGCCTTGTCATGAGCCTCTCTTTCTACATGAATCATAGTACCCTGATGCTCTGGCTCGAAAGTGTTTTTAATCCATATTGGAATTTCTTTGGAGATGACGGGAACTAATGAAGGCGGATAAATTACTTTAGCACCAAAATATGAAAGTTCCATAGCTTCCTGATAGCTTAAGTATTCCAGAGAGTATGCATTTTTTACCAGTCTCGGATCGGCGGTCATAAAACCATTGACATCTGTCCATATCTGTACCTCCTGAACATTAAGTGCTGCACCAAGAATAGCCGCAGTATAATCTGAACCTCCTCTTCCCAGTGTAGTCGTTACTTTATCTTTATCAGTGGCTATAAAACCAGTGACAACATATACTTTGTTTTCCAGATTTTGTGCCCATTGCTGAATATTCCGATTGGTTGCATCAAAATTAACCTCAGCTTTCAGATAGTTGGAATTGGTATTGATTAAGTCTCTTGCATCTTTAAATTCTGCAGGCATGGAGGTATTGAGGTATGCTGCTATAATTGGACAGGATAGCTGCTCGCCCAATGAAACAATTTTTGCTTTTGTTCTGTCGGAAAGCTCACCTAAATGTGCAACACTGGAAAGTAAGTCTTCCAGAATATTAAAATTGCCTTTAACGAGCATAAGTAAAGGATTTTGAACTGATACAGGCAGCGTTTCTTTTATCATGTCATAATGACGCTGCTCTATACCATCCAGAATACTTTGATAGTCACGGTTGTATAATGCTTCTTCAGTTGCTTCCAGTAAGGAATTGGTAATTCCTGAGAATGCTGAGCATACGACAAACAAAGGTTTATCATTTTCCTTTTCTCTTTCAACAATAAGCCTGAGGTTTTTTACGGCTTCTGTACTTCCGACTGAAGTACCTCCAAATTTTAAAACTTTCATATCAATATCTATGGTTATCAGGAATAAAAAAAGGCCTTTCTGAATCTCAGAAAGGCCTTGTGTAATTTATATTTTTTGTCGTCAAATACTAATACAACCCTTCTGCGGCAATTGAATAATTGTCGTTGTGGAAGTGGATGTAATAATAGTATTTACTCTCATTTGTTCTCTAAAAACAGTGTAAAAGTATAGACAAAAAATGATTCCACAAAATATTTATCTGAAAAAAATGAAAATTTAATATTTTAAATTTTTCAGTATATAGCTCAATATTAGTTATATCCGAGGTTCTGAATGAGTTTAAAAATTATCCATTATTAAATTATATGTAACAAGTATCTAAAAAAGCCTTTCTGAATCTCAGAAAGGCTTTTATTATTTTTAATGTTTGTTATAAATTAATGTCCTGCATCTTTTATTTCTTCAGGATTATGCTTGTATTTGAAAATAAAGGTAAAGAAAATAGCTACAATAAGTGAGTATAATGCGAATATATACCAAGATGTTTCCCAGCCCCTAAGCTGAGTTGTAGATCCATTAACGGAGTATACAAAATGGTTTACTACTTCTTGTGCACCTAGCATTCCTATTGTGGCGCCAAAACCATTTGTCATCATCATAAATACTCCCTGAGCACTTGATCGAATACTTTTATCAGTTTCTCTATCTACATATAAGGATCCCGATACATTGAAAAAGTCAAATGCGATACCATAAACAATCATAGATAATATGAACATCCATACTCCAGATCCTGGATTTCCCAGGCCAAAAAGGCCAAATCTAAGAACCCATGCAAACATTGACATTAACATTACTTTTTTTATTCCAAACTTTTTCAAAAAGAAAGGAATTAATAAAATACATAATGTTTCTGATACTTGGGACAATGATATTAATGCATTTGCGTGATTTGCTCCCCAGGTATCTGCATATGCCGGAAAATCTTTAAAGCTTGTTATAAAAGGGTTGGCATAACCATTGGTTATTTGAAGAGAAACTCCAAGTAACATTGAAAAGATAAAGAAAATGGCCATTTTCTTATCTTTGAATAAGGCAAATGCCTTAAGACCAAGAGCATCGGAAAGACTTTTCTTTTCATCAGAATGATTCGTTGGACAATTGGGTAATGTAAATGAATATAAGAACAATAAGATTCCTAAAATTCCAGAAATAATAAATTGATAATAATTAGCTTGAAAACCAGTAAAATCAACTAAAAGCATTGCGCAAATAAAACCAATAGTTCCAAAGGTTCTGATTGGAGGAAAAGCTTTTATAGTATCATAATTATTATTGATTAGTATTGTATAGGCTACCGAATTAGATAATGCAATTGTAGGCATATAAAATGCTACACTGAGAGAATACAACGAAAATAATTTGTAAAATTCTATATTATTTCCGGCTCCCATCCCATAAAACCCTGCAATGATTAAGAACCCTGCAGCTATTGCATGGCAATATCCTAATAACTTCTGAGCAGGAATCCATCTATCTGCAATGATTCCCATTATTGCAGGCATAAAAATAGATACAATCCCTTGCATAGCATAAAAAAGTCCAATTTTAGGGCCAAGGCCTACTGAACTTAAATAATTTCCCATAGAGGTGAGATAAGCACCCCAAACAGCAAATTGTAAAAAATTTAATACTGTTAATCGTAATTTTATATTCATAAGTTTATTAATAGGGCAGAATATCGAAATTAATCAATATTCTTTTTTCGTTTCTTTATTTCCTGCTGAAGTTCCAGAGCTGTGTCAAAGTCTTCGTCCTGAACTGCTTTATCAAGCATTTCCTGAATTTCTTCAAGCGTGTATACTTCATAACCTTTTATTTCAGGTGTTTCTTCTTCCTCTTCGGCTTTATATTCTGTCTTATCATCGTTATCGGATAATTCCAGCATAATACCAGCTTCTGTAAGAACTTCGTCTGTGGTATAAATAGGCGCATCAAAACGAACTGCCATAGCAACTGCATCGGATGTACGCGCATCCAAAATCAGTTTTTCGTTCTGATCGTTTTTAAGGATTAAATTGGAGAAGAATACTCCGTCTATGATCTGATAAATGATAATACTTTCCAATGCATAACCTACAGTGGTGATAAATTTTGAAAAGAGATCATGGGTTAAAGGTCTCGGTGGCTGAATGTCTTTTTCCAGACCCAGAGAAATAGATTGTGCTTCATAATTACCTATAACAACAGGCAGTTTTATTCCTGTTTCTTCCTGTTCCAGGATCAGTGCATAAGCTCCCATTTGGGTTTGGCTGTATGAAATGCCTCTTATGATTAGTTTCTTATAATCCATAGCTACAAATATAAAAACATCGTAGCAATAAGCCACGATGTTTTATATGATTTTGAAATTTTTACCTCAAAATTATTATCCTTTGAAAGCTTTTAACTTTTCAGTTAAAGCAGGAACAATCTGGAACGCATCTCCAACTACCCCGTAATCAGCAGCTTTGAAGAAAGGCGCTTCAGGATCGTTGTTAATAACTACAATTGTTTTGGAACCATTAACACCCGCTAAATGCTGGATTGCACCAGAGATACCTACAGCGATGTAAAGATTTGGAGAAATTGCCTTACCCGTTTGTCCAACGTGCTCAGCGTGAGGTCTCCAGCCAATATCTGCTACAGGTTTAGAACTTGCAGTAGCAGCTCCAAGAACATTAGCAAGATCTTCAATCATTCCCCAGTTTTCTGGTCCTTTCATACCACGACCTGCAGAAACAACAATTTCAGCTTCTTTAAGGTCTAGTTTACCTGAAGATTGTTCGTGGTTAATTACTTTAGTATCCTCATTAGCTACTGAAAGGTTTTTAACTTCTTCAGAACCTGAAACAGGATTTTCTTTTATACCGAATGCATTCTGAGAAACAGTAATTACAACATTTGAAGCATCTGCTTTTGCATGCATATAACCTTTACCGGAGAAAGCTTTTCTTTTTACCTGGAAAGGAGAAATAGATTCTGGTGCTGCAATTACATTGGTAATTAATGAAGCGCCTTTAGAAATCGCCAGCATTGGTGCAACTGAAGAAGCATCTGTAGTGTGAGGGAAAACAATAACGTTACCATCCAAAACTTCACCAACAGCTTGTGCATAAGCTTTAGCGCTGAAGTTTTTAAGTCCTTCATCTTTTACATTGATTACTTTATCTGCTCCGTACTTGTAAAGAACATCAGAAGCATCTGTAGGGTTAATTGCAATAACAGTTACGCTGTCACCAGCCTTATCTGCAACCGCTTTAGCGTAAGAAACTGCTTCGAAAGCTGCTTTCTTGTAAACGCCATTTATATTTTCTGCATATACGAATATTGCCATTTTTTCTTGATTTAAAGATTAAAAAATTGAAAGATTTAGATAACTTTTGCTTCTTCGTGAAGTAATCTTACCAGTTCATCTAAGTTGTCCGGAGAAACTAATTTTACAGCAGCTCTTGGCGGAACACTGTCAAATGAAACAGCTTCAACCTTAACTTCTGTAGAAGTAGGTTCAACAACTTGCAAAGGCTTTGTTCTTGCAGACATAATACCTCTCATATTCGGGATAATAAGGTCTTTCTCTTCCACCATTCCTTTTTGTCCGGCAATAACCGCAGGAAGTTTTACAGAGATAGTTTCTTTACCACCTTCAATTTCTCTTACAGCAGTAGCTTCACCACCATTAACTTCAAGACCTACGCAAGCGTTAACAAATGGCTGGTTAAGGATTTGTGCAACCATTCCTGGTACTGCTCCACCATTATAGTCGATAGACTCTTTACCAGCGATAACCAAATCGTAACCACCATCCTGAGCAATCTTAGCAATTTCTTTTGCTGTAGAGTAACTATCTTTAGCTTCGATGTTTACTCTTACTGCATCATTAGCTCCGATAGCTAATGCTTTTCTTATAACAGGTTCTGTCCCTGCATCTCCTACATTGATCACAGTAACTGTAGCGCCCTGAGATTCTTGTAATTTTATAGCTTTTGTTAAAGCAAATTCATCAAGTGGATTAATTACCCACTGAATTCCGTTTTTATCGAATGCAGATTTATCTGCTGTGAAGTTTATTTTTGCAGTTGTATCTGGTACACTGCTGATACATACTAATATTTTCATAATTAGAAATTGTGTATTGAATTTTGGCTAAGTTAATAAAAAAATGTTATGCATGCATACTAAATTTATCAAAATATATACATAGCATATTAATTACCATGTAGTTCACAGATTACAATGACTTACTTTTAATTAATGATTAATATTGCGTTTTACAGCTTTTAATGTGTAGTTTTTGTAATCCCTACTCAGGCTCTGCAATTACTTTGGAAGTGTAGGTCTGATTTCGATTTTAGATGGTAATGTTCTCGGGTTCATTTTCATCATATCCACGATTAATTCTCCGATATCTTCCGGCTGGATCTTCCATTCGTCATTATCACCTGGTTCGTGATTATTAAAATGTGATTTTACAGACCCCGGCATAATGGTAGAAACTTTTACATTGTATTTTCTAAGGTCCAACATTGCTGCTTGTGTAAAGCCTACGACACCAAATTTGGAAGCGTTATATCCTGCCCCATTAGCAAAGAAATTGGTCCCCGCCAGGCTGGCAATAGAAATAAAATAACCTTCAGATTTTTTCAGCGCTTCTACAGATGCTTTCAGGGTGTAAAAAACACCTGTAAGATTTGTATCTATCATATCCTGCCATGCTTCGACAGAAAGTTCATCTACAGGAGCGAAATGACCTAAGCCGGCATTTGCCACTACAAGGTCTACTTGTCCAAAATGATTTTTAACTTCCTGAAGTGCTTTGTCTTCATCTTCAAAGTTGCGTACATTGGATTGTATCGCTAAAACTTTTGAAGGATCACTGGAAAGTTGCAGCGCCGCAGCTTTTGCATCATCCAGATTTCTGCCACTAATGGCCACTCTCATTCCTGCATTTAACAAAACACTGGCGATACCCAAGCCTATGCCTTTGGTACCGCCAGTGATGTATGCTACTTTATTGTTTAGCATAAATTTTATTATTTTTTTAAATCCGTATAGTATTCAAAGAAATATGGAATAGACTCAATGCCTTTGTAGAAGTTAAATAATCCGTAGTGCTCGTTTGGAGAGTGGATCGCATCTGAATCCAGTCCAAAGCCCATTAGTACGGATTTACTTCCCAATACCTGTTCGAATAACGCTGTGATAGGAATACTACCACCGCTTCTGTAAGGTAAGACTTCTTTTCCGAAAGCTTTTTCCATTGCTTTTTTAGCTGCCTGGAATTCTTCTGAATCACTTGGTAAAACATATGGCATACCACCGTGATGAGGAGTAACTTTTACTTTTACGTTTTCAGGAGCAATTTTATGGAAATACTTAGTAAATTTCTCAGTAATCTCCTCAGGTGTCTGATATGGAACCAGACGCATAGAGATTTTAGCAAATGCTTTTGAAGGGATAACTGTTTTAGCACCTTCACCTGTATAGCCTCCCCAGATTCCGTTTGCATCCAAAGTTGGTCTGATAGATGTTCTTTCTAAAGTTGTATAACCTTTCTCGCCTTCTACTCCATTTAAACCGATAGATTTTTTGAAACCTTCCGGATCATCTTTCAGTTTATTCATTTCTGCTCTTTCCTCCAAAGAAACTTCTTCTACATTGTCGTAGAATCCGTCTATTGTAATTCTTCCGTCTTCGTCGATCAGTTGAGCAACCATTCTTGAAAGAACATGGATAGGATTTGGTACTGCACCACCATAAAGTCCGGAATGCAAATCTCTGTTAGGTCCTTCTACTTCAACCTCTACATAGCTAAGGCCTCTTAGTCCTGTAGTTACAGTTGGCTGTTCGTTTGAATATATATGCGTATCTGAAATTAAGATTACATCATTTTTCAGCTTCTCTTTATTCTCTGAAATCCAGTCTCCAAGGCTTTCAGATCCTACTTCTTCTTCTCCTTCGATAATGAATTTCACATTACAAGGTAAAGAATTAGTCTTCATCATAGCTTCAAAAGCTTTTACATGCATAAAGAACTGACCTTTGTCGTCCGCAGAACCTCTTGCAAATACAGCTCCTTCAGGGTGTAAAGGTGTGGTTTTTATAACTGGTTCGAATGGACCGCTTTCCCATAGCTCTAACGGATCTGGTGGTTGTACATCGTAATGACCATATACTAATACAGTCGGAAGTTTAGGATCAATAATCTTTTCACCATAAACGATAGGATAACCTTTGGTTTCGCAAACTTCAACCTGATCTGCTCCTGCTTCTTTTAAATGTTTGGCTACAGCATCTGCACAATTAAGAACATCTTTACTGTATGCAGGGTCGGCGCTGATAGAAGCTATTTTTAATAAATCACAAAGCTCATCCAGAAAGCGTTGTTTATTCTCCTGAATGTAATTTTGGGTTTCTGACATAATAATTTTTAATTTAGGTAAATATAAAAAATGTCCTGCGAAGCGCAAGACATTTTAATATGATAAATGTTATCTGATTATTTTTTAGCTTCTGCTGCCGGCTTAGCTTTAGCAGAGTCTTTCACTGCCTTTACTTCTGCAGTTTTAGAAACTTTAGTACTGTCAGTCATTGCTGGCTTTTCAGCTTGTGAAGGTGCAAAGTTTGGTTCTGTTTCAGAAGGTTCCATATGATCTGAATAACGCTCAACATCACTAGTTAACTTTACTGTATTCTTGTTTCCTCCTTGTGGAGAGTTACAAGATGCTATTGCAACAACTGCTACTGCAGATAAAATATATTTTTTCATATATCTATTTTTTATTATTCTTTATCGTTATGGAATCAGCATAGCTGATTTTATGTTCTTTTATTAACCGGTGTCAAAATTAATAATTCTACATTTCTAAGCCAAATAATGAAGCAATTTAAATTGATTTTAAAATAATTTTTCCTTTTTGGCTCTGTGTGAAGATTAGATACTGATTTCCACCATCTTTTATTTTGTATTTCTTCTTAATTTCATCCGGAGTTAATGGATAGTTTTTAGAAATTATATTAAAACGCTCCCCTTTTTCTATTTTCTTTGCTTCTACAGGTACTACTTTTAATACCCGGCCCGGAAAATCTTCAATAAAATCTGTTGACGTGTAAAGGTGGGTGTTAGGGTGAAGTTTTTCCAGATTATAGTATTCCGAGATAAAGTTAAATGCTCCGGATTTTAATACAGCATTATTTGGAATGTATAAATATTCAGATGTTTCACCAAAAATAGGTTTTGATTGCTGAATAGTGCTGAAAGCAACGTCCAATGATGGTTCATTGCTTTCCAGATTATGAATTTTTACTGTGGGACTCTGGTTAAAGTCTTTCTCAATAACAATTAAAAGTTCTTTAACTTCGTTCTTTACGGCTATAATATAGATTTCTGAAATGCCCGATACCTGAGATACAAGCATAGAAATATCCATAAGCGGCGATAGTTTTACCACTACTTTATCTGTGAACTCAAATAATTTATTTCGGATTTCAAGAATATCGGGAGACAGATCTTCCAGTAGAAATTTCTTTCGATTGTATGTATCTCTTCTGGCTGGGTCCAAATAGATTAGAGAAAATTTTTGATCATTTTTTTCTAAAAAATCACCTAAATCTAAGTTTAAATAAAGTGTATTAATTTTATTTAATATCAACCAGTTATGTGATACTATTTCAAGTAAATTTTTATTCTGTTCTACAAGAGTTGTTTGACTGAAATTTGCTGAAAGATAGTAGGCATCTATACCATAACCACTGGTAAGGTCTAATAAGCTTTCGCCAGAAAATAAATTTGCTTTGAAGGCTGCAGTTGTCTCGGAGGAGGCTTGCTCCAGGTTTAATTGCGGCGGGAAAATAATCCCGTCCTGTAATAAGAATGGAAATTTCTTTTCTGCAGCTTGTCTGCCCTTTATCTGTTGGGCTATTTCCTGAATACTAACATCACTGAAAGGCGAGCCGGACAGTAATAATTTTGTGAGATCTTGTCGACTGTTGTCTTTTATGAATTGTTGTACTTCAGGACGAAGAATATTACTAAACTCCATAACGTTCGGCTAACCGGACAGGTCTTATAGCGGATTCAGTATAGAGTTCTTCTGTTGCTATTTTGGCTTCTAAAGCCGGGTAAAGATTAACGCCTAAAAGCTTTATCTTACCTTCATCTAACCAGTTTTGCTCTTTAATTGCCTGATCGTATACCAGCTTCTGAATGTTTCCGGATTCTAAATTGCTTATGTAGCCACCATTTCTTTCAAGTTCAAGGAAAAGTTCCCATGCTCTTTCAGCTATATCTTTTGTAGCATCTTCTACAAAGAAGCTGCCGGCAGTTGCATCTTCAAAAACATTGATAATACTTTCATAGGCCAGTACAATCTGTTGTTTGAAAGATATTTCTTCAGAGACTGAGCTTGTTTCCGAAAGCTTGTAATCGTTTGCATAAACAGCATCTGCCCCACCAATCATTGCCGAAGCCAATTCTAATGTACTCCGGATAAGATTGTTCTCGGGATCATTAAGACTTTTATTTCGCAAGGATGTTTCTGCAAAAATATAGGGAATAGCCTCTTTACTATATTCTTTGGATAGCTGACTGATTAAAATTTTCAGGGCGCGAATC
The DNA here is from genome assembly GCF_002024805.1 of Elizabethkingia bruuniana. NCBI lineage: Bacteria > Pseudomonadati > Bacteroidota > Flavobacteriia > Flavobacteriales > Weeksellaceae > Elizabethkingia > Elizabethkingia bruuniana. The sequence goes on from NZ_CP014337.1 coordinate 1,507,344, forward strand.
TTTGCAATTTCCAGAAAATACTGACTTCCAATCGCCACTCTGAATATTACTTGTTCAAATACTTCCTCTCCATATAGTTCTGTAAGCTCTTTAATTTTTAATAATGCAATAGCTAACTGCTGAACTATAGAAGCGCCAGCATTCTGATAAATTGAAATGTCTACTCCTATCTTTCTTTTTGCCTCAGTATTTAAGAGTTCTTTTCCTGTTTCAGGGTTAAAAGTCTCTCCATGTTCTATCCTTTTAAAGATATCCTGAAGGCAGAAATAATTATTGTTTTTATCTTTTGCAGCAGCTGTATTTAAAGCAGAATCTTCATAAAAGAATGCCTTGTCCTGTAATTGTAAAGGTTCTTCTTTGATGAGAAATGCATAAGCATCTTCCAATAAATAATCATTGTAAGGTGCAACCAAATGCATGTTTTCTTCCAGACGGGGAAGTTTTACAGGTACGATATTCTCTAAAGTATAAAAAGGCTTGATTTCCAAGCCTTCAATATTTTCTTTTTCCAGTACTTTATAGATATCTTCAGTTTTTAACTGTTTAGCAACCAGTTTTTCCCAATCCTGAAGATTCGTTTTTGCAAAAGACATATTTTATTTTTTTACACTGTTAGCGCTGTCAACTACCAAAATAAAGATTTCTTCATTCTTTTTCTTCATGAAATAGTTCTCGCGGGCAAATTTTTCACGTTCAGATTTGTTGAACATTAGCTTCTTATAAAAATTATCATTTTTCTGATATTCCTTTTTATAATAGTCTAATTGTTCTTCATATTTCTTGATCTCTCCATTTAGTTCATTAATAACTAAAAAAGATGTACTGTCGAAAAAAGTCATCCATACCAGAAATACAGTTATAGTAATGACATATTTGTTCAGGACATATTTTCGGAGAAATCTGAATCCTGAAGATGGTTTTTTGATATCTTTAATAAGATTATCCATTTTTATACACTTTGTTTCTTTAACGAGTTATTGATAACAGTTGTTAAAAAATCAATTGCAACAGTATTGTGTCGCATATTTGGTACGATAAGGTCTGCTTCGTTTTTAGATGGCTCTATAAACTCATTGTGCATAGGTTTCAGAGTTGTCTGATAACGATGTAGTACCTCTTCCAGATCGCGGCCCCTCTCCTGGGTGTCACGCTTAATTCTTCTGATTAATCTCTCATCTGAATCTGCATGAACAAATACCTTAAGGTCGAATTCCTTTAATAATTCCTTATTCGTAAGAACCAGAATACCTTCTACAATAAGAACATTTTTTGGTTCTATAAGAATATGATCTCCTGTTCTGGAATGAGTTACAAAAGAATAAACCGGCTGATCTATCTCCTCATGATTTTTTAACTTCTTTACATGATCTAAAAGTAAGTCAAAATCTATAGACTTTGGATGATCATAGTTAAGTTTTTCTCTTTCCGCTAAATTAAGATGTTGATTGTCTAGATAATAATTGTCCTGAGAAAGAACATTTACACCTTCAATATTAAGCTGCTGAAGGATTTTGTTGACTACAGTTGTTTTTCCTGAGCCTGTACCACCTGCGATACCTATTACGAGCATTTACTTTGATTTTGGCAAAGATAGAAAAAATGTCAATTACGATGAAAGTAATATGTGTGAAATCATTTTAGTAAATCTAGCTCGATAATATTATTGTCCTTTTTTAGCTTAGTTTTTAACAAAGCGTCAAGCTCCTTTAATTTTTGTTGTGGGGTTTTAATATTCCCGTTGTCATCCAGACTGTCGAATATATTTCCTTTCATTACCTCTATTCTGTAGTCCTTTGCAGGATCTCTTCGATATTCTTTATAAATCTCAATATATTTTTCCTGTGATATCTCTATTTGGGGACTTCTTGTATTTACTACCGGATAATTATTGTAGTCAGTAATATTATTCTTAATCCCTGTTAAGTTAAATTTATGACTACCGGTAGTATCTTCAAGCTTTAATATAAGCCCGGGCAAACCATGAAACTTATAAGGGCCATCTGGAATCGGTATGTCGGCAGTGAACCATGCAATCCATTTTCGACCGGCAAAATCAGTGACTGCTTTTTGCACAGAAAATCCCTTATATTTATCTGTGACTGTTTCTATATGCCATGTCTGCTTCCTGAGATCAGTGACAGAAAGTTTCTTGTTATAAGTATTAATAAGAAAGCTTAGTTTGTAAGAAGGATATTCTTTTGTTATTCTGTAATCAATAAATTTAGAGTCTCTTGGAGGCATAATAAACTGATTTTTTTTAGCCATGCTTATTAATGTGGAGTCAGATATGTACTTTTGTCCGTCGAAAAATCCGGAACCCTTTTGGGTAATATCTAAATACATTATATTAATTTCTTTGTTTATGCTATTTGTAGAATCCGAAATCGTAGTATATTCATATATAAAGCGTTTTACCTGTGCATCTGAGGTACAGTAAATACAGATCAATATAATAAGAGGAATATTTTTCATAATTTATGTAGATTTAAAAAAAAACAATTCTGAATAATGTAGTCTATGGCTTATATTCTATTTTTTGATTAAGTTCTATAATATTGTCATTTTTTCTAATATACTTTTGTATTCTAAAAGTATCTTCCCTGATGTCAACTTTTTTTATTCCACCCATACCATCATCAGTAGCGACCTTCATATTATATACTTTCGCAAATGAATAGGGATCATTATAATAATCTATTTGGATTTTATTGAACATTTCCCAGCTGAGCTTATTTCCTTCATTGAATGAAAATAAATTATTGTGATTAAACTTTTTGATTCTGACCAGCTTGAATATATAATTCTGATTGCTGTCTGATATCTGAATTATGAGACCAGGTAAACCATGAAAGACATGCGGACCTTCTGATAATTGAATATCCTGAGTAAAATATGCTATCCAATGCCTTCCTCCATAATTTACCTCCGCTCTTTGGCATTTAATATTTTCGATTATTTTACTTTCAGGAAAAAGCTTCCAGTTTAATATCTCGGTGATATTAACATAAAATTTATCCTTGCTAATTGGTGAAACTATATATTTTACAGCTTTATTGGTCTTTATATCTTTTTTAAGGTAGATCTGATCATTAAAATTCAAATTATAACCGTAACCATAGCTACTTTTAAAAAAAATTAAAGAATCAGAAATTCTTCTAAATTCTGAACGAAATACTGATTCTTGGTTTAGAATATCCAGATAATACAATCTGGATTTTACTAAACTATCCTTATTATTTGTTGATGGACGATAAGTAAGTTCGTATACTATTGTGGTATTCTGTCCTGATAAAAATATTGATATCAGAATAAAAATGAATACAATGAAATTTTGATTGGTATATTTCATTATTCATAATTATTTAGACTAGCCCATGATATGAGCTAGTCTTTAAAAGTTTTTAAAATAGAAATTATATGCACCTCAATGCTGCCCATTCTCCAACTGCATTATCGTATCCTACAAAGACACCACATCTCAACCCATATTGATGACAATCGTCATTTTTTCCTGCTGTGCACATATTTTCATAAGCACTACCTTTCAGGTTTTTCATTTCTGCTCTTGAAAGCTTTTTTAAAGTTTTCATCTTAAAATTATTTTAGATTCTCCTACTCTATAAGCTTTTCGGATTCCGCTACTTACATAATGCTATTTATGAATTGAGTTTTGTAAATAGTTTAAAATTAAATATCTATTTTAGTATAAATTACTTTAATTTGAATAAAATGATTAGAAATATGCATAAAAATATCTAGAATATGAATATTGTTAATATATTGAAAGTTAAATATCTTATTTATGGTCTATACTCTATATTTTGGCTGATTTCAACAGGATTATTATTTTCTCTCATTCTTTCTCTAATGGCTTGGGTCATTTCTCTAAAATCTAATTTTTTAGTTCCTCCCATTCCGTCATCAGTTACAGTTTTTAAATTTTGAGATTTAACAAAAGCAAAAGGATCATTGTAATAATCAATTTGTATTTTTTTATATTCATTCTGGGTTATTTCTTTTCCCATTCTGGTTGTATATAATTCTTTGTGGGGATATTTTCCGATTTTGACCAGTTGAAATACATATTCTTTATTTTTGTCAGAAATCTGAATTATTAATCCGGGTAGGTTATTGAATATATACGGTCCTTCAGATATGCTAATTTCTTCAGTGAACCAAGCAATCCATCGCCTTCCTCCATATTCAACTTCAGCTTTCTGACATCGGAACTTTTCAATTACTTTTATATCAGAAGAAAGTTTCCAATTCAATGGCTCAGTCATTTTAATATTAAATTTATCGGTACTTAAAGGCACAGATATAAACTTATAAACTGAATTATTATCCAGATTTTTCTTTATGTATAAATAATCATTAAAAATTGTTGATCCGCTGCCACTGTAGCCTGTTTTATTTTGTATTGAATCAGAGTCTCTTGATTTTTCAGACCGAAATAATGATTCATTATTCAGAATATCCAAAAAATATAGCTGAGAAACTTTTTTATCATTTTTTAATGAAGGTTTATAAGTCATTATATACTCAATGGAATGGCCTTGTCCATATGTAATGAATATTAGTAATAATAAAACCTGAGTCATCAATTTTTTTATAGAGATATTCATAGGATGTTTAACTGAAAAACCCCATCTAAAATTATCTGTTATAGTTTTAGATGGGATTTATAGTATTTAATTTGGTTTTACACATCTCATCGCATACCATTCTTTTGTAACATATAGACCACATTCAAGTCCCATTGCTTTACAGTCATCATTAGCTCCTGTAGTACACATTGCCTTTTCTTCTCTTCTTCCGCCTAATGCATTTTTCAAATCTGCTCTTGAAAGCTTTTTTAAAGTTTTCATATTGAAATTATTTTAGATTCTCCTACTCTATAAGCTTTTCGGATTCCGCTACTTACATAAATGCTATTTGTGAATTGAGTTTTGTAAGTAGTTTAAAATTAAATACCTATTTTAGTATAAATTACTTTAATTTGAATAAAATAATTAAAAATATGCATAAAAATATCTAGAATATGAATATTGTTGGATCCAGGATAAAAAGAATCCGTGAAGAAAAAGGAATTAAACAAGAATATATGGCCTATGAACTCGATATTTCTCAGAGTAATTATGGAAGATTAGAAAAACAGGACAGCAGACTTACTGTTCCTAAAATTCAAAAGATTGCTGGAGTATTAGGAGTTTCTGTAGCTTTATTGTTTGGTGAAGAAATTAGTAATGTTGTAAACGAGGGTTTTAATGCTTCCAATGAAAATGAAAAGCATATTGAATCTTTGAAAGAAGAAATAGATTTTTTAAGGAAAATGTTAAAAGACCAGGGAAAGTAAATTATTTGAAAACTAATCTATTTTCACCTTTTCTCCTGAAATCTCAGGAGAGATATTAAACACATAAAGAACCACGGCTTTTACACGTGCTAAAAACTCACGGGCATGATTCCTATAAAAGCTTTCATTGCTATTTACATCCTGGGCATCGAATGCATAAGCATTCATTCCTTCGTTTCTTGCCATAAATAAAGCTCTTAAGTTATGGAAGCCCTGTGATACAATGATAACATTGTTTTCCTGATAGATATACTTACATCTGAAAATACTGGCCTGAGTATTAAAACCTTTAGGGTCTTCAATAATTGCCGATTGTGGTATTCCACCATTAAAGATGAGATAGTTTCTCATGGCTTTAGGCTCGTCGTAATTCTTACTTTTTTCTCCGCTTACAATAATGCGTTTTACTTTTCCGATATTATACAAAGCTGTAACAGCATCCATACGTGTTATAAAGTATGGATTTGCCCTGCCGCCTACAGTTTTTGGAGAAGTTCCGAGTACTAATGCACATTTCTGGGCTGGAATTTTGCTCAGTTTTGTAAAGGTACGCCCGTCAGTAAGCGCAACAACCCATATGTTGGCTAAAAACATTAGCAAAATAAGGATTTCTGAACTGCGGATAACCGCCTTTATTAATATGTAAATCTTTCTTCTCAGATATTATCGAAGTTTAAATTAATTTCTCTGGATAAAGCTACACCAACACAAGGTAAAATCAAACCAGATTGTGTTTCTTTTTCTGTTAAATATTCATTTTCTACCATGTAGACTTCTCCTTCTTCCAAATGACATCTACACGACCCGCATAATCCGGACTTACAGGAATATGGAATGTCAAATCCTGCTTCTAACAGAGCGCTCAGTATTCTGGTTTCATTAGAAGGGATATGATGTTCATATTTTTTACCAAAAAGAGTGAATTTTACCTCAATATCTTTTACTACAGGTAATTCCTCTTCTATTTCATATATATCTTCATTAAACTCATCAAAAAGTTCAAAATGAATATTTTGTTTTCTTATACCATGATGATAACAGGCATTGGCAATAGATTTAATCATTTCGCCGGGACCGCATATAAGGACTTCATCGGTAGCATCCCATATTGTAGATTCTTCATCTTCCTCATCCTGATCAAGAATTTGGTTGATAATAAGACTTACCTTTTTTGCATCCAGTCTTCCCTGGAACATCAGATTTTGAGCTTTTTCTCTGGAAAAAAAGAAAAATGAATGAAATCTGTCCGGATATTGTGTTTGCAAATCGGACAGTTCGTCTATATATGCAATATTTTCTTTATCTCTATTTCCATAAAACAGGAATAATCTTGTATTGGCTTCATTATGAAGAATGTTCTTCATGTGACTAAGAATAGGTGTGATTCCTATTCCTGAAGCAAAACAAAGAATAGTTCTTTTCTCATTTGGTCTGGATCTTATCGTAAAACGCCCTTGTGGTTCCGAAATTTCAACAACATCTCCAGGTTCCAGACTCTTATAAAGGTGATATGCAAAGCTCTCTTCGCTACTATATTTAATTCCAAAGCTTAACTCATTTTCATAAGGTGCCGAGGTATAAGAATAATCATTCTGTCTGTTTCCTAGTTTTATAGCAGAATATTGTCCTGATTCATATTGGAATTTTTCTTTTAAATGTTCCGGAATTTCGAAGGTCAGGGAAAAGCTCGTTTTTGTCAATCGCTTTTTTTTGACTATTTTTAGCCAATGAAATTGAACTGTGTTTCTTATGGTAACGTTTTCTAACATTAACACAAAAATATATAAAAAAAGATGAAAAAGCTATTCTTTGGGATTACAATACTGTCAGCAATTGTTGCTTGTAAAAAAACAGATTCCCCTGTAACAGGAAATAAAAACAACGACAGAACTGAAATGGTTCCGAATCCGGAAGGGGAAGTTAAAGATTCCGGAAAAGCATTGCAGATCCTTGGAGAGGATAAAGTAGCAGAGCTTTTAAAGACTAAAGATAATGATACACTGTATGTTACTAATTTCTTTGCAACATGGTGTGGACCTTGTATGATCGAAATTCCATATTTTAAAACTGAAATGGAAAAACTAAAAGGTGAGAAAGTTAAATTCACTTTTGTAAGTGTAGACCAGCCGGAAGACTGGAATACTAAGGTTAAAGAATTTGGAAATATCCAGGGACTAAGTAGTAATATAGTATTATTTGATATGGTAAATGCAGCTCCTGGATTTGCTAAAAGCAATACCAATACATGGGATGGTGGTGCTATACCATTTACCAGAATGTCTAAAGGAAATAAAGTATTCGAGAAAGTTGGTACACTTTCCGAAGAGGAAATGCAGAGTAAACTTAACGAGTTTAAATAACCGACTGAATGTCAGTGAAATTTAGAAATATAAGTATAGGGCTTCTGGCCCTATTCTTTATCTTAGCCTTTATCAATCTGAATATAGGCTTTACTGATTTGAATTTTACTGATTTCTTTTCTTCTGATGAAAGCACCTCATTAATAGCTCAGTTACGTATCAACAGAGTTATTATAATATTTCTGGCAGGAATATCTATTCCTACAAGCGGCTTTCTTATGCAGGAGTATTTTCAGAATCCATTGGCGGGACCTGAAGTTTTAGGAATAACCTCTGTGGCCTCTCTGGCTGTTGCCAGTTATATTTTTCTTACTAAAGATTTTACATTACCCGAATTTTTGCAAAGTGGCCTTATCAGCATGGCTGCATTTGCAGGCAGTCTTTTGTTAATGCTTATATTACTGGCATATTCCAAAGCCTTTACCGATAAAACCTATCTTATTATCTTTGGCTTTCTTATATCAGCCTTAGCCAGTGCCATTGTAAGTCTTATGCAGGTATATGCACAAAGCGAATCTTTAAAGAGTTATGTTTTATGGTCATTTGGTGCTAATAATCAGGTAACACTTTCTCAGATAGCTATTGTAGGTGCTTTGGTCACAGTCGGAATGTTTTTATGTTTCAGATCAATAAAACCTTTAATGGGAAATGCATTGGGGGAAAGCTATGCTAAATCTTTTGGAGTAAATCTGGAAAGGTTAAAATACCTTGTTATTATTTGCTCTTCTCTGTTATCAGCAAGTATTACAGCATTTTTGGGACCTGTTTTGTTTATAGGAATTGTCGTTCCTCATTTTTGCAGAATGCTATGGAATCCTGCGCAGTTATGGCAGCAATGGATTCTCAATATATTATTTGGTGCCTGCTTGCTAGAGTTGTTTTCCATTATCTCGGAATTGGCTCATTGGCCTATTAATATTATATCTTCTTTGTTTGGAGTTCCCGTTATTCTGACTATGCTTGTTAAAATGAACCGCCGTGCAGTCTGAAGTTATTTTAAAATTAGAACATCTTGATATTGGTTACCAGAAAGCTTTGGTAAAAGATATCTGTGCGGAACTAAAGCCGGGAGAAGTTTGTCTATTGATGGGAAATAATGGACAGGGGAAAACAACGCTTATCAAAAATATCCTTGGTGAAAACAAATTGCTAAACGGTGATATTATACTGGCTGGACAGTCAATAAACACCTTATCTGCGCTCCAAATTGCTAAAAAGATTTCAGTCGTCTTTTCCAAAGCAACTATTCCGAATGGATTTACAGTGAAAGATCTGGTAAGTTTAGGAAAATATATACATTATCCATATTATTTTTCTCTTAACAAAAAAGATGAAGAAGAGGTTATCGATATTATTAATAAGATTGGATTGCAGGAATATACAGATATGCCCCTTCAGCAGCTGTCAGACGGAAATCTGCAAAAAGCTTTTATAGGCCGTGCATTAGTGCAAAATACCTCTGTTATTATTCTTGATGAACCTACAACGCATTTGGATGAGAAGAACAAAACTATTGTTCTTGCCACACTTCGTATGCTGGCGAAAGAATACCATAAAACAATTCTGTTCTCTTCTCATGACTGGAGACTGGCAAAAGAATTTTCAGATAAGATATGGTATATTAAAGATGGAGGATTATATTCTGGTATTGCCGAGGATATACTGTCTGCCCATCCGGAGCTTACTACTCCTGCCCTTTTTCATTTCAATGATGCATTTGTAACTCCTCATATTGAAGCACCTCAGTTACAGAAAGAAATGCTATTCTCAGTGCTTCAAAAAAACTTCAAAAAAGACCTTTCTCAATTCAATTTTATCTTTCAGGATGGTATTTGGGATATTTCTTCAGATACATTTCAAAAAAAAGCTAAAAGTTTTGAAGAAATCATTCAATTAATCAGAAACCTTTAATAATCTGACAGTTCGGAAGCTTTAAATTAATATTATGCATGCATAGTATTATGCTTTTCATAGTTTTTAAAGCATTGGTTTCGAATATTTTAACAAAAATTAACTTTGCAATGATGTTATGCATGCATAATAATTATTAAATTTGAGAAGACCAGAATTTAATATTGATATGGATAATAACAAAGGAAGAGTTGATAACATTGATCTTATTCTGAAGCAGACCTGGCTGGCCGTTTCCAAAATGTATTCGGAGCGTGCTCAGGAATATGATTCAACAGCTGTTCAGGCTTTAACACTTTTAAAGATCGATCCTAAAGAAGGAACAAGGAGCACTAACCTTGGACCAAAGATGGCTATCGAGCCAACATCACTTACAAGAATCATAAAACTTCTTGAAGACAACGGTTATATCTACAAAGAAAAAACAACTACAGATAAGAGAGAGGTTATAATAAAGCTTACCGATAAAGGGCTTAATTCGCGAAACCTTTCGAAAGAAGTAGTTGTTAATTTCAACAAAAGAGTAATCGAAACCATTAACCCTGAAAAATTGGAAACTTTCAAGGAAGTAATGCGTGATATTTTGAATATAGCAAACGATTTAAATAACAAGAAATAAAATTCCAAATCTTTATGAAAAGAAGAATAAAACATGTTACCGTTCTTGGTTCTGGGATTATGGGATCCGGTATTGCTGCACATTTTGCCAACATTGGTGTAGAAGTGTTGCTTCTGGATATTGTACCTAACCAGCTTACTGATGCGGAAACAGCTAAAGGTCTTACATTAGAAGACAAAGCGGTTCGTAACAGAATTGCTTCCGAAAGTTTACAAAAACTTCCTAAAGCAAGTCCTGCACTACTCTATTCTCCAAAGTTTGTAAGCAGAATTACTGCAGGAAACTTCGATGACGATTTAGAGAAAATCAAGAATACTGACTGGATTATAGAGGTTGTTGTAGAACGCCTTGACATCAAGAAGTCTGTATACGAAAAGATTGAGAAATACAGAAAACCGGGAACTTTAGTATCTTCTAATACTTCTGGTATTCCTATTCATTTCCTTATTGAAGGAAGAAGCGATGATTTTAAAAAATACTTCGCAGGAACACACTTCTTTAATCCGGTAAGATATTTACCACTTTTAGAAATTATTCCTACTCCGGAAACTGATCCTGAGATTGTAAATTTCTATATGGAATACGGTGCTAAATTCCTGGGTAAAACTACAGTTTTAGCAAAAGATACTCCAGCGTTTATCGCTAACAGAATTGGTACTTTTGGTATTATGAATTTATTCCATTCTGTAAAAAAGCTTGGCTTAACAGTTGGTGAAATTGATAAACTAACAGGACCAGTTATCGGCCGTCCAAAGTCTGCAACATTCCGTACTGCGGATGTAGTAGGTCTGGATACATTAGTACACGTAGCCAACGGAATCTATGGTAGCGGTGCAGAATCAGATACTTTCAAAGATCAATTTGTTCTACCTGATTTTGTACAATACATGATTGACAACAAGCTATTGGGATCTAAAACCGATGCTGGTTTCTTTAAAAAAGTAAAAAATGCTGATGGTAAGTCAGAAATCTTAGGCCTTAATCTTGAGACTCTGCAATACGAACCACAAGGAAAAGCAAGCTTCCCTACTCTGGAATTAACAAAGACTATTGACCGTCCTATCGATCGTTTCAAAGTACTAATTGGCGGAAAAGATAAGGCTGGTGAATTCTACAGACAGATGCTTGGGGCTTTATTTGCTTATGCTTCTAATAAAGTACCAGAAATTTCTGATGAAATCTATAAAATTGATGATGCTCTACGCGCAGGATTCGGCTGGGAAAATGGACCTTTCGAAATCTGGGATGCAGTAGGCGTTCAGAAAGGTATAGAGCTGGCGAAAGAAGCCGGATATGAAGTATCTGACTGGGTGAAAAATATGGCTGAAGGTACAAGCTTTTATAAAATCAATGACGAAGGGCAAAAGACTTTCTTCAACGAGAAAGCCAACCAGTACGCTAATATCCCTGGGCAAGACGCCTTCATTATCTTAGATAATATCAGAAAGAATAAAACGCTTTGGAGTAATTCCGGTTCTGCAATTGAGGATCTGGGAGATGGTATCATCAACTTCGAGATTCGTTCCAAAATGAACTCTCTTGGAGGTGAAGTATTAGACGGGTTAAACAGAGCAATTGATTTAGCTGAAAAAGAATACGATGGATTAGTAATCGGTAACCAGGCTGCTAACTTCTCGGTTGGAGCTAACCTTGCTATGATCCTTATGATGGCTGTAGACCAGGATTGGGATGATCTGAATATGGCGATTAACTATTTCCAACAATCTATGATGAGAGTACGTTACTCTTCTATTCCGGTTGTTGTGGCTCCTCATGGTATGACTTTGGGTGGTGGTTGCGAAATGACCATGCATGCAGACAGAGTTGTGGCAGCTGCAGAAACTTATATCGGACTTGTTGAGTTTGGTGTTGGTGTAATCCCTGGAGGCGGTGGTTCCAAAGAACTTACTGTAAGAACAATGAAAGAAGTAATTGCGGATGATGTTAAAACAAACAGATTGCGTGATGCCTTTATGAATATCGCCATGGCTAAAGTAGCAACTTCTGCATACGAGGCTTATGATATGGGTATTTTACAGAAACACAAAGACATCGTTGTTGTAAATAAAAACCGTCAGATTGCTGAAGCAAAACAAGTTGCTTTACAATTGGCTGAACAAGGGTATACACAACCAATCAAAGAGAAAGTAAAAGTACTTGGACAGGATGCTTTGGGTATGTTCTATGTAGGAACTGACCAGATGCTTGCCGGAAGATATATTTCTGAACACGATAAAAAAATAGCTGATAAGCTAGGTTTTGTAATGGCCGGAGGTAATCTTTCTGAAGCTACAGATGTATCCGAACAATACTTACTGAATCTTGAAAGAGAAGCTTTCTTATCGCTTTGTGGTGAAAGAAAAACTCTGGAAAGAATTCAGTATATGTTACAAAACGGAAAACCTCTTCGTAATTAGAAGTTAGAAGTTAGATATTAGAAGTTAGATGAAAGCTCATAGGTTACAAGATCTACAGATTTGGCAAAAATCTATTTTATTGGTTAAGGAAGTTTATCTCTTAACAGAGAAGCTGCCAGCTGATGAAAAATATGGTCTTGTCTCTCAAATAAAAAGATGTGCAGTATCTATCCCTTCAAATATCGCTGAAGGAGCCGGGAGAAATAATTCAAAAGAATTTTATCAATTTTTAGGAATAGCTCAAGGATCAAGTTACGAACTTGAAACACAGTTGATTCTTTTAGTTGAATTAAATTTTATGGAAGAAATTAAAATTTTACCGCTTCTACAGAACCTAACTGAAATTCAGAAGATGATCTATAAGTTTAAAACAAATTTAATCGATGGTTAGACTCATTTCTAACCTCTAAATTCTAATTTCTAAATTATGAAACAAGCATATATAGTTGCAGGATACAGAACAGCGGTAGGTAAAGCTCCGAAAGGTTCACTTCGCTTTACAAGACCAGATGTAATGGCTGCAACAGTTATTGAAAAATTAGTGGGTGATTTCCCACAATTAGATAAAGACAGAATAGATGACCTTATCGTTGGTAATGCAATGCCGGAGGCAGAACAAGGACTTAACGTAGCGCGTCTTATTTCCCTTATGGGACTTAATACTGACAAAGTACCGGGTGTTACCGTAAACAGATATTGTGCATCAGGATCTGAAGCTATTGCATTAGCATCGGCAAAAATCCAGACCGGTATGGCAGATTGTATTATTGCTGGAGGTACTGAATCTATGAGTTATATTCCTATGGGTGGGTATAAGCCGGTTCCGGAATCTCATATGGCAAAAGATCATCCTGATTACTATTGGGGAATGGGCTATACTGCAGAAGCTGTAGCGAAAGAATACAATGTTTCCAGAGAAGAACAAGATCAGTTTGCATTCGAATCTCATCAAAAAGCTTTAAAAGCAATTGCTGAAGGCAGATTTGCAAATCAAATAGCTTCCATTCCTGTAGAGTATACTTTCCTGGATGAAAACCAAAAGACGCAGACTAAGAAATTTGATTTCTCTGTAGATGAAGGACCAAGAAAAGATACCTCTTTGGAAGGTCTGGCAAAACTAAGACCTGTTTTTGCTAATGGAGGATCTGTTACTGCAGGTAACTCTTCACAGATGTCAGATGGTGCTGCTTTTGTTTTGGTAGTATCAGAAGAGTTCCTGAAAGAATTCAATCTCACTCCAATTGCGAGATTAGCATCTTATGCAGCAGCAGGTGTACCACCAAGAATTATGGGAATCGGACCTATCTATGCTATTCCTAAAGCATTGAAACAAGCGGGACTTTCTCTTAATGATATAGATTTGATAGAACTGAATGAAGCTTTTGCTTCGCAGTCTGTAGCTATTAAGAAAGAATTAGGACTGAATCCTGATATTCTTAATGTAAACGGAGGTGCTATTGCACTAGGACACCCGCTAGGTTGTACAGGGACAAAACTGACAGTACAGCTTTTGGATGAAATGAAAAAAAGAGGTAATAAATATGGTTTAGTTTCTATGTGTGTAGGTACAGGACAAGGAGCTGCCTCAGTTTTTGAATTATTATAAAATTTTAGATTTTAAATTCTAAATTTTAGTTGAAATGAGTTTCAAAGAAGATAACTTAATTCAGAATAAAACATTTGAATTTGCATTAGAGATTATTAAGTTTTATGAAATTTGTAAATCTCAAAATGAATTTATTCTGGCAAAGCAAATTCTTCGTTGTGGAACTTCCATTGGTGCTAATGTAGAAGAAGCGATAGCGGCTCAAAGTAAAAAAGATTTTATCTCTAAGCTTTCTATTGCGAATAAAGAAGCTCGAGAAACAAGATACTGGTTAAGGCTTTATGAGTCTTCAAATCTGGTTCAGTTTAACTTAGATTTTTATTTAAAAGAAATTGAAAGCATTATTAATATTTTAACTAAGATTATTAAAACATCATCTGAAAATTTATAAACAAAATCTCACTTAAAATATAAAATCTATAATTTAAAATTAATCAAACACATGGCAAATACTAAAGGAGGAGAATTCCTAATAAAAGATATTGAAGCAAAAGATATTTTCAGTATCGAAGAATTAAATGAGGATCAAAAGATGATGCGTGATTCCGCTAAGGAATTTATCGATCGTGAAGTAGTTCCAAACAGAGAACGTTTCGAGAAAAAAGATTATGCATATACTGAAGAAGTAATGCGTAAGATTGGTGAGATGGGCTTTTTAGGAATTGCTGTCCCTGAAGCTTATGGTGGTATCGGAATGGGCTTTGTAACAACAGTAATGGCTTGTGACTATCTTTCAGGAGCTACAGGTTCATTGGCTACAGCTTATGGTGCACACACTGGTATTGGTACATTGCCAGTAGTTCTTTACGGAACCGAAGCGCAAAAACAAAAATATCTTCCGGATCTGGCAACGGGTAATCACTTTGGTGCTTACTGCCTTACTGAGCCAGATGCTGGTTCAGATGCTAACTCAGGGAAAACTAAAGCAAAACTTTCTGAAGATGGTAAGCATTACATCATCAACGGACAGAAAATGTGGATTTCTAATGCGGGATTTGCTGAGACCTTCACATTATTTGCAAAAATAGACGATGACAAAAATATTACAGGTTTTGTTATTAACAAATCTGAATTAGAAAATCCGGATAGCTTAACCTTTGGTGAAGAAGAGCACAAATTAGGTATTCGCGCCTCTTCTACTCGTCAGGTATTCTTCAATGATATGAAAGTTCCTGTAGAGAACTTATTAGGAGAAAGAAATAACGGATTCAAGATCGCCTTAAACGCATTGAACGTTGGGCGTATTAAGCTTGCGGCTGCGTGTCTTGATGCACAAAGACGTATAATGAATCATTCAGTTAACTATGCTAACGAAAGAAAGCAGTTCGGTGTTTCGATATCTACTTTTGGAGCAATCAGAAAGAAGATTGCTGAAATGGCAACTGGTACTTTCGTAAGTGAGGCTGGTACTTACCGTGCAGCTAAAGACATTGAAGATAAAGTTGAAGAATTAGTAGCTGGCGGATTGGATCACCAACAAGCAGAATTAAAAGGTGTAGAAGAATTTGCTGTAGAATGCTCTATACTTAAAACTTATGTATCTGATCTTGCTCAGCATACTGCAGATGAAGGTATTCAGGTTTATGGAGGTATGGGCTTCTCTGAAGATACACCAATGGAAGCAGCATGGAGAGATTCCAGAATTTCCAGAATCTATGAAGGAACTAACGAAATCAACCGTCTTCTTTCTGTAGGAATGCTTATTAAGCGTGCTATGAAAGGTGAATTAGATTTGCTTTCTCCTGCAATGGCTGTAGGAAAAGAATTGATGGGAATTCCTTCATTTGAAACGCCAGATTATTCAGCTTATATGTCTGAAGAAAAGGCAATCATCCATAATCTTAAGAAAGTATTCTTAATGGTTTCTGGATCTGCGCTTCAGAAATACATGACTGAGATAGAGAAGCAACAGCACTTATTACTAAATGCTTCTGAAATTCTGAACCAGATTTATATGGCAGAATCAGCAATCCTAAGAGCTGAGAAACATTTTGCTGAAGGTAGTGTAGAAGCTGCAATGGCAAGACTAAACCTATACAAGGCTGTAGAAAAGATCAACGTTGCTGCTAAAGAAGGTATTATTTCTTTTGCAGAAGGTGATGAACAGCGTATGATGCTTTCAGGTCTGAGAAGATTTACAAAGTATACAAACCATCCAAACGTAGTGAAGTTAACTGAAGAAGTTGCTGCACACTTCGTTAATAAAGGATCTTACTAGGATTTAATAATCACAAATAGTTTTTTTAGCGCCTCACTTTAGTGAGGCGTTTTTTTGTCTGTTAAAATATATTATATGTCTCTATCGAGATGAGTCATTTCCAATATTAATTTAACAATACATCTTTTTCAAAACCCATATTTAGATTTATAAAATCCTGATCAAATAACTATCTTTGGATACAAATTTTAGTTTTTATGATTTCAAAAATCCGGACTGTTGCAGCATTGAGTATAACCATCACCCTACAGACATTTTCTGCTCAGGAAAAGCAACCTCAATCCCAACAGGAATGGGAAATTTATAAGAATTATTATTTGACATATGCATTCCGGAATAATCCTTCTTTGGTACAGGAGTTATATAAAGATTCTGCTGTACAAACAATGCTAAATGATAGAAATAAGAGATTCGACGATGGAAAAGATTGTCTTACTACAGATTGTCTTATTGATGCTCTAAAATGGAGAGAATCTGAAATTACAGTTCTTAATAACAAATTTCAAGATCTTTATGTGAAGAATAAAAACTTTCTGAATTTTATAGAAAATACTCTATTCAGATCAAATAGATACAAAAAGCAGGAATCTCAGGACCCGAAAGAAATGCTCCAAAAGGCTTTATTACAGGACTTAACAGCGATGAATAATGTTATTGATATTTATGGAGCGGGTAAAAAACCTGATTATCCGGATATAGATTCTATTTCTTTCAATGTAAAGGACAAAAACTATATTGAACTACTGAGAAATGTTCGGTTCGATGTAGCTGCTGATACGGAGAAGCATACTTTCGACCAGACATTGCTATCTGCTATCCGTTTGCTGGAAGTAAATGAACGTTGGGATGCAGCTCAGTTAGAACCTTTGAATAAAACCGAAAATAGAGAAGCCTACGAGAAGATAAAGAAAACCGATTTCTCCAAATATCCTTATGCATCTTTACTTATTTTGGGAGCAGGTCCGCAAATCCATGGACAAAAGATAAGTCCATTGGGAATGCTTAGATCCAGACAGGCATTGAGAGCATATCAAAAAGGATTAATACCATTTATTATAGTTTCCGGAGGTCGTGTTCATCCATTCAAAACACAATATATAGAGGCTGTGGAAATGAAGCGTTATATGATTGATGTTTTAGGAATTCCAGCCTCTGCAATTATTATTGACCCTTTTGCAAGGCATACAACAACTAATGTAAGAAATGCAGGACGCATGATTATGGATTATGGCTTTCCAAAAGATAAATGGTCTCTGGTCTCCAGCAGTAAAACCCATATTGATTATGTTGAAAAAGCAATGGACAAACGCAGCTTGAAAGAGTTGGGTACCGTTCCTTATGTCGTAGGTAAACGTATCAACGACCTGCTATTGGAATACAAGCCTACACCAGAAGCTTTTATAATTAATCCGGCCGAACCTCTGGATCCATAATTTTGGTAAAAGTTAATCTTAGTTAAAGTGCAGATAGTCAATGCTGTTTTTTATAATTTTGGTTAAAACAAAAGTTATGAAAAGGGTACTTATTACAACAGCCATCTTATTTGCAGGTTTAGTTTTTTCTCAGACAAAAAAGAACGACTCTCTTCCTTCAAAAAATAAAACATCCTCCACAAAGGAATCAAAAAGCTTTTATAAGAATGTAGATTCTGCATCTGCCAGTAAATATAAAATTCTGAACTCTAAACCTAAAGAACAGAATAAATATCATATTCTGAAAAAAGAAGAAAAGCCAGCTTATAAGTTTACTCCTACACCACAAACGCGATTATTGCCACAGCCTGAAAAAAAAGAAAATAAATAAAAATTCATTTTCAAAAAAAAGGCCGATTTATTACATTTGCCCTCTACTTTCTAAATAATTTATGACAAAAGAGGAACAGTTACATCGTGCTATTAAAATTGCTGTAAAAGCTCATAAAGGGCAGAAAGATAAGTACGATGCTCCATATATCGATCATGTTTTAAGAGTTTCTAATCTGGGTAAAACACTGGATGAAAAAATTGTAGGAGCCTTACACGATGTTATCGAAGATTCGGATTTTACATTGGCAGACTTAGCATATGAAGGTTTTCCCCCTCATATTGTTGAGGCTGTTAGATGCATTACCAAGACTGATGATGAAGAAGATTATGATATTTTGATTCAGCGCATAGAGACAAGTCCTCTTGCGATAGCTGTAAAGATTAATGATCTGACAGATAATATGGATCTGAAAAGGATGCCAAGACTGCTTACAGAGAGAGACCTGAAAAGGTTCAATAAATACATTAAATACTATCGTTATTTAACGGATAAATATTAATATTTACATTACTGAAAAATATTTTCAAACTAATATGAAAGAGGTTATTTAATAGCCTCTTTTTATTGTTTGTAAATCCAGAATGATAATTACTGAATAGATTTTTTCTTTATATCACTCTCCTATTATTTCATAGTAGAATTTTTTTACAAAATATTTTTTTTAGTATTTGAATATTTTTTACATTTGCATAACTGGTTATATAATTAGTTATTTTAATACTTTAATAAAATGAAAATATTTGAGAAAACAGGAAAGATGGCTTTAGGGAGCAGATTGCGTCTTTTAACTGCAAGAATGGCAGATGATGCCGACAAAATCTATGAAATTTATAAAAATGATTTTTCTGCAAAATGGCTACCTGCCTTTTATACTTTGATAGAAGAAGGTCCGCTGACAATAACAGAGATTGCAGAATACATAGGCCACTCCCAGCCTTCCGCAACTAAGACAATTAAAGAAATGATGAAAGCTGGTCTGTGTGAAAACCTAAAGACCGAAGACAAGCGCAGAAACTTAGTTGGACTTACTGGCAAAGGTAAAGCTCTTTCTCTTCAGCTTCAGGATCAGTATGCAGATATAGATGCAGCTGTGGAAAATATGATTAATGAGGCCAATTATAATCTTTGGGAAGCTGTAAAGGAATGGGAATATCTGTTGGAAAAAAGAACTTTGTTACAAAGGGTATTAGATCAAAAGAAAGCCAGAGAACAAAAAGATGTACAAGTTGTTCCTTATGAAAAGAAGTACAAAACAGTATTTAGAGCTTTGAATGAGGAATGGATTTCCAATTATTTTGTAATGGAAGAAGCAGATTATAAAGCGTTGGATAATCCTGAAGAATATATACTGGATAAAGGCGGAAAGATATTTGTTGCGCTATATAAGGGAGAGCCTGTAGGTGTTTGTGCCCTTATCAAAATGTTTGATGACGAATATGATTATGAAATGGCTAAAATGGCTGTATCTCCAAAAGCTCAGGGCAAACATATCGGACTATTACTTGGAAAGGCCATTATAAATGCAGCAATTGGGGAAGGTGCTAAGAGTCTGTATCTTGAAAGCAATACAATCCTAAAACCTGCTATTACTTTGTACGAGAAATTAGGCTTTGAGAGAATTGTTGGACGTCCCAGTCCCTATGAACGGGCAAATATTCAGATGTCATTAGATCTTGAAAACATTTCAAAATAAGAAATTTTAAAAGGGCACTTCTGCTCTGTTTATAAATAATCTTATCAGAAAAAACTGCATCAAAAATATTGATGCAGTTTTTTTATGGCTAATTTTAAAAATATATCAACAATGTTTGAATAATATACTAACATATAGTATATTGCTATTCAATTGTCTATTTTTTAGATAGTTACTTTTTGATTTTTTAAAATTATTATTATCTTAACAGAAAAGTTAAATGTATGATGCAATCATTACCACCTATTTCGGACACCTATAAAAAAGAAGTCCGGAAATCAGTGTTATCCATTATTCTATTTTTCACCGTTTATTTTATCCTGATCCTGGTTTCTTTGGCTATCTTATTAGCTGTCATTTCTTTAGCCATTTCATTTCTAAAAAGTTTTAAAATTGGATTCTGGACTATTCTTATTGCCGGAGCTATGATTGGTATGGGGGGAATTATTTTTGTATTCCTGATCAAGTTTTTATTCTCTGTCTCCAAAGATAATTATGAGAAAATCAGGATTACAAAGGAAAAAGAGCCTGCATTATTTCAACTTATTGAAGAAACTTATCAACAAGTTGGAGCACCAGCGCCCAAGCATATTTTTCTTACTACAGATGTTAATGCTTTTGTAAGTTACGATTCTAGTTTCTGGAGTATGTTTTTGCCGGTTAAGAAGAATCTTACAATAGGATTAGGACTTATAAATTCAACAACAGTTAGTGAGCTTAAATCTATTCTGGCACATGAATTCGGCCATTTCTCTCAAAGGAGTATGAAGGTAGGCAGTTATACCAATCAGGCACAGAAGATGTTATACGATATGCTCTATAACAATGAAAAATTTTTCAAAAATATAAGTGGGTTTGCTGGGGTACATGCTATTTTTTATCTATTTGTAATGATTGCGGTTTACTTTATTCGTGGTATACAATGGCTGTTGGCCAGATTATTTGATTTTCTCTTCTCGAAGCATCTGTCATTAAGCCGTCAGATGGAATTTAATGCCGATGCTATTGCTGCTCATGTTGTTGGTTCCAGAGTTTCAGCAGAATCATTATTAAGGCTTAGCTTATCCGAAATGGCATTCTCGAAACCGCTTAACTTCTTTTATGCTCATAATAAAACTTATTATACAGATAATCTATATGCAGATCAGGCATTACTAATGGAATTCTATGCTGAGGAATACAGTCATAAAGTTGTAAATCAATTACCACTAGTTACATTAGACGAATCTGAAAAATATAATTTATCCAAGCTGGAAATAGAAGATAAATGGTCTTCCCACCCTTCTATAAAAGACAGAGTATTGGCCATAGAAAAAGAGAATATACCATCGATAAATGTCAATAATAATCTGGCAAAAACATTATTAATCAATTTTGATAATTATGCTGAAGCCCTTACCAATAAATTATACAGCATTAATGGTATGGACAAGAAAGC
Organism: Elizabethkingia bruuniana; assembly: GCF_002024805.1. Classification (NCBI taxonomy): domain Bacteria; kingdom Pseudomonadati; phylum Bacteroidota; class Flavobacteriia; order Flavobacteriales; family Weeksellaceae; genus Elizabethkingia; species Elizabethkingia bruuniana. The sequence goes on from NZ_CP014337.1 coordinate 1,528,768, forward strand.
AGAAAAGATTAGTGCAGAAGGCTTTCTGGAGCTATTCCAAAAAGAACACCAAAACTACAGCTTTCCTAAAATGTTTAATGGTTACTATACTAACCATAATCCGATAGCTATTAATATTGATGATATCAATGCCAAAATTAATACTACAATTGAAGATTTATTTAGTGATAAGAAAGTTGCCTTGGTATATGAAAAAATGGCTCTGGAGAAAGATATAAATACACTGAAATCAATCGCAGATAAAACTATTAAAGTAAAACTCTTCGATTACGATGGACAGAAATATGAAAGAAAGGAAGCTAAAAACTTTATACCGCGCCTTGAAGGCAGGCTTAGAGAAATTAGTGATTCTATTAAAGAAAATGATCAGTCTGTTTATCAATATTTCTATAACAGGGCTAATGATGAAAGTAAGCAGGATCAGTATACTCATTCCTATAAAGATTTGCTGATAGCTGAGGAACAGTTTGATCAATATATAAAAAGTCTTAATGAGTTCCTGCCATTTATACATTTCATGTCACAGACATTAGAAGTAGATGTTATTAAAGTGCATTGTTCAAAATTATTAGAAGTTCAGAAAACCTTCAAAGAAAAGATACAAGAACTAAAAGTGGAATCTGTATTTAGTAAATATGTTGAAGATAAAGACCTGGAAGCTTTGACTAAGTTTAATGATAATAACCAGACTTACTTTGAGTTCAATACTTATCAGTCTGATCATATTACACAACTTAATGCTGCAATAGACGCTTATTACAACAGCTTATATGATGGTTATTTTAAGATTAAAAAGACATTACTCGATTTACAGGAAACAATAGAAGCTTAGTCAGGAATTGTGTACAAACATTTCCTCTGTATAAAATAAAATTTTCTTCTATTGGTATTTCAATAAAACACCTCATAGATTCAAAGCCTATGAGGTGTTTCTATTATAAAGGTAAATTCAGAAGCAACTACTCCTCAGTATCTCCAAATCTGTATTCGTTTTCTAAATAATCAACAGTAGCATTTTCTATAGTATATTCACCTATTTTAGTTCTGCGAAGCTGTGTTAAATATGCACCAACACCAAGCTCCTGCCCTATATCATGCGCCAAAGAACGAATATAAGTACCTTTGGAACATCCAACATAAAAAGAAATATAAGGCAAATTGATCTCTACTCTGTCTATATAATGAATAGTGGTTTTTCTGACCTTTATATCTACTTCCTGACCCGCACGTGCAAGATCATAGGCTCTTTTACCATCAACTTTCAAAGCTGAGAAAATAGGTGGTTTCTGATCGATTTCACCAAGGAATTTTTTTAAAGCATCATGGATATTTGCTTCTGTGATTCCCGAAATGTCTTGAGGCAGAATTTCCGGTTTCTCAGTATCGTAAGATTCCGTTTGTACACCAATCTTTATTTCAGCCCAATACTCTTTAGAAGCATCCTGGATTTGCGGAATCTGTTTTGTTGCTTTTCCGGTACATATAACCAATAATCCGGTTGCTCTTGGATCAAGAGTACCTGCATGTCCAATTTTTACCTTTTTCAGGTTAAATTCACGCTTTAGCTTCCATTTTATTTTATTCACAGCATTAAAGGACGTCCAGTCCAATGGTTTGTCTACTAATAATATCTGTCCTGCCTGTATGTCTTCTGCTGTAAATTTCATTTGTTAGAATAATATAAAAAATAAAAGGAAAATTGACATTTTCCTTTTAATATAATGTTTGCAAAAATAGTAATTATTTTACGGAGTAAAAATAGATCAGTAAAGCAACACCAATTACAATACGGTAAATACCCCAGAATCTGAATCCATATTTATTCAGTAATGCTATAAAAGATTTGATAGCGATAAGCGCTGTAATGAAAGCGATAACATTTCCAATAAGGAAAAGAATAAGGTTATCATGAGAGCTTAACAGCATTTCGTATCCTTTAGTTGCCTGCGCAGTCCCCTCTCCCCATGTTTTCACAAAAATAGAGTAAACTGTTACAGCAAGCATCGTTGGTACAGCTAAGAAAAAAGAAAACTCAGCAGCTGCTTTTCTGGAAAGGCCTTGTGTCATACCTCCGATAATAGACGCAGCACTACGGCTGGTTCCAGGCATCATAGCCAGACACTGCCAAAAGCCAATGGTTAAAGCTTTTTTAATAGTTACTTCTTTCTCATCCAATACTGTAGGATTTTTGAACCAGTTATCTACAAAAAGCAATACCACCCCGCCCAATACCAATACAGTTGATATAGCAATCTGATTGCCTAAAACAGCTTCAATTTTATCATCGAATAACTTGCCTAATATTAGCGCCGGGATAACGGCAATGGCCAGTTTAATATAAAAGTTAAGGTTCTTGAAGTCAAAAAACTTTTTCCAGTAAGCTACAACAACGGCTAAAATAGCACCGAACTGAATTGAAACCTGAAACATTTTAAGGAATTCGGTTTCCTCCATTCCCATAAGGTTTGCAGCAAACCCCATGTGTGCTGTAGATGAAATCGGTAAAAATTCGGTAAGTCCTTCTACAATAGCTAAAATAATCGCCTGAATAGTATCCATTAGTCTTTTTTACGAATTAAGATGGCATAAATTTCAATAACAAAACCTGCAATAACAAGGAATGGTGCAATTCTGATTCTGCGAATTGAATTGATTCCCTCATTCCAGTAATTAGGGTCGTATTTACCATCAGGTGTTGTATTGGCATCTGGTCCCATCATCAAAAAGAAACCTACAATAATACAAGCCAACCCGATAAGCATAAATTTGAAATTTTTCTTACCAAAGTAAAAAGTGTTCTCTTGTGTTGACTCAGTTGATGCGATATTTTGATTTTTTTTGCTCATTCTTAAGAATAATATAAAGTGTCGATTCTACTTCTTAGGAATCTCCAGGTTGCAAAAATAGTACTTAAAACAGTAATTAATACTCCTACTCCCAAAACTAAGATAACAAGATAAACGAATTTGGTCTGATCGGTAATAAATACAGATCCAATCTCAGTAGTGAAATAATACCATCCTGCGAAAAGAACAGTTAAACCAATTACAGCACCTATAAGTCCAAGGATAATAGCTTCCTTAATAAAAGGCATCAGGATAAAGCGACGCTGTGCACCTACCAGCTGCATGGTTTTAATAGTAAATCTCTTGGAGAATATTTTCAGACGGATAGAGTTATTAATAAGAACAATTGCAACGACTAAGAAAATAATAGAGAAAGCAAGAATCCATGTTAAGATTCTGTTCAGGTTGTTGTAAACATCAATGGTAAGGCTGCTGTCATTCTTAACTTCTTTTATTCCCTGTACCTGAGATAGTTGCTGGACAACCCCATTAATTTTAGCAGGATCTACAAATTCAGGCTTTAATGCTACTTCTATAGATGCAGGAAAAATATTCTCTTCAAAAAGAGCATCACTGTCGATCCCCAAACTTTTCTTGGCTTCTTTCGCTGCCTGATCCTGAGTAATAAATGTAGCTTTCTTTACAAATGGTAACTTCTGAACGGCTTCAAAAGTTTCCTGATTTAATTTTGCAATTTTAGTACTGTCTTTAACATCCAGATGCTCGTCGAAATAAGCATTTACTACTAATTGCTCTTTAATATAGTCAGAGTATTTCTGGGCATTAATTAAAATTAAACCAAAAAGACCAATTAAAAATAAAACCAGCGCAATACTAATTACAACAGTTATGTTGCTGGATCTGAGTCTTTTCTTATTAAAATCGTCTACACTTTTTGCCATTCAAGATTAATTTTCTGCTAAAATAGAAAAAAACTTCCGAAATTTGCACCTGACAGAGGAAAAATGAATGTTAATTAAATCCTAAAACTCAATTGAAAGTAACCGCTAAAAAACACCTTGGACAGCATTTCTTAACCGATGAAAACATCGCATCCAAAATTGCAAATGGTTTATCCGGAGACGGATACGATGCCGTTCTGGAAGTTGGTCCGGGTATGGGAGTACTGACCAAATATTTACTAGATAAGGAACAGGAAACTTTTGTTGCCGAAATTGATCAGGAATCGGTAGCCTATCTGAAGCTTCATTATCCAAAACTTGAAAATCATATCCTGAATGATTTTCTGAAACTTGATATTCCGCAGCATTTTGAAGGTCAGGTTGCTGTGATCGGAAATTTCCCGTACAATATCTCTTCTCAGATTCTGTTCAAGATTATTGACAACTACGAGCGTATTCCGGAAATGACAGGAATGTTCCAGAAAGAAGTTGCAGAACGTACTGCTGCTGTACCCCGAACTAAAGATTACGGAATATTATCCGTAATGGTTCAGGCATATTATGATGTGAAATATCTTTTTACTGTACATGAAAATGTCTTTAATCCCCCACCAAAGGTAAAGTCCGGAGTTATAAGTCTTGTCAGAAATCCTAAAGAAGGACTGGAAGGAAACGAAGTTTTGTTTAAGCAGATCGTAAAAGCAGGATTCAATCAGCGCCGAAAGACACTTCGTAATTCCTGGAAAGCTTTGGGAATTCCTGAAGCTTTGGCAGATCACGAATTCATGAGTAAACGTGCTGAAGAACTTAGTGTACAGGATTTTATCTATATTACAAAGCTTTGGAAAGAAAATAAGTAATTTTTGAAGCAGGTATTTTATCTGTATTTATCATTTAATAAAATAGAACTCTGGTAGAATTTTAAATTTACCAGAGTTTTTTATTACAGGCATAGGTTAATAATTGAAATAAAACTTTTATCTTTAATCTTTGTTAATTCTTTAATGGATGTAATGATAAATAAGGAGAAACGTAGTAATCCTGCTTTTTGGATAACAAGTTTATATTTCGCTATGGGGCTGCCCTTTGTTGCTATTTCGGTAGCATCGTCTATAATGTACAAGAGTATGGGGATCCCTGATAAAAGCATCGCTTTCTGGACTTCTCTTATTATGCTTCCCTGGACGATAAAGCCACTCTGGAGCCCTGTATTGGAAATGTTTAAAACCAAAAAGTATTTTGTCGTCTTTACAGAAATATTTACAGCTGTTTGTTTTGGATTGGTCTGTATTTCTTTATCACTACCCCATTATTTTGCCTATTCTATAGCTATATTCTCCTTAATGGCTTTCAGTGGCGCCACACACGATATTGCAGGTGACGGACTTTATATGGACACATTGGATTCTGTGAAACAATCCCGCTATATCGGTTGGCAGGGTGCCGCTTATAATGTGGCAAAGGTTTTTACCAGCGGACTTATTATTTATTTAGCAGGTGTTCTGGAAAAAACAATGGGTGTAACCCCGGGATGGACTGTTATTATGCTTATTTATGGCGGAATTATGCTTCTTATTGGTCTGTTTAATATAAGACAGCTTCCTTCCGGAAAGGTCCGCGAGTTTACAGATGTTACACTGAAAGACCGTTTTAAGGAACTCTTATTTATCTTTAAAAACTTCTTTACAAAGAAGCATATATTCTACTATATCTGTTTTATTATTTTGTACCGCTTTGCAGAAGGCTTTGCCGTAAAAATTGTCCCGCTTTTTTTAAAAGCAAATCGAAGTGAAGGCGGATTAGGGCTTTCCACAAAAGAAATAGGCCTTGTATATGGGACTGCAGGAGCTATAGCATTTATTGCCGGATCTCTCATTTCCGGTTTGTACGTGTCTAAAAGAGGGCTCAAAAAGTCCCTATTTACCTTATGTTGTGTTTTCAATTTCCCCTATATTGTTTATGTATTTTTAGCCTGCTGGCAACCTGAAAATGTTTACCTGATTACATTGGGAATTGTGGTTGAATATTTTGGTTACGGATTCGGATTTGTGGGCATTATGCTGTTTATGATGCAGCAAATTGCTCCGGAAAAATATAAAATGGCTAATTATGCTTTTGGTACTGGGATTATGAACCTTGGAGTAATGCTGCCAGGAATGCTGAGTGGCTATATCAGTGATATGGTTGGATATAAGCATTTCTTTATTTTTGTACTGATTGCTACAATACCGGCACTACTGATTACTTATTTCGTGCCTTTTACTTATGATGAAAATCCTAAAAATATAACAAATTAAAATACAGATAATTATATGTCGACAAAAATAGAAATTCCGTGGCAGGAAAGACCTGAAAACTGCACAGATGTAATGTGGAGATATAGTAATAATCCTATTATAGGACGTTATCATATTCCCAGTTCAAACAGTATTTTTAACAGTGCAGTGGTACCATTCGAAGATGGTTTTGCCGGAGTATTCAGATGTGATAACAAGGCTGTGCAGATGAATATATTTGCGGGTTTTAGCAAGGATGGTATTAACTGGGATATTGATCATGATCCAATTGTAATGCAGGCTGGCAATACGCAGATGATAGAATCTGACTACAAATATGACCCAAGAGTAACTTTTATTGAAGATCGCTACTGGATTACCTGGTGTAATGGTTATCATGGACCAACAATAGGAATTGCATATACTTTTGACTTTAAAGAGTTTTTCCAATGTGAAAATGCCTTTCTTCCATTTAACAGAAATGGTGTGCTTTTTCCGGAAAAAATTAACGGCAGATATGCTATGCTCAGCAGACCGAGCGATAACGGACATACACCATTCGGAGATATCTATATAAGTTTCAGTCCGGATATGAAATACTGGGGAGAGCACCGTAATGTAATGAAAGTAGCTCCTTTTCAGGATAGTGCATGGCAGTGTACAAAAATTGGTGCCGGTACAGTACCGTTTTTGACCAAAGAAGGCTGGTTAATGTTTTATCACGGTGTAATCAATACTTGTAATGGTTTCCGTTATTCTATGGGGGCGGCTATTTTAGACAAGGACAATCCGGATAAGGTTCTGTATCGTAGTAAAGATTACCTCCTGGCTCCTGCTGCAGGCTATGAATTGGCAGGCGATGTTCCAAATGTAGTTTTTCCATGTGCTGCATTGCAGGATGGTGAAAAAGTATGTGTGTATTACGGAGCAGCAGATACTGTTGTATCTGTAGCTTTTGGATATATCGATGAGATTGTTGAATCAATTAAGAAAAACAGCTTATAATATTTGTAAAATATAAGTTTAAAATACAATTAATAAAAAATAGAGGCTTTTAGCCTCTATTTTTTATTTTTAGATAAGTGTTCTTCTATTTTTTCACAACAGTAATAAGTTCACCTTCTTTTTTCAGCATGGTATCCCATATTTGTTTAAAAGCAACGTAATATTCTTTTGGATAATTGCTGCTTGCTACGATGGTTGAAGTTTTTATATTAATCTTATTTTTATCCTGAGTAACTTCATACGTATATGAGATTTCTTTGTCTTCAGTGACTATTCTTTTGGATTTTGGGAGGTTTTCTACAACATAGCCGTCGGGAATAGTAAGAGAAACATTTTTTATCTTTTCGTAACCTGTTAAAAGCTCTATAGGCATTGTTCTTTCTCCTTTCTGATCAAATGGATTCTTTTCAGTGTTTAAGAATAATAAGGGGTTAATGATAAACTTATTCCCCACTGCATCCACCATATTATCTGCTGTAAAATTGAATGTTGTTTCAAAATCATTATTAGGTAAAAGTTCTGTTTTGATATCAGTAAACGGAAATTTATAACGATCTTTATAGTATGATTTCTGATAATCCTCCTTGTCATCTTCATAACGTTCATTGTTAACCATAGAATACAAAGAAGTGTCTTTATCCGAAAAGCTGCCTTTAATTGTCCCGTCCGGATTAAGTGTCGCATTTACCGTTAAAAATGTCTTACTGCTGTTTTCATTCTCCAGATTTACTTCTTTTACCTCTTTATCTTTCATGATAAACCCTCTGTAATTGTATATTTTAGGAGGTAAAACATTGATGAGGGATTGTTTGTTGGAGGCATCCATAATGTAAAGTTTTCCATCGATTTCTGCACATGCAATAACATAATTAAGGCTGTTGATAGAAGGATTATAGCTTATAAAACCATTGTTGATTGTAGACAATACTAATGGATTAGTTGCTATACCAGCTTCACGAAGCATCTTTATAAGAGTCAGATTAATATCCCCGACGTTTCCGGTTTTTGTTTTAATGAGATTATTGCTTCCATTATCTGATGTAAAGTCATGTACGCGGTCCCACTTAAAGCTTTTTTGAGCAAGAGCAAGTACTTTTTTTGCTTTTTCCATCTGATCTTTCTCAGCCAGTATGTCAGCAGGAATAAAGCCTGAAGGGAGCTTCCTTTTCAGTTCTTTGCCAAAATCATCACGCTCATATAGTTGTTTTCGGATGTCTTCCCAGCTCATTGCGTAGTTTTTGACTTCTCCGCTTCTGTAGGCTACAGAATTTAGCTCAGCAGAAACTTTAGTTTTGTAGTTATCACCGTTTAGTACATATTCTTCCTCCTCAAATGGTTTAAGATTTTCAAACCCAAAACGGTATGTTCTTCCTTCTACTCCATACAAAAACTCCTCTGCAATGTGTCGGTTCTTTGGAGTTAAGCTACCTGTGTAATTGATGTTATAACCAAAGTACTTCGGCATGTCGAACACATACTCCGTATAGACTACAGGAATGTCTTTCTCAATAGTTGTTGTCGGTACATACCAGAAAAAAGGAGATATTCTTTTGTATTTAAATTCCAGTACAGAACCATTTTTTACATTAGGAAATGTAAACTTGGAAACTTCATAGTTTTTACTCTCTTTAGATTTAAATTTATCTTCTTTTTCTACTTTGTCAGCCTCAACTTTTCCGTTGACAAAATTATAAGTAGTTCCCTTTAGAGAGGTAAGAACTTCTGCGTCGGAAGATTTTGTAGACTTATATAGATTCAGTTCAACTGTAAGATAGTCTTTTGCTTTGTTTTTATCATAGATCTTTACCTGGCTGTAGACCTCCTGGTTCAACATGTTGCTACTCGGGTCTATGAAGTAATGTACAGATCGATATAAAATTTCAGCACCGGCATTCGGATCAATGGCCGATTTTTCTTTTTTTATATCATTCTCAGATACTTTAGGATAATTCAGAAACTTATCTTTTTGAGCATAGCTCATTGTGAAAATCCCTGAACAAGCAAGTAAAATTAGTTTATTCATTAATATCTAGTTTTTAGTAATTAGCATTTTAGAATTGTCGGCACTCACAATCTTTTTGCGGAATGCGAGGTAATCTGAAAATTGTTCTTTTGGGTAACTTCCTCTGTTAATTGTAATTTGTCGTTTAATAATAATCTGGTTTTTATCATTAGTAAATGCCTTCAAGGAATAATTGCCATAAGCAGAGCTTATAGATTGTGGTTGTGGTATTTCCGATATTTTGTATCCGGCAGGAATGTTGTATATGATTTCATAATCATCGGCATAAGCAAATGCATTCTCAAAAGGTAATTTTCGTTCTTCTGTATTATTAATAGATGTTAACTCATTGAACGGAATTGCCCGGAAAAGTAAATCCTGACCGATCTTTTTTGAGTAATTTTTTGCCTGGTAATCGAATTCAAATGACATAACAGCATCATTACGGTTGTTTTTGAAATTGCTGATATTTGCTGTTTCATAATTCAACTCACTAAATCTACTCTTTAATGCATCAGAAGCCTCTTTACTGCTCAAACCATCTAATGAAAGATACATGTCATATTGCCATCCTGTAAGACTAAAATTAGATTTACCGCTAACACCACCTTCACTGTTAATCGTTATTTCAGCTTTCATGATGCTCTTGTTTTTTCCGGCATCATAAACAGGAGTCTTTATAATTTTTATTCCGTTCTCATCTACTGCTAAAACGTTTCTGGCAGTAGTGGAATATGACAAATGATTAAATGCCATTTTCTGTGAAGTATTTTCCAGCCAGATGTTGTCTTTTTCCGTAGGAATCATTAGAATAGCATGATTGCCACCCATTTTTGGAAAATCTTCATCAAAATTAATAACGCTGTCATCACTGTTTATAATAGCGTAATAAGATTTTATTCCGGCAGCATCCAAAAGTGTTTTCATATAATTGGATAATGCCTTACAGTCGCCATAACTTTTTTTACGTACATCATCTGCAGGCATAGGCTGCCAGCCACCGATTCCGATAGCAACGAATATATAACGGGTTTTATTCTGCATGTACTGGTAAAGTGTTCTTACCTTGTCCTCAGTACTTCCTTGAAGATTGAGTGCTGCAATTTCTTTTTTTAGATCTTCTGTAAGAACAGATGATGGTTGAAGAAGGTTGCTGTAATACCATTTCCCAAAATTATTCCAGTCCTTAAAGTCACCTTTCTTGCCTTCAAGACTGAACTGATCTAATGAAAATTGTACTTTTGGCAGCATCTGATCTAAATCCGGAGACTTTACTTCATTTTCAACCGCAGGAATATTTGTATAGGTATAGCTAATGATGTCACTAGCTTTTTGTTCTGAAGGAGTTGCTATAAAGCTAGGGTATATTTTGGTTCTTAAATTAATCCCGGAAGTATTTTTAATACTAATTCCGGCCTTTTCCAAAGATGTTTTGTAAGAATAAAACGGAATGAAATTTGGGAAGAATATGGTATTTCCGGTATTCACTGTATATTCAGCAACTACTGTGTATGGATATGAAGGTGCCTCAGCACTCAAGAACAATATCCTATCATCGGTATACAATACAGAATTCTGACCATGACTATAATCTTTAAAATCAGATTTTGAATAAGACTTAATTTGTTTTCCGTTTTCATCTAATACAGTAACTTTTATCTGACTTGGGCGGGATACTTTATCATAAGGAATACTTACATAAGCAAGCTCTGCTCCGCTTTGGTTAAGAACTGTTATGGCTTTTGAATATTTTATTTCCATCTGGTCGATGGACTTTATTATAATGTCCTGCTGATTCTTCCTGATAACAGCATTAGCTTTCTTTTTTAATTCATCTTTTATATTACCTACAGCATATTCTTGTCCATAAAAGGCAGAAATACAAAGGATTGTAAAGGGGATAAAATAATTTTTCGGCATAAAATCAATTTCGATAAAAATAAAAAAATAAATAAATTGAATGGTTAAAATTTATCAATATCATGTGAGATAATTTTACCCCGGATTTAATGTGCTTATTTACAGAATCATTTTATAAAATTTATCTATTTTGTAATTTAAATTTTAGTGTCATATTGTCTTAGCCTAATCCATGGTATAGAAGTTGATTTAATCAATTGAAATAATTATATTTGTATTTAATCAAAATAACGAAATGGAACAAAACACTTACGAACCAAGGACAATTCAGGTAGTTCCTGAAGAGCTGAAAGCAAGTCAGGCGAAGTACATGTCGAAAGTTTATGGATGGATGTCACTGGCTTTAGTGGTAACTGGTTTAATTGCTTATTTGGTTGCAGGGAGCGAAACTCTTATTACTGCAATTATGGCTAATAAACTTCTTTTTTATGGATTAATCATTGCTGAGTTTGGGTTGGTAATCTGGTTGTCTACCAGAATTGCTAAAATGTCTACGACTACCGCAATTGCTGCATTTATGGGTTATGCCATATTAAATGGTTTAACATTATCATTAATATTCCTAATCTATACCTTCTCTTCTATTGCATTAACATTCTTTGTTACAGCTGGTACATTTGCTGTAATGAGTGTTTACGGATATGTTACCAAAACAGATTTAACAAAGATTGGTAAAATCATGATGATGCTGTTGGTAGGTATAATCATTGCTTCTTTAGTGAACCTATTCTTAAAGAGCCCAATGATTTACTGGATTACAACTTACGTAGGTGTTGCAGTTTTTGTAGGACTTATAGCTTATGACACTCAGAAAATTAAGAATTATTTCCTTGAGCTAAACGGAGATGAATCTTTAATGGGAAGAATGGCTATTATGGGAGCTTTAACACTATACTTAGACTTTATCAACCTGTTCTTATTCCTTCTAAGATTATTTGGAGGCGGAAGAAGCAACGACTAAGACATAGTCAAAATATAAAAACTAAAGGCCGGAAGATTATTCTTCCGGTTTTTTTTATGTTTATATTATTTTTTTATTAATAATTAAAAATTTATTGAATAAATAAAAACCATAATGTATAATTAATTTAAAGTATTATGTATTTAATCATTTATTTATACCAAAACGGATAAAAATTATTAAAAATCTAATAATAATTTAATTATTTACACTAATTATAGAATTATAATATATTATATTTTTATAAAATTAAATAAATAAAATCACATATAAATACTTTTTATGTAATAAATATTCATATTATTTGTATTTTTTAATGCATAATTATTCTTTTTTAACTTCATTTATTGAATTTAATTCAAAATATATTTTTTTATTTAGTTTAAAAACTACATATTTGAAACAGTTAAAAAAATTAATGTGATATGAATAAACTAACTAACAGTATTTTGGCTGTAGTTTTGTCTTCTTCTTTTGTAATAATATCAGCACAAAAGAAGAATCAGGATACAGCTACAACCAAAGAAATTGAAGGAGTTGTTGTAACTGCTCTGGGAATAAAAAGAGACCAAAAAGCCATAGGTTATGCAGCTCAGGAGATTAAAGGCGATCTTATTACTACTTCCCGTCAGACTAGTGCTGTAGGAGCTTTATCAGGGAATGTCGCTGGAGTTCAGGTTACAACATCGTCTGCTTCTATGGGAGGGTCGGCAAGAATTGTTTTAAGAGGAATAGGTTCTATAAACGGGGAAAACAGGCCTCTAATAGTTGTAGATGGTATACCTTTTAACAATGCGAATTTCAATACCGGCTCTACTCTCAATAATTCCGGAACAACAGCCAGAGGTGCCGGAGGTGTAGATTATGGTGACGCATCATCCGATATTAATCCGGATGATATAGAGTCGGTAGTTGTATTGAAGGGCGGACCTGCAGCTGCTCTTTACGGAGCAAGAGCCATTAATGGTGCTATAGTATATACAACAAAAAAAGGTAAAGGAGGGAAAACGCAAGTTGTACTGAATTCGGGAATCTCTTTCGAAAGCATATATAAGATGCCTAGGTTGCAAAAGGAATATGGGCAGGGTTCTGAGCAAAGTGCTCTGCCTACTCAGGTAATCAACGGGAAAACCTATAATATTGCAGAATATACTGTAGATGAATCATGGGGACCAAAATACAATCCAAACATAAAGTATCTGCCTTGGTATGCTTTCGACCCTGAATTTAAAGATGACTACATGAAGGAAGTTCCATGGATTGCTCCTCGTCATGATGTAGATTCATTTTTTAAAACGGGTGTTACTTATAATAATAATATTTCTATTTCAAGAGCATTTGAAAAAACAGGAATTCGGTTCTCTTATGGAAATATCAAAACAGAGGGTATATTTCCAAATTCCAGTCTAAAGAAGAACTCAATGAATATTAATATCACAAGTCAGTTGAGTGACAGACTAAAATTAGATGCAGGGATTACCTATAATTTGACAGAAGGATTTAATAGGCCGGAGCAAGGCTACGGAAACAATTCTGTTGCACAGAAATTTTTTCAGTTTGGTCCCCGCTCATTAGATTTTGCTAAAGCAAGAGATTATAAACTGGAAAATGGTAAACAGAGAACCTGGAACCGGATAGCTTGGGATAATGCCAATCCTAAATATTCAGACAATCCATATTGGACAGTTTTTGAAAATTATACAACAGACAAGAGACAGCGTGTATATGGTAATGCTACATTAACATATAACCTTATAGGAAAAAGTCTTTATGCTGTTGGAAATATGTATGGTGACATTTATTCATTTAGTAATGACGGAAGAGTTGCTATAGGTTCTCAGGCACAGTCAGGCTATTTTATAACAAAAAGAAATTTTTCAGAATATAATTATGAATTAAGATTACATTTCGACCATAGATTTGGAGATTTTAGTATCAATTCATTTGTTGGAACTAATATGAGACAGTCTAAATCGGATATGCTCTATGGAAAAACAAACGGAGGGCTTGTAATTCCAAATTTTTATAATCTAAAGAATGGATACGGAGTTTCTACTGTTTTACAAAGTTTTGCAGACAGAAGAGTTTATTCATTATATGAGTCTGTGTCATTGGGCTATAAAGATACTTTCTTTATCGATGCCACAAATAGAACAGATTGGTCATCTACAATTCCACAAAGTTATAACTACCCTTCTATTTCAGGTAGCTTTGTATTTTCCAACCTGATTAAAGCAAATTGGTTAAACTTCGCTAAATTAAGAGGAGGCTGGGCTAATATTGCATCTGATGCAGATCCATACCAGCTGGTAAATGTATACGATGTTGGTTTACCATTCTTAAACCTACCAAGATTTAGTAATACAAATGCCAGTAAAAATCCAAACTTACTAAATGAAAGAAAAATTACTTCTGAAATAGGATTGCAGGCAAACATGTTCAGTAATAGATTTGGGATAGATGTCACTTATTATAATTCCAAAGTAAAAGACCAGATTATTGAATTGCCTGTTGATGGAGGAACAGGGCGTGATACCAAAGTTATTAACGTTGGTGAGATGTCTAATAAAGGTGTTGAATTAACACTTAATGGGAAAATATTGAAATCGAAAGACTTCTCGTGGGATGTAAATTTAAATTTTTCAAAAAACAATAACAAACTAGTTACGCTTTCTCCTGATGCTAAAAACTTACTCTTAGCAAACGCGCCTTTCAGAGTCGGCGTTTATGCTGTAGAAGGAATGAGATACGGACAGATTTATGGAACCGATTATACATATGATGACAAGGGGAATAAGGTTATTGGAGCCAATGGATATTATGTTCCAACTTCCACTCCGGTCTATTTAGGTTCTTACCTGCCTGATTATAATGCCGGGCTCAGAAATACGATCAGATACAAGAATTTCACACTTAGTGCATTAATAGACCGTCAAAAAGGTGGTAAATATTTTTCTACAACACATATGTTTGGGACGTATAGTGGTATGTTGGAAAAAACTACGGCCAATAATATGAGAGAAGTAGGACTTGTTCTCCCTGGTGTAGTAAAGCAAACAGATGGATCATATATTCAGAATACCAAAAATATCGATGCATACACATACGCAATCAGTCATTACAATGTGGTGGATGCTGCAAATGTATTTGATTCAAGTTACTGGAAGTTAAGAGAAGTTACTTTAACCTATACTTTACCAAAAGGACTTCTAAATAATGCTATTCAGGATATAAGTATTACAGCATTTGCTAGAAATTTATTTACATGGGGGCTGGCTTGGGATATAGATCCTGAAACAGCATCCTATGCAAGTGGAAATGTTCAGGGACTGGAGGGAGGTTCTCTTCCTTCAACAAGAACTTATGGGCTTAATATTCAATTCAAATTTTAATTAAATCAGCAATGAAAAAAATAAAAATATTACCAGTAATAACATTAGGAGCTTTACTTATACTTGCTAGTTGTCAGGATCAGAGTTTAGAAGATATCAACAGAAATCCTAATGATCCTGAGAAAGTTTTTAGTTCAGGTTTAATGAATTCTGCCACAAAGGAATTAATGGATGCTACAAGAAATGGTTTTGAGTCAGGAAGAATGTCTTTGCCATGGATTCAATATTCTGCGCAGGTAGCTTATACAGAGGAAGATAGGTTTCAGTTTAGAGAGACTTCCAGTCAGGCTCTTTATTCAAACTTATATAAAGTAATTCTGGATTTTAAATCAATAATTGATTTGAATACCGACCCATCCAGAATAGTTGAGATGAAGCAATATGGAGATACTCAGAATCAGATTGCAACAGCCCGAATTATGTTAGCTTATAGCTTTTCGATTCTCGCAGATACATTCGGATCAGTACCCTATTGGTCTTACGGAAATAAAGATGTCGATTTTCAGGGTCTAAATCTGGAAAAATATCCGATGCCTTTGTATGCTTCACAGGAAAAAATATATACAGATATTCTAAAAGAATTAAAAGAGGCCTCGCAACAGTTAAATACAAGTGAGCCAGGATTGGCAGGCGATGTTATTTATAACAGGGATGTATTAAAATGGAGGAAATTTGCAAACTCTCTGAGGCTAAGGATTGCAAACCGGTTAAAAGACGCTATACCAGGTGCTAATGCCCATATACAGGATGCAATAGCTTCAGGGCTTATGACATCGAATGGTGATAATGCTGTACAAAAATATCAGAATGATAAATTATTGCCCTCGCCAATGTTTGATGCTGTATTTGTACGAAACAGGACTGACTTTAAAATTACCAATACAATGGTCAATACACTTAAAGGGATTTTAGGTGGGTTTAGTGTGGATCCAAGATTGTTTAAATATGCTGCACCTGTTTACAGGGTTGATAGTAATGACGATTACATTCTTGATACCAGTGGTAACAAAATTAAAGTTACAATCGATCCCAACCTTGCAGCATTTGAATATAGTAATAGTAATAAACTTGATAATTACGTAGGTTTGCCATATGGGCTAACCAGAACTATGGTAGCCCGTCAGGATGCTGCCGGAACTTCATGGTGGAGTAATAATGTAATTAAAGCTGACTTTGGGGAAGTTTTAATGGAGTATTCGGAGGTGCAGTTTATTCTGTCGGAAGTTAATGGATGGAACGATACTAATTATAAGGCAGCAGTTAGAGCTTCTATGGAAAAATGGAATGTTCCTGTAAGTAGTATCAATACTTTTGTAAGTTCTCTGCCTGCAGCTAATAAAGCAAATGTACTAAACCAAAAATGGGTAGCATTGTACATGCAGCCTCAGGAAGCATATGCAGAGTGGAGAAGAACCGGATATCCTAATTTTTTAATTAAGCCTGGTGATGTAAATAATTTGGTGGTACCTGCTGTAGATGGTGCTACGACTTATACCTTCACACCAATTTCCCCCTCTGATTATACTTTAACGGAAATGCCTTCAAGAATAACATATCCGGGAACACTAGCTAAACTTAATCCTAATGGATATGCTTCAGGGGTTAAAAACCTTGGTCCGGGAGGAGATAAATTAAACACAAAGCTTATCTGGGATAAAAATTAGATTTTCTTTTAACTACATACTTGTATCCGTCTCATAATAAAATTTGAGACGGATTTATATTTTTATATAAGCCATTCCTGCTCTTTTTTGTCATAGTTTTGTATTATAGTTTTAAAGTCTAAAATGAAAAAAATTGCAGTTATTGGAGGGCTTGGTACATTATCTGGCGGAGATTTATTTTTTAAATTATTAAAGAATAAAGAAGTCTTAAAAAATCAGTTAGATTATCAGTTCTATTTTGAACAGTATCCATATAATCAGATGAATCTGCCATTGTATAATGAGGAAGATATAAAATCGAGAAAATATTACACATACACTGTTTGTAAAAATTTTGAAAATAAAAATGTTTCCGGAATCTTGTTGCCTTGTTTCGCAAGTCATTCATTTTTAGAAGAATTGCAAAAAGAGATTCCCATTCCTATTATAAACATCTTTGACGCCGTACTGGAGTATTTAAAAGTAAGATATAATCCCGGAGCCAGAATTGGGATTTTAACATCCAATTATGTAAAAGAGCTTCAGATGCTTCATCAATATTTTCAGGATTATGAATTGATTTTTCCTGAGAATCAAGACACCTTAATGAATGCTATTTATGGGGATCTGGGTATAAAAAATGGCTATATGGAAGGTTTGTCGCTAGAATATGTTTCGGAGGTATGCGATGAATTAATGCAGAAAGGGTGTGAATTGATTTTACCGAGTATTACGGAGATTTCTGTTATAACTGAACAGCTTTGGAAAAGAGGATTTCCGGTAGTAGATGTCAATCAAGTATATGCTGATTACGCATTGAAAACGGATACTAATAAACCGGTAAAACCTTTCAAACTAGGAATAATGGGTGGTGTTGGTCCTTCGGCTACAGTTGATTTCATGAACAAGATTATACAGAACACGCCAGCGACTAAAGACCAGGACCATATTAAAATGGTGGTAGAGCAAAATCCTCAGATTCCGGACCGGACAGCAAATATAGTTTGGAATGAAACGGATCCTACTATTGCAATGTTTTCTACTTGCAAACGTTTAGAAGCAGAAGGTGCAGATGCTATTGCTATCCCTTGTAATACTGCTCATGCATTTGTAAAAAACATTCAGGAACATTTGAATATTCCAATACTCAATATGCTCACTTCTACAACAGAATATATTCTTAATAAATTTGGTAAGAATATTAAAGTTGGTTTATTGGCTACAAGCGGAACGATACAAAGTAAAGTATACACAGATGTTCTTTATGAATATGGATTTAATGTAGTTATTCCGGATGAAGAACATCAGAAATGCGTAATGGAAAGTATTTATGGAGAATATGGTGTGAAAGCAGGTTATGAGACAGGTGTTTGCAAAGAAAATATTCTGAAAAGTGCAGGTTACCTCATTAGCCAGGGTGCAGAAGTTATTATCTTAGGCTGCACAGAGCTTCCTCTGTTATTTCCAAATGAATCAGAAATTAGATATGATGACAATATGATTTCTCTGATTGATCCTACATTAGTTTTGGCTAAGAAGATAGTTGCTTTAGCAGTAGGTACTTCAGATTCTTAATACTTTTTTAATATGAAGACACTACAGGCTATCGATGAAAAAATGTAGAATTCTTTCTGCACATTTTTAAATAAAAAAAGCCATAGATTCAAAATCTATGGCGTTTGTATTTTCAGAAGAGAGTCTTATTATGCTACTCTATTCTAATTCTTTTGTTACTCCTAATCCGAAAAGTGCAAAATCATAAAGTGCAGGATCTTCGGAATTATACTTTCTGAGCTTTACATCCAGTTCCTCTACAGCTTTCCAGTCATTCTGCTTTCTGTTCAGTATTCCCAATTGTCTGGCAATATTTCCGGAATGTACATCCAGAGGACAAGATAATTTTTTTTGATCTAAGCCCGACCATATTCCCAGGTCTACTCCTCTTTTATCCTTTCTTACCATCCATCTCAGGTACATAATCAGACGTTTGGCCGCAGAATTTTTATAGGTACTGCTTACATGCTTATAGCACCGGTGATTATTTTCATTAAGGAATGCTGTTCGGAAACGCTCCAAAGCATGGTAGAAATTTTGTTCATCATCCTTTGGCTGGAAAAAATAAGCAAGAGATTCCTGCTCCTGATAGAGTCTTTGCAGATTGAAAATAAATTGCTTCAGGTCTTCCCCATTAAATGTTCTGTGTACAGCTTTATCTTCTATACTTTTAAAATCCGATTCTTTGGCATTCATTACAAAATCATAGGGAGAATTCCCCATGAAGTTCATGATCTTAGTAGCATTGGTGATAATGCTTTTTCTGTTTCCCCAGGCTAGTGTAGCTGCAAAGAACCCAGAAATTTCGATATCCTGCTTCATAGAATAACGATGTGGAATCTGAAGCGGATCACTATTAATATATTCCGGATGGTTGAAAGCATCAGCTTTCTCATTCAGAAATGCAAAAATTTCTTTTTCAGTCATTTTATACTTTTACAGGCTCTAAAGCTATTGGTAAAAAAGTATTTGGAAAGTATTCACGGGCTTCGTCAGTAAAGACGGTCAGGTCTGCATACCGATTAGAAAAATGTCCTAAAATAAGTTTCTTAACACCCGCTCTTTGTGCAATAATTGCAGCCTCTTTTGCCGTAGTATGTCCTGTATAATCTGCCATTTCTTTTAGATCGTGCAGGAAAGTAGATTCATGGTATAACAAATCTACATTTTCAATTATTGGTATAATATCCTCTTTGAATCTGGTATCAGAACAGAAAGCATAAGATACAGGAGGTTCCGGATCCGTAGTTAATATCTCATTTTTCAACACATATCCATCAGATAAAACAAAGTCTTTACCACGTTTCAGATTATGGTAATCACAGATTTCAATTTCAGAATATTTAGAAATCTCCACCATATTCAACCGTCTGTCTTTTGGCTTCTCTCTGAAAAGATATCCATTACAGTAAATTCGGTGATCTAAAGGTATGGTCCATACCTCCAGTTTATCATCTTCATAGACTTTTTGAGATTGATCTCCTTCCAGTTCATGATAAATAATTGGAAAACCGCGATGGGTTTCGGTAATTTCAAATATAGTTTCCAACATCTTCTTGATTCCTTTCGGCCCATAGATATGCAATTCCTGGTCTCTTCCTAAAAGTCGGAATGAAGCAATAAGTCCGGGCAGCCCGAAACAATGATCTCCATGAAGATGAGAGATGAAAATATGATTGATCTTAGAAAACTTTGCTTTAGCTTTTCTCAGTTGTACCTGTGTTCCTTCACCACAGTCGATAAGAAAACAGCGTTCATCCATTTCCAGGAATTGTGCTGTAGGTGAAGATTTAACGGTTGGTATTGCTGAATTATAACCTAAAATAGTGAGATATGCCCCCAAAATTTATACTTAATTTTATAACAAATATACGTTTTATGCTTTTAAATAATCTAAAAACTTCTTCAAAGCATTGGCTCTATGGCTGATTTTATTTTTTTCTTCTGCAGGCATTTCAGCAAATGTAATGCTGTGATCCTTAGGAATAAAAATCGGATCATAACCGAAACCTTTCTCTCCGCTTGGTTTGTATGTTAAAGTTCCATACACTCTGCCTTCAAAGTATTCTTCTTTTCCTTCGGAAATAAGACAAAGAACGGTAATAAAGTACGCTTCACGATCTGTACTGTCCTCCATTTCGCCCAGAACCTTTACAATATTTGCTTTAAAATCATGATCGCCCGCATATCTTGCAGAGTAAATTCCTGGTCTTCCGTCTAGTGCAGGGACTACAAGCCCGCTATCGTCTCCCAGACTTGGTTGTCCGGTTTTCTCAAAACAATATTTAGCTTTTATTTTTGCATTTGCTTCAAAACTGTCGCCATCTTCAATGATCTCTTCAAAAAGATCATAATCGGTAAGACTTGTGATATTGTAATCGGGTAAAATTTGCTGAATTTCTTCTTTCTTGTGTTGATTGTGTGTTGCAACTAGAATTTCCATCTTCGTTAATCGTTATAATGAATTTTATTTTTATAAATAAAAAGGTAGCCAAAAATTGCTGTTAGTACTATACCAATTAATAACAGATTAGTTTCGGAAATACAAAAAAAACCTGAATAAGACTCCTCTTTTGTATATATCATAAGCAATGATGACATCAAATTATTAAAAGCATGTAACATAATTGGAAGTAATAATGTTTTGGTTTTATAATAAACTAAACCAAGGATACTACCTAAAATTGCTGCTCCCATAAACTGCCATGGATTTCCGTGAACAACGCCGAAAACTATAGCGGAGATAATAATAGCTTTAACCGGGGAAATACCTTTGTTAATGAGTCCTTTCTGTATAATACCTCTGAAAAGTATCTCTTCGAGTATCGGAGCGAAAAAGCAAGTGGAAATTATCATTGTGGTTGGGTCTAATGATAATTTTTCAAAAATTTCAGTAAATTGTTTATACCATGTTCCCCAAAAACTTCCTGTTGTTGGTAATAGTGTGGTTGTATATTCGGCAATAAATATTCCTCCTGTTATTAATGGGAAAATAAGCAAATAGGTAGAAAAAGGCGAAGTACGCATATTAAAACTAAGCCTGCTTCCTGTAGGTTTTACAATAAGCTGATCGAATGCAAATATGCAACCCAGGAATACCAATATATAAAAAAATAGTGTGAAAAAATTTTCATTTATAGGGTTACTATGAAAAACTATTGTTTGTATTTGTATCCATGCGGCAACAACAAATTGCATAAACAAAAAAGTAACAGCCAAAAGTATACCTTCTTTCCAGCCCACCTGATAATTTCTTCCGGGATGTAAATCTTTATCCATTAAAATGATTTGAACAACAAAGATAATGTTTGCGCTTCTTTTTTGCTAATGTCACAGTCTTTATTTACCACAGAAATGCAGAGTTATTGTGATTCTCTTATATCGGTTTTTGTTATAAATAGGATTATAGTACTCCTATTTATAATAGTAAGTTTTATAATATAACAAGATCATTTGATTTGCTCGTAAAAAATCCCGATTTTTGCACTCATTAAAATTCAATATGTCGAACTTATTACAAGAAATACAAAAACGTAAAACCTTCGGGATTATCTCCCACCCCGATGCCGGGAAAACAACATTGACCGAAAAACTCTTACTTTTTGGAGGTGCTATCCAGGAAGCAGGAGCTGTAAAAAGCAATAAAATTAAAAAAGGGGCTACTTCTGACTTTATGGAAATTGAACGTCAGAGAGGGATTTCCGTTGCAACTTCTGTTCTGGCATTTGAATACAAAGATCATAAGATTAATATCCTGGATACTCCCGGACACAAGGATTTTGCTGAAGATACGTACCGTACACTTACTGCAGTAGATAGTGTAATTGTAGTAATAGACGTTGCTAAAGGGGTTGAGGAGCAAACTGAGAAACTAGTTAAGGTTTGCCGTATGCGTAATATCCCAATGCTGGTTTTCATTAATAAATTAGACCGTGAAGGTAAAGACGCATTCGATTTGCTGGATGAAGTAGAACAAAAATTAGGACTTCACGTAACACCTCTTTCATGGCCAATTGGTATGGGTGCCGAGTTCCAGGGAATCTATAATATCTGGGAAAATAATATTCAGTTATTCTTAGAGGATAAAAAACAAAAAGTTGGTGAAGCTATAAAAATAGAAGATGTTAATGATTCAACAGTAGACGAATTAGTTGGTGAAAAAGCTGCAAGTGCACTTCGTGAAGAAATTGAATTAACTACTTCTGTATATCCTGAGTTCGACCGCGAGGCGTATATGAAAGGAGATCTTCAGCCAGTATTTTTTGGTTCTGCATTGAATAACTTTGGGGTAAGAGAACTTCTGGATGCATTTATAGAAATTGCACCAATGCCACAGCCTAAAGAAAGTGATAAAAGAATTGTAGAGCCTGAAGAAGAAAAATTCAGTGGTTTTGTATTTAAGATTCACGCGAATATGGATCCTAAGCACCGTGACAGACTTGCTTTCGTAAAGATTGTATCGGGGACTTTCAAAAGAAATGAAAATTACCTGTTGGTAAGAGAAAATAAAAAAATGAAGTTTGCATCTCCGAATGCATTCTTTGCAGATAAAAAAGAGATTGTAGACGAGAGTTTCCCGGGGGATATTGTTGGTCTGCATGATACCGGAAACTTCCGTATCGGAGATACACTAACAGCCGGAGAGGTAATGAGTTTCCGTGGTATTCCTTCTTTCTCGCCGGAACATTTCCGTTTTATTAACAACGATGATCCGTTAAAAGCAAAGCAGTTAGCAAAAGGTATAGACCAGTTAATGGATGAAGGTGTTGCGCAGCTGTTTACAATGGAAATGAACGGGCGTAAGATTATTGGTACTGTAGGTGCATTACAGTATGAAGTTATTCAATACCGTCTGGAGCATGAATATGGTGCTAAATGCTCATATGAACCAATCAATATTCATAAAGCATGTTGGGTGGAAGCTGATGAGAAATCTGATGAGTTTAAAGAATTTGCAAGACTGAGACAACGTTTCTTAGCCAGAGATAAGTATGATCAGCTGGTATTCTTAGCTGACTCGTCATTTACTATTACAATGAATCAGGAAAAATTCCCAAATATCAAACTTCACTTTATCAGTGAATTTAGAAATGAGGATTAAGTATAAAGGCTGGCAAATTGCCAGCCTTATTTATTTTAGTTTTCGAAAGGTTCAACTTTCAGAATTTCTATTTTCCTTTCACCGTCTACAAACGGCCATTCTATAATATCTCCTACCTTATACCCCACTGTAGCTAAAGCAATATCCGAAAGTATAGAATATTTATTCTTTTGAGGTTTCGCTTTTGTGGAAGGCACAAAAATGTATTCTTTTTCTGTATCTGCAGTATGATCTTTTATAACAACTCTTCTGTTAACTGTTACAACTTCCTTCGGGAGATCTCTTCTAAGTACTTGTTTAGCGGTTTTTAGTTCATTTGCTAATCTTATCTCCTGCTCTGGTGTTACTCTTTTTCTTCTTAATTGATCCTTGATTACATCGTATATTCCGGTTGTTACAATAATATGTTCTGACATTTTTCTTAAAATTAATAGGTTTAATTGGTGGTGTATACTTTGTTATAGCCCGGAATCCGGATAAATTGTATGCTGTAATTTATCCGGTGTAGAAATACACCAAAATAGAATTGAATTGTAAAAATAAAGAGATAGCCCTGCTCCGAACTTCGGCAGGGATTAATGAATAAACTCCTTGGAGTTTTGTAAGAATTTGTCGTCGTGAAGATATGTAAGGATTACAATACCAAAACAACTCTGAAGCTGATTAGAAAAGTTCATTTCAATATTCTTCGATATCAAAGACTAAGTTATGGCTTTTAAATATGATATCCAAATATGATGTTACTAATAAAAATAATTGCTTCTGTAAGGCTCAAAATTTCTAAGATTAGGAAGAGGTCTTATTTTAACAATTTTATCCTCTTCACTTTCTGTTTGCCCGGTTTCGTAATTGGACAATTTACTAATATATCTGCCGGTAGAAAGATTGAACTCTACATCAGTAATATGCCCTTGTCCGTCGGATACACCATAGCTGAAGCCAATTAATTCGAATCCATTATTCTGATACCTGAAAATATGTTTAGATTGTCCTCTAAGGAAACTGTAATTGATATGTACTGTTCCTTTTATAATCTCAATCTTTTCCAGATTATCTCCGGTTCCGTGCTGTGAAGCCTCAATAGCATTTTCTGTGCTTACTATAAGCTTTTTGTTACCCTCTTTATCCAGAAAGTAAATTTCAAGAATATAATTGGTTACGTCACCATTCTTTCCAGCCTTTACAATGGCCAAATCAGGAATACCATCTTTATTAAGATCGCCTTTTACAGTTTGATGGATAACTGTTTTTTGCTGGCTATATAAAATTCCGGCAAAAAAAATAAAGAATAGATGTATAACAAATTTGCTGTACATAGAAGTTTCATTTATTTTTCTATTTCCATTTCTGTCTCATCTTCTTCAATTGGCAAAAGCTCTTCTTTTCCATATTCTTTTGCATCGTCATCATCCCCCATTAGATAGCCCCAAGGTTTCAGGTCCTCTACTCTGTCGAAAATAATTTTTGCAATCGCCATAATCGGAATTGTTAGGAACATTCCCATAACGCCCCATATGCTTTCCCCTACTATGAGTCCAATAATTACAATAAGTGAATTTAGCTTAACCTGTGATCCTACAATTTTAGGCATGATAATGTTTCCGTCTACTGCATGTACGGCAACCATACCTACTAAAACCCATAATACATTGGCAGCTGAGGAAGTTGCAAAAGTCACGAAAATACCTAGTACAGTAGCTATCAAAATCCCCAGATATGGTAATACATTGAATATTCCGGTGATAATAGCCAAAAGAAAATTATACTTTATTCCGATAATAGTATAAGCTATAAAAGATAAAATAGTTACCAGAACCATTTGTATAATAAGGCCTATCAGGTATTTTTTCACCATATACTGGATACTGTTTACAACATCCATTACTACAGCTTTGTGCTTGTCTGCAAAACACATAATGATAAAGCGGACCATTTGTCTCCGGTATATCAGAATAAATAAAGTAAACAAGAATGTAAGACCAATCAACATCAGAATATAGGTGATTGACTTTAGCATTTTTTCAACAATAACTGTCCCGGTACTTAATGATTTTTGTGCAAGATCATTGATATATGTAAGCTGCTTGTGCTTTTGTACTCCAAATTTATGAGCAATCCAATCCTGGATACTATCAAAAGCTACCGTAATCTGTTTCTGAAAAGCAGGCCAATCCTCTGAAAAACTAGTAGTTTGTACACCTATAAGATATAGTATAAGTCCTATCAGGGCTAATCCTAATACACTTACTACAATGGCGGATATAGAACGGTTAAATCGTAGTTTTTTCTCCAGAAAGTTGCATACAGGTACAAGTAATATTGCAAATAACAATCCCATAATCATAGGAATGATTAAATCTTGCCCCTGAATAGCCAGGTACCCCAAGATCATTATGCTAATAAGTACTGAAGCCAGTTTTAGATAAAACGGCCATGATAAAAATGCCTTCATACACAGAAAATAATGACTAAAGGTAAAAAAAGTTTAGCTGAAACGGCCTATTTTCCTAAAACAAAAATAGCGGGAATCTTATGCAGATCGGTTTTAGCGTTTTTCCAATCGTTAATACTCTGGGTTTTAATAAACTCTCCTTCCGGGTCATTAATATTGGCAGCTACAGAAAGTAGTGTTTTACCATTTAGAGTTTTGGTAAGTTCTTCTAGTAGCTGGTTGTTACGGTATGGAGTTTCCATGAAAATCTGAGTATAACCTGTCTTCTGAACAAGTGATTCCAAATGAAGGATTTGCTTTCTTTTCTCTCCTTTATCTATAGGTAAATAACCATGGAAAGTAAATTGCTGTCCATTAAATCCACTAGAAATTAAGGCTAGTATAATAGAACTTGGCCCGTTTACAGGGACTACTTTTATATTATTACGATGTGCCCATGCTACCATTATATTTCCGGGATCCGCAATGCAAGGCAAACCAGCTTCAGATAACAGGCAAAAGTCCTGTCCTTTCTTCATAAGTTCCTGAGCTTCCTTTAGGTCTGCAGTTTCAGAGTATTTATCAAGTAAAAACAGTTTTAAGTCAGACTGCTTTTTTTCAGGTGCAAAGAATTTAATGACCTTACGGGCTGTTTTTTCATTTTCTACAAAGAAATAATCGGTTTGCAGGATATATTCTTTGATTGCTGAGCCAAAATGTTCTACAGGTGTATTTTCCGAAAGATATGCAGGTAGTAAGAAAAGCATTAGTTCTGTTTTTATTCTGAGAGTTGAGATTTTATAATATCACAGGCTTTGTTCAGTAACTGAAATACATCTTCAAAATCCTGCTGATTTCCCCAATATGGATCGGGAACTTCGGTTTTGTTGTTATCATGAAGAACATCGAGTATCAAAGATATTTTTTGTCTTTGCTCTTCATTTTTAGCCATGGAAGATACGTCTTTTAGATTATTACGGTCCATACAATATATTCTATCAAAAGACTCTAAATCTTTGGGCTGAATGAGACGGGAACGCTGTTTGGAAATATCTATATTGTGTAAAGCCGCAGTTTTCACAGAACGTTTATCAGGATGATTGCCTTCATGCATAGCTATTGTTCCGGCGCTGTCTACTATATAATGATCCGGAAGTTTAGATTTTAGAATTCCTTCAGCTAAAGGAGACCGGCAAATATTGCCCAGGCAGACCATTAGAATTTTCATGCTAGTATAGTTTACAGAAGAAAATATACAGTTTACCGTAAAAGTAAACTGTCAGTTAATAGCTATTATTCAAATATCTTATCCTTGATTTCTTTAATGAATTTCTTCATTTCCTTATCCACTTTTGCAACGTCACGGATTGTATCACAAGCATACATTACAGTTGAATGGTCTTTGCCACCCATCTCTTCACCGATCTTTGTAAAAGTAGCATTGGTATATTCTTTAGCAAAATACATAGCCAGCTGACGAGGTAATGCTACCTCACGTTTTCTGGTTTTGGATAGTAGTCTGTCTTTTTGAAGACCAAAATATTTACATACTACATCCTGAATATAAGCGATATTTATTGTCTTTTTCTGATTAGCAGCAATCTTACTAATTGTATCTTTCAACAATCCGATTGTCAGTTCAGACTTAACAATCATTGAGTGTGCTATAACCGAATTGATAATACCAATAAGCTCTCTTACATTAGAATTAACTTCTGTTGCAAGGTAGTCTATAAGCTCATTGTCCAGTACAATACCATCACGGTGTAATTTGTTTACAACGATTTTCTTTCTGGTATCGTAATCCGGCGATTTGATCTCTGCAGATAATCCCCACTTGAATCGGGAAACAATTCTTTCCTGAATATCCTGAATGTCAGCAGGTGCTTTATCCGATGTTAGGATAATCTGCTTACCATTTTGGTGAAGATGATCGAAAATATGGAAGAACATATCCTGTGTTGCAACTTTGCTTGATAAGAACTGAACATCGTCGATAATCCATACATCTATCATCTGATAGAAGTTGGCAAAGTCTGTTTTGTTCTGAGCTTTTGCTGCGGATACGAACTGCTGAATAAACTTTTCGGAAGATACATATAGTACCACTTTTTCCGGATAAAGATTCTTAACCTCCAGTCCGATTGCATGTGCAATGTGGGTTTTTCCTACCCCAACACCACCGTGAAGGAATAAAGGGTTAAAGGATGTTGCTCCTGGTCTTTTAGCAATAGTTCTTGCTACTGTAGAAGCGAATTTATTGCTCTCTCCTTCTATAAAGTTATCAAAAGATAATGAAGGATTCAGCTGGCTGTCTATATTAACTTTCTTAATTCCCGGAACTACAAATGGATTTACTACATTCTGAGCGTAAGCAGGGTTTCTTACTTCCTGAGGCCTTGGTGTCTGGATAGACTGACCTTTCATCTGTATAGTTACTGGCGGAACTTTTCCTACCGGTTTGTTCTCCATTACAGAATACCAAAGCTTTACACCTTTACCGATGTTTTTCTTTAAAGCTGCTGAAAGAAGAGATAGGTAATTATCTTCAATATATTCACGATAGAAATCACTTGGAACCTGTAATGTAAGGTTCTTTTCTAATAAAGAAACAGGCTTTACTTTTGAAAAGAGTAAATCGAAGGAATCGTCTAATTTATTAACACCTTCTTTTTCCTCAATAGAATTGAGATTATCCCTCATAAAGCTGAGGCAATTGTCCCAAATCAAAGTAATGTTCTGCTCCATAGAAAGATAGTAGTTTTTGCGTCTTGAAAATAACAGGATGACAAATATGAAAATTAAAATTAGTAAAAAAAAATATTTGACTCTTGCTTATTAAAAAATATATTTGTAAGTATAGATAAAGACTTAAAATGATTAGTACAACTTGCAGATTAAGAGTTAGATACGCTGAAACTGACCCCATGAAATATGTATACTATGGTAATTATGCTACCTATTTTGAGGTGGCTCGTGTGGAACTTTTTCGGGGTATTGGAATGTCATATGATGAGATTGAAAAACGAGGAATTTGGCTTCCTGTTTCAGAGTATAATATTAAATATCTGAAGCCAGCTCTTTATGATCAGGAACTTAGGATTGAAGTAAAGGTAAAAGAGCGCCCGGGAGTGAGGATTATTTTCGATTATGAAATATATAATGAAGAGGGTGAAAAGTTGACAGAGGCATCCACTACTCTTTTCTTTTTGGATGCAAAAAAAAATAAAGTTGTAAAGTGTCCGGACTGGTTAATGGAACTTATAGATAAACACTTTTAGCTACCAAATAAAAAAAGAGGTTGTCTCAAAAGATGTTATGTTGAGCTTAGTCGAAACACTTTCATTAATAAAGCACTAATTAGTCAAAAGATCCTTCGACAGGCTCAGGATGACAAAGAATAATACTTTTGGTTTTGAGACAACCTTTTTTATTTTAAAATTTCAGTTCGCTCCCGGCTTCTATTTCATAAGGTTCTTTACCCCTTTCAAAAATTCTGGTTAGTTCGGAACCTTCAGTTGTTATTTTATCACCAATTCTTCGGATCCAGTTTCCTTCACGCAATCCTACAACCGGAGTTTCATTCTGGGTTAAGAATTCCAGAATACGGGTTTCTCTGGTTTCACCATTATGGTGTAATTCCGGATTAGGATCAAGATAATGCGGATTCAGATTAAAAGGTACTAAGCCCATACATTCAAAACTTGGCGGATATACAATAGGCATATCATTGGTCGTTCTCATATTAAGTCCTCCGATATTAGATCCGGCACTCGCTCCCATATAAGGCTTACCACTTTCTACGTTTTGTTTCAGTACAGAAAGTAATCCCTGTTCATGTAAGGTCTTTACCAAAAGGAAAGTATTACCACCTCCAGTAAAGTAACCTTTAGCTTCGTTTAATGCTTCTATAGGATTATCGAATTCATGTAATCCTTTTACCTTTATATTGATTGTAGAAAAAAAACTTCTTGCTTTATCTGTATACTCATCGTGAGAGATGCCTCCCGGGCGGGCGAATGGTACAAAGATAATTTCGTCTGCTCCGTTGAATAGTTTTATAATTTCTTCCCGAATGTATTCTAAATATTGTCCGCCAAATAATGTAGAAGTGGACGCTAAGAGTATGTTCATATATATATGTTGTATAGACAAACAAAAATAAAGCTTTTACGGATAGTAAAAGGAAGAACTCATATTATTTTTTCGGAATGCGAAAGCAAATCGTATCTTTGTGAAAGTTTATAAATCTAAAAGAGAAATGAAATTTTTTATCGACACAGCCAACTTAGAGCAGATTAAAGAAGCACAAGATTTAGGAATTCTTGATGGTGTAACGACTAACCCGTCTTTGATGGCGAAGGAAGGTATTAGCGGAGCTGAGGCTATTAAGCAGCATTATAAAACAATCTGTGAGATTGTAGATGGTGATATTTCTGCTGAAGTTCTTTCTACTACTTATGAGGAAATGATTAAAGAAGGAGAAGAATTAGCTGCGATCCACCCAAATATCGTAGTAAAGATTCCTATGATTAAAGATGGTGTAAAGGCGTTGAAATATTTTTCTGATAAAGGAATTAAAACGAACTGTACATTAATTTTCTCTGCAGGACAGGCGCTTTTAGCTGCTAAAGCTGGAGCTACTTATGTTTCTCCTTTCTTAGGACGTCTTGATGATATTTCTACTGACGGTCTTAATCTGATAGAGGAAATCAGAACAATCTATAACAACTATATGTACGATACTGAGATTTTAGCGGCGTCTATCCGTAGTCCTATGCACATTATTAACTGTGCTAAGATTGGTGCGGATGTCATTACATCTCCGTTATCTTCTATCCTAAGTTTGTTAAAGCACCCATTAACAGATCTTGGTTTAGCTCAGTTTGTTGCTGATGCTAAAAAACTTGGATAGTTAATGAAGCAATATATAGAATGCTTCCGGAGTTCCGGAAGCATTTTTTATTGTATCCTTTCTAAATTCATTTACGTTGATAATATCATTATAGGAATGTTAATATTAAGTTAGTCTTTAACCTTCTATTATTATCTGGACTTTAATAGACGTTCTGGGAATTATGTAGGAGCTTTCACTCATGATATGTTTATCCCTCATTATCCTCGATAAAATCAGATTATAACTACAATTGTACATAATTTTAATATTTTTTTATATTATTTAGAAATATATTTTTATTTTAGAAGTACAAAATATAAAAATATTAAATATGGAAAAACTTTTATTAAAAAAAGCAAAAATTCTTTCAAGAGAAGATTTAAGGTTATTTTCGGGAGGTAGTTGTGCGAAATTTGAAAGTGCTATTGGTCTTACTGCTACCGCAGCTTCAACTAGAGCAAATGAAGATGCTCAAGCTTATGTTTCCCAAAATAAAGGATGTTTTATAAGAGGAACTGATACTTCTTGTGCAACAGGGGGTGGCCATGCGTGTGTAGCAACTGTTACTATCCAATGCTCAGGCCCTGCTTGTCCAGGTACTGATCTTGGAGGAGGTGGTGGAGGTTGGTAAACTTATTAAAATTTATTTAAAATGAGTTACTCTACAATTGAAATTGTTTTATTGTTTCTGTTAGTCTTTTATATTATCTTTCTTATTTACTTTTCAATAAGAATCATTCGTGATAATAGTTTAAAACCATTACTAAGATTTGCATTGATATTTACTTTACTGGTAATACCTATTTTAGGTCCCTTATTTGTCTTAATTTTTATAAGTAAAAAAAGATAATTTTTTAAATTACTTTACTTTTTAAGTTTTTGATGTAGAAAGCTAATTAAATACAGATTTTATTAAAAGTAATTTTCTTATAATTTTATCCTCCTATTTTATTTGGGAGGGTATTTTATTTACGTTTAAAGTAATTTAATTTACTTTTCATGTAAAAAAAGGTTGTAGAATATATAACATTTTTTATATTTGTGTTAACAAAACGAATACATATTTATGTTGACAAATTGAAAATCATTGTTAGCAAATTATGTAAAATAAAAGCTCTCTGCTTATAGAGAGCCTGTTATAAAGAATTATTTTACTTCTAATGAGAAGATAGATAATTTACTAAAAGAAGGAAAAAAGCTTTTATTGTTCCTTCTAATATGGTTCTTACAATATCTTTTTTGTAAGTTCTCCAAAATTGTTGAAATAATGGTTCCATAACTTGTCGAGGGTTTGGAATTAATCATTTTTTTAAGCAACTCAATACTCCAATATTGGGTTGCTTTTTTTATTATACTCTCTCAGCATTGTTGCCTGTGAACATAATTCACATATCGTTCGTTAACAAATATAAATATTAGTTTTTACAATAAAAAAAGTTTTGACTTAGTTATCATACTTCTTACAAAAAAAAGATAATTGTAAATTTGTTATAATAAAATCATTATTTGATTTCGAAAACCACAATAATTTAAATTCTTTTTTTCGTTATGATTGAATCTACTATAATTCAAGATGTTGAGTATTATACGGGTAAAGAAAAAGAACAAAAGATTTATGAATATTTTGATAAAGTAATAAGAATTACTCCTGATATTGATGGCTTTTTGTTCTCAGTTATAATTCAAGATGTTGAGCCTGATTTAAAAGAAAGAGCGAAGTTTTTTAATTTAGCTCATTAACAGATCTTGGTTTAGCTCAGTTTGTTGCTGATGCTAAAAAACTTGGATAGTTAATACATAAATAACTTATATAAAATACCCCTAGAAAGTTTAACTTTTTAGGGGTATTTTATGTTAATGGTTCATATTCTTTTCTCTTGACTAAACAGATAGAATTGATTAAAGATCTTGTCTTCCTCTCTTCTGTAATATGAAGAATATTTTTCATCATAATGTTAAAATTTAATAAAAATAAGTTATGTTAAATATACTTATATAATAAATATTTAGATTTGACACATAACCAATTAAAAAAATATTTTTATGAAAAAACTACTACTTTGTGCTTTATCTACAGTACTATTATCAGCATTTGTAAATGCAGAAACATTATCAAAAAACAAGTTTAAAAAAAAGGATTCCTATCAATTATGCGGTGTTATTGTAACTTATTTTAATAATGAAGGACAGCCTTATGATCAAAGATGGTTTACATCTGACCAACCAACTTTAGCTGATTGTCAATCTTATCAGGCAGGTGTTATTCAAGATCTACAAAAACAAGGATATGATGTTCGTGTTATGGATCGACAGGCAAACCCTGATGACTCTGTCAACTAATAATTAATTCTTATAATCACAATAACAAATGAGTAGAATTTTTCTTTTAGTAGCTTCATTTCTATTTTATAACTCTTTATATTCACAGAAACAGATACATATAAAATATTTAAATGTCAGGTCTGTAATTGCTAACGTATATGAAGAGCTTTATACTAACGGTATTGATGTAATTTCAATACAAGATGGTAAAATAATTTCAACAAGTCCGAATAATACAAACTTAAAAAAAAGGGGACATGATGTTTATTTTATTTCAAAACTTAATAATGAAAATTCCAGTAGAAAAATCCAATTTACAGGTTTTATTGGATACCAATCTGATAAAGAATTTTTTGTAAATGATAGTGTACCAGCATTTAAATGGGTGATAGATGAAAGTTCTAAAAAGAAAGTATTGGGTTACAACTGTATAAAAGCAACCACTGTATTTAGAGGTTCTAAAATTACTGCTTATTTTACTCGTAGTATTCCTTACTCAATAGGTCCATTTAAATTTTTTGGTCTTCCTGGGGCTATTTTAGATGTTAGGGAAAATAATAAATCTTATGATATTTGGAAAGCTATAGAGGTTAATTTAGATGATAAAACAAAGGTTAATTATCATCCAAGATTTCCAGACTATAAAAATGTAGATATCAGAACCTATATTGAGTTGAAAGATGCAGATAGAAAGTATTTTTTCAATGCCACTACTAAAAATTTACCCGCTGGAGTTAAAGTTGATGCTATACCTGAAAGGTTAGGTATCGAAAAAATATTTGAATGGGAAAAATAAGATTTATTAAAATCATTTATTAGCAGCCTGTTTAAAGACAGGCTTATTTTTTGTTCCCCATTTTTTAATATGATTATTTTTTTATTAATATTATAAAACAATCGCGAATTCTTATCATTTATAATTTTAAAATTACAGAAGTTAACTATATAAAATCTAATTATTTCCATAGTCACTTCTCTCCACAATTTATATTATAAAAAAGCCAGCAGCAAAGCTACTGGCTATAACATTTTATGTATTTATTACCTTCCGCCCGGAGGACAATGTTCTTTTAGATATTTAGTAAACATCGTTGCGAGGTGAAGTGATGTTCCTTCTCCTTCGCTAATGGAGTGTGTTCTGTTAGGATAAGACATCAACTGGAATTGCTTATTGTATTTTACCAACTCATTAATATAGACTTCAGTATTCTGATAATGTACATTGTCATCACCCGTTCCATGAACCAATAAAAGATTTCCTTTCAGATTTTTAGCATAGGCCAATGGAGAGCCTTTTACAAAGTCTTCTCTGTTTTCCTGTGGAAGTCCCATATATCTTTCCTGATAAATATTATCATAGAATAACTGATTGGCTACAGGTG
Organism: Elizabethkingia bruuniana; assembly: GCF_002024805.1. NCBI lineage: Bacteria > Pseudomonadati > Bacteroidota > Flavobacteriia > Flavobacteriales > Weeksellaceae > Elizabethkingia > Elizabethkingia bruuniana. The sequence goes on from NZ_CP014337.1 coordinate 1,563,402, forward strand.
CAATCGCAATACCTGTCTGGTAAATTTCCGGATATTGCCCTAAAAGATTTAGCGTGGAAGATCCACCGCCACTCCAGCCCCATACAGCGACTCTGGAAGTATCTATATATGGCCATTTTGCAAATAAAGCTTTAGCGCCCATGGCCTGGTCACGAATATTAAGCTGCCCGATTTTACGGTAAACAGATTTTCTCCACTCACGTCCTTTCGGAGCTGGTGTACCACGGTTTTCAAGTGAAACATATATATAACCATCTGCTGCCATATCACCAACATACAACCCGTTCCATCCTGTATAGAAGTTATCTGTTACAGTCTGGGATCCAGGCTCTCCGTATACCATAAATACGATTGGATATTTTTTATTTGGATCAAAATTTTTAGGCTTTACCACCCATCCGTCTAAGGTGACACCATCCTGTGTTGTAATCTGGAAGAACTCAGTTTTAGATTTAGCAGGATCTGCCTTACTTGTTCTTTTAGCGGCAACAAGCTCTTTATGATCCGGAAGAGATATTATTGCTCCTGCAGAACGAGCATCTACACTGCTGTTATTAAATATAGCCAGTTTACCGTTAGGTGAAATGGTATATTTATTAGATCCGGGATAAGCATCCGGGGTAATTCTTTCTGCTTTTCCACCATTCATGCTTACTTTGTACAGGTATTCCTGTGTTGCATTAGCCGGTGAAGCCGAGAAGTAAATCAGCTTATTTGGAACATCAAAAAACTCAGGCTTTATAACATCAAAGCCATCTTTAGTAATTAGTGTTTCTTTTCCGATCATATCTATTTTATAAATATGTCTCCAGCCGTCTTTTTCAGACAGCCATAAGAATTCTTTACCATTATTAATCCAATCCCAGCCGCTAGGATCATTGTCATTCCAACGAGACTTTATATCAATCCAGGCAGGATCTGTTTCGGTATGAATTGTTTTACTTACACCAGAATTGGCATCTGCAACAATAATTTTACTTTGATTCTGCTTCCTGTTCAACTGTTGTAGTATAACAGACTTAGAATCCAATACCCACTCCATTCTCGGAATATAGTGCTGTACTTCATCCCCTGCTATATTAGCTTTTTTTGATGATTTAGTAGCCAGATCATAAAACCATATACTGCAGCCTGATGGATTCTCTCCTACTTTTGGATACTCTACAGGTATCGTAAACGAATACAAACTATCTGTATTATTAATCATCAGAAAGTTTTTGGTACCATTAGCATTTAGCTTCCAATAGGCGATTTTACTTGCATCCGGAGACCATCTGAAACCGTCCTGGGTACCGAATTCTTCTTCATAAGCCCAGTCGAAAGTCCCGTTAATCATCCTGTCAGTACCATCATTGGTAATTTTATTTAACTGATTATTAGCTAGATCTTCAATATAAATATTGTGTTTAGATACATAGGCTACCTTCTTCCCGTCAGGAGAGAATTTAGCAAACATTAATGAAGCTGTTGGCAAGCCCTTCCCCAGTTGGGTAAGCTTTTTACTATTTTTGTCAAAAATCCAGTAATCTCCACGTGTATTATCCCGCCATACTTTCTGAGTATTGGCAAAAAGTAATAAACTTTTACCGTCAGGAGAAACCTGAAAGCTCTGTACATTCAGTGCTGCAGATTTTCCAGAAGGAATTAATTCACTATTGCCTATAAAAGTTTGATTTTTTCCGGGATCTACTAAATCCACAACTTCAATTCCGTTTTTGGTAAACGAATAGTAAGCATTTCCATCAGGTGTCCACTGTGTTTTCTGCGCAGCCAAAGGCGACAGAAACAAGGAACATAATGCAATGTTAATTAGTTTTTTTATGTTCTTCATATCGGGTATTTAATTAAGCTAAATGTTGGGTTCTGTAGCTTTCAATTTCATCTACAGTATTAATGAGGCCGTTTCCTAAAAGTCGGTATCCATCGTTGGTAATTAAGAAGTCATCCTCAACACGTACACCGCCAAAGTTTCGGTATTCATTTACTTTATCGTAATTAATAAATTCAGCATTTTTGTTTTCAGACTGCCATATATCGATTAATTCTGGTATAATATAGATACCAGGTTCAACTGTTAATACGAATCCGGCTTCCAGAGTTTTACCTAAACGTAAAGATTTAAGCCCGAATGTCTTTGTATCTTTTGGTTCTTCTTCTGTATAACCTATATATTGTTCACCCAAATCTTCCATATCGTGTACATCAAGTCCCATCATGTGCCCTAATCCGCATTGAAAGAATAAAGTATAAGCATGGTTTTTTACAGCTTCTTCCGGATTGCCTTTCATTAATCCTAAATCTATAAGTCCTTCTACCAGGTATTGTGAAGCTCTCAGGTGAATATCTTTAAATTTAACTCCGGGTTTTAATAATTGCTGTGCATTATTAAAAGCATTCAGAACTATTTCATACATCTCTTTCTGTTTAGTTGTAAAAGTATTGTCTACAGGAAAAGTTCTTGTAAGATCACCCGCATACCCCATTGCTGTTTCTGCTCCGGAGTCATTCAGGAAAAGATCACCACTTTTTAGCGTATTCAGTCGGTAATGGTTGTGGAGGATACCTCCGTTAATCGTTACAATTGGGGGATAAGACATCTGACATTCTTTATCTGCTGCAAGATGTTGGATTGCATTGGCAATCTGATATTCTTTAACCCCTGGTCTGGCAATACGCATAGCCAGTAAATGCATTTCATTGGATACATTTATCGCTTTTTCTATTTGTACAATCTCTTGTGCCTCTTTTATAGAGCGTTGTTTTACAATTGCTTTAATAAATTCAACAGATGGCTGTAATTCTGTGATTTTGGTTTCAAGAAGATCTCCCAGCAAAATCTTATTGGAAGGCTGATATGGAGGAAGATAATGTACTTTTCGTCCTGCTGATTGGATTTTCCGAATATATTTATAAAGTTCTGCATATGGTAAAGTTTCCTGTACACCCGCTTTTAGACTTTTCTCCTTCAATGTTTCCTGTCTGCCCATCCAGACAATATCATCTATACTAAGCTCATCTCCGAAGATAATAGTTTTATTTTCGTCTATATCAATAATGGCTGCAATTCTTGGTTCCTGAATTCCGAAGTAATATAAAAATGTACTGTCCTGGCGGAAATAATACGGATTGTGTTCAAAATTTACCGGGTTTTCTATATTTCCCAGGAATAGTAAAATTCCATTAGCCACATTGTCCTTTAATACGGCTCTCCTATCTTGATAAGTTTGTGATGAAAACATATTATGAATATTGGTTATTTAAAGGTTTAAAGTTACGATTTTATAATGTTTACAAAGGGGTTGGTTATGAAAAATAAGCAGGATGTAAAGATTGGATTTTAATATGAGATCTAGTGTTTATATTTTGCTTAAATTCGGCAGTATTTTAACACTTAGTCTAAAGTAGTTTAACTAACATGAAAAGTCTTCAGTTTTCTGTTCCTGCCAATACTAATAAAAGTATTAGTATTCAGGAAGACATTATGACTCATTTTTATCCTTATTTCCACCGTCACGACGAAACACAGATTATGTGGATTGTGAAAGGACACGGAACATTGGCAATAGAGCAAAACCTTTTAAACTTCAGTGATGGAGATATTTTTTATCTTGGTGCTAATCAGGCTCACGTTTTCAAAGCAGATTTTAAAAAAAATGAAAAGCACAAGGTTCATGCAATATCTATTTTCTTTGATCCCAGGAAAAAGATTTCCGGAGTCTTTGATTTACCTGAATTTGAAGAACTGAAAGATTTTATATCCGACTCTGAAGTTGGCTTTCAGGTATCACAGGAATTGAAAGCAGACGTCAGCAGTAAAATAAAACAACTACAACAGCTAAAGGGTATAGAACAGATTATTTGCTTTATAAAGATTCTTAACGATCTTATGCAAAATAAAACATTACATATTCCCCTGTCTGCCGGAAAGAATACATCTAATCACATTTCCGACAACGATAAAAGGATTATAGATGCCCAAAGTTATATCAGGAAAAACTTTGCCCAACAAAAACTTACATTGGATGATATTGCAGAACAGGCTTGCCTTACACCACAGGCATTTTGCAGATCATTCAAAAAACGGACGGGCATTACTTATATTCAGTATCTCAATGAACTGCGTGTGCAGCGAGCATGTAAACTGCTTACATCTTCGGGAATGAACAGTATTTCTTCTGTTGCTTTCAATAGTGGTTTTAATAGCTTGACTAATTTCAATCGTGTATTTCGTACAATTATGAAATATTCACCCAAAGAATATTTAAAGCGGTATAAAGAGACTATAATGGATTAAAATTTAACAGGTGTTAAAATACGGTTAGAATCTATTAAAATATTAACATTTACGGATTTAAAATTCTGTTAGTTTTGGAAAAATAAATATTTGATATGAGTACAAAACTTAACTGGGAAGGAATTTACCCGGCTGTGTTAACTCCTTTTACAAAGGATGGAGAAATAGATTTTGAAATGTTTGCAAAAAACACCGAAGCCCAGATTAAAGCAGGTGTGCATGGTATTATCCTTGCCGGTACATTAGGAGAAGCAAGTGCTTTGGAAACAGAAGAAAAATTTGAGCTTCTTAAGTTTGCTAAAACCATCACAGGCGGCAGAATCCCGGTTATTCTTAATCTTTCAGAAAATACAACCAGGAATGCAGTTAATTATGCTAAGAAGGCAAAAGAATTAGGAGCTGACGGACTTATGCTGCTTCCGCCAATGCGTTATAAAGCAGATAATTGTGAGGTTGTAGAATATTTCAAAGCTGTAGCTTCAGCAACAGATCTTCCTATTCTTATTTATAATAATCCTGTAGATTATGGAATTCATGTAACTCTGGAAATGTTTGATGAATTAATAACCTATCCTACTATTCAGGCTGTTAAAGAATCTACAAGAGACCTTGCAAACGTTACCAGAATGATTAACCGCTTTGGTAAAAGAATTAAAATACTGGGTGGTGTAGATACAATTTGTCTGGAAACTCTAATGCTAGGTGCAGATGGTTTAGTCGCGGGACTTGTAGATGCTTTCCCAAATGAAACAATGGCAATGTATAATTACGTTAAGTCCGGAGACTATGATAAAGCTGTGGCTATCTACCGTTGGTTTATGCCTTTGCTGGAATTGGATATACACCCGAAACTTATTCAGTATATAAAACTGGCTGCGTCTGCCGAAGGAATAAGCAATCCTTATGTAAGAGCACCAAGATTGGAGTTGCATGGCGAAGAAGCTGACAGAATTAATAAAATAATTACTGATGGTATTGCTAATCGTCCTGTATTAGACTAACACTAAACATCTATTTATGATTGAAGAAACATCTTTTCAGGTAATTGATCAGAAAGCCCGACAGGCTGCTAATGCTTACCAGTTTCTGAAAAATACAACAATAAAAGAACGTGCAGCATTTATGAATGCTGTTGCGGACAAAATTGAAGCATTAGGTGGAAATTTGCTTACTACTGCACATGCAGAAACATCTTTGCCATTAGCCCGATTGACGGGAGAAAAAGCAAGAACTATAGGCCAATGGAGAAGTTATGCTAAAGCTGTGACTACCGGAATCTATACAGAAGCCAGAATAGATCTTCCTCAAGCTTCCCAAGCAAAAGCAGATTTGCGTAAATACAATGTTGGCTTGGGTCCTGTTGCTGTTTTTGGAGCCAGTAATTTTCCGTTTGCATTTTCTACAGCTGGCGGCGATACTGCCAGTGCTATTGGGGCAGGCTGTCCTGTTATTGTAAAAGCACATCCTGCACATCCTGAAACATCACAGATAATGGCAGATGCAATAGCAGAGGCTGTAAAAGAATTTGGATGGCCGGAAGGTATATTCAGTCATATTACCGGAAAGTCTAATGATATTGGTGCATATTTAATCCAACATAATGAAATAAAAGCAGCGGCATTTACAGGTTCCTTTGCAGGAGGAAAGGCATTGTTTGATTTAGGGAATCAGCGTAAAGAGCCTATCCCCGTATTTGCAGAGATGGGAAGTATAAATCCCGTTTTTGCCTTTCAGAATCAGTTAACTGTTAAGGCAGAACAACTGGCTAAAGAATATGCTGCATCATTAACTTTAGGTGTCGGACAGTTTTGTACTAACCCCGGAATATTCATTGCTGAAGCTGGTGATAGTTTTGAACGTTTCATAGCAGCACTTCAGAATGAAATTTTGAATATAATACCTGTGAATATGTTACATAAAGGAATTTTTGAAAACTTTGAAAAATATAAAAAACTGATTTGCTCTCAGCCTGATGTTTCTACTATTTCAGAAGTTAATTCAGATATTTCGGAATGGGAAGGACGTGCTATTGTTATAGAGACAACGGCAGCTAATTTTATTAAAAACAATATTTTAAGTGAAGAGGTTTTCGGTCCATTTGGAATCATTGTAAAATGCAATTCCAAAGATGAAATGCTCCAGATTGCGCAACAGTTACAAGGGCAATTGACTATTACTATTGCTGCAACTAATGAAGATGTGCACCTGAATATTGATATAATGAATATTGTAAAAGACAAGTGCGGAAGACTTTTATTCAACGGAATGCCAACGGGTGTAGAAGTTGTTTACGGAATGCAGCATGGCGGTCCTTATCCTTCGACTACCGATGCCCGTTTCACATCTGTAGGACCAGATGCCGTTAAAAGATTTGTTCGCCCAATAGCTTTTCAGAATTGGCCGGATGAATTTTTACCGGAGGAACTCAAGAACGAGAATACACTGCAAATTAGCCGGATTGTTGATGGAGAAATACATTCAGGATCATTAAAAAATTAAAACGATGAACAGAACTTTTTTTTGTATAGATTCTCATACCTGCGGTTGCCCTGTACGTCTTGTTGCGGGTGGCGGTCCTGTTTTAAAAGGAAATACAATGATGGAGCGCAGACTCCATTTTATGAAAGAATATGATTGGATTCGTAAAGGATTGATGTTCGAACCCAGAGGACATGATATGATGAGTGGCAGTATCCTCTACCCTCCTATTGATGAAGCAAATGATACAGGGGTACTTTATATCGAAACCAGTGGCTGCCTGCCTATGTGTGGACACGGAACTATTGGCACTGTAACTATTGCTATAGAAGAAGGTTTGGTGGTTCCGAAAATCCCAGGTAAACTAAGATTAGAAACTCCTGCAGGTTTGGTTCTTATCGATTATGCACAAGAGGGCAAAAAGGTGACATCTGTAAAGCTGACAAATGTAAAGTCTTTTCTGTACGCAGAAGATTTAGAAGTCGACTGTCCGGATTTGGGTCTGATAAAAGTTGATGTAGCCTATGGTGGTAATTTTTACGGGATTATAGATCCACAGGAAAACTTTAGAGATATTTCAGATTTCACAGCAAGCCAGCTCATTCATTACGGAAAGATGATCAGGAAATTACTAAATGAAAAATACAGTTTTATACATCCTGAAGATGAAAACATTAACGGGCTAAGCCATATTCAGTGGACAGGAAATCCTGTGGATCCTAAAGCAAGTGGCCGCAATGCTGTATTAGTAGGAGAAAATGCATTGGATCGATCCCCTTGTGGAACGGGAACTTCTGCAAGGATGGCTCAGTGGTATGCGAAAGGAAAACTAAAAGAAGGTGAAGAATTTATTCACGAAAGCTATATAGGCTCTCAATTTATTGGCAGAATTGAGGCTGAAACAACAATCGACGGAAGACCCGCTATCATCCCTTCAGTCGAAGGATGGGCCAGAATTACAGGTTATAATCATATTATTATCGACGATGAAGATCCTTATTGGTTGGGATTTCAGGTTATGTAAACACATATATGACACAGAATAAAGGAAAAGCACTTGTTATAGGTGCAGGAATCGCAGGACTAAGCTCCGCATATTATCTGTTAAAAAAAGGTTGGCAGGTAGAGATACTGGAACAAAATGATTTGTCCAATAACTGTTCGTATGGAAATGCCGGAATGATTGTACCCAGTCACTTTACACCCTTGGCTGCACCTGGTGTCGTAGCACAGGGGTTCCGATGGATGTTCAGCAGCAAGAGTCCGTTTTATGTAAAACCCTCTTTAAGTACCAAACTAATTTCCTGGGGATTACAATTCTTAAAGCATTCTAATCAGAAGCATGTTGATGCTTCCGCATCTGCAATAAGAGATCTTAATTTAGCCAGCAGCAAGCTATATAATGAGTTGGCAAAAACTGAAGATTTCAATTTTGAGCTTAATCAGAATGGTATTCTGATGTTGTATAAAACAGAAAAAGTTGCTGAAGAAGAAATAGAGTTAGCCCATATTGCTAAAGAATTAGGATTAGATGTTGATGTTCTGGATCGGAAAGGAATTCAGGATCTGGAACCGAGTATTAATCTGGATGTGATTGGTGGTATCAATTACAAATGCGATGGTCATCTAGATCCCAGAAAATTAATGACTCAAATGATTTCTTATCTCAAGAATAATGGTGTTACTTTTTATACTCAGCATCGTGTTTCAGGCTTTGAGACTTCGGAAAGCAGAATTAATGCAGTTATTGCCAACGGAAAGAAATTTACAGCAGATCAGTACATTATGACAGGAGGTTCTTTTCTCCCTGAATTAGCACAAAAAGCAGGTATAAAAATACAGTTAATGCCGGGTAAGGGCTACTCTTTTATGTACACGCCAGAAAACTCTGCATATAAACTCGAACATGCTGCATTACTACTGGAAGCAAGAGTTGCTGTAACACCTATGAGCGGGCAGATAAGGTTTGGCGGTACAATGGAACTTGCTCAGCATCAGCATAAAATTAATATGAACCGGGTCGAAGGTATTGTTGCATCTATACCGAAGTATATGCCGGATTTTCGGGTAACTCTTCCAAAAGAATCTGAAATCTGGTATGGTTACAGACCTTGTGCTCCGGACGGACTTCCCTATCTCGGAGCTTCTTCTAAACTGAAAAACCTAATAATTGCAGGTGGTGGTGGTATGATGGGGTTAAGTCTTGGTCCGGTTTTCGGGAGAACTGTTTCTGAAATTGCTAATGGAGAAAAGCTCTCTGTTGACATTGATATTTTCAGACCTGAAAGATTTAACTAGTTTATTCTGAGAAATCCAAATTACTTAATATATGAAAGCAAAAAAAATATTTACAGATTATATGTTAAAAATAGCTTTTTCTGTAAGCTTTATGTTATTTTTTTCTTGTGAGAGCAAAGAACTCGGGACAGTAGAAGAATTACAGACAAAAGTAAATGCCTCATCCGTTCTTTCTGCTGATAACCTGGAGAGCGGGCAGAAAACTTACACTTTCTCACAAGCAGCCGGTGGCCAAAGAAGTTATTATATCTCTATCCCTGAAAGTTATAACAAAGACAAGAAGTATAAGCTTTTATTTGTTTTTGCGGGCACTAATTCAACTGGTGAGTCTATGTATGACTGGATGGGTCAGGGATGGAATGCTAAAGTTTCAGGTCTGGAAAAGCTCATGGATAACACTATTTTTGTTTATCCGGACCAGAAATATATATGGCAGGATAATGAAGGCAAAGATATAAAAGGATGGGCACTCGGCGATTATGCAGCTCCATTTAACGGTAGGCACGATATTCAGTTTACCAAAGAACTTTTGGAACTGATTCAAAAGAATTATTCAATTGACAGTAACCGTATTTTTGCAACAGGACATTCCTGGGGCGGAGATATGACCAACGTTACTGCTTACTTTCTAAAAGGAATCTTTAGAGCTGTAGCACCAATTGCAGCCAATAAACCTTATTGGTTCGAAAATAACGGGGCATTCATCCATGATCCAAATTATCGTGCGAATACAGCTGTATGGGTATTCTTCGGGCTTAAGGATGATTATTTTAAAGATGATAGTATTGACGGAGATTTTGGAAAGCAGCAGGCAGATTTTTGGGTTTATGAAAACGGTGGAAATATTGATAACTATACATCAAAACAAATTGGAAATAAAGGAGATGTTACACTAACTTACCCTGGAACCTCGCAGGTAAAGCTTACTTTATATGATTATGGCCAATATTCCGGTGGCGGAAGTGCAAGAGGCCATCAGCCGCCAGATTATTACTTCAAAGCTGTTGCAGACTGGTTCAATAAGTTTTAAAATATTAATAATATCTATGTGTGTTTCATCACAAAACAATATTTTGTGATATCAGGTTCCGGATTTTTCGGAACCTTTTTTAATGAAAAATCCAACTTATAAGTAAGTTGGATTTTATCTTTTAATCGAGTTTTAGCTCTATAGGATTATTTTCTTTCTTTAATTTGTCTTTCGCCGTTTTTTCAATCTGACGAATCATATCATTAGGATCTGTAACTTCCTTCCCGTTTACATTGAATTTCATTTTCATCCCGGGCCTGTTGAGGAGTTCACGCATGCTTTGTCCGGGATCTTTTTTGTACTGATCTACTAGTTTGGTATACTGATTTTGGGAAATATCCAGTGGTTTATTTCTCAAGATGGATAATTCAGATGAATTGCTTGCTGTAAGCTGCTCTTCTGTTATTTTTTTTACGCCTTTCAGTTCCATGCTATGTGTTTTATCCGCGCTTTCAATTTTTACGATTAAACCGGGAAGTCCATGGAATTTATATGGTCCATCCTGAAAAGGAATATCAGTAGTAAACCATGCTGTCCATTTTCTTCCGGCAAAATTAGTCTCGGCTTTCTGAGCATTAAACTCTCCTATTTTTTGTTGCTCTTTCAGAATCTTCCACTCCATTTTTCTGTCATCCAAAACTTTATATTTAGATACACCACCTATAGCTCCGACGTTAGTTAGTAAATAGGTTTTGAAGTCCGGGTAAGTTTTCTCCACAGAGAAATTAATGCTTCCTTTATATCCTGATTTCATCTGAATGTTAGAGGAACCCATTTTCATTTGCTTTTCTACTTCAGCTTTTATAAGGCTGTCGCTTTCATATTTGGCTTTACTATAGAATTTAGAACCCGATTTACTGATATCTAAAATCATATGCTCCGTGTTTAAAGAATCCTTTCGTGTAGAATCTATAGCATATTTATACTCATAAGTAAATCTTTGTGCTGCTATTGATGTCTGCAAAGCAATACAAAATATGAAAAGAAGAAATACTAATTTTTTCATAGTGTCTTTTATTATAATTGCTGTTCTATAAGATTATTTTCACGTTTTATCTGCTCCCGTGCTGTTTTATCCATTTGCTTCAGAATCTCAGCATTATCACTAATAATACGCCCGTCAATATTAATGCTAACTTTCGTATTCGGTTTATTCATCATTTCGCGGTAGCCTTGTACAGGATCGTTTTTATATTGCTCTATAAGTCTTTTATACTGATTCTGATTCACAGATAATCTCTTACCCATTTTTTCTTTATAAGCAACCGCATCTATTTCATCTTTAGTCAGCTGGCGCTCAGGAATTTTCTTTACAGCTTTTAGCTCCATAATATGCGTATGTTTAGCATCTTCAATTTTTACAATAAGCCCCGGAAGTCCATGGAACTTATAGGGACCGTCCTGAAAAGGAATTTCAGTTGTAAACCATGCAATCCATTTTCTTCCGGCAAATGAAGTTTCCGCTTTTTGTGCCTCAAACTCTCCTATTTTTTGTTTATCCGGCAATATTTTCCAGCTAAGTTTACGATCGTCTAAAACCTTATAATCTGTATTACCAAAGCCTACGCCTACAGAAGTGCTGAAATCAATTCTGAAATCCGGATAGCTTTTCTCTATAATATAATCTATACCTCCTTCACCAAAACTTTTGTTTATGGAAATACTACCAGGATTCATTTTCATTTGTTTAATAACGGCAATTGTCTGGATAGAATCAGAATCAAATTGTTTTTTACTATAATATTTTGAACCTGCCTTTTGGACATCCAGAAACATATATTCCGATTTCAGAGAATCTTTTTTCAACGAATCGTTTGTAAATTTATATTCATAAATAAAACGCTGAACCTGCCCCTGTAATGTCAATACAAAGAGTAAGCAAATAAATGATATCGTACTTTTCATAATTATTTTATTAAATCCAGTTCTAAAATATTATTATCTTTTTTCAGTCTTTCCAGTTCCTGTAGCTCACGATCTTTCAGCATTTTATTCATGTCAATTGGATTTCCACTGGCGTCTCTTATCGTTTGATTAGAAATAGTAGCCATTCTCTGTCTAAACTCTGCCAAAGGATCTTTGCGGTACATTTTGTAAATCTTTACATACTGAGGATAAGGTACTTCTACAGCTTTCTGATGTAAAGTCATTTCCTCATTATAGGAAGTCACGAGCTTACTTACACCTTTTAGTTCGAAAGTATGAGACTTAGCTGCATCTTCAATTTTTACAATGAAACCAGGAAGTCCATGAAACTTATAGGGACCATCCTGAATAGGAACTTCAGTGGTAAACCATGCTGTCCATTTCCTTCCTGCAAAATATGTCTCGGCTTTCTGTGTATCATAGTTTCCTATTTTTTGTTTGTCCGGTAGTATATTCCAATTGAGTTTACGATCATCAACAATTTTTAAAGCTTTTCCTGTTGTTGAGCTTTCCTGAGTAATTTTAAAATCAGGATAGGTTTTTAGTATTTTATCTCTGAATAATCCTTTTCGCATGCCTGACTTAACATTAATAGCACCTGTAGCTTTGAGCTGTTTTTCCAGATCTGCTTTTGCCAAAGAATCACTTTTATAAACTTCATAACTATAAAATACCGAGCCTTTTGGAGTAACTTCCAGATGGGTAATTTCAGATTTAATATTGCTTGTATTCGTTGAATCCGGAACAAACTTGTATTCATATACAAATTTTTGATTTTGTGCATATAATATGCCGTATCCGGCAAGGAATAAATAGAGGATTTTCTTCATATTATTTTAATGTTACTGCGTTATTCTTTTCAATTGGATTGTAACTATCACGCATTTCTTTTTGTGAATTTTCGGTTGCTTCTTTTAAGTCTGCTTTTGTCTTATACTCTTTGTCTCCGATTTTTATACTCCATCTGCCTTCAGGTGCTCCTCTAGCCCATGCAAAAGGATCATTGTAATAGTCTAAAAACAATTTTTTATACATGACCATAGATATATTAGTGGGCGATTTACCATAATAGGTTTCTAAAAAATTCTCAGTAGACTGTGTTTTGTTATAATTTTTATTTTTCACTAATTTATAATGAAAATGTCCTTCATTGTCTGATATTTCGAAAATTAATCCGGGTAAGCCTCTGAATTTATAAGGACCTTCATTAATCTGAATATCCGGTGCAAACCACGCGGTCCATTTTCTTCCACCAAAATCAGTTGTAGCTTTCTGAACTTTATAAGTATCTATTTGTTTAGTTTCATTAGATAAAGTCCATTTAATAGGATCTTCTGAAGGAAAAGCAAAATAGTCACTAACTCTGTAAAAGTTAGTATTATTAAAAGAATTCAGATCTCTCTTTAATAATTGTTTCGTTTCACTGCCTCTATAATGTCTTATTGCATCCGGAAGTTTATTTAAGGAATCTGTTTCCAGAAATCCATATTCATAGAATTTTACATCCTTAGGGTTAATGTCCAGTACCATATTAACATTCCGTTTGGTATTTTTAATAATGTTATCGGTAAAGGTTAGTTGATAGATATATCTATTAGTTTGTGAATACATCAGAGAACTGATACACAAAAAAAAGGTAATTGTGAATTTCATGGGTTTGGTGTTTGAAAAAGGCTGCTCTCGCAGCCTTTTATTAAGATTTTTTCTGAATTTTTATAATGGTTTTCTTTCCGGTGCTTTTCGTAATACTCACGCTTTCTATATCCTTAGGATTAATATCATTCATACTATCACTATCTATTTTCACACCATCCACATAAACTTCTGTATCTCCTTTTGCACCAGATATTCTGAAAAGAGATTTCTTCACATCGTTTCCGGTACTGGTGGTTGTATTAGTACTGTATGTTGAAGAAAAACTATATGTTTTAGGTTCGTTACTAGCTACAGCCATAACAAAAGGAGAATCTGTTTTTGCGGAGATATTTATGGCAGTACCAACCTTCGAAGAATTGCTAAAGTTTTTCTTTACATTTTCAAGAATCTTCTGAATGTCTTCATCCTTCATGTTTTTATCTTTCAGACTGTTTTTCAGCTCTTCTAAAACTTTATTTTGTTTTTCTTTCGACATAAAAGTTCCGGAAAAGTCGATTTTTTTAAAACTGTCTTTAAACTTATTACTCCAGTTTTGAGCAGCTAATCTGCTTTCTTCCATCATTTTTTTATATTCCGGAGAGTTAAGGTATTCCCGTGCTTTCTCTGCCTGCTTTCTTCCATCTTCAGCCGCTTTTTTAGCATTCTCCATTATTTGCTTATACTCGGGTGAGTTCATGTAATTTCTAGCCTTTTCCGATTCTTTTCTGGCATTTTCCATTATCTGCTTATATTCAGCAGAGTTAAGATAGGCTCTTGCTTTTTCAGCTTCTTTCCTTCCTATATCAGCAGCTTTACGGGAATCTTCCATTATCTTCTTGTACTCGTCAGAATTAAGATAAGCTCGTGCTTTCTCTGCTGCTTTTCTTCCTTCCTCACCAGCTTTTTTAGCATCTGCTAATATTTTTTTGTACTCAGATGAGTTGATATAATCTCTTGCTTTCTGAGCCTCTTTCATGGCTTTGTCAAAATCCTTTTTCTGTTCAGCTGTCATATCTTCATAACGAACATAATTGCCGTTGTAAATAATACTACGCTGATTATTTTGGAATCTTTTGTTATTTTTCTCAAAACGTTTTGAAGACTCTACAAAACGTCTGTCGCTTTCAGCAAATTTTCTTTTATCATCTGCAGAGAGGTCTTTTGAGTTTAGATCATAAGCATCAAAAATTGTAATACCTGAAGCAGAATTTCCAGAATGATTGTAAGCATAACGGGCATTTTTGTTTTGTTGATAGAATTCAGTAAATTCGGATTTAGTAACAGCTTTACCATTGATTTTGAAAATAGAATTGTCAGATGCCTGTTCTATTTTCGACAGAAGAGAACCTCTGTTGTTATTTTCTTTAATCTGAATGCGGACATTTTTATTATTCTCTGATCCGATAGTGTCTTGTTGTAGTGCTTTAATAGCGACTGCTATTTCGCGATTGGTTTTGGCAATTTCTTTATTTTTAGCCGTAACTAAATAGGTGAAAGAAATCCCGAATAAAACCGGAAGAGCCATTACCCTGCGCGCATAACTAAATTTGGTGTAATGTGGTTTAGTAAGCATTTGTAATCTTTTTTTGAGGTTAGAAGATAAGAATGGACTTGTTGCAGGTAAATGTGTTCCGGAAAATTTACTTGCTAAAAGCATCTGCGCAAATGCCTTTGTGTCATTCTGTTTTACAGCCTTTTTATCGGCAAGATATTCGTGAATTAAGAATAGCTCTTTCTTAATCCAGTAAAATATTGGGTTGAACCAGAATACGGCTTGTACAAACTCTATGAAAATTTTGTCCCAACTGTGTTTCTGTTCTATATGTACCATTTCATGCTTCAGAATCTGCTTTCCAAGATCTGAATCGATTTCAATTGATTTTTTCCAGAAAAGATTTTTGAAAAATGAAAACGGAGCATCATGCAAATCTGTTATATAAAAACGAACTCCTTTTAGTTCTTTCCCTTGATACTGATTTTTCATCTGGTAGATTTTATAAATACCTATCAATAATCTTACGAAAAGAATCAGCGATACCACTAATAAAGCAGAAAGAGCAATGTTTCTCCAGTCAGTACCATGCGTTTCCTGGCTTACGGTCTGTATGCTGAAATTTTGTAAAAGAAGAAATAATCTGTTATCAGTTTCTAAAGTAAAGTACTCTACTTTTAATAATGGTAAAAGTAGACTTATCACTATTGTTGCCAAAAGGTAAAACCTATTGTAATGATGGAAGGTTTTATCTTTTAAAAAAAGCAGGTAATATCCCCACATAATAGCGGAGCATAGCAGCATTTTCCCAAAGTATAGTAGTGTTTCCATTATTCCTTATCTTTAAGTTCCTGTAAAAGCATTTCAAGATCCTCTACACTCATTTCATTTTTTTCTACCAAAAATGAAACAACATTACGGTAAGAACCGTCAAAATAATTTTTCATAAGTCCTTTCAGAGATTTTCCGCTATAGGCTTCTTTAGAAACAACCGGAAAGTATTCGTGCTGGCGGCCATGTAAAGTATAGTTTACAAATCCTTTCTCTATAAGAATTTTAATAAGCGTAGAAACAGTGTTTGTATGTGGCTTCGGTTCCGGAAATAAATCCAGAATATCCTTCAGGAATGCTTTTTCCAATTGCCACATATACTGCATAATCTGTTCTTCTGCTTTGGTAAGACTTTTATTTTTCATAGGAATTATTTTATAACTAAAAACTTAGTATAACAAATGTAAACAAAAAAACGATTCATTCAACTAAAATTTTAGTAGTATTTAAAATTTATGATTTTTTAACATATTATAGTTAATATATCTATAAAGAATATTTAATATTTTGTTAATTTCGTCAATTCAAATCCAAATCAATTGAAGAATACTTTATTTATCTCTGGGCTACTAATGATTTTACTTACCTCGGGTTTAGCTTTGGGATTCTCTAAAACGATCAGAATGAATATGATCATAGGCGGAATAATTCCTGTTTTGCTTATGCTTAATGTTTTATACTCCGTAATAAAAGCTATTAAGGTACAAGCTAAATCTAAATAGTAATATCTTATTTTAGTATTAAAACAGTGCAGGCTTCTTAATTCATTATGGAGCTCTGTAATTTCGTTTATTCCTAACTTTTAATTACTTTGTTTCAATTCACTTATCTTAACTGATAATGGTGAATGACTTGGCATATACAGATTATATAGTAAAACCTTTGTCAGTACATAATATAAAAGGCAGGATATAAAACCCTGCCTTTTGTTAAAAATAAAGTGTAATTATGAAGAAAAAGTTATTGTAACCACCATGGCGTCTGGAAGATATCATCTTTCCCTCCATACTGAGAGCTAATAGCCGCATTCAGATTTTGCGAATTAGTATTGTATTCGTCCTGAGGATATCTAAACCTTTTAGGGAATACTCCACCATTAACGATTGGTAATTTTGGATATCCTGTACGAAGAGCATCATAATAACCAGTCCACTGACTCTGATGGAACATTGTCATATATTTCTGAGTAAGAATTCTTTCCATTTGTTTATCAGTGCTTTCACCTGTATTATAGGCAACAGGTGCACTGTTTAAATAATTGGTAATATCAAAACCTGCAAATAATTTATCCGAATCTTTCACATTGGCTTTATAAAAATCGAAGCTGGCCTTAACTGCAGTATCATAGTATTGTTTTGCTCCACTTTGATTAATCCACCCTCTCACAGCTGCTTCAGCCAGAATAAAGTTTAGTTCCGAGTAGCTTAGGATATTACTTGGCTCATTCACCGGATCCAGGTAGAAACGTGTTTTTACTTTCGAGATAATCTTCTGATCTATTAGTTTTGCATTATCTGAATAAGGTGAAATAGGGTTTCCGCCCTGGTATGCATTATAATCTGTCAGCGCAAGATTCTTTTCTTTTGCTGAAGTAGTCTGTTCTGCAAAAGTGAAGATTCTCGGATCCTTTCTGTCCTTGAAATACTGAATAAATGTATCGGACATATATAAGCTGGAACCATAAGAACTGCTGTTGAAAGTTGGATAACGGCTGTTGGCCAAATCAAAGAAGGTTAATTGCCCATTATCACTATTTGATTCCATTAATCTTTCAGAATTTACAATACTCGCAAATTCATTTTTAATATCAATATTTCCGGCTTTAGTTTTCTTAGAAAGCGTAATAAGGATTTTTAAACGGAATGAGTTGATCAACTTTTTCCATCTTTCGATATTTCCGTTGTAAACGATATCTCCACCAATTTTATCATTAGTATTGATTAATGAATTGGCTTCTTTCAATTCAGTAAGAATTCCCGCGAAAACATCTTCCTGCTTGTCATACTTCGGTAATCTTATGTTGTCAGTCTCTCCTTTTAATGCCTCAGAATATGGAATATCTCCTACCCTCATGCTAAGATTATAGAAATGAAGTGCGCGGAAAAATTTACCAATAGCCTGATAGTTTTTATTATTGCTTTTCGCAGCTTCCTCCATCATTTTCACATCATTCAGCAAAATATTTTTGTAAGCATCGAAAGAAGCATTATTCCATTTCAAGTACTGATAATCGTTCTCTTCTCCTGTATTTACAAGCATTCTTAATGCTGAGTTAGAGCTGTTATCTACCGGGAAAGATTGTCTCGCTACATTGGTAAGTAACACACTTGGATCTACATTTGCAGGATCCTTAGGGTTCTCATTAATTTTTGTTAAGTCAGGTTCACAAGAACTCAGTAATAAGAAAGGTACTGCAAGAACTGATATAATATATTTTTTCATTTTTTACTAGAATTTTAAGTTAAACCCAACACCAAACCATCTGCTGGAAGGATCCTGAATGTCATTAGATGAATTTGCATTTCGGCCTGAACCAATACCAGTTCCTCCAATTTTATAATCAGGGTCTGAATAAAGGTTTTTAGATTTCTTCCACATCGCCAGATTGTATCCGGATAAGTTTACTGTAAGTCCTTTTACAAAGCCTTTAGGATTTAGTATGGAGGTGAAATCATATTCTAACACTACAGAGCGAAGTTTTATGAATGATCTGTCGAAGACGTTCGCATATTCCTTGCTCTCGCTTTCAGTTACCATTGCACGGTATGGATAGTTCTGTGCCCAATCCTGGAAGCTTATTGCTTTTGTATGTGGTGTATAAGTATTAGTTGTCGGATTGTAATTAACTCCGTTTGGTACAAATGTGTATTTACCCTGGTCGTATTCTGCATCTCTGTATTGTACAGAGTTTGGATGCTTACCACCCCACCACATTTTCTCAACAACTACAGATTCCATTACCCCACCAAAGCTACCATCAATACCTACAGTTAAGCTAAGATTCTTATATCTGAAGGTGTTGGTGAAACCAAATGTCCAGTCCGGATTAAAATGTCCAAGATAAGAAGGAGCATCTGCTCTTGTAGGAAGACCTGTATTGGCATCTAAAATAAGCGCTCCGTTTGCATTCTTTTTCCAGGTATAACCATAGAAACTATCAGTACGTTCGTTAAGTTTTATATTATTATAATTGTCTCGTCCCTGATAGATTTCAGTGATCTTCTGAACCGACTTGCTCCAGTTAAGTAAAGACTTCCACTGGAAA
Source organism: Elizabethkingia bruuniana (assembly GCF_002024805.1). Lineage (NCBI taxonomy): Bacteria > Pseudomonadati > Bacteroidota > Flavobacteriia > Flavobacteriales > Weeksellaceae > Elizabethkingia > Elizabethkingia bruuniana. The sequence goes on from NZ_CP014337.1 coordinate 1,582,651, forward strand.
TTTCTATTCTTAATAGGTACAAGGTTTAGGGATATATCTACACCATTTGTGGTATATTTATTTCCGTTTACCACTTCTGTAGCAAAACCAGATGTCTGTGAGCCCGGGAATCTCAGAATATTATTATAATCCAGTGTATTGTAATAAGCTACATCCAAACTAATTCTGTTATTCAGCATACCGATATTTAAACCAGCTTCATAAGATCTTGTTTTCTCAGGACCTATGTTTCCTTCTTTGTTTAGTACTGATGGATAAGTGTAGTAAGGATTTCCATTAAAGGTATTACCACCATTGTTAAGGTAATAATTACGAATAGCATAAGGATCAAAATCATATGCAATCTGTGCCCAAGAACCATAAAGTTTTACAATATCGAATGCTTTTGGCATTGGGATTATATTATTCAGCAGCAAACTGAAGGATGCAGACGGATAGAAATAAGATCTGTTGCTTTTTGGTAATGTAGAAGACCAGTCATTTCTTCCTGAAACATTCACAAATAAAGTTTTATAGAACTCTAAATCCACAGTACCATAAGCACTATAAATTAATTTCTCGTTGATATTATAGTCACGGGTTAAAGGCTTTATCGAGTTATCGAAAGAATATATTCCGGGAACTTTTAATCCGTCTACAGATGTTATGTCATCTTTATACTTATAGTAGAATCCTGATCCTCCGGCATTAACTGTTAAGTTAATATTGTCTGTAATAGCCTTGTTATAGGTAGCAAGGACATCGTAGTTCAGGTTTATAGTTTTAGAATTTGTTACTCTGTAACGGCCATTTCTTGGAGCATCATAATTAAAATAAGAATATGGACTCTTTAATTCGTTTTTAGTATCATTTTCTACATAGGAAATTTTACCTTTCACTGTGAATTCATCAGATGCTTCATAGGTCAATCCTGTCTGGGCGCTATAGACATCAGTAGCAACACTGTTTTTAAAGTTTTTAGCACCAAACCAAGGGTTATTATACCATGCGTAGTTCCAGTTTGCTTGTTGATAACCCTCTCTTCCTTTTACCCAAAGGTTATTTTTCAGGTCTCTACCATCTACGTCACCGCCCATCCAGATAAGTATAGTATACATATGCCCGCTCGGGTCATAGTTATAGTTAGGCATACTTGGTGTAGTTGTTCTGTTATAAGCCAATTTTGTATTAAAACTTAACTTATCTGTGATGTATGTATTACTGGAGAAGTTAGCTCCGTATTTTCTAAGATAAGACTCAGGAATTCTGTCATCAAAATTCATGAAGTTTCCGGAAAGTCTGTAAGTGTCTTTATTATGTTTATAATTAACTGCGAAGTTTGTATTATTAATAAACGAAGGCGTCAAAAATGTATTCAGGTTATCATGGTAAGTCCAGTCTGTAGGTACTCTTTCGTATCTTGATTTATCATTATACGGAGTATTGGTTACATTACCATACCACGGAATTACCTGGCCAGTTTGTTTATCCAGTATTGGGCTGTTCCACTGAGCAAGCTTTCTTCCGGGAACAAATTTTGGTCCCCAGATCATATCTCCGTCATTGATACCCCCATCGGCACCATCCCAGAACTCATATTTACCGTGAGAACCGTTTCCGTATTCTGTTTGTGTTTTTGGAAGGTTTGTAAAACCAGCTGTAAACATAGTGTTCTGACCAAATTCAACTGTAAATCCACTTTTCTTAGCGCTTTTGGTGGTTACCAGAATGGCACCATATCTACCTCTGGAGCCGTATAATGCAGATGCCGTAGCTCCTTTTAGTACGTTAATGTTCTCGATGTTAGAAGGATCCAGTGCCTGGAATGTTTTGTCGTCTACAATAACGCCATCTATTACAATAATAACGTTAGAGTTTCCGCGCAATGTAAAAGTTGGTTTTTGCTGCATTCCCGGAGGGTTGGAGACATTAAGCCCGGCAACCTGTCCTGCAAAAAGATTTCCTACGCTTGGTGTGGTTACAGTTTCGAATTGTTTGGTATTGATTTCCTGAGTGGAATAACCAATTTTCTTTGCTTTTTTACCAATTCCCAAGGCGGTAATTACAACTCCATCAATGTTCTTCTCTTTCTGTTTCAGTGTATCTTTTTTACTAACTTCCTGTGCGTAAGGCAGAAAAGGTAATAATACAACTGAAGCAGATAATAATACTCGTTTCATTCAGTTTTTTTGCAAAAGTATCCCTCGTATTTTAAGTTAATATTAACACCTGTTTAGCATTTCATTAACTTTATATTTGGAAAATAGTGCAAAAACAAAGGTTTATAAAATATAAAATATCCTACTCTCTATATATTAAATTTCATTAAAACAGTATCAATTGATCTAATTTTCGGAGACGAAAGAATCATAATAATACTATAATTATCTTTTTTCTGGATTTGCAAATGCCTGATTTCCTTTCTATGTGCTGATTAAAAATGCAGGCTTTATTATAATAGTTTGTATTTCGATATTTATGAGTAATTTTACCTCCCTTTATTTGTAACGAATGAAACAAGATTTAAACATTCACTTTGAAGTTTATAAAAACATATCGGAATTAGACGATATCGAAAAGAAGCTATTCGAAACAGCTTCTGAAATCCGTAAAACAGCTTATGCTCCCTACTCGGAGTTTTTTGTAGGATGTGCAATCCTTCTTGAAAACGGCGAAATTATTGTTGGTAATAATCAGGAAAATGCAGCTTATCCTTCAGGATTATGTGCGGAAAGAACTGCTATATACTGGCTGGCAGCAAACCATCCCGGACTTGAAATTAAAAAAATATTTGTAGTTGGCGGCCCAAAAAATGAGGCAGCTGATAATAATATTCCAATTCCACCATGTGGTTCATGCAGACAATCTATATTAGAATATGAGAGTAAACAAAGCTCCCCTATTGAAATTTATTTTGCGTCTACACAGGGAAAAACTGTTAAATGCTACAGTGTAAAAGATTTACTTCCTTTTTCCTTCGACAAAAACTATCTATAACTTTCTTATATTTGCAAAAATTTCAGGTTCGGCATTGTCCGATGAAAAGGGAATCTGGTGCAACACCAGAGCTGTCCCCGCAACTGTAGATCACTGAAGTATTTCTGTACAAAGCCACTGTAATTACGGGAAGGCACAGAAATGTGAAAGCCAGGAGACCTGCCTGAAACTATAATTATTAATTAACAACTTTCGGAGGAAAAGCTTGAATTATAATCTGCCCTAGATACTCAGGGTTGTTTATTCTTATTTCTCCGGATACAGTATTAGCTAAATTTTATTCATGAATAAAAAACTATTTGTAATCGGAGCACTCCTTATTGTTGGTTCCGGATTATACGCTCAGGAAGAAAAAAGTGGTCAGATTGAAGAAGTAACTATTGCTTCTAAAACCCCGCAAAAACTTTATAAAACGGGCAAAAATGTCACCCTTATTTCAGCTAAAGACCTGGAAAAGTATAAAGGACAAAACCTCAGTGATGTATTGGACCAGGTTGCCGGTTTCCAGATTACAGGTAATTTCAACAATGCTACTGAACCTAAACTAATGAAGATTAGAGGCGGGAAAAGTGCTAATGTAGTTATATTATTAGATGGTGTTCCGTTAAGAGATGTTACAGGGAATGATTATACTGCAGCAGATCTTCGTTTACTGGCTCTGGAAAGTGTTGAAAGTATTGAGGTCCTGAATGGCGCTTCTTCTGTATTATATGGATCTAATGCTACTGTATCGGTAATCAATGTAAAAACAAAGAAAGCATCACAAAAAGCTATTGAAGGAGCTCTTACTGCAAGAGCAGGTTCTTATGATACATATGCACAGGATGCAGCATTAAGAGGAAAGATTGATAAATTTAATTATCAGGTTAATGCCTTCAATGAAAAATCTCAAGGATTATCTTCTGCTAAAGGCGATAGTACTTTTGATAAAGATGGTTGGGAAAAGCAAAATCTTTCTGCTGGTGTAGGTTACTCAGGGAATAATTTTGATGTTAACATCAATAGTGGCTGGAATCACAATCTTTATTTATACGATACAGGAGCTTTTGCTGATGGCCAAAACCGTGGAAATGATAAACAGTTCTATGTAGGAGGTAATGCTAATTACAGATATAACAATGGTAAGATTGTATTCAATACCCGTTATACAGATGTAGACAGATTAGGACAAAGTATGAAAGGCTCTTCTTATCAGGATCAGTTCTCTTACAATGGTAAAAACTTTATTGCAGAACTTTATAATAATTATAAAGTAAATGATTATTTCAACTTTACAGTTGGAGTACAGTATGAAGACCAGAAGATGAGTTCAAAATCTCTTCCATTTGGTAAAGAAAACATGGAGGAAGTACTGAAAAGTGGTGATACGAAGCTTCATAGTTTTGATGCCTATGCCAACTTTAATGCAAACTATAAAGGTTTTAACTTGGATGCAGGCGCCAGAATGACTGATAACTCTAAATTTGGAAATCACTGGGTTTATAGTGTAAATCCTTATTACATAAAAGAATTCAGCGATACTTATTTTAAGATTGGTTATTCCTTCGCTACAGCATTTATTGCACCTACCCTATATCAAAATTACGGATCACTTCCTTGGACTTTACCAAACCCTGATCTAAAACCAGAAAGAAACCAGTCTCATGAAATTGATTTAAGTTTTGGTAAAAAAGACAGAAGTTTAAACTTTAATGTAAGCCTATTCCAGAGAAAAGAAAAAGATGCTTTCGCTTATGTATCTAATCCTGATTATACGGGAAGCTTCCAGAATATAGACGAGAATAAAGTAAAAGGATTTGAAATTGGATTCGACTATCAGATCATTGATATGGTTAAATTTGGAGGGAACTATAGCTTTGTAGAAAAAGATAAAGAAGCAACAATGCTACGCCAGCCAAAACAAAGGGTTAACTCTTATGTAGAGGTGAAGCCTTTTGCATCAACAAGAATTACAGTTTCTCACCAGTTTGTAGGTAAGAGAAATGATGCATACTATGATTCTGTCTCATTTAGTACCAAAAATGTTAAAGTAGCAGATTTTAATTTGTTCAACCTGAATATCAATCAGAAGATCGTACGTAATATTGATGCTTATCTTAACATCGGTAATATTTTCAATAAAGATTATGTAGATGTAATCGGTTATACAACCAAGAACAGAAATTATACGTTAGGAGTCTCTTATAGATTCTAATAAAAGATACCAAATCATCTATCCTCGGCCGTGTATAAGTTCGCTTATCACGGCCCTTTTTATAACTGTATATTGTGATCGTTATTATTAGGAGCAGATGAAGTTTGCAGAAACTGTTGCTGTTCTATTTGTGCCGCCAGCTCGTCTCCTATCTTTTTGTCCATTTTCACTTTTTTAATTGCCAGATTAAGCTCGTTACCAAACAAAATAAGAATGATGTTAAGGTTTACCCAGATCATGACCAAGATTATGGAACCAATAGAACCATATAAGAAGTTATAACGGGCGATATCCCGTACATAAAAGGCAAAGACATAAGTAATAAAGCCAAATAGCAAAGTGCTGAAAATAGCACCAGGAATTGCTTCTCTGAATCTTTTAATTTTAAGGCAGCCTACCCAGTAAAATAAAGCCAGCAAGATAAAATAAAACAGAGGAAAGGAAATAAAACTGATGATCTTAGTTAGATTATTGACCAACCAGGAAATACTGTTTACCGGATTAAAAAGCTTCATTACAACCTCTGCGTAATAAATTCCCAGAAGAGACAAAACGGTAATACTTACAAAAGCAATTGTAATAAGCAGTGCAATTCCATAGTTTCTGAAAAAAGTACGCTTTACATCTGTATTCAGATTAAAACCCATAATCAGCGCATGTGTTCCGTTTGTGCCAAATATTAAAGCTAGTATAATGGTTACAAAGTTACTGATACCTTTAAGGTTAGGAATAAGTGTGTCTTGGAGATATTCTGTAACATAAACTTTTATATCAGCCGGTAATATATTGGCCAACATCACATCGAATATATAAAACTGGAGCTTATCGTAATGTGGCAGATATGGAAGAATTGAAAGCAGAAATAATAAAAAAGGAAAAAGACTTAGAAAAAAAGCCCATGATATTGCTGCAGCTTGCCTGATAACAGGATTTTTAAAAATTCCTTCCCCATAGATTTCAAACATTTTCAACAGCGAAATGCCCAACATAGGCAGGTGTATGCTATCGAGAAAATCACGAAATCTAATGATTAATTGAGGCGTTTTTAAAGGCATTCATCTATATTTGCAAAAGCAAAGATACTAAAATGCGTATAAGTTTAATATGTATTGGCAAAACGGATGATGCTGAAATTAAGAAACTCATTGCTTATTACATTCCGCGTCTTCCGAAACATTTCAATTTTGAATTCATTGAAATTCCTGACGTTAAAAATGCCAAAAACCTTACTGATATTCAGTTAAAGAAAGAAGAAGCTAAGTTATTTCTTAACTATCTGGATAATACAGATACTGTTGTATTATTGGATGAAAAGGGAAAACAGTTTACATCCCGTGAATTTGCATCCAAAATAGATAACTGGATGAATATGTCTACCCGGCATCTTGCCTTCCTTGTAGGAGGTGCTTATGGATTTTCTGAAGAAATCTACATCAGGGCTCAGGAAAAAATTTCATTGTCAAAAATGACATTTACCCATCAAATGATTCGTTTGTTCTTTGTAGAACAGATTTATCGTGCTTCTACAATTCTGCAAGGAAAACCTTATCATAATGATTAACAACCTGTAGGATATATAAACTAAAAAGGTTCTTCAAAATGAAGAACCTTTTTTATATTATTTTTTGCTCACGTATCTCAGTGCCAGCGTAGAGAATAAACCTCCTAATAAGAAGCCCATTAAAGCCCCAACAGCGACATCTCCCGGAAAATGAACTCCTAAATAGATTCTGCTGTAAGAAACTACTACTGCCCATAAAAAAAGCAAGTAAGGCAGGGACTTATAATTTTTCCCGATAAGGAAACTTAGAAATGTAGCCAGGAAAAATGTAGTACTTGCATGTGCAGAGTAAAATCCATATTTTCCGCCACAGGTAACCAAACGCATATGATTAATAAGTTCCGGATCGTGACAAGGTCTTAGTCTCAGGAAACCGTATTTAAAAATATTGGCGATCTGATCGCTTGCTGTAATTCCGACAGCTATAAAAAGAAGTATAAATAAAAAATTCTTTACAGAGTATTTCTTATAAACCAGAAACATTAATAAAAGATACAGAGGTATCCAAACTAATGGTTTGGTCATATAGATCCAAAAAGAATCAAACCCTGGTGATCCAAGACCATTTAGGTATAGTAACAGCTCTTTATCCGAATGAATAATTTCTTCCATATTCTATCGGCTTACCGGACCAACATGTTCATCGCTTAAAGGATCAACTTTTTTCTCGGCTGAAGCTATTTGTTCGGTTTCTGTATGGGCTATTGTCTCTGTAGTTTTTTCCGGAGCCGGAGAAGAAGTATCAGCTGTATGCTGATCCATCGGATTTACAGAGTTTTTCATATCCTCTATTTGCTTTTGTACATCATTAAGCGGATTAATATCAGTAACGGTTTGCTTTACTTTATCAATCTCTTTTTTAATGTCTGAAATCGGATTATCAGCCTCCTTCATAATCTCCGTTTTAATATCCTCCATTGCACCTTTCATTTTACGGACACCTTGTCCTAATTCGCGTGCAATACTCGGTATTTTATCCGGTCCAAATAATACTACGATGACTAATGCCACCACTAACATTTCTCCTATGCTAAGTTCCATGAATCAAAATTACAAAAGATATTCTTAACCTTGCTGTTTTTAAGTTTAATTTCAGCAATTTTATTTCTTTTTAAAGTTAAAGTACGCAATCAATGCCCCCATTCCCAACATTATAAACGCCAAGAAAAACGGAGCTCCCGGAAACTGAAAAGGTGCCTGATCATGTGTAAAGTAGAAAAACAGGTTTGTCATTAATGGTGGTCCTACAATAGCAGTTGCACTCATAAGACTGGTTAATGCTCCCTGTAACTCACCTTGTTCCTGTTTGGATACGTTTCCGGTAATTACAGATTGTAATGCAGGACCACAGATACCACCTAAACAATAAGGTACTAAAAAGGCAAACATCATCCAGCTTTCAGTAGCAAAAGCAAATAGTAACATTCCTATTGCATATAATCCGAGGCCGTAATAGATACTTCTTTCATTTCCGATTTTAGGGTTTATCCAGCGTATAAGTACTCCCTGCACCAGTCCAACCAATAATCCGATAAGTCCCAGAGATAACCCAACTTCTTTTTCTTTCCACCCAAACATATACATGGTGAAATAAGACCAGTTACTTTGTACCGCATGTGCACCAATATATACCAGGACAAGTACTAATATCAGTCCCGATATTTTAGGGTGTTTTTTCAGCATAAATAACGATCCAATAGGATTAGCTCTTTTCCATTCAAATTCCCTCCTGTGATCTTTATCCAGAGATTCCGGAAGAATAAAGTAACCGTATATAAAGTTAATTAAGCAAAGTACAGCTGCGGCGTAAAAAGGAACTCTGGAACCAAACTGACCTAAAAGTCCACCTAATACAGGTCCGATAATGAATCCCATACCAAAAGCCGCTCCGATAAGCCCGAAATTCTTTGCACGGTTTTCTTCTGTACTAATATCGGCGATATAAGCACTCGCCGTTGTAATACTTGCTCCAGTCATACCCGCTATAACACGGCCTATGAATAACCATATAATATTTGGAGATAATGCCAGAAATACATAGTCTATTGCAAAACCCAATAAAGATATCAGGATAATGGGACGTCTACCGTATTTATCACTAAGGTTACCAACCAGAGGAGCAAATATAAACTGGGTAAATGCATAGGCAAAACTTAGCCAGCCTCCATATTTTGCAGCTTCGCTGATATCGCCATGAATAAGTTCTTCTATTAGCTTGGGTATAACCGGGATAATAATCCCCCATCCTGTTATATCGATAAGCATTGTGATGAATATAAAGCCTATCGCGGTGTTCGTCTTTTTATTTTCCATAATTTAAAAAAGCGCAACAAAAATAATGAATTGTTACTGTATTATTGTTTATTTTAAAATTAATAATAAAAAAAGCCCCGAATTTCGGGGCTTTTTATTATTTGTTTATCTCATGGACTGGCGGGGCGTCTTTTTTTCGTCCTTTCAAACAGTCATAAGCAATTGCTGATGCGATGAAGATGGATGAATAAGTACCGAAACCAATACCGATTAATAATGCAAACATGAAGCCCTTCATATTATCACCTCCGAAGATGAAGATCGCTAGGATAACCAAGATCGTAGTGAATGAAGTGTTGAATGTTCTACCTAACGTGCTGCTGATGGAATCATCAAACAGACCTGCAAGGCTGATAGATTTTCTTTCTCTAAGGTATTCACGGATACGGTCAAATACAATTACCGTATCGTTAATGGAATATCCTAATACTGTTAGTACAGCTGCAATGAAATCCTGGTTGATCTCCATATTGAATGGCGCTACTGTGTAGAATAAGGAGAATACCCCTAAAATTACTACCGCATCGTGGAACAATGCCACAACAGCACCAAGAGAGAATTGCCATTTTCTAAATCTTAATAAGATATAGATGAAGATCCCCGCTAAAGCAGCAAGAACTGCTAATGTACCGTGAACCTGAATGTCATCTGCTACTGTAGGTCCTACTTTCGTAGAAGAAACGATTCCTGCATGTCCAACATCAGAACTTTTGAAAGCATCGAATGTTTCGTTAGCCGGAAGGTGTTTCTTTAATCCGTCATATAATTTATGTTCAATTTCAGAGTCAACAGTTGTGTTAACGTCATCAATTTTGTAGTCAGTTGTTATTCTAAGCTGATTAGAGTTACCAAATGTTTTAACATCTACAGCTTCGTTTTTACCATCTTGAGTTTTAAATAACGGAGCCAACTCTTCCTGAATATCAGAAGCGACAACCGGCTTGTCAAATCTTACAACATAACTTCTTCCTCCTTTGAAGTCAACCCCAAATTTGAAGCCTTTTGTAACGATAGATGCGATACAGATGATCATCAATATTGTAGAGAAGATATAAGACCACTTTCTTTTCCCGATAAAGTCGATCCAGATATTTCTGAAAAGATTTTTTGAGAAAGATGTCCATACTGAAATCTCTTTACCCTTTCCAAGTCTGCTGAAGATCATTACTCTCGACAATAGTACAGAAGTAAAGAACGTCATCAGAATACCAATAATTAAGGTTACAGCAAATCCTTGGATAGGTCCTGTACCGAAAATATATAATACAACAGCTGTTAGTAATGTTGTTGCGTGTCCGTCAATAATCGCAGATAAAGCGTGCTTGAAACCATCATTGTATGCTTCACGGATTCCTTTTCCTGCAAATAATTCTTCTTTAGTTCTCTCGTAGATGATTACGTTCGTATCTACTGCCATGGCCATGGATAATACGATACCTGCAATACCTGGTAAGGTAAGTGTAGCATCTATAGAGTCCATAATACCAAACACGTAGAATAAGTTAATAATCATCGCAATTACTGCATAAACACCAGCCATACCATAGTAGAAAATGATATATACCATGATAAGGGCAAACGCAATAATGAATGACATAACACCTGCGTTGATAGATTCAGCACCTAATGAAGGTCCAACAACATCTGCCTGAACAATTTTTGCAGTAGCAGGAAGCTTACCTGAGTTTAGTACATCTACTAAGTCTTTAGCTTCATCCTGACTGAAGTTACCAGTAATTACAGATTGTCCGTTAGGAATAGCTGTATTTACATTAGGAGCAGTATATACATTATCATCCAGAGTTACAGCGATTGGTCTTCCGATGTTTTTCTCAGTAAGTGTTTTCCATACTTTAGTACCATCAGAGTCCATCTGCATTCCGATCTCAATTCTTCCGATTTGGTCGTAGTTAACACGTGCATCTTTTACAGCACCATCAAGCGGAGCTTTGTTGTTTGCTGTTCCACGGATTGCATATAATGTCAAATTATCCGGAGCATTAGATTCAGGTTTTGCAGCCCACATAAACTTAGTAAATCTAAGGTTAGCAGGACGTGCTTTAATAGCCTGTGCACTGTTTAATAATTTGTTTACAGTAGCTGTATCCGAAAGCTTAACATTACCTACTCCATTCTGTCTTGCACCATTCTGCATATCCAGAGTATTGATAAGATTCATATTCTTATTAATACCAATAGAATCTCCTTTTGTCATTACAACAGAAGTAAGTTGTTGGAAATATGGAGCAACTTCACCAGCAGTCTGTACTTCCCAGAACTGTAATCTTGCTGAAGTCTGTAGTAATTTCTTTACTCTGTCAATATCCTTGATACCAGGCATTTCAACCAAAATACGACCTGTTCCAGGTACTCTCTGTACGTTTGGTTGTGTTACCCCTAGCTTATCGATACGTGTACGGATTACTTCGAAAGCTGAACCTACAGAGGCATCAATCTTCTTAGAAATAATCTTTTTTACTTCGTCATCAGGTGTGTTGAATTTAATCAAATCACTTAATTTCTGAGTACCGAAAACTTCTGGATTAGAAAGTTTTACATTTGTTCCTTTTTCTTTGTTTACAGCATCAAACTGAACAAAAAAGTTATCGATGTATGTCTTTGTAGAGAACTTTTGTGCAGCATCTGTTCTGTTCAGAGCTTCTACTAAAACAGGGTTTGTGGAATAATTCGTTAAATCATTAACCAGGTCTCTTTGATTAATTTCCAACAAAACGTTGATCCCTCCTTTCAAATCCAGACCAAGTTTCATTTCTTTTCCCTTGGCAGACCAATAATCCAGTTTAGTAAACCCTAGATTAAGTGTGTCTTTGGATAACTTTTCTAATTCCTTTTTGTACTTAACTTCATTGCCTCCGGAAAGAGCTTGTGCCTCTTTCTCAATTCTATTCGCATAGAAACTCGGCAGGAGTTCATTAATGCATATCAATCCGAGGATGATTGCAATAGTGGTAATGAGTCCTTTTCCTTGCATTTTTTTATGATTTAACGACTATTTTTCATTGATTATAAGGCGCAAATATAATGATTTTTAGTAAATTTTAACAATTTTCTTTTTAACTGCTCCTAAGTGCGGTAAGAATATAAATTTGACAGTAATATACATCTGAAATTATAAGAGTAATAATAATTCTGTCTTAATTATCTTTATTTTTGCCATTAATACAAAACCAATGATGCCCAAAAAAATATTTTTATTCTTTTTTATGGCTTTTTTAGTCACCAATTGTCAGGAAAAAGAAGAGAAAAAGCCTTCACATACACCAGTTATTATAAAGAATGATGAAAAGCAGATTGTAAAGCAGGAAACAGATATTAAAAAGCTGAAACAAAAAGCGGAAGAAGCATTATTATATAACAAACAAAATAAATTTAATACCGACTTCTGTATCCTGATAGACATGAGTATACATTCTGGTGTTAACCGTTTTTTTATATGGGATTTCAGGGAAAATAAAATTACCGAAGAATATCTTGTAGGACATGGCTGTGGTGCCAATAGCTGGTCTTCTGATGAATCTGCAGGAAAAGCTGAATTCAGTAATGAAGACGGAAGCCACCTATCCTCCCTGGGCAAATATAAAATTGGTGCCCGTGGATATAGCAATTGGGGAATTAATGTAAAATATCTTATGCATGGCCTGGAGGAAACAAACAGCAACGCCTTGAAACGTGTTATTGTATTTCACTCGTGGGATAAAATGAGTGATGAAGAAGTTTTCCCTAAAGGCAGTCCCGAAGGTTGGGGATGCCCTACGGTATCTAATAATGCAATGAAAATTATTGATCTTAAATTAAAAAATTCTGCAAAACCTGTATTAATGTGGATTTATAAATAGTTCTGCAGAATTCCAAATCCATTTTCGGATATATTATATTAATGAAAATATTTTAATCCAACATTATTCAAAATAGTATTTATCAGCTGCTTAATTGCCATATACAGTATTGAAATAAGAATAACCCGAATGATTAAGTCATACTTTTTGTAATTAAAAACCGAAAAAAATTGGTAATAAAAAATTATGATATACAGAAATACCAGTACTGTCACAAAATAATTGACAACAAAGAGAAATTCTTTATTGTCAGTGAAAATCATGCAAATTGGCAGAACCAAACTGATTGCTGTTAATCCACATAACAAGTACATGTTTAGAACCAGATTTTCTGTATAATTTTGTTTACTTCTTTTAAACAACAAAAAGCTAATAAAAGCAATAATTGGAATATTTAAAAAAACTGTGATTTTTGAATAGTCTTTTTGAACCTTTAAAAGCCCTTTTACATTATTATCAAACAGATCAGAAGATTCAATTTTCGTCCATTTTTTAACAAAATATATAATGGCTAACAAAAGAAGTACTGTTGCAAAATAATTAAAATGCTTTACCCTTTTTCCTTGTACATATTCTCGGATACTGTGACCTGGTCTTGTAAATAGTTCTTTTATTGTAAAGAAAAAGCCCTTGTCAAAATGAAATATACCGTGAACAAAATCATGTTTAAATACGTGAGACAAGGAAAATCTATGTGTTGATGTTGGCTGGCTACAATTACTACAAAATTTTCCTGCAATCTCTTCATTACAGTTTAAACAGTTATTTGTCATTAGTTTTTTGGTGTTTGGATCTATGTATGTTGTATTCGCGATATCATTATCGCTAAGAAGCTTTTTTTGAATATTTTATATTGTCATGGAGAATATCCTTGTTCCCGGTTGTTTTCTTAACATTCTCAGATCAAATGTCATGGTAACATTTCGGGTAAAGGCTCTTCCCTCTTCAGTTATTTTTATACCATTTTCAGAGAGTTCAACCAAGCCGTCTTTTTGCATCTCCTGTAATTTGTCCATTGCATTTTCAAACTCAGGGAAAGCAGTTTCTGTATCCCATGATGTTTCCAGTCTGCACATCAGATTCAGAATATGTTTACGGATAATAAGATCTTCTTCATTCAGAATATGCCCTTTTACTACCGGGAATTCACCGTTGTTTACCATTTGCTCATACCCTTCCACTGTTTTTTCATTTTGTGCAAATGCATACCAGCTGTCGGATATTCCGGACATCCCTAAGCCTACCATTAGCTGAGTTTTAGAAGACGTATATCCCATAAAGTTACGGTGAAGTTTACCTTTCTTCATAGACTGATAAAGATCGTCATGCGGTAATGCGAAATGGTCCATACCTATTTCGAAATAACCTAATTCTTCCAGTAAGCTTTTACCATCTTCATATAATCTGCGTTTCTCATCACCGGAAGGCAAATCGTTTTCATCAAAGCCTCTCTGCCCTACACCTTTTATCCACGGAACGTGTGCGTAAGAATAGAATGCTAATCTGTCTGGTTTTAGTTCCAGTGTTTTACGAATGGTATTTTCCATACACTCCCAGTTTTGGAAAGGTAAACCAAATACCAGATCGTGGCTGATTCCCGTATAGCCAATTTCACGAGCCCATTCTGTTACGTTTTTTACATTTTCGAAAGGCTGTATTCTGTTGATGGCTTTCTGCACCTTTTCATTATAATCCTGTACACCAAAGCTTACTCTTCTGAAGCCTAGATCATAAAGTGTTTTAAGGTGGTCATATGTTGTATTATTCGGATGTCCTTCAAAACTAAATTCAGGATGTTCCGCAATTTCTACAGTTTCAAAAATTCCGCTGAGAAGTTTCTTAAGGTTTTCCGGAGAAAAGAATGTAGGAGTTCCTCCTCCTAAATGAAGTTCTTTTAGCTTCGGTTTTTCGTCGAAAAGATTCAGATAAAGCTGCCATTCTTTCAGAACGGTTTCCAAATATGGTTCTTCTACAGAATGTTGTTTTGTAATTCTTTTATGGCATGCACAAAAAGTACACAAAGCTTCACAAAAAGGAAGATGAATATATATACTGATCCCTTCTTCCGCATTAGATTCTTTAAAAGAACGTATCACCGACTCCTTCCAACCCTCTACAGAAAAACTTTCAAGATCCCAGTAAGGAACGGTTGGATAAGATGTATAGCGCGGGCCAGGTATATTGTATTTATCTACTAATGAATTCATACTGCAAAATTACAAAATATAACAGGCTTTTGCACGGAATTTTAACCAAATTAAAATCAGGTTTCTGTATCTCCGGTTTCATTAATAATTCTATCTGCTTCTGCAGCATCCTCTTCTGCAACATAGAGTATATAATCCTGATTAATTGGCATTACAGAAAGGTTGTTTACAAATTCGTTTTTCACGAAGCTTTCAATACCATTAGCAGCAAGTTTACCTTTAACAATCTCGACCTGAAATAATATGTTTGACTGATATATCCTAATAAATTCTCCCATAAATAATTATATAAAGTTATCTAAACTAAATTTAAGAATAAAAACCTTGACTATGGACTGCTTATTTTTGTTAAAACATTCCATAGTCAAGATATAAATTTAATTTAAATATTTTATTTAAAGTTTAGTATACCGGATTGCATAAAACTACACTTTCTTTCTGATTAGGAAGTATACTGGTAATCCTAAAAGAAGCAGAATAAATCCCGGCCATGTATAGTTGGGTTTGTAAATAATAAGCAGAACACAGAACATAATTCCAATAACGAGATAAAGTAAAGGTGTTACAGGATATAAAAAAGTTTTGTAAGATCTAGGAATAAAAGGCTTTTTGAATCTCAGCCAGATTACGGCAAAAACGGTAAGCATATAAAATAATACGATAACAAAGGAAATCATATCCAGGATGTCTCCATATTGCCCGCTAAGGCACAGTAATGAAGCCCATATCCCTTGTAGCCATAAAGATTTCTCCGGAACATTATTTTTGTTGTTTTTAATAGCTGAGCTAAAAAATAATCCGTCTTTAGCCATTGTCTGAAATACTCGGGCTCCTGATAAAACAAGTCCATTGATACATCCAAAAGTAGAAATCATGACAAGAACGGCCATGATAATAGTTCCGGTATTTCCCATAATCTTTTCTGCAGCAGCTACCGCAACACGATCATTGGCTGCAAAAGCGATTTCATCACGGGATAATGCGCTTAGATAAACCACATTACAAAGAAAATAAAGTATAATAACAGATGCTGTACCAATAACCATTGCACGGACTACATTCCTTTTAGGATTTTCGATCTCCCCGGAAACAAAAGTTACACTCTCCCATGCAACGCTACTGAAGACAGAACCTACCATTGCTGCTGCAATTCCGCCCAAAATAGCCTTACCGCTAATAGGCATCCACCCTTCTCCTTTCAGATTTTGAAAAGCTTTAGTACCAATATTTAAATTTTCGCTTAGGTGTGAATCTTTAATAAAAACAAGCCCCAGAACAATAAGTCCTAAAAGTGCTATAATTTTAGAAGCCGTAAAAACAGACTGTATTATTTTCCCGCTTTTGATTCCTCTGGTATTAATATAGGTAAGCAACAGGATAATACCAATACCTAAAATCTGGAGCCAGGTAATTTTAAAACTACCCTGCTGAAATAAGGGCGCGGCATCATTGAGCTGCGGAATAAGATAGGCTGTAAACTTACTGAATGCAACAGCGACTGCAGCAATAGTTCCGGTTTGTATAACCGTAAATAGCCCCCATCCGTATAAAAAGCCTGTAAGTTTACCAAAAACTTCTGTCAGATAAGTGTATTGCCCTCCGGCTTTTGGAAAGATAGCAGATAATTCGCCGTAGCATAATGCTGCCGATACTGTAATAACTCCTGTGATAAGCCAGACAACCAATAGCCACCATCCGGATCCGAGCTGCCTCATAATATCGGATGAAACAATAAAAATTCCGCTACCGATCATAGATCCCATAACGATCATAGTGGCATCCCATAGTTTGAGTTTTTGCATAGTTTATAATTTGATCCCAAATATATAAATAATGTAAATTGAAAAATGAAAAAGCTGCAAAATCTTGCAGCTTTATGTTATAAGTTTAAAAATATCGGTTAATAATTATGGTAACCTTAATTAATTTTAGAAAATGTTCCGTTCAGCTCAAATTCCAATTTAAGGCCACTTTTTAGTTTTACATCATACTTCCCTTTTTCACGGCTTACCCATACAATAGGATCTCCTTTGTAATTAGAGTTTGTGTAATTGGTTAAAGATCCCGGAAGAAAACCTGTGGAAATTGCATTTCCTTTACCATCTACTTCTTCCCATTCACCATCATTGTGAAATTCCACTTCTACTCCGTTACTATATTTTACAGTAAAATCTACATCATTAGGGTTTTCTGCATTTTTAATATAAATAAATGGCTTACCACTGATGTATTTATTCAGGAAATCCTGAGCATTGGACGGAAGTTGCGCTTTGGTAATGGTTTGTTTTTGTGCAGCTACCATACCCACAACAACTATACCTGCTACTACCATTAACCTTTTCAGATAAATCATTTTCATAATACTATTATGTTTTAATCTTAAAAATAAAGATAGCCTTTTTTTTCTAAACACTAAGGCTGTCTAAACTCAAACTGTGTAATAAGTAACAAATTTTAAACCATAACGGATATAATAGAAAAAATGAATGGCTTTTCAGCTATACTAGTCCATACTATTCTTCGATTTGTTGTAAATAAAAAAGCCCCTCGAAAGGAGCTTTATATATGAAGCTTTAAGATTTAAAATTAATCTTTAGCCATTCTTTCTGCACGTTTTCTTTCTTCTTCGCTAAGAATTTTCTTTCTCATACGAATGAAGTTAGGCGTTACCTCGATACACTCATCATGTTGGATATATTCCATACATTCTTCTAGTGAGAACAAGATTTTTGGAGCAATACCACCATCTTTATCTTTTCCGGAAGCACGCATGTTGTTTAGCTGCTTAGCTTCAACAATATTTACAACAAGATCTCCTGGCTTATTTTGTTCTCCTACGATCATACCTGCGTAGATTTCCTCACCCGGATCTACGAAGAACTTACCTCTGTCTTGTAGTTTTTCAATAGAATATGCTGTTGCAGGCCCTTGTGTCTTACTTACTAATACACCGTTGTTTCTTCCCGGAATAGCACCTTTGAAAGGCTTGTACTCAGTGAAACGGTGTGCCATAATAGCTTCACCTGCAGTTGCTGTAAGCATTTGAGAACGTAATCCGATAAGACCTCTTGAAGGAATTTCGAACTCCATATGCTGCATTTCACCTTTAGTTTCCATGATGTGAAGGTCTCCTTTTCTTTGTGTAGCAAGGTCGATAACTCTTGAAGCAAATTCTTCAGGTACATCTACTACTAAAGATTCATAAGGCTCGCATTGTACACCATCAATTTCTCTAAGGATAACCTGAGGCTGACCAATTGTCATTTCATAACCTTCTCTTCTCATCGTTTCAATAAGAACTGATAAGTGAAGAATACCTCTACCAAATACAAGGAATGTATTAGCGTCACCTGTCTGCTGAACTCTTAGTGCTAAGTTTTTCTCTAATTCTTTTTCTAATCTTTCTCTAAGGTGGTTAGAGGTAACATATTTACCATCTTTACCAAAGAAAGGAGAATTGTTAATAGAGAATGTCATGTTTAGTGTAGGCTCATCGATAGATGTTCTTGGTAATGGTTCAGGATTTTCAAGATCTACGAAAGAATCACCAATCTGGAAAGCGTCGAAACCAACTACAGCACAGATATCACCTGCTTGTACTTCGCTTACTTTCTTTTTACCTAATCCTTCGAATACGTATAATTCTTTAACTTTTCCTTTTACAATTTTGTCGCCTTCCTGTGCAAGACCAATCCATTGACCTTCTTTAAGACTTCCTCTTACAACTTTACCAATTGCAATTCTACCTAAGAATGAAGAGTAATCCAAAGATACAATCTGCATTTGCAGGTTACCTTCTTCTACTTTAGGTTCCGGAACATATTCTAGAATACCATCTAATAATGGTAAAATGCTGTCAGTTTGCTCCAAAGAGCTATTGAACCAACCTTGTTTAGATGATCCGTAGAATGTAGGGAAATCTAGTTGCTCTTCAGTAGCATCAAGGTTGAAGAATAAATCGAATACCTGGTCATGAACTTCTTCAGGACGACAGTTTGGTTTGTCTACTTTATTGATAACCACCATTGGCTTCAATCCAAGCTCAAGAGCTTTTTGAAGTACGAAACGTGTTTGTGGCATCGCTCCTTCGAAAGCATCAACCAATAGTACAACACCATCCGCCATTTTCAATACACGCTCTACTTCACCACCAAAATCGGCGTGACCAGGAGTATCGATAACGTTTATCTTTACATCTTTGTAAGTAACAGAGATGTTCTTTGATAAGATGGTAATACCACGTTCTCTTTCCAGGTCATTGTTGTCCATGATAAGCTCTCCGCTTTCCTGGTTTTCTCTGAAAATGTGGGTTGCGTGGATAATTTTATCAACCAGGGTTGTTTTACCGTGGTCAACGTGCGCAATAATTGCAATATTTCTAATTTGCTGCATAAAGGATTTTTACGGTCGCAAAGTTACGATTTTTCTATTTTTTA
The DNA here is from genome assembly GCF_002024805.1 of Elizabethkingia bruuniana. NCBI lineage: Bacteria > Pseudomonadati > Bacteroidota > Flavobacteriia > Flavobacteriales > Weeksellaceae > Elizabethkingia > Elizabethkingia bruuniana. The sequence goes on from NZ_CP014337.1 coordinate 1,602,195, forward strand.
TTTTTAGTATGAATGAAATTTATTTTTCAGAGATGAAATAAAATATTAAATATTTTATTATCAGCCGGTTGAATAGTCATTTACATGCTTTTCGCCTGCATGACATAAACCATTTTAAGAAGAAATCCTCCTCCTGTTTATCAATCATTCTGCGAAATATCCTTTGGTAAAATCTATTAAGTAGTACTAATGAGACCACAATTCCATTTAGTGATTAGTTTTGGTTCTTTCTCGAATTAATTTCTTTCTGGATGCTTTTCAGATTATTCAAATTAAGAATAGCAATAGGTGACAATGCGAAAGGAACAACTAATAAAGCTGTAAATCCTTTTTTAATGGTAATAAATATGGATAACACTAATAAAACTACTAATGTCCCGATAAATAGTATTGTTAAAGGCTTTATTGTTTTTTGTCTTTTTAGTAAGTCTTCCGTACTCAGGTCACTAAAGTTTTCATTTTTCATGGTTCGATTTTTTGATTTCAACTAAATATAAACTTAACTATAATAAATGTAAGTGCTATTAATTTTTTAAATTAAAAAAGCACTCTGTATAATTCAGAGTGCTTAGTAAAACTTTATATAAGTAATATTATAAATTACTTTCCACAGCACCTATCTTTTCACGATACAAGTCAACGGGTTTTTCTAAAAGAACAGCAATTACGGTAAGACTTTTGTCCAGTCTTTCTTTTGGAACATCAATATAAACAATACCTGGAACCGCACTCCAATATAATTTGTTATAAATACGGTGTGGAATGATAGATCCTTCTCCGGCAATTCTTATTCTGGAAATATTATTCTTTAGTCCCTTCAATGCTATCGGTCCAGTTGGTGTTCCTTCCACAAATAAGTAAAGTGTTTGTTTGTCTTTCGACAATGCACTCATCCCGGAATAATGTCCGTCCGGAAGACCTGCTCCTGTTTCATACAAGGCTTCAGCATTTTTACTAATCCAGTTCAATACTTCAGGATTTGTTTTGGATGTTTTCTTTATTTTCATATCCATCCCGTCTTGTGTAACTCCGGCATTGTCGAGGAGATTAGTGCCTTTATGCAATTGATTGGCTATTTCGTAAGCCGATTTCTTTGTGTCTGTATTTTCAAGTAAGCTTTGTAGTGCAGGTACAGGATCTGTTATTTTGTTTGTTACTTTTACGGCTTCGTTAAAGTTAAGCTGTACAACAGTTACATCTTTATCAAACTGTGTATTTGCAAATGAAAGTGTAAGATTTCCGCTCTGATCCTGGTTATAATTTACTTTAGCGTTGCTATCCCCGATGACCTGTGCAGAAACAGGAGTTGAAGTTAGTCCATAAATTTTCGCAAAGTCTTTAGCTTCTTCCAGATACAGGAATAGCTTTTTGCCATCAACAGACAAAGAAGATTTCCCTCTGTAATTAGCAAAAGGTAAACCCTGACGGGTTGTATATATTGCATCTGAATTCTTCTTCGTCCATCTTCCAAGATTTTCAAGGATTTTAACCTGTTCTGCAGGAATACTTCCATCAGCCTTTGGTCCTATATCGATAAGGAGATTTCCACCCATACTGATGACATCAGCAAGCGTTCTTACAATCATGTTTGGTGATTTGTAATTTCTGTCGAAAGGCTGATATCCCCAGGAATCATTCATTGTATAGCACAATTCCCAATATTTACTCTGAGGAGCGACTACAGGTATCCCCTGCTCCGGAGTTTCATAATCGCCATGGTTGTTCAGACGAGAATTAATAATAATATTCGGATTATATTTTCTGAGGTTAGCCAATGTTTGTGGTGCCTGCCATTCTGCTGAAGTATGTTCCCAATCTCCATCAAACCATATTAAATCAGGTTTGAACTGTGTTGACAATTCGTTTAGCTGTCCCTGATAATATTTAATAAAATTCTGCCAGCGTACAGGATCCTTTGCTATATCATAGCGCTTCTTTGTACGTGTATTAACGTCATAATAAGGATGACTCCAATCCGGAAGCGAATAATAAAGTCCGGTTTTCAATCCTGCTTTCTTTAGGTCAGCCACAAAAGGAGCGATCAGATCTTCTTTAGCTGAAGCATCTTTAAAACTGGTAATGGCTTTATCCGATTTCGAATCCCATAGAGAAATTCCGTCATGGTGTCTTGTGGTAATGACTGAATATTTGGCACCGGATTCTTTAATCAGTTTTGTCCATTCATCAGGATTATAACGGGAAGCATTAAATCCTCCCAGCTGCTTCATATAATTGTCATGATTGATGTAATTGTTAAAAAAAGACCAGGATTCTGATATTCCGTTTACAGAATAGATTCCCCAATGGATGAATACCCCTAGTTTGGCATCCCGGAACCATTGCATTTTTGCTTCATCGTTAATCTTCTTTTCCTGTGCTGCTATACTGCCTATACTGAGGCTTAATAGCAGTAAGCTGGTAATTCTGTTCTTCATGGTTTTGCTTTTTTCCGCCTAAAAATACGCAAAATAAAGGGTTTACAAAAAAATTACCTGAAACAAGATCATTAAAAGAACTTTACTAATCTTATTTCCAATTTCACAATAACGTGATATAGAGTATATTTGTAGTAATACAAACGAATAAATAAATGAGATACCGAATCATATTAATACTTTCCTTATTATATGCTCTAAATATTTTTGCCCAGGAGAACAAAAAAGATCCAAGGTATATACAATATGCTGGAGGATATGGCAGTAATGACGGTGTATATCTTTTTGATGATGGCACTTTTATTTTATACGGATATGCCACAGCTGTATTTGGTGAATATAATTTTGACAAAGATGTATTGCTTTTCTTTCCGGAAAAACGAGAATTGTTTGAGGTATATGCTACACAGAATAAATCTTTAGGTTCTGATATCAGGATTAACTATGCCGGATTCGAAAGAGGAAGCAAAACATTAATCCGGTTTAACAATGCTAATACTGTACAAAATATCTTTAATGACAATCCGAATTGCTTCTCCGGACCTTTTGTATCCGAAATGCAGAAAAATGTAAAAGAATTTGCACTTTACAGTCTTGCTGATAAGGAATTTAGCGATATGATAAGACCATATAACGCATGGAAGTATAAGAATGATAAAGGCTATAATGACTTTATTTTTGTCTATAACCAGCCAAGACCCGAGTATGAAAATTTTAGTGGTATAATGGATACTAATGAAAAAGGGACAGCATTAAAGTTATCTAACTTCGGCGGAGAAAATGGCTATCAAAAATATGAGGGAAAACAAAGCCAATGGAAAGAACTTCTGGATATGAAAAACAGCTATTCAAGATACAAAGAGGAAAAAGAAGACTTTATCATTGCCAACAAACATTACAATGTAATCCCAAACCCGGATATGTCAGTTTATAATTATGATTCCGGTTCTAACCAATACATCGGTAAGAATATAGAAGAAAATGCAGAATATTATAATGATAACCCATTTAATGATGCCCGTTATGTCCGAAAGTTCTCGAAAATACAACCTGAATCGAGATCCTATAGCAGAATAGCAGAAAAGGAAATTCTGCCCTCTACAGTATTTTTCAGTAAGTGCAATGATGCTTCCGGTAAAAGCTATCGTTACAAAGGCCTGCCAAAATCAGGATTAGAAGCCCAATACGAAAAAATGCCTCTGACGACTATTCCGTCACCTCCAATGCTGCCTGTACCTGCAAAAAAATGACGGTAATTGTATTTTAGTATACAAAGCTTGTAAACCAAAACTATTTTCTTCGGGTATTGTTCGACTCTTCTTCGAGAGTTGTTCGAGAAAAGTGCCTTTTTTCCGAAGCTTGCCCGAAGGATCCTCGAACAAGCCTCGAATAAAACGCTCTTAAAGCCTTTCAGGCCGATGATTTCGGTGTGTTATAAAAAAGATATAGTATAAATTTTTGAAGAAATCATTAATTCTGAGTATATCTCATTACAATAATATCTGAATCATTAGTTATTTCTTCAAAGCCTGCTTTTTTATACAGATTAAAAGCTTTGATATTGTCAGGTTTTACTTCCAGTTCTATCTCTATATTATGAAATCTGCACCTTGCTTCCTGAATAACCGCTAGTATAAGTCCCATTCCAATATTATTACCCTGAAAACCTTTTCTCACATACATTTGTAAAATATTGCCTGTATTGTTTCCAACATTTACAAAAGCACATATCCCCGATAATTCGTTATCTATGAATACTCCTGTTACAAATCTTTTCGGCATTTGATTTTCAATATCTTCTTCCAGCCAGAGTTTTTCCATTTTTACAGACTCTTCATAACTGGCACTAAATGCCTCCGGAAATTCTTTAAGACTTTCCAAACGGATCATTCTGTATGCCCCACTTTCATTTGGTAAAATATTTCGATATTCAATCCTCATACTCTGTTTCCATATCTTTTTTGCAATGCTAAATATACTGATTCCCCGACCAGAAACCACTCTTTTTGCTGTTTAAAACTAATTGTGCAGATATATTATTCATAAAGGAGAACAAAATCTATAAATTGTTAATAATAGATTTAAATAAAAATATTTAATTTTACACAAGCATTAAATAAATGCATTCTATGAAAAAAAACTATCGCTTCTGTAAACTGTCAAACTTTATAATATGCCGGAATTGAAAATGCAGGATGCCCAATTGCTTTTAAAAAAGATCTATGCTAACCCAAAGAATTATGATCTGAAAAGCATCGATGGTGTGGTTTCTGGCGGAGACGATCAGGTAAGTTTCCGACTTTACAAAACAAAAGAAAAGGTTGTTTTTGAAGTTATTGTAGATGAATTAATTTTTAAAAACAGCACCGGAGACTGGACAAATTCTCTAATCATGCTGGAAAATGCTATCCGAAAAATAGAAGGGGAAGCAGAAAATTCCAAAATAGAACAGGCTATAGATAAACTCAGGAAATACCTGGCCGAAAAATAAATCAACTTTTTAAAGCAGACTTTTTAGTTTGCTTTTTTTATATTAATAATTAAAAAGCAGCATTACAATAAAAAGCACACGAATAATACTTAATATTCCGAACAATAAAAATATATTGCTGTAACTTAACATTTCATTTTATCTAAAATCTTATTGATATTATCTCCTTATCTTTGCAGCATTGAAAGTAGATACAGAGAATATTCTGCAACTTTCCTGTAGCCTAATATTATATAATTTAGAATTAGATATGAACAGTTTTAAAGATCAATATTACAAAATAGAAGATTTTCTCACATTGGTAAGAAATAAACAAGAACGTTCCGAGGACTATGATCCGGATTTTGCTTATGCTGTCTATTCAGAACAGGATATCTTCGAACCAGGAATAACAGTTTATATTGGTGCTCCTGCAGATATAGATGGTGATGATGATGATGATGTATTTCCGGATGTTGTATACGAAAACGGTTTGTTGTACATGTGTTCTGATGAAGATATTCAGGATGTGGTAGATCTTGCTCTACGCCAGCAGCCAGCAGTAACGGATGAACAACTTATAGAAGCACTGAATCATTATCTGGAAAGCGACGATTTTCTGGATTTTTAATCAAAATAAAAGCTCTTTAATAATGAAAGGGCTTTTTTTATGCCCGATTATCTCAATAGAATAATTTGAAAATATTTATACTTTTTTAACAGAGATATCGTTACAACAATCCTTAATTTAGTTACCCCGGACTATATTTCTATACCGAATTTTGTCTCAGAAAACTAAAGGATATGAAAAAGCTTTTATTAGTTGTAACCAATATAGGAATGTACGAAAGCGGCAGGCTAAAGACCGGATTATGGCTGAGCGAGCTTACACATATTTATCATAGTGCAAAAGAGCGAGAATGGGAAATAACCATCGCCAGCCCGCTAGGCGGCCACACTCCTATTGACCCGGAGAGCCTGAAACCTCTAGTACTCGATAAAATATCAAAAGAATATTACGAGAACAAAATATTTATGACAGCATTGGAACATACCAAAAGTCTGTCTGAGGTATCCGAAGAATCTTTTGATTGTATTTATCTGGCTGGCGGCCATGCAACTATGTATGACTTTCCGGATAATGTTACATTGCAGCACCTAATCCGTGATCAGTACGAGCAAAATAAAATAGTTGCCGCTATTTGCCATGGCGTTGGGGGACTATTGAATATAAAACTTTCCAATGGTGAATATCTGATCAAAGGAAAATCTCTTACCGGCTTCGATTGGTTTGAAGAAACTCTTGCCAGAAGAAAGAGAGAAGTTCCGTTTAATTTAGAAGCCGCTCTTAAAGAAAGAGGTGCTGATCTGAAAAAAGCCTGTATCCCGATGACATCAAATGTTGTTGTAACCGGAAACCTGATTACAGGGCAGAATCCATTCAGCTCCAAAGAAATGGCAAGAGTTGTTACAGAGCAATTGAGTAAATAAGAATCTATCATTATCACAAACAATAAAAATTATGAAACACACAATTCCGGGTGAAAAAGACCCACAAGTTCTTTCAGAAATCAGAGAATTCCTGAATGCATTAAATAACAGTGGTGGTAAACCTATGGAGACCATGACCCCACAAGAAGCAAGACAAGTTCTTATAGATGCTCAAAAATCTGTAGAAGTAGACACTTCAGGTATTGCCGAAACAGAAAGAGAAATTACTCAGGATGGTATTGACGTTAATATTCATATCATAAAACCAGAACATTCTAAGGATCAGGTACTCCCTGTCTTTATGTTTATTCATGGCGGCGGCTGGGTATTAGGAGACTATCCTACACACAAAAGGCTGGTAAGAGATCTGGTTGTAAATAGCGGTGCTGCTGCTGTTTTTGTAGATTATACCCCATCACCGGACGCCCACTACCCTGTCGCCATTAATCAGATTTATGCTGCAACAAAATGGGTAGCTGAAAACGGATCCGAAATAGGTGTAGATGGTAAAAATATGGCTATTGCCGGAAACAGTGTTGGTGGAAATATGACTGCTGTAACCTGCCTGATGGCAAAAGACAAGGGCGGACCTGAAATAAAATTCCAGTTGTTGTTATGGCCTGTAGCTGATTCTGATTTTAGCCGTGAATCTTATGAAAAATATGCAGAAGGAAGATTTCTTACTACAAATATGATGAAATGGATGTGGGATAATTATGCACCTGATACAGAAAAGCGAAACGAATATTATGCTTCACCGTTAAAAGCTTCTCTGGAAAAATTAAAAGGCTTACCTCCGGCATTAGTACAACTGGCAGAAAATGATATTTTGCACGATGAGGGACTGGCCTACGCTCGTAAATTGGATGAGGCTGGTGTTCCTGTAACAATTCAGACCTATAATGGATTTATCCACGATTATGGTTTACTCAATCCTTTGGATCACATTGAAGCCGTAAAATTTTCTTCGGAGCAGGCAGCTCTTGGACTGCGGAAAGCGCTGTTTTCTTGATAAAATTAAAACACCTGCATTTTGCAGGTGTTTTTTGTTCATATAATCCTAAAGCAAAATATTAAAATAATAACTTTGTTATAGACAATAAAAGATAATGACTTTAATTACGATGCACAAGTATAATCAGGATGATTTTAATGTATTCCGGTCTTTAACAGATGATGATGAGGTGATGAAATATGTTTCCGGTATGGGGCTCTCTGAAGAAAAGGCAAAAGCTAAATTTGCCTCAATTCTCCTTGTGAATAGTACACAGGATTCTCTGGGCTATTTTAAAATTTACAATAACGAGAATATATTTATAGGTGATTGTAAGCTTGAAAAATACAGACACGATAACTCTCTTCTGGAAATAGGCTACATCCTGAAGAAAGAATTCTGGGGTAAAGGCTACGGCTCTTTAATATGTAAGGAGTTACTTGCACTGGCAGAAAAAAACGAACCTGATATGAATATAATCGGAAATATTGATCCGGAGAATATAGCCTCAAAAAGACTATTGGAAAAATCCGGTTTCAGAAGCTATAAGACCGAAACCATAGATGGTATGCTTACGGAAAGCCTGATTCTAATAAAGAAATCTAAAGCCTAATATGCTAAGGGAGGTATATAAAAATAATGCTTTCGCATTTTTACCATTATTTTACGCATTTTTATCAAAACGAATGCTAAACAGGATCGTACCTTTGCATTGATCAATTAATTGCAATAGCATATCAGGCTTTTCCAAAAAGCAAATAATGCTATAAAATTTTTTTTCATCATTTGTGTTTTGGGACCGCATCAGAAGACGCGGTTCTTTCTTTTATAGCGCACTCCCTATTCTCTTTTTATTTACTCGTCAAATAATATCTGTACTTGATATAATAAATATTGTAAAAAACTGTTTAGTATATTCAGTATATTTTTATATTTATCCAATTATTGGCTAATATAAATAATCATAAATAGATTATGGAGAATTTTTTGACAGAGTCATTTTTACATGCCGATAACAGCCAACAGTATATCAATACGAAGGACATTGATGAGCTTTTGCAGATCAGGCCTATAGAACTCTTTCAGCCACATAAGACTATGTTTAATATTGTCCACCTTTTCACTGGAGGAAAAGGCAGGCTAACCGTTGATTTTAATACATTCGATATAGAGGAAAAACATATTTTATTTATTACTCAGAATCAGATTAGTCAGCTCCATAATCCCGTTAATTATAAAAGTAAGATTCTGATTTTCACTGAGGCCTTTTTCGGAAAGAATGTATTTCAGACACAATTCTTTGGTCAGACACATTTATTCAATGATCCTCTGCTGCTTCCCTATTTTGATTTAGGAGACAGATACGAAGAAGTAGTTTCTTTATTTAATTTTATAAGTACAGAACTGAGCAGACCCTATAATGAAGTCCAGACAACCATACTCAACAATTACTTATTCAATATACTTCTGATTGTTGAAAGCCTTTGCGAAAGAAAAGATATTAAGCTGGTAGTAAATGATGAAAAGCTTTTGGTATCTAAATTTAAGTCTATTGTCAATGCCAATCTGAACTGGCAATATAATCTGGATTATTATGCTGAGAAATTAAATATTGGTCTCAGAACACTCCAAAATGCATTTCAGCTTACGGAAAAGCAAACACCTAAACAATGGCTTATTGACAGAATGATTCTGGAAATTAAGAGAAATCTGATTTATAAAGAAATCGGAATAAGCTCTATAGCTTATAATTTAGGATTTAATGAAGTGACCAATTTCACTAAGTTTTTTAAGTCCAAAACCGGACTTACCCCTACACAATTCAGAGAGCTATCTTACTGGTAGCAAGGATATAAAAAAGGGATGCTATTGCATCCCAATAGTTTTTAATAATAATAACAAACCATGCAATCTAAATAGGATCTGCATACTCCTCCGCCTGGACAAATTGCACCTTCAATTGATCCATAACAATCATTTTGACATGGATAAATAGAATCATTAGGCTTTTGTGGACCTCCGTTTCCGGTTGTATTCTTCAATTCTTTTCTGGTTAACTTTTTCATAATATAATATTTATTTTGGTTAGTATGTAAATATAATAAATGTTCACCAAAAAGTGATTTAACACAATAAAAATACTTCCTATTAACTCACATTTGCTTTGCTCATTGTCTGTCTGTAGCTTTTAGGGGTTGTCCCCGCCTCTGTTCTGAAGAAATAAGAAAAGTGAGAAAAATTTCTAAAGCCTAATTCAAAAGCAATTTCTTTAATCGATTTATCCGAACTGTGTAACAATTGCTTGGCCTCCAACAGAACTCTTTCTTTAATGAATGCTGAAGGCGATTTCTTATACTGTTTCCTGCACAATACACCCAGATAATTGGACGTAATGCATAATTCGTCTGCATAAAAAGCGATATTTTTCTGGCTTTTATAATATTTATCAACCAGCATATGAAACCTGAAAGCAAGATTATTGGTATTCACCAAAGCCGCATCGCCATAGATATGCTCCATCCAGAGGTTGATCATGAGTGTCAGAAGTCTTACTCTGGCATCTATAAGTTTAGGAAAAGCTGGTTCAGAATCTATTTCCTTACGTATAGCGCCAAATTCAGCACTAAGTTTTTGATAGGTTTCATCATCCGGATGAATCATTTCATATCTGTTTAGTGGAGAAAAGGTATGTTTCAGCGTTGGCGAAAATGTTTCAAGAATGATATCATTTACAATTAACCTCCTTCCCATTGTATTGGGAGATAACTTCCAGTTGTAAACTTTCCCCGGAAGATGAATAAACAGTTGCTTTGATTTCAGTGCATAGCTGTTAATATCGGTAATACATTCGCCATCCTCACATTCATCAATAATAATGATTGTAAAAGAATGATCCGGAAAGTTGTTGAGCTCGGATGAGGTAATACTGTCCTGATATATTACATTTACATTCCCCGGATTATGCAGATCTGCAAACTTTGAATTATTTGTTGCTGTATTATTTTCATATGATACCTTGTCTCCTTTCATTCTGAATTATTACAAATACTAATTTACAACCAAATATTATACTATAACTACTGGCTGATTCAATCCGGCAATAATAATCATTATTACACTTAAAACATTCGATTATAAATATCATGCATTGTGATAATCGTATCATAATTTAAACATGAATATGAAGTTTGATACACCTCAAGCAAAACAATCAGTATATTTGTTTGTATAGTTTTATTCAATGCTGAAAGATAAATTCGGAAGAGCTATTAATTATTTGAGACTGGCTGTAGTAGATCGGTGTAACCTTCGCTGTACCTATTGTATGCCGGAAAACGGTCTTTCCTGGATAAAGCAACAGGAGCTGATGACAGATGAAGAAATGATCAGAATATGTTCTGTTTTTACTGAACTAGGCATTAACAAAATCCGAATAACTGGTGGTGAACCCTTTGTAAGAAAAAACTGTATAAGCCTTATTGAGCAGTTATCCCAATTACAAGGTTTGGATGATATCAGCATTACAACAAACGGACTTCTTACCCAACAATATATTCCGCAGCTTAAAGCTTCCGGAATAAAGTCTGTTAATCTGAGTCTTGATACTTTAGATCCCGAACGATTCTTTAGTATAACACGGCGAAGAAGTTTTGATAAAGTAATGAAAACTTTAGACAGTTTACTAAAGCACAAGATAACAGTAAAGATTAATACTGTCGTAATGGAAGATCAGAATATTGAAGATATTATTCCGTTGGTACTACTTACTAAAAAACTTCCTGTCGATGTACGGTTTATAGAAGAAATGCCTTTCAATGGGACCGATGTAGCAGTATCTCTGAAGTGGAATTATAAACAGATATACGAACACATTAAGGCTTACTTTCCTGACATCATAAAAACAAAAGATCCGAAAAGTTCTACATCATATAATTATAAAATTCCGGGATTTGCAGGCAATATCGGAATTATTGCAGCATATACCCGCTCCTTCTGCGGAGACTGCAACAGAATACGAATTACGCCTACTGGAGAACTCCGTACCTGTCTGTATGAAGAGAAAGGAATTAACCTGAAAGAAGCTTTGCGCTCAGGCAAAACCGATCAGGAACTAAAAGAAATTATTATCAATAGCATACAACACAAGCCAAAAGACGGATGGGAAGCTGAAAAGATGAATCTTACTTCTTCACAAGTACATCAGTCTATGGCTACAATAGGTGGATAAATATGGAAATGATTAGTGTACAACAGGCAGAAGAGATCGTTCTTTCTCAATATCAGGATTATGGGAAAGAAAGTATTTCTTATGATTTGGTCATAGGCAGAGTTTTAGCAGAGGACATTCTTGCAGATCGGGATTTGCCTCCTTTTGACAGACCTACTGTAGATGGCATTGCTATACGTTTTACCTCTTACGAAGAAGGCTTTCGTTCGTTTAATATAAAAACTATTCAGTCTGCAGGTGAAACCTCTGTAGCTATAGATTCGGAAGACCAGTGTATTGAAATAATGACAGGTGCTGCATTGGATAGCACCGTGGATACTGTTATCCGATACGAGGATATAACTGTCGACAATGGAATTGCAACTATTAATATCAATATCAAAAAAGGTCAGAATATCCATCTTAAAGGAAAAGATAAAAAAGCAGGAGAGATACTGGTTAATGCCAATCAGGTTATAACTCCTGCCATAATTGGTATTGCTGCATCCGTTGGGAAAACCTCTTTATGGGTTAAAAAGCTTCCTAAAATTGCTATTATATCTACCGGAGATGAAATGATAAGCCCTGAACTAACTCCTACTGCTTTTCAGCTAAGACGTTCTAATGGAGTTACAATAAGCTCTGTCCTTGAGAAATATAAGATTAAAGCAGATCTTATCCATCTTAATGATGATTATGAGGAGATTAAAAAAGAACTTTCAAACTATATAGATACCTATGATATACTTCTTATGAGTGGAGGTGTTTCGATGGGGAAATTCGATTATCTTCCACAAGTATGTGAGGAACTGGGTATAAAAAAACTATTCCATAAAATAAAGCAAAGACCGGGAAAACCATTTTGGTTTGGTAAAAGCCAGAATCAAAAGCTTGTGTTTGCATTCCCTGGCAATCCGGTTTCTGTATTTATGTGTCTGCATCGGTATTTTATTCCCTGGCTGGAAAGATCTTTGGAAATCCCCCAGAGTTCTCCCCTGTATGCCATACTTGAAAACGACATTGAATTCCCATTCTCTTTGCAATATTTTGCACAGACAAAACTTCAGATAAATAAGCAGGGGCAACTTATTGCAAATATTGTTGACACTAACGGTTCCGGAGATTTTTCTCATCTTGCGGAAACAAATGCTTTTGTGGAACTGCCCTTAGAACAAAATACATTCAGAAAAGGAGAAGTATATAAAGTATGGCAATATAGTTTCTTAAATTTGTAAGAGGCCCAATACCGGAATTAATCAATTATGAATAATCAGCAATGGCAGATCTGACATACATAAGTGAAATAAGGAATATTCTTGCACAGGCAAGGATGAAAGCTTATCAGTCTGTAAATTCTGCAATGGTTGAAGCTTATTGGCATATTGGGAAACGTATTGTAGAAGAAGAGCAAAACGGAAAAGAACGTGCGGAATATGGTGAAGCTTTACTTAAGAATCTCTCTGTTGCACTCACCAAAGAATTTGGCAAAGGATTCTCCTCTTCCAATCTGCGGAATTTCCGACAATTCTATCTTACTTATTCGGATCCGGAGATTTGCTACACACTGTGTAACAAATTAACATGGAGCCATAACAGGCTCATTATGAGAATTGACAGTAATGCTGCACGCAATTACTATTTGAAAGAAGCTTCGGAACAAAACTGGAGTGTGAGAGTACTGGAGCGTCATATTAACACTTTCTATTACGAACGCTTGCTCTCTACACAAAATAAAGAAGAAACCGCTCAGTATAGTACCGGACAAAATAATGATTTAACAAGAGATTTTATAAAAGATCCTTACGTATTTGAGTTTCTGAATATTCCGGAGCCAATAAGCGCAACTGAGAATGATATTGAAGCAGCCCTGATTGGAAACTTACAGCAGTTTTTGCTGGAACTGGGCAAAGGATTTTCTTTTATAGGCCGGCAGTTCAGAATAAGTACTGAAACATCTCATTTTTATATTGATCTTGTATTCTATAATTACATCTTGAAATGCTTTGTATTATTTGATCTTAAAATAGCCAAACTCACACATCAGGATGCCGGCCAAATGGACATGTACATCAGAATGTTTGATGATTTAAAAAAGCAGCCTGAAGATAATCCTACTATTGGAATTATACTTTGTACAGAGAAAGATGAGACGGTAGTAAAATATTCGATCCTCAATGAACACAAGCAACTTTTTGCCACTAAATATTTACCGTATCTTCCTACTGAAGAAGAGCTTGCTGCAGAAATAAAAAGAGAAAAATTATTTTTAAAACAAAAGCTGGGTAAAACTAAATAAAACAATCAGAAATGACAGACTTTTCACACCTCAATCATAAACTGGAACCTGCAATTGTAAATGTAAGCGGAAAAGCTGTTACAAGAAGAAAAGCTATTGCAAAAGCAACAGTTGATATTCCTGAACATATATTACAGAAGCTAAAAGAAGGTGACTTTAAAACCCCAAAAGGTTCGGTATTTCAAACTGCAATTATAGCAGGTATTATGGCAGCAAAGAAAACAGGAGAACTTATACCGCTTTGCCATCCTATAGGACTTGAGAATTGTGAGGTAAGCATAGATATTAATGATCGAAACGAAATTGAGATTTACTGTACAGCGGAAGTTGAAGCTAAAACAGGAATAGAAATGGAAGCTCTTACAGGTGCCTCCGTAGCAGCATTAACTATATATGATATGTGCAAGGCTTTAAGTCATGATATTTGTATTAAGGAAATTAAATTAATAGAAAAAACTGGCGGCAAAAATGATTTCAGAAGAACAGAATAGAATTCCTTCTATCAACGGGCTTGTTCTTGCTGGCGGAAAAAGCACAAGAATGGGAACATCTAAAGACCTACTGAACTGGCATGGAAAAGAGCAGCGTTATTATGCTGCAGACTTAATGGCTCCGTTTTGTGATGAGGTTTTTATTTCCTGCAGACAAGATCAGTTAGAAAATTTCGATACCAGCTATAATGCACTCACAGATACCTTTCTGAATATGGGACCATTTGGCGGAATACTTTCTGCTCTGCGTTCTCAAAGAGACAAAGCCTGGCTGGTTGTAGCCTGCGACCTCCCCTTACTGGATAAGAAATCATTACAGTTTCTTACAGAATCACGAGATCCTGAGAAAACAGCAACAACCTATGAAAGTCCGTTTGATAGGTTGCCTGAACCTTTAATCACCATTTGGGAGCCTAAAAGCTATCCTTTATTACTTAATTTTTTGGGAATCGGAAATACCTGCCCCAGAAAGGTTTTAATCAATAGTGATACACTCATTTTAAAACCACAGAATCCGGACGCTTTGATGAATGTAAATACTCCTGACGATGCGGCAAAAGCACAACAGGTTTTAAACAACTCAAAAGACTAATATGGAAGATAATTTTGAACGCTATCAGTGTCAGATTACTTTACCCGGATTTGGCATTTCTTCTCAGCAATTATTAGAAAATGCACGTGTTCTGATTGTCGGAATGGGTGGACTTGGCTGTCCCTCGGCTCAGTATCTTGTATCTTCCGGCATAGGAACAATCGGTATTGCAGACGATGATACTGTATCGCTAAGCAATCTTCACCGTCAGATTTTATATACCCCGGAGGACACAGGTCTTCCTAAAGTAGAAGTAGCTGCCAGAAGATTGCAACAACAAAACCCTTCTGTAAATATTATTCCGTACAATCTGCGGGTAACCTCTGAAAATATAATAAACCTCATCTCGGAATATGATCTGATTATAGAAGGAACAGACAATTTTGAAACAAAATACCTATTGAATGATGCCTGTGTATTAACCGGAAAACCTTTGATTTACGGGGCTATTTACCAATATGAAGGTCAGGTTAGTATATGGAATGTTTTACAAAATGATGGCATGTACAGCCCTAATTACCGGGATGTATTTCCGGATGTAGAAACTTCTCAGATTCCTAATTGCAGAGAAGGTGGCGTAATTCCTACATTGGCGGGTATTACAGGCTGTATGCAGGCTAATGAAGCTATAAAGTATATAACAGGATCAGAAGATCTTTTAGCGGGAAAACTATGGATGCTTAATGTAATAACCGGAAAAACTCAGGTAATTAAGCTGAAGAAATCAACCGCTTTTCAAATTACAGATTTAGTACAGACAATTCCTTTAATTACTTTTGAACAACTTCGGGAAAGAAAAGATTATTTTGAAATTATAGATGTGCGTACGGAAAAAGAGCATCATACATTTAATATTGGCGGAAAGAATATTCCTGTAGAAAAACTACAGGATCAGTTGAATAATATATCTTCTGTCCTGCAGCCTATTCTTTTGTATTGCCAGTCTGGAAAACGCAGTATGGAAGCTGCAGAAAAGATAAAAAAAGCTTTCCCCAACAAAGAAGTATTCTCCCTAAAAGACGGCATTAATAATATACCGTGGTAATATTCCTGTATTATACAGAACCAAATTTTTCAAAAGACTCTTTGCTAACTGGTGTGAAAAAATTAATCAGATTACCGTCAGGATCTCTGAATAATAATGATTTATTTCCCCACGGCATTGTTGTAGGTTCCTGTACAATGCAGGAAACCAGAAATTCCTTTAACCGTACATATTCCTTGTCAACATCCTCTGTGAAGAATTCTATTATCGCTGTTTGATTCTTTGCTGGCTGAGCAATGGTTTCGCCACCGAAAAACTGCAATGTTTTGGTACTTCCGATAGCCAATGTTGCTGTTGCTGTCCGTAGTTCAGCAAAATCTGGTGTATATCTTACAGCTTCAATTCCTGTTACATTTTCATAGAAGCTGATTAAATTTTCAATATTTGCCGTAATAATACGTACTGATACTAAATTCATTTCTTTAGAGTTTTTAAATTACTCTACAAAAATAAACTGGTATTATGACAGCAGTTTGTCAGCAGGTTTTGTCTTAGATTATTTAATATTCAGAATAGCTACTAAATACATAAAGTTGTATTAGCATACTACTATTCTTAGAGCACGGAGATTTCATCTAGTAGTAAGAGCCTGTTTAAATTTTATTGTTAATGCTCTTCGACAGGCTCAGAGTGACATTGCTTGTCCAAAATAGCTTCCTTTTAGGAGTGTCAGGCTGAGCCTGTCGAAGTCTAATATTTTTTTAATCAAAATTTAAACAGGTTCTAAGATTATTTAAAACATTTAGAAATTTAGAAGATTTAGCCATCGGATCGAATACACTTAATAAGCTTAATCTCTTAATGGTTTTAATTTGATATTTAGCATAATCATAGCATTGTACTATTTATAATAATGCAACCCCCAGACATTCTGCTATAAACTTAACATTTAGGAATTTAGAGGATTTAGACATCGGATCAAATGTGCTTAATAACCTCAATTTCTTAATGGTTTTAATTTGATATTTAGTATGGCGTTAATAATGCAGCCTGTTATAAACTTAAATCACCCAAAATGCTAGTCAATAATTGTTTGCGCCGTTTTCTGCAAAACATCTACATGTTCTCCTAACATTTCATGAATTGTTTCATCAATCATTATACACATACTGTTTAGTGCCAGATCATTGGCATCAGTGCCGAAAGGTTCTTCTATCTCGTCGGCAATAGCTTCGAAGGCTACAAAGGTGTAAGCAATAAAAACAACAATAAAAGGCATAAACCAGCCTAAAGAATCTACTAAAGCAAAAGGTAATAAGAAGCAATAAATATAGACGGTGCGATGTAATAAAACCTGATAACTATACGGAATTGGTGTGGAGACAATCCGTTCGCAGCCCCCTACAACATCCGCCAGTTTATCAAAATTTTCATCAAAGCGGGACTGCTGTATAGAATCTATTCTGTTTTCTGATCTCGCCTGTTTTACCCAATCTGCCATCAGCTTCATAAGTATAGCAGGTTTGTATTTGGATTCTTCAGCTACCCTGAACTGTTCTGCCGTTAGTCTGATCTGCAAATCTTCTTTTGGATCTGTGCCTCTTAACTGATGCTTGAGTGCATAAACAAAGGCGCTGACGAGCTGAACAAATTCCGATACAGAAGCTTTATCTGTATCTCCTAAAGTAAGTGCCTGTCGTACCAGCGAACGTGAGGTATTCAATAAAGCACCCCAGAGTTTTCTACCTTCCCAGAAACGCTCGTAGCTAACATTATTACGGAATCCCAGAAAAAGCGCCAGTACAAAACCAAATAATGTTAATGGAGCTGTATTAAGCGGAATCTTGAATGAAAATACAGTTCCGTGAAAATAGGCTACTAATAATGATAAAGCAAATAAAATTAATAGTCGTGGTAATAGTGCCGGCAGCACAGAGCCATGCCAGATAAAGAGCATCCTGAACCAATTTTCTTTCTTACGTATGATCATAATGCTTTTAACTGAATGCTATTTGCTAATTTTTCCGATGACCAAAGCCGCTACCTGATAAGAGCTTCGTGCCGGCTTCTTCTCCCCTTCAGCAATAATCCGAATCGGACCTTTTGCTTCCGGTAAAGGCTTTCCATCTACTTTATCAGCAATAATTATATTTTTATCAGCTATAGAAGGGTCCAATTCCGCAAGAGAA
The DNA here is from genome assembly GCF_002024805.1 of Elizabethkingia bruuniana. NCBI lineage: Bacteria > Pseudomonadati > Bacteroidota > Flavobacteriia > Flavobacteriales > Weeksellaceae > Elizabethkingia > Elizabethkingia bruuniana. The sequence goes on from NZ_CP014337.1 coordinate 1,620,345, forward strand.
AATAATACCTGATAGCCATCTGTACATTTTACAAGTAAGTATTTTGAAAGATTCTCACCATGCAATTCCTTGCCGGAAGGTACTCCTGCTTTTAATAGAATGTCCTGCAAAGCAACTCCCGAATAAATATGGGTATTGCCATCTTTGTCTTTTAAAGAAGCATTTTTATGCGGCATGCTTGATAAATCGGATAATGAAAGTTCCAGCGGATGTAAAACATCACCATTCACTTTGAGTTTAAAATCCGATTGGCTGAATGCCCAACTGAAAACAAGCAGAAATATTAAAAGCTGTATTTTATTCATATATAAATAGATTGTAATAGAGAATTTAAGGCCTTTGAATTGCACCCCGATAAAGCATTTCGTCTACCTTTTTATAAACTTCGGGGTCATGTTTTTTTATTTTAATCTTCACATATTTGGAAGCCGGCATATTGCTTTCCTTAACCACATTATTTACCGACACCAATACATTGGTTTCCGGGAAATAGGTTACGGTATTTTTCTCCGGAATTTTATAAGAAACAATAATGAATAAAGGTGCTACCCTTTCGATATTATCATCATAATTGTATAAGTCGACTTTGTCTCCAGCTTTTAATCCGGCTTTGTCAATATCTTTTTGATTCATAAAAATAACCCGGCGTTCATTTTTAATCCCCCTGTAACGGTCATCCAATCCGTAGATGGTTGTATTAAACTGATCATGGGTTCTGGTAGTAGCCATCATGTATTCATCAGCAGCAAGTGTGTTATCAGGAATCTCTGTTAATGTAAATGGAGCACGCCCACCTAGCTCTTTAGAGAAATATTGTTCATCCCGTGCAGCATTTGGCAGGTAAAAACCTCCTTTTTGACGAACGCGGATATTATAATCTTCAAAACCAGGTATGCATTGTTCTATATCATCACGAACAGCATCATAACTATCATGATAACGCTGCCAGTTGACAACTGCCTTTTCACCTAAAGTAGCCATTGCCATACGACAGACTATCTGAGTTTCATTTACCAGATTATCGGAAACAGCATCCAGCATTCCTTTAGAATCCTGAACAACACCCATAGAATTTTCAGTTGATACAATTTGTATTTCTCCGTTTACAATATCTTTATCACTTCGTCCGTAGGTTGGTAAAATCAGTGCTTCTTTACCATGAACCAAATGCCCTCTGTTTAGTTTCGTAGAAACACATACCAACAAATTTAGCTTTCTTAGTGCATGAGCTGTATAAGTGGTATCTGGTGTTGCGGAGAGAAAGTTACCCCCCATGCAAAACATCACTTTTATCTTTTCTTCATGGATGGCTTTTATTGCCCGAACAACATCGTAACCATGTTTCCTTGGTACCTTGAAACCAAAGAAATTCTCAAGACGGTCAAGCTGTTCGTCGGTAGGTTTCTCATCAATCATCATCGTTCTGTTCCCCTGAACATTACTGTGTCCACGAACCGGACAAAGTCCGCCTCCCTGTATTCCGATACTTCCTTTAAGCAATATAATATTCAGAATTTCACGTAGCATATCTACACCATTTGGCTGTTGGGTAAGCCCCATTCCCCAGCTGATGATAATCCGCTTTTTAAAAGCAATCATTTCAGCAGCCTGGCATAATGCTTCTTTAGAAACTCCTGAAAGTTCGGCTAACTCTTCAAGTTTATAATGATCAAACTGTTTTAAGAATTCTTCATAACCTGTGGTTTTCTCTTCTATAAACTGATTATCGAAAACCTTACCCGGATTATTCTTCTCAAATTCGATTAGTAAAAGTTCAAGCGCTTTCAGAAGAGCCATATCGCCATTTATCTTTACAGGCAGATATAAATCAGCCAGCTGAACACCTCCGGTAATAATTTCTTTAACGCTTTGCGGATTGATAAATCCCATTAACCCTGCTTCCGGTAACGGATTTACCGCTATAATTTTAGCACCGTTCTTTTTCGCTTTTGCCAGAGCACTCATCATCCTTGGTGCATTAGTTCCCGGATTCTGACCTATAATGACAATAACTTCGGAATCATGAAAGTCTTCTAAAGTTACTGTTCCTTTGCCAATTCCTATAGTAGGCCGTAATGCAGATCCTGATGTTTCATGACACATATTGGAACAGTCCGGCATGTTATTGGTTCCAAACTCCTTTGCAAACAATTGGTATACAAATGAAGCTTCATTACTGGTTCTTCCGGAAGTATAAAAAGCGGCTTCATCCGGAGACTCTAACGCGTTGAGATGTTCCGCAATTTTTTTGAAAGCGTGATCCCAGCTAATTGGCTCGTAATGTGTACCGCCTTCTGGTAAATACACAGGGTCGGTAAGCCTTCCCATTTTACCAATCTGATAATCGTCTAATTTAGCAAGATCTGACAGTGAATTTTGCTTAAAAAATTCCGGAGTAACCGTTTTCGTTGTAGCTTCTTCGGCTAAAGCCTTTGCGCCATTTTCACAATATTCACCAAGAGCTGAACGTTCATCATCCGGATCAGGCCATGCTCAGCTCGGACAGTCGAATCCGCCCATCTGATTCATTTTGAACAATGCCCTCATTCCGCGGACGGGAGTTTTTTCTTCAAACAAATCACTAAATGCAGCCATTACAGCAGGCACACCTGCAGCTTTATTTTCTACATGGGTAAGCTTAAGGTCAAGTAAAGTAAAAGGATTCTCGGCACTAGGCTCATTGTGAATCTCTTCTTCAATTTTGTTTTTATCAATTCCTTCCATAGCCTTTTTATTTAAGGACGATTAGCATTTAATATTAGGATTCGGATAATTGTCGCTCTGATCTTCCACGGTATTGTCTATACAAACAAAGTCCTTTTCTATCAGAAGCTTTACAATCCCGGATTCTCCGTCAAAACCAACTATGTCTGTCATTACGAGCTCCTCAACCATGGCTTCCGGCATTTTCATTACGATTCTGTTTTCAACAAAATCTGCAGAAAGTTCTGTATCATTCGTTCTTTTTACCATATAAATAAACGGACGATCTGCAAACTGAGTTAAACTGGAAACAATCCCATTTTCTCCTAGCTCGTGAACTTCTGACTGAGTAAGACGAAATCTTACTGAATTATCTTTAATTCTTATTTTCATAATAAGTTGTCGATTTTAAAATTACTGCCTGTATGGTAAATATTGAATCGGTTATCCCTGAGAAAACCTAATAAGGTGATATCGAATTCTTTTGCAAGATCAACAGCAAGACTGGAAGGAGCTCCTATTGCTACAACAACAGGAATCCCTGCCATTGCTGCTTTCTGAATAAGTTCAAAACTTGCCCGCCCGCTTAATACCAATATTTTATCTTTAAGGGGTAACTGTTTTGTAAACAAAGCATGACCAATAAGTTTATCCAAAGCATTATGCCTTCCTACATCCTCCCGTAAAGCCAATAAGTTTCCGTTTGAATCAAACATTCCCGACGCATGTATTCCGCCGGTAGAGCTAAAATTACTCTGAAATGAACGAAGCTTATCTGATAACTGATACAAGATTTCCAGAGACAGATTATAATCTTCTTTATCATTGTTGTTAAAAGGGCTTACTGTTCTTATAGATTCTATAGATCCTTTTCCACATACTCCACAACTAGAGGTTGTATAAAAATTCCGATCTGTCTTCATTAGTTGAGGGATAAAGTCATCGACCAACTCAACTATTATAATATTCTCCTGATTTCTGGAACATTCGGCTTGAGGATGTGTTACTTTTATAATTTGCTGATCGCCGGAAATAATACCTTCTGTGAACAAAAAACCTGCAGCAAGTTCTTCATCATATCCCGGTGTCCGCATAGTAACAGATATATTTTTGCTCTGTTTTTGTTCTTTGGGACCATAAGTCACTCTTATTTCCAAAGGTTCCTCCACAGCAATATCATCTGTATAAGAAAAACCCAGGTTGTCCTTAACTTTGATAATCTCTGCTTTTTTTACGGAATTGCTTTCCAGCATATTAGCTTTCATATCTAAAAGAGACTTATATAGTAAATATACAAATTTTTATTCCTCAAAAATCACGGATGAGCAGAAACCCACTCTTCTCCATCCTCAAAAATTTCTTTCTTCCAGATAGGCACCGTTTGTTTTATAGTATCTATAATATAACGGCAAGCATCAAAAACAGCGTCTCTGTGGCCGTCACTTACAACAATAATTACAGCTTCTTCTCCCGGAAACAGAACTCCTGTCCGGTGATGAACTACAATATTCCGCACTGAAAACTGCAATATTGCTTTATCAGCTATTTTCCGGATTTCTTTAATAGCCATGGACAGGTAACATTCATATTCCAGCCGAACGACAGGTTTGTCTTTGGTTTTATTGCGGACTGTTCCTATAAAGTTTGCAATACCACCACTCCCTAAATCGTGAGCAATAGCAAGGCATTCTGTAATATCCAGTTTCTGTTCTGTTATTTTTATATCAATCATATAGCCTATCCCCCGCTTACAGGTGGTATTATTGCGATTTCGTTTGTACTGATTATAACCTGATCATTTTCTGCATATTCATTGTCTACAGCGATAAAATAAGATCTTAGACGCTTTAGTTCAGGAAATTCATTTTCAAGTTTAACTTTTAGACTCTGTACTGTTGTGCCTTCTGCAAGATCAATTTCTTTTTCTGTTCCGCCCAGAATATCTTTTGCAATTCCGAATGCTAATATTTTAAGTTTCATTTTACCAGTATTTTATTAATACATTGATCCCTGCTATCAAAACAAGAATAGCTGTCATTCTCTTTATAATCAAAGGATTCCATTTTAATGACATTCTGGATCCTATTTGTCCGCCTATGAATACAGCCAGACATAAACTCAGAATTCTTATGAAATCTATTTCGGATGGTAATTTTGTTAATTGTCCTACAATTCCGGATATGGAATTCACCAATATAAAAATACTGGATGTTGCTGCTATTTTCCGTGGTGTATCCCACTTCATAAGGTTTAATAATGGTGAAAGAAAAATTCCGCCACCAATACCTACCAATCCGGATAAGAAACCAATACCACCACCTAAAAGGCTATTTCCGGCAACAGAAGATTTTGATTCTTCCGAAATTGTTTCTTCACTTTTTGTTTCGGTTTTCATCCATAATAATACCGCCGCAATGATTAATGTAATCCCTAAAATCAGAAAAAATGTTTCCTGACTTATTTTTAATACAGCACCTATATAAGCCATAGGAACGCTGACTAATGTAATGGGTAGTATTTTCCGCCAATTAACCTGATTATTTTTGATATAAATATAAACTCCGCCTGTAACAACAATTATATTACAAATTAAGGCTGTTAAGCGCATTTCCTGGTATGGCAGGCTGTACATGGCAAGGACAGCAAGATAACTGGATCCACCACCAAAGCCAACGGATGAATAAACAAAGGCAATAATTAAAAAGAATAACAGAAGCTCCCAATATCCCATAGTCTTTCCGGAGTATTAATTTTACTCTTACAATAATACTGATTTTTGGTACTAACCTGATTAATTGAATGTAAAAGAATGTGTTATAATTTGTGAAAAGAATATCATGCATTGTTTATCTTACCGAAATCGGTAAATCTATAGATTATATTGTTCTTTAACCGAGGATAAACTCTGAATGGATTCAAATACATAGATGAATTGCACAAAAAAACACTCCCTTATGAAAGTGCTTTATGCTTCTGCGAAATATATTTTAAATTACTTTTTCTTCTGAGATATCTCCGGTTATCAGGTCTATTGTCTTGAATGTATGAAGTAAAATTCTATTTTCAAAATAATTCGTTGCGAATCTTCCGCGATACTGATACCCCTCAATTTGGTTTACAATTTCCCCATTCTTAGATTCAATTACAAAATCAGTTCCCCAGTCATTTGCTTTTACATCCTGTGCTTCCACTGCAATAAAAATATTATTATCAGTTATGTATATGTCTGAGGAATTAATACGTCCTATATCATTAAAATCTTTATTCCACTTAATTTTATAATTTCTGTCAAAACAATACAAAATATTAGCTTCTGAAATAACATAAATAAGAGATGAATCAATAGAATACTTAATTCTGCAAATCTTTTCTCTGATTCCAAATTTTTGAATTCCTGCTTTACCTGTTGTAAAGTCAAATGTATAGCAAGTATCTTTTGCCTTTTCACAAGGCATTATAAAACTATTATGTTCCGAATCCAAATCTCCCTTGTAGAGTCTCAATTCTTTAGGAAGTTCAGCAATTATTTCATTTTTAAATATATCAAGACAGAAGGTTTTCATTTTATGTGCAGTAACCAATAGTTTGCTTCCTGCCACGTCAAATGCTGTATCAAGAACAAAATATTTATGAGTATCAAGTAATACATTCTGACTATTACGATCCATTACTATCAGATCTGTTTTAGAATACTTTGTTTTTGTTGACGGGTAATTTGTGATTGCAATTTTATTCCCATCAGGTGAAACACTTTCGGGTTTCCACTCCGAATATGCTTTTAAATAGATTCTTTCCTGGGCATTAAAATCAAAAAGAAAGAGACCTTCTTCATTATGTGTATTTTTTTTAAAAAGTCCAATTCCGGCATTTCTATTTAATATCATTTTTTATTTGTATGGAGGAGAGTTATAAGAGTTATTCAAATATAAATATATTTACAGATACTTAAAAGCTCATTTATATAATACTATATCAATAACATATACAATTTATTTAAGAATCTGATTTTGTTATATTGTAAAATTGTACCAGCGACGATAAACATCTTGACAAACAAAAATTCCAGCTAATAAGGTCATCAACAAACAATAGTTTATTATAAATTCTAAGTATATCAAAACCATTAAAATAGACTATTTCAAACCTTTTGACGAAAAGAGCATTAAAATATAGTATAACTTTTTTCCTTCTTTAATTATACTCTTGTAATATATTTAATAGCTTCCTGAATATTTTTATCCAATAATAAGTTTTCGAAATTATCTTCCTTTAAAATTACAATATCCGGGGAGATAGTTTTATAATAATTCCCGTTCCTATCGCAGTCATAAGATGTTGTTAAAGCCATATAGCTGCCAAAAGGCAATGAAGATTTTATATTTCCTGTAGTCGCACCAAAAGTTTCTTGTCCTATAAAGATAGTATTCGCTCTCCCTTTAAATGACAATGCAACAATTTCTCCTGAACTTCCGGTTGCAGCACTTGTTATGACAGCAACTTTTGCCTGATCTAATAGTTGACCATGGGGGGTTATGTAAGATACTTTCTTGGAATTGTTGTAATATACTCCTTTATCTAATTTTATTTTATTGATTTGTTTTTTGTCTATATTTAGAGAGCCATTGATATCATTATTTCCTAAAAAATCATATAAAGCAAGTAACATTGGCCAAGAGTTTCCGCCTGTATTAAACCTCAAATCGATAATCCAACCTTTTAAATTATTTTTGGATTTTAAATCTGCTATTTCATCATAGAGCGGTTGTGCAATTCTATGGACATTTTTCTCACTAATATCTGAAAAGATAATTTTTGGAATCAGTATATAGCCAAATTCATTATTAATTATTTTTGTTTTAAAACTCGGTTTTGACGCATATGCTTTTTCCCATTCATCACTTAGTTTTTCATTTATCGATTTTATACTTGAACTATAAACCTTGTCTTTATAATAAATGTTACAATGCGTGGCACCAATTTTGTTAAATAATGGTTCAATCTCACTTAAAGAAGAATTGAAATTATCATATTTAGACAGATTTTGATTCGTTTCAGTAATAACTCCTTTCCAGTTTACATCGTTTTTATATAAATAACTTGTCTTTAAATTTTTAAATAATTGATTGTAGAATGTATCGATACTATCTTTAGATGATAATTTATTTTGAGCATAAAATTGAACACATAAGTTTAAAAGGAGAATTAATATAAATGTCTTTTTCATTTTTTAGAATCTGTTATTTAGTGATTATAGTTAATTACCAAAAATAATTAATTTATCTATTCACTAAATATCTTTAATAATTAAAAATAAAAGATTCAAGTTAAAAATTGTTTAATTACAGGATATATGGGACATTCTAAATTTAAAAACAATATTATATTATTATTTTAGCACTCACTATCACACTAATATGAAAAAAAAGCTACTTTACATTATACTTTTTCTTTTCGGGGTATTTTGCTATTCCCAAAATTATATAAAACCAGTTATAGGGTATTTCCATGCAACAGATATACTATCCAACAGAGTACAAAAGAAAGTTGATAAACTATCCAAATGCCCAGAGAGTAAAGATAAAAATATAGAAATACTATGCTGCGGAGCAAAAAGAGATGTCTATTTTAAAGAAGGAGGAGCTTATCTGTTTCGATTATTACTGAGCCAATATTTACGGTTTCCTGACAATATCAATTTTGGCGAAAATACTTTTACATTTATAATAAAGAAAAATGGCAGAATCGGATCATTTGAAATGATTAAAGAATCTGATAAAAGAGTTGGCAAAATATTGAAAAATACATTAAGAAAGGATACCTTTCAAAACTGGTCACCCGCCTCCTACTATGGTATGAAAGTAAGCTCCAAAGCCACAATGTCAATTTATATTGATACTAATTACTTGAAATATAATGTTCAATAAACTGAATTAGAGTTACATTAAATATAATTTTTCGTAAACATTAAGTATGAATATCTATTGCTGAATTTATATTTCAGCCTTTAATTATTTGGCTTGGATTTCCCGGATCAATCAACTCCTATCTGCTTTACTACAAAATCCATTTGCCTGTCAAACCCAGTCTTCAAATCATTTGGTTCAATTTGTATTTCTATATCCGGCTTGATTCCTTTTGGGTCGTATTGGAAACTTGGAGTTCTCATTTTATACTGAGAAGTAGGTATCCAAACCAATGTTTTAGAATAAGGCAGCACAAATGCTTGTCCACCAGCATTGCTGTAGTTGCTTCCCTGGGAATATTCTCCATAAAATTTGCCAATCTTATATTCCCGCATCAAAGCCAGTAAATGCCCCGTGGTTGAAAAGCATCCACCATTAATCAAAACTTTGATTTTTCCTTTATAATAATTGGGTTTGTTTTGCTGCTTTTCAAACCACCAATAGTCTTCTGCGTCGGTTTCGGTATAACAATTCAGTCCATTTTTGCGTTTGGTTTCGGCTATAATAATTTCCTCAATATTATTAGGATATTGGGCATAATGTTTCCATTGCTTTGTTGTATTATACTTTGCTCCGACATAATCAAAGTAGTAATAAGGTTTATTAGTCAAATAAGAAAATAAGTAGTTTGCAATATCAGCAGAGCCACCTCCATTATCCCGCAAATCAATGATTAGGTTTTCGGTTTTCAGACTATCAAGGCGGTTAAAGAAAACGTCCAATTTCTTTTCCGCAATTTTTCTGTCAGCTTCATTATAGCCATTCTCAAAAGAGTGGAATTTCAGAATAGCTAAATTGTCTGTCTTAAATTCGGTAGTTAATGGTTCAATGTTTTCTTTAATCTCCTTTGTGTAAGTCTCATATGACACTCCATTTAAGTCAATTTTTTGCTTCTGTTTTTTTTGATCCAGATACTCAATTTCAAATTTATTAACCTGATTATATATGAAATAGTAAAAGGGAAAATTTCTAAACCGCGCATTTAATCCGGTCTCATTTTGGCCTTCGAGGTGAATGTATTTTTGGATTTCAGTTACGATTGAACTGATTTCTTTTCCATTTATTTTTAAAATTCTTAAACCTGCATAGTCTTTATTTTCCGGGGTTGATTTATCTAAATAATATTGGTCTTTAATTTTATAAATGCTGAAAGGAAAAACTGCTCTGTTTTTCAATAAATTGCTGATTTGCGTTCTGTCAGCTGCAGTATGCCCGTCTTTTATTTTCGCCATTAAAGTGGCTGTTAATTTGTAATAATCAACAATTGACAAATCTGTTTTGATTGATTTTTTTAAATCTATATATGTTTTGTCAAAATTGGCTTTCGAACAAAACATAAACTGTCCGGGATGGATGGTATTGGTTAAATTATAAAGCTCTGCAAACTCAGCCTTTATGCTATCTTTCTTTAAAGTTTTATCTAATAATAAATCTTTTTTCTGTGCGATGCAAAAATTACAAACCAGAATAGTAACTAGTAAAAATCTCACTTGATAAGTTTGTTTTGAATTAAAAACGTCTTGATATCCTCTATCACTTCAGTTGGTCTTTCATCTTTCACACCATGCCAGGTATCCTTATAAATCTTATGGATAATGTATTGCTGATGAGCATTTGTGAGCGCAGTATTTTCGTCCTTAAAATCAAACCAGTCATTTTTACTAACAGGGTCGAAAATGAGCATTGGCTTGTTTAGATTACGGTAGATAATTTTAGGATTGAGCTGATGTGTAGAAGCTCCAAAAGCTTTTTTTGCTGTAAATGGTGTATAAATAATAGCAATGTTTTCTTCCGCAGAATTTTCTCCAGTCAGTTCTTCCGCGCCGGGATTTATTTCATACTTCCCGGCTTCATTTTTCTTAATCCTTGCATATGATGTGAAAATTTCTTTCTTCAGTTTTTCACCCTGTTTCCCTTTTATTCCCCAATTATTGTACATATACCAGTATGCATCAAATTCGGTATCAAATACCAATGTCTTTTTATTTTTATAATATTGTTTTGTTTCTGCAATATCTTTCTCAATATCTGAAGCTTTCACACCAAAATCCCAGGCTACTGAACCACCATCTTCCAGAACAAGCGCCTGGACCATCTCCGGGTAAGCACTATAAAAAGCTGTACTTATACTTCCTCCTCTTGACCAACCACCAATAATTGCTTTTTTTATCTTCAATTTATCTAACAAAAACTTAATATCATCCGCTACATCATATATAGATACATCCTTTTGAGGGATTGAAGTAAATCCATGTCCATAATAATCAACAGCTATAACATGTAAGTTAAGCTGAACAAGCTGCTCTATGATTTCGTAAAGTTCGTAAGCATTACTATATGTTCCGTGAATCCAAATAAGAGTGGGATTTATAGTACTTCCCCATTCCAGATAATGCATTTTTGTATTGTTGGTTTGGATATACTTTCCATGCCGCTTTTCATATTGCTCAAATTCTGATTTGTATTGTTTATAAAGATTAGATTGGATTATAGAATCTCCTTTGACAGAAGTCTGAGCTTGCAATAATCCCATAAACGGGATGGTGAGAAAAAAAAGAGTGAGTATTTTTTTCATTTATATTAATATTTAAATGGGTGGACGCAAATATATTTATAATTCTCAATAAAGAGATATATCACAATTAAATATTAAAGAATAAATCGACAAAAACTAATATTTTAGCTCAATCATAAGATATAACTATGATAATACCGTACGAATTGTTGGGATTTTCTATTACAATAAATTTTTTACACGTCATTACGGTTTACCGTAAAAGAAAATAAATTATGTTAAATAAATATGTGAAAAATTATTTATAAGTTTAACGAACCGAAAACAAAAATTAACATATATGAAAAAACATTTATTTTATCCTGCATTATGGGGAATTCTAATTTTATCTCTATTATCTTCCTGTCGTACGGAAGATGGAGCAATAACTCAAAAACAATTAGAGGACAAAAGATTTGCGGTCTTTGTTCCGAAAGAAGAGAAAGTAGTTAATTATGCTAATGGCTTTGCATATCTAGTACAGCGATATGATAACTTGCACAAAACAAATTTGTCTGGAGTTAATAATAACAATCCTGCAATAAGAAATCTTAGTGCTAGTATCAACAAAAATGCTGCTATTTTACAAGCAAGTGAATCTTATGTGGAATTCAATATAAGATCACAAGTAATTAGAGGTGCTAATGATGATAAGTGGGTGATTTTTCCTAAGATCGAAAAAGGTGTAGTTAAAGACTTAGTTGTAGGAGTTCTGTCAAAGAATGAAACCTACTTAACTTTTTACAATATAGATACTAATGATAAGTATTATACCAGTAATATATCATTGTTTGATGAAGCATTTAAAACATATCAGAAAAGAAAAGGTTCTATAGCTTTAAATGCGAGTATAAAGCCTATGGCTTTTAAAGGTGATGGTACAGGCTGTAGTGAAGAGCAACCCTGCAAAGATATTGAAGAAGTCGAGATCAATGTTCCTGCTAAACCAGATGATGGAGGTGGTACACCTCCTCTTCCAATTCCACCTAATCCGGGATGGAATCCAACCGAACCGCCTAAAGGAAAGTGTCCTGAATATCAAGATTGTACTGATTATGGTGCTCCAAGTACGCCAGTTGACGAATGGGTAAAACAACATATAGATGATAGAAACCTAAAAAATAACAAATGTGCTAATGATGTTTATCAAACCTTAAAAAGTCGAGCAGGATTATTTAATAACTTATTGGGAGACTTTAAAGGAAGTAGTTCTATACTTAATTTAAGCTTTAATGTAAAACCTATTTCTTCGAAACCAGGAGCACTTATAATGGGACAAACTCTTGTAAGTGCAGATATGATAAAAAATGGCTATATTAGTATAGATATGAATACAGAAGCAATGGGTTCTTCTCCACTTGGAATTGCCACAACTTTTATTCATGAAATGGTGCATGCCAAAATGATTCATGATTTAGTAAACGCAGGGTGGGATGGAGCTAAAAGTATAAAAGAAATAAATTCTGAAAATCTTCCAACATTATTGGAAGCATATAGGAAGGAATATTATCAAGGAGAAGATGCTCAGCATAGATTTATAAGTGAATATTATATTCCTAAAATAGTAGCGGCTTTGGGGCAATTTGATGGGTATAATCATAGTAAAGCTGATTATGAAAATTTGGTTTGGACTGGTCTTCAACAGACTGATGCATATAGAGCTCTTTCTCAGGCTAAAAAAGATAAAATAACAGAAGCAAATAACACCTTTAATAGTAAATCACCATGTGGAAAATAAAAATATTGGCACTAATTTTTCTATTTGGAGCAAGTTGTTTTTACTATAGTCAAAGTAAAAAAAATACTCCCTCCAGATTTAAATATGTAAAAATTGGTAATATGGAAGGTAAAATTGATGCTACAGATTTTAAATTCTTGGGTAGCGAAACAAAATATATGCAATTATTGCAAGAATTTGAAAAAAGTTTCAGTAAAATAAATAAAGGGTATCCTAATTATTATAGAGATTATAGATTTATTGAATATACTTCTCCCAAATACTTAAAAGTATCACTTATTCCCAAACAGATAGTATCTAACGAGGATAAAAAGAAACTTTATTTATGGAATATTCCTTTGGATACAAAAGTTCTTGAGGTATACTATAATATTAAAACTAAGAAAATTGATGATATTTTAGAAACTACTCCTGGTACTATTGAGTAACTTGCAAATATTAAAACTAAACTTTAATTCATATTTAACCCCGATTAACCTCGGGTTTTTTCTTTTCCATACGGGTTTCCCGTAAAACTTCAAAAATGTTTCTATTTACTTCTTGGATAGTATTATAAATTCCCAGAAGGTTATTGTATGGGAATGTGATTTGGTTGGTTCTGAGAAATCGGGGCCTTTTTTATTTAAAAATAGATTATAAATAATATTTTCGGGGGTAAAAATGAAAAACCGTCTTGTTAACAAGACGGTTTGTAGCCCCATGAGGAATCGAACCTCAACCTAAAGAACCGGAATCTTTAATTCTATCCATTAAACTATGGGGCCTCCCTTATTCGGATTGCAAAATAAGTACTTATTACGGGAATTTGCAATTATTTTCCTTAAAATTCCAGCTTGATTCCGCCAAGTACCTGAGCTCCCATTACTTTGTAGCCTAAATAGTTCTGATAAGATGTTCCGGTTAGGTTATTCCCCATTACAAAAACGCTGATGTTCTTGTGTAATTTGTATTCCGCAGAAAGATTAAGATCTACATATCCGGATACCTTTCTGTCATTTGTTTCAGTAGTTGTATACTGGTTATTGGTACCTAATGGCTGTACATCGAAAGCATTCGCTTTTCTGTCAGTTACAAAAATACCTTTAAAACCAAGGTTTAACTTTTTGTTCAGCATAGAATACTTCGCCCCTAAAGTTGTTTGTACAACAGGCTTATAAAATGCATTGTTAAAGTTTTTCAGTGAGTAACTCATGTATTTTAATTCCCCTGTAAAGTTTAGGTTTTCCAATGGGAAATACTGAGCATTGATGGTAACTTCACTTAGATTTCCGTTATCATATACAGTGTTAAAAGTATTCAGATAATCGTAAGCATTTCTTTGAGCGGAAGGATCTGTAGAGAACAAGTTATTCGATTTGTAGAATAACATATCATTCAGCTTGCTGTAGCCTGCGTTAATGTCATATTTAAAGTTCTGCTCAATATCACCCTTAATACCGAAATAAATATGGTATTTGGTCTCTGTCGGACGAAGCTGAAGATCTGATACCAGGAATGGATTGTCATGTAACAAATCTGTATAAGTATTTAGTTTAATACCACCATCTACCCCAGCATAAAACTTAACTTCATCTTTTGGTGCAATTAAGATCTCAGCAGTCGGGAACCAATAGAATTTATTATTTCTGGTTCTATCCGTTGTTGCAGTCTGATATTTGGATGTAAGCGATGTAAAACGCGATCCGATTTTCAAATAGTGATTCCCTTTAAAGAAAGTAACTTCAGGTGTAAAGTTTGCCACAAAATGAGTTGACTCATTTTTATTCAGAATATCAAACTGTGTATTTACACCTTGTATCCCGACGCCTAAATCGGCATTCATGGTAATACCGTCAGATGAACTGATGGTAAGATCGTGTTTTGCAAAATTCACTAATGCATCATAGAAATTCTCTTTAGCATTAAAATGGTCTTTGGTAAATGCTGTTTTTACACGGATATCATTCAGGTAATTATTAGCATAAAAATCGTAATAAGCATTAACGCCAAATTTGGTATAGCTTTGCTTAAGGTCTGCATTGTTAGCTGGTTGGATAACATCCTGATAATTTCCGTAGTAATTGTAGTTGTTTAGTTCGATTCCTGCATCTACATTCAACTTTCCTACTTCACCGTATGAATTTAAAAATACGTTTGCTTCAGTATTCTGCTGTTTAGAATCCCAGTTATAGTACTTTTTTAATCCGCTTGTAGAGATATGGTGTACATCTGCACCAACCTCCAGATTAGGTTGTATTTCTCCGGAAACATTTCCGTCTACCAGAAACTTACCATAGTTACCATATCCCAATTGGAAATAGTTACGGTTATAACCTGTATTGAATTTAGGAGAGATATCTTCACCTTTAATAGTAGAAGTTTTGAAATCTGAAATCAAAGGAATATTAGTTACCTGATATTTCAGAGAGTCCTTCCCTTTTGGCGGGAAGTTTTTTTCTGTAGGTACAGAAGTTTTCTTTTTCTCAATTTTCTTTACTTCAGGCTCACGCTTACGATTAAGAACCAGTTTTTCTTCTTTAATCTGTGCATGGGCAGTTTGTACTCCTGCTACTCCTAAAACACCGATAACTGCTATATATTGAATATGTTTTTTCATTCGTATATTTTTATTTTCCGCATTTAGCGGATCATCGCTGCATTAATTTAAAAACTTACTTTTTGATTTGAGATTTCACCTGCTTAGCTTCTGTTACTACATCCGGGAAATCTTTATAATTAGCAATAATCTGATCTACTGTATAAGATGCCTGATATTTATCTCCTAATGCAAGATAATTCTTAGCCATTAATACCAGGGATTTAGCTCCCCAGTACTCTTCAGAAGCATAGTTGTCGGAAAGCTTAAAGATCGTTTCATTAGAAGACTTAAATGCTTTTCCTTTGTTCTGATAATAAGCTTTGGCATATAGCGCTTCTGCAGCAACCTCCGGATTAGCAGATTTTTCAAGAGCTGTATAAGCTTTTTTAGCTTCAGAATCATTACCACGCTTCATAGAACTTCTGGCTTTGATAATCTGAGCCTGCTCTTTTACTGAAGGAGAATTTTTAGTATTGGCTAAAACCTGATCTGCATATTTTTCTGCCTGGCTAAAGTCTTCTGCATCTACAGCAATCTTCATCATTTCTGTAACAGCATAATTCTTTATACCGGCATTGGATGAATTCACAAGATTTTGAAGATATTTCTTAGCTTCGGCAGGATTATTTTGTGCAATGTACAATTGAGCCAACCTTACCTGTGCATCTTCCTGATATTCGTTTTGAGTATTTGCTACTTCATTAAGAACAACAGCAGCTTTTGTATTATTCTTAGTCTGGTAGTAGCTTTCCCCTAATTCGTATTGTGCCTGATACAGCTTCTCGCCTGTTGGACGTTGGGTCAGGTATTTTTCGTAATAAGTAATTGCTCCTTTGTAGTCTTTATTAGCATAAAGCTTCTGTGCTGTAGAAAGGTTAATCTCATCTAGCTCACCACTGCTTATTTTAACACCCAGAGATGAAGCAAAACTTTGGTAGCCTGCTGTATCTCCGTTTTTAAGATATACAGTCTTAGCTGCAGCTACTACTTTGTCAGCATAAGCTGTCCCTTTGTAAGTATTTCCTAAACTTTTAAATTCAGCAATAGCTTTATCTGCCTGCCCCAGATCTGCATAATTCTGCGCTCTGTAGATGGAAGCATTTGCAACCAAATCTTTATCCGGAGAAGTTTTAATTACCTGATTAAAGTAATCATTCGCCTCAGCATACCTTTCGTCAGATGCGTAAGCTACACCGATTTCATACTGAGCATCGTCTGTATACTCACTATTCTTATAAGTGGAAATAAGTTTCTTCAGAGCAGTAATTTTAGCTTCAGAGTCCCCTTTAAATCCTAAAGACATTGCCTTTTGGAATTGGGTATAATCTGTGCCATCTGCATTTTGATCATAGATAGCAATAGCATCATTCAGCTCGTTGTTTGCATAATGCGTGTCCGCTAAACGAAGCTCGGCATCATTTTTAAACTCAGCTTTAGGATCTTGCAGATATAACTTAAAGTATTTCTGAGCATCCTCGAACTTTTTGTTCTTAAAGTATGCATATGCCAGATCGTATGGCAATTGTTGTTTTTCTTCGAAGTTTACACCAGAGTTATATAGCTTCTGCAAAGTTTCTGTTGCCGAACCATAATCCCCCATTTGGTATTGACTCTGCCCCATCCAGTATTGTGCACGGGCATTGAAGTCTTTGTTGTAGTTGTACTTCAGTGAATATTCAAAAAGCGTTTCAGCTTCAGTAAAGTTTCCTTTATTAAATTCTTCAGTACCTAATAAGAAAGCTGCTTCCTGCTCAATTTTAGCAGTTTCTGCAGACTGGCTTCCCAACTTTTTAATCGCAGAAAGTGTCTCTTTATAGTTGCCGGAATACAGGTAAGACTTTACCAAAAGACCTTTCATCTCCTGAGAATTTCCTGCATTCGGATATTTAGCTAAATAATTCTGAATAACCTGAGAATTGGATTCAAACGGGTTACCGATATCATAACCCAGTTTAGCATATTGCTCATAAGCCAATTGTTGAACTCTGGAATCATAGTTCATTTGTGAAGCCGAGCGGAATGCCGATAATGCCTCACGTTTCTTTCCTACTTCCAGATATGCATTTCCTAGCTGGTAATATGCATTTTGTGCCAAAGCAGACTGAGAGCTGATTAACTGATTGTAATAGCTAACCGCTTCATCATAACGCTTCATCTGTGCCGCTACGAATCCCATTTCGTAAAGATCACTTTCTGAAGGAACGCTTTTACTGTTCAGATATGTTTTTAGATAAGGATATGCAGCAGCATAATCCTTTTTCATAAAGTAAGACTCTCCAATAATTTTGTTTACTTCTGCAGTATAATCTTTGGAGATATTTTCATTCAGTAATGATTTCCCTTCTTCTATAGCCTTGTCATAATTCTTCTGATTGAAATATAACTGTACATAGTAAGGGCGGATGGTTTGTGCATACTTAGGGTTATCCTTTATAGTATCGAAATACTGGAATGCTTTTTCAGTATTGCCTTCTGCATATTGTAAATGTCCAAGCATATAAGCTACATCCTTTTTACCATCTTCATTAGCATTGGCATAAGCTTCATCCAATGCCTCAATAGCTCCCTTGGTATCACCTGTCATAAATTTGGCATAACCCAACTTCAGGATATACTGTGTATTTTCCTCTTTGCTCAGGTTATACTGATTTACTTTCTTCAGGCTCTCCAAAGCTTTTGGAAAATCCTTTTTTGCCAGATAATAATCTGCTAAAGGACCATTCGCCAAAGCAAAATAAGCACTCTTCGGATACTTTTTTGTAAAAGCTTCCAATCCTTCTTCAGAGTGATTCTGATTCAGGATTACGCCTATAATATTATCATAGAAAAGGGATGCCTCTTTCCTGGCTCCCTCCGGATTCTGATAAAAATATTGGCGTGCAAATTCGTATTGTGCTGCTTTATAGATTTTATTCTGGTAAAGCTTCTCTGCTAAGGATGTTCTGTACTCTTCTCTATTCTTAAAGAAGGCCGATTGTTGGGCGAATGCAGGAGTTACTGCACCAAAAAGCCCGGCGTAAATGAGAATGTTTTTAGGACTCATTAATAAAAAGTAGGTGTTAAACGTCTTCTTCTACAACGATAAACCAATAAGATTTATTGTAGTAATGGTATATTTCGGGTAAAAGTACTAAAAACTTAGTGATTGCCATAAACCGTAGTTGTTAAAAAAAGCATAAATTAACTTTACAGAATTGAGCCTGAATAATTTGTAATTTTAGCAATATGTGAAAATTAACTGTAATAAAATATAGTGTCATGAAACAAAGTACCACCATTGCAAATCGATTACGCGAAGTACTACTCAACGGACATTGGATAGCCAATACTAATTGTAAAGAACAGTTACAACTGGTTACCTGGCGGCAGGCTATCCATAAGGTTGGAAATCTAAATACCATTTCAGCACTCACCTTTCATCTTAACTACTATCTTTCAGGAGTTTTGCACGCTTTTAATACAGGTAAACTTGAAATAAAAGATCAGTATAGTTTTGATCTTCCTCCTATAGAAAATGAAGCAGACTGGCAGAAGCTTACAGATAATTTTTTGAGAAATGCAGAAATGTTTGCTGCTAAAGTAGAAGAAATATCTGATGAACAATTACAGGAAGCTTTTATAGATGAAAAGTATGGTACTAACCTTAGAAATGTTGAAGGAATGATTGAACACTGCTATTACCATTTGGGACAAATTTCTCTTATCAGAAAGCTTATTGCAAACATATAGTTCAGCTTTTTCTGATTTAATCTTTATTTAAAATAGCATCTGCTACTCTGCCATTGATTTCCAGATATTTTCTTTCCGGGAATTAACATTATGTTAATTTTTATTAAAGCTTTATTATATTTTATTTTACTTTTGTGCTTCTCAACTATTAAAGTCCAACTTATGAAGCAACTTTTCAGAAGGAAAAATATAATCGACTTAGCGTCGAAAAAAGATGGCGAAGACCCATCTGGTTTAAAAAGAATCCTTAGTGTAAGGGACTTAACGTTTTTCGGGATTGCAGCCATTATTGGTGCCGGAATATTCAGTACCATAGGCAGAGCCTCTTATGATGGTGGTCCCGCAGTAAGCTTACTATTTCTAATGGTTGCTGTAGCCTGTATTTTTACAGCACTGTGTTATGCACAATTCTCCTCTATGATCCCTGTAAGTGGAAGTGCTTACACCTATGCTTATGCTTCTCTGGGAGAAATATTTGCCTGGATTATTGGCTGGGCGCTTATTCTGGAATATGCTGTATCAAACATGGTTGTTGCTATTTCCTGGTCCGAATATTTCACCTCTATGCTTCAGGGATTTGGTATAAAGTGGCCCGATTGGCTGGCAATAGATGCAGGTTCTGCATCACGTGCCTACGAACAGGTTTTGCATGCTAAAGTCGGAGAACACTTGCCTAGTAATATTATTGCGGCAGCCAAAACATACGAAACAGCTCCTGTTATAGGGAATCTCCATATTCTTTTCGATTTGCCTGCAGGTTTAATTACCGTATTAATTACTGCATTGGTATTTGTAGGGATTAAAGAATCTAAAAATGTAAGTAATGGCCTTGTAATCCTAAAACTAGGTATTATTGCCTTGGTTATAGTTGCAGGTGCCTTCTTTGTAAAGCCTGAAAATTGGTCTCCTTTTGCGCCAAATGGTGTAGGCGGAATTCTAAAAGGTGTAGCAGCTGTTTTTTTTGCCTTTATTGGTTTCGACTCTATATCCACTACTGCCGAAGAATGTAAAAATCCACAGCGGGATATGCCAAGAGCTATGATCTATTCATTGGTAGTTTGTACTGTTTTATATATCATTATCTCTCTTGTTCTTACGGGAATGGTAAACTATAAAGAACTACGTGTAGATGATCCGTTAGCCTTTGTTTTCGGGAAAGTAGGAATGAATTTTATTGCAGGTGTAATCTCTGTAAGTGCCGTTATTGCAATTACCAGTGCGCTTCTTGTATATCAGATCGGACAGCCAAGAATCTGGATGACAATGAGCCGTGATGGTCTTTTAGGTAAGAAATTCGGTAAAATTCACCCTAAGTACAAAACACCAAGCTACTCTACTATTATCACCGGTATTCTGGTTGGACTTCCGGCTATGTTTCTGGATATGCAGTTTGTAGTAGACTTAACCAGTGTAGGTACATTCTTTGCCTTTATTATGGTATGTTCCGGAATCCTATATCTGGATTACAAAGGATACAGCAAAACTGCTAAATTCAAGATCCCATACATTAATGGTAAATATCTGATAGGAATCTTATTGATAGCAACAGGTATCATCGTATATAATAAGTTTGGCATTGCCCTGATTAAAGAATCTATTGCAGAGAAGCCCTTGCTTGTTGTTTTTATAGCTGTATGGGCAGGTCTTGCTATAGCTGCTCTTAAATATAAATTTTCATTAATCCCTATACTTGGTATTTTATTCAACCTATATCTAATGACGGAGCTAGGCTTATCTAACTGGACGATGTTCCTTATCTGGTTAGCAATAGGATTGGTTATCTACTTTACTTATGGATACAAAAACAGTAAACTGAATAAAAAATATGAGCAGTTGGTTTAACTACAGGTTTCACGATGAAGAAGGAAATGTTGTATTCCTTCGCGGTAAAGAAAACATCGATGAACATATTGCTTCCGGAAAATATTCTCAGCGATTGGAGATTGCTTATCGTTTTAGAGGAAATGATAAGACAAATCTACCGGACGAAACTATGCTGGGTAAACTGGATAATCTTGAGCATAAATTTGAAAAGGAATTTGCGAAAGAAGGCAAAGCTATTTTAGCCCTATCCTTTACTGGTAAAAACAGAAGAGTATGGTACGTATACACTTCCGATGTACACAGTGCAATTGTTGCCATTAATATGGCCGCGAATGTAGAAACAGAGCTGGATATCATACATGATACAGATGAGAATTGGGAGTTTTATAAAAATTTTTATTCAAAAAAATAACAGAAAGTATTTTTTATATCAAAAAAATATTTACATTTGCTCCGATAAAATATTAACTGCTTCAAAGCAGATAAATAATACATATGAAATTTAATACTAATAATACTAACTGGTGGTGGCTTTCCAAATCTATGTCGGATCTAGGCGCTTCCTCTATGTATTATAATTAGGATAAATAATATTAGAAAAGAGTTTAAGACTTCGGCATATTGTGTCGAAGTCTTTTTTTTAACCATACTTACAATATTGAACCATGAATTTTAACCAGAACATTAACATTACAACCAAACATAAAAATTATCTGAGTGACCTGTATACACCTATAGGAATCTATCTTCGTCTTCGCGACCGTTACCGTGATACTATTCTGTTAGAGAGTGCCGGAAACCAAAATACAAGTAACAATTACTCTTTTATCTGTGTAAATGCAATTTCCGGTATTGAGATTAAAAGCCTTACAGAAATAGAAGTTAAATTCCCTAATCAGGCACCTGAAAAATACCAGCTAGGAAGTGAAAAACTCACACAGGTTTTACAGGAGTTTTCCAATTGTTTTGTTCCGGGAAAATCTGAACATCCATTGGCAAATCTGGCGCAGGGATTATACGGATACACAAGCTACGATGCTGTTCAGTTCTTCGATACTGTAAAATTCAAGCCAGCTTCTCCGGAAACCGATATTCCGCTAATGCGTTACAGGTTATATCAATACGTAATTGCCATTAATCATTTCAATGACGAAATGACAATTTTCGAGAATAAAATCAAAGGGCTGGAATCTGATTTCTCTACTCTGGAAACCTTTATCAATCAAAAAAATGCGCCTGTATTTCCTTTTGAAACAAAAGATGAGGAGAAGTCCAACCTTACTGATGAAGAAATGGCTGAATTAGTAGAAATGGCTAAAAAGCATGCGATGAGAGGCGATACTTTCCAGATGGTACTCAGTCGCAGATTCGAGCAACAGTTTTCAGGAGATGAATTCAATGTCTACAGAGCGTTGCGAAATATCAACCCATCCCCTTACCTGTTTTATTTCGATTATGGAAGTTACAAAATCTTTGGTTCCAGCCCGGAAAGCCAGTTGATTATAAAAGATCAGAAAGCAATCATCCATCCAATCGCCGGAACATTTAAGCGTACCGGAAATGTAGAAACGGATCTGGCTTCGGCAGAAGCACTAAAAAAAGATCCAAAAGAAAATGCTGAGCATACAATGCTTGTGGATCTTGCAAGAAATGACCTTAGCATAATGGGTAAAAACACAAAAGTTTCCAAGCTAAAAGAAATCCACTTCTTTTCTCATGTTATTCATATGGTAAGCGAGGTTACCGCAGACGTTGCTGTAGGAACAAATCCTTTTGAAATGATTGCTACTACATTCCCACAAGGAACACTAAGTGGTGCTCCCAAATATATGGCGATGGAACTTATTGATAAATATGAAAAAACTTCCAGAGGTTACTATGGTGGCTGTATCGGATTTGTAGGATTCGACGGAAGCTGTAATCAGGCTATTATGATCCGGACATTCCTTAGTAAGAACAATACACTTTATTACCAGGCCGGAGCCGGAGTTGTAGCAAAATCCGATACTCAAAGTGAAGTGCAGGAAGTAAAAAACAAATTAAATGCATTAAAATCTGCATTAAAGAAAGCCAGTAAAATGGTTAATTATTAATTGTTAATGCTTATGAAAGAGGATAACATCATTAAACAGAAAAGTTTTGATTTTGCGGTTCGGATCATAAAGCTTTATCAGTATTTATCAAGCGATAAAAAAGAGTTTATTTTAAGCAAACAGATATTGCGAAGTGGAACCAGTGTAGGTGCAATGATAAGAGAAAGTGAACATGCACAAAGTAAGTCAGACTTCATACATAAGCTATCTATCGCCCAAAAAGAAATTAATGAAACGATTTACTGGCTGGAATTATTTCAGGCTACTGATTATCTTTCAGTCCAAGAATTTGAAAGTATTAATGAGGATGCTGTTGAGATCATAAAATTGATAACAAGCATTATTAAAACCACAAAAAATAACATTAACAATTAACCATTGAGAATTAACAATTATGAAGATATTAGTTTTTGACAATTACGATAGTTTTACATATAACCTTGTACAGATCATTGAAAGAATAGTCGGACATTCTGTAGACGTAATCAGGAATAATCAAATCACACTTGCTGAAGTAGATCAGTATGACAAAATCATTCTTTCACCAGGACCGGGGGTTCCTTCTGAAGCAGGTATACTTCTGGATTTGATAAGAGAATATGCTCCAAAAAAAGAAATCTTTGGTGTATGTCTTGGTCAGCAAGCTATTGCGGAAGCATTTGGCGGAAGCCTTATTAACCTTTCAGAAATATACCATGGTGTGGCCACTGACGTACAGGTTATAAAAGACAATACATTGCTGTTTAAAGATTTACCTGAAAACTTTGAAGCCGGAAGATACCACAGCTGGGCTGTAGCTAACGAAAACTTTCCTGAAGAATTGGAAATAACTGCCGTGGACGACAAAGGGATGATAATGGCGCTGCAACACAAAAACTACAATGTTCACGCTGTACAGTTTCACCCCGAAAGTATCCTTACACCACAAGGTGAAACTATTCTTAGAAACTTTTTAAATGCTTAATAATCCATGAAACAGATATTACAATACCTTTTCGATCACCATACACTTTCACGGGCTGAAGCGAAAGCTATACTTAGTGAAATTGCGCAAAATAAGTACAATGAAAATGAGGTTACTGCTTTTGTATCCGTATTTCTCATGAGAAACATTACACTTGCTGAACTAGAAGGTTTTCAGGAAGCATTATTACAATTAGCTGTTTCTGCAGATTTAGGTACTAATGATCTTGTTGATATCGTAGGTACAGGCGGCGATGGAAAAAACACTTTCAATATATCTACATTGGCCAGCTTTATTGTTGCCGGAGCAGGACAAAAAGTAGCTAAACATGGTAACTATGGAGTTTCTTCTACAAGTGGAGCTTCGAATGTACTGGAAGAATTAGGTTATCAGTTTAAAGATAATGCAGAGGACCTGAAAAAAGACCTGGAAAAGGCTAATATATGCTTTATCCATGCTCCACTCTTCCATCCTGCATTAAAGGCCGTAGGACCTTTACGTAAGGGGTTAGGACTTCGCACCTTTTTCAATATACTGGGACCATTGGTAAATCCTGCAAAACCAAAATACTCCATGATTGGTGTTTACAATCCAGAAATTGCACGTATATACCAATATTTACTTCAAAAACAAAAAGAGAAGTTTATGCTGGTACATGCTTTAGATGGATATGACGAGATTAGCCTTACACAGGATACTAAAATCTATTCCGAGAAAGGGGAAGAAATTTATTCTGCTGAAGATTTACATTTTAAAACTATTACAGCAGATAGTATATTCGGTGGTGTAAGTAAGCAGGAAGCAGCAGAAATCTTCCTGAACATACTAAAAGGTAATGGTTCTTACGAGCAGAATGCTGTTGTATTAGCCAATGCTGCAATGGCTTTAAAGAATACAGGTAAGTACGGAGATTACGATTCTTGTTTGACATTAAGCAGAGAAAGCTTGGAAAGTGGGAAAGCATTTAAAAGTTTACAGTTGTTGGTTAAGAGCTAATTTAAGTTGAACATTTCGACTTCGCTCAATGTGGCACCGTATTGTAGTGAGCCTAGAAATTAAATGCAGTACTAGAATTGTCACTCTGAGTCTTTAATAGAATTTGATAACTAATTGTTAATGGTCAATTATCAATGGTTAATAATTCAACTGATAACTGATAACTGATAACCGATTACTAACAACCAATAACTGACAACTAAAAAGATGAATATACTTGATAAAATTGTTGCTCAAAAACAGCTGGAAGTAGCAGCATCTAAGAAACTTATTTCAATAGAAGAATTAAAAGACAACGCTTTCTTTTCACGTAAGACTTTTTCATTAAAAGAAAGTGTAAAAAACAAAAGTGGCATTATTGCTGAATTTAAAAGGAAATCTCCTTCTAAAGGCATTATCAATGATGTCCAAAATCCTCTTTCTGTTGTTTCTTCTTATGAACAATATGGGGCAAGTGGTATTTCTATTCTTACAGATACAGAATTCTTCGGTGGATCAAAAGAAGATATATTAGCTGTAAGAGAAAATATCAACATCCCTATTCTCCGTAAAGATTTCATGATTGACGCTTATCAGTTCTATGAAGCTAAAGCTATGGGTGCAGATGTAGTGCTTCTTATTGCAGCTTGTCTGTCTCCGGAGCAGGTTTCTGAATTTACAGCATTGGCGCATTCATTAAACCTGGAAGTTCTATTAGAAATTCATACTGAAGAAGAATTAAAACATTTCAATTCTGATATTGATCTTGTTGGTATTAATAATCGTAATCTAAAAGACTTTAAAGTAGATTTACAACATTCTGTTAATCTTAAAAACCTTCTTCCAACAGGAACATTATCCGTTGCAGAAAGCGGAATTTACAATACTGAAGACTTTTTATTCTTAAAGGAGAAAGGTTTCGATGCTTTCCTGATGGGAGAATATTTTATGAAAGGAGAAAATCCGGGCCAAAAATTCAAAGAATTTTTATCCAATGTAACTATGAAATAATATAACAGTGTAACTATGGGAAAGCAAAACTATCAACCGAAACTTAAAGTATGTGGATTAGCACACCGCGGTCAGATTCAGGAATTACAGAAGTCCGGAGTTGATTTTCTTGGATTTATATTCTACCCCAAATCGCCACGTTATGTCATGAACCATTTGAATTTGAAACAAATATCAGAAATAAAGCATTTGGGAAAAGTTGGTGTTTTTGTAAATGAAGATGTTGCTATAGTCTCTGATATTGCTAAACAGGCACATTTGAATTACATACAGCTTCATGGCGACGAAAATATAGAATATATACTCAATCTCAAAAAGCTTATTCCGGAAACACAGATTATTAAAGTATTTCGGATTGGTCAGGAGGTAAATTCCGAAGTACTTAAATCCAAGATTTCAGAATTTGAGACTTGTGCAGATTTACTTCTCTTTGATACCGACTCAAAAGCTTATGGCGGAACCGGAGAAACATTTAACTGGTCAGTTCTGGATCAATTAGATTTACAGAAGCCATATTTGCTAAGCGGAGGAATTTCTTCTGAAAATATAGCCTCAATAGAAAGCTTAAAAACAAAACCTTTTGCTTTGGACATCAACTCCAAATTTGAAAATAGTCCGGGAGACAAGAACTTAGATAAAATACAAGAATTTATACAACATATCCAACATTTATAAAAACTAAAAATGAAATACAAAAATCCTGATCAATACGGATATTATGGAGATTTCGGCGGAGCATTTATCCCTGAAATGCTTTATCCAAATGTAAAAGAGTTAGAAGACAATTATCTGGATATTATCAATAGTGATAATTTCAAAAAAGAATATAATGCTCTGCTTAAAGATTATGTAGGGAGGGCTACTCCACTCTATTTTGCTAAGAATCTCAGCTATAAATACCAGACAAATATATATCTGAAAAGAGAGGATCTTAATCATACAGGTGCTCATAAGATTAATAACGCACTAGGACAAGCTCTGCTGGCAAAGCGCTTGGGCAAAAACAGAATTATTGCAGAAACCGGAGCTGGTCAGCATGGTGTGGCTACCGCAACGGCTTGTGCCCTATTGGGACTGGAATGTATTGTTTATATGGGCGAGATAGACATTGCCCGCCAGGCTCCAAATGTAGCCCGAATGAAAATGCTTGGCGCAACTGTAATACCAGCTACTTCCGGAAGCAAAACACTAAAAGATGCTGTAAACGAAGCTTTAAGAGACTGGATTAACAATGCCTCTACAACCCATTATATCATTGGCAGCGTTGTAGGTCCTCACCCTTTTCCGGATATGGTGGCAAGATTCCAGAGTATTATAAGTGAAGAAATAAGATTCCAACTGAAAGAACATATCGGACGCGAGAATCCCGATTATGTTATTGCTTGTGTAGGTGGTGGAAGTAATGCTGCAGGAACCTTTTATCATTTTGTAGATGAACCTGGTGTTGGTATTATTGCCGCAGAAGCTGGTGGTTTGGGTAAAGATTCCGGTGAGAGCGCTGCAACTACCTTTTTGGGAACATTAGGTATTTTACACGGCAGCCAGAGTCTTGTAATGCAGACAGAAGACGGACAGGTTATAGAACCTTACAGTATTTCCGCAGGGCTGGATTATCCGGGTATTGGGCCATTTCATGCGCATTTATTCCAAGATAAAAGAGCAGAGTTTTTCAGTATAAATGATGATGAAGCATTGAAATCCGCTTTTGAACTTACCAGACTTGAAGGCATTATTCCGGCATTGGAATCTGCACATGCTTTAGCAGTATTGGATCAGAAAAAATTCGATAAAGAGGATGTTGTTGTAATATGCCTTAGTGGACGTGGTGATAAGGATATGGAAACTTATTTGAAGCATTTAGCTTAACTTTTAATCTCTAAACAATGAAAAAACTCAATATATATTTTACTGCCGGAGTTCCTCAACTGAATGATACAACGCAAATAATGAAGACCATTCAGTCTGCTGGTGCCGATATGATAGAAGTGGGAATCCCATATAGTGATCCTGTTGCAGATGGTCCTGTTATTCAGAAATCCGATGAACTGGCTTTACAAAACGGAATGACCATTGCTAAGCTTTTTGAACAATTAAAGACAGTAAAAGATGAAATCAATATTCCGGTAATTCTTATGGGATACCTGAATCCTGTTTTAAAATTCGGTTTCGAAAAATTCTGTCAGGAGTGCAAGACTTCTGGAGTCTCTGGGTTAATACTTCCCGATTTACCTCCCATAGAATTTGAAAAGAAATATCAAAAGATTTTGGAGCAATATGGTATCAATTTTACTTTTTTGGTGACTCCGGAAACTTCTGATGAAAGAATTCAGTATCTGGACAGCTTAAGTTCAGGATTTCTCTATGCTGTAAGTAGCTCTTCCACTACCGGTACCAATCAGGAAATTGACAACGATGCTTATTTCAAACGTCTGAAATCCCTAAATCTGAAAAATCAGGTTCTTATTGGTTTTAGTATTAAAAACAAAACTGACTTTGAAAAAGTAACACAACATGCAGATGGTGCAATCATAGGTTCAGCTTTTGTGAAAATTCTTTTAGAAAACCAGGAATGGGAAAGCAAAGCTGCAGAATTTATAAGATCTGTTAAATAAAAAAATACATCTCAAAAACACATAAAATATATTTCAGCCACTTCTTATTTTAAGAATTGGCTGAAATTTTATTTATTATAATCATCTGGTTTTAATTAACTTAGTATTAAATTCTATTATTATGGAACAGAAAATAGATAACTACAAAGATTTTTATAAATTTTACCTTACCGAACATAAAGATTATACCTGCAGAGTATTGCACTTTACAGGCACAGCATTAGTATTTCTCTTGCTATTTTATGCGTTCTTTTCGGAGAAATATTATCTTCTTTGGTTTGTTCCGGTTGTTGGATATGGCTTCGCCTGGGTTGGTCATGCATTTTTTGAAAAGAACAAGCCGGCAACATTTACCTATCCTCTATGGAGCATGATTTCAGATTTCAAACTCTTCTTTGAATTATTAACTGGTAAACAAAAGTTTAAAATATAAAAGTAGACACAATTACTTTAAAAGATTTGTATAGCTCTGCATTACCTCTTCTGCAATTTCTTTTTCATTAAATTTCTGAACAAACTGAAAAGAATTTTCTGCTCTTCTTTTTCCTTCATCGGGATTTTCCCATAAGTGTAACACTTTAGATTTAATATCTTCTGTATTGGTTGGATTTACATAAAGGCTATCCGGTCCTCCTGCTTCAGGGAGACAGCTTACATTACTTGTAATAACCGGTGTTTTAGAAAAAAGAGCTTCTATAACCGGAATACCAAAACCTTCATACAAACTAGGATAAATAAATATATCTGCCAGTTGATAGATCTGTGCTAGTTCAGTCATGTTGACATCGGTAAGGAAAAAAACTTGTTTTTCCATATTATTCTGCACCATAAATTTCCTAATTCTTTGGCTATATTTAGTTTCTCTTCCAACAACAACCAATGGAATATCAGTTCCTTTTATTGCTTTGACAACTGAAAATAGGTTTTTACGTTCTTCTATTGTTCCGACATTCAGAATAAAGCGTTCCGGCAGATTAAATTTAGCCTTTACAGTGGTAAATTCTTCTTCTGAAAAGCTCTGCTTAAAAGCTTCGTGACAGGTCTGGTAAATTACTTTTATTTTGGATTCGGGAGTTTTAAAATACTCCATAATATCCTTCTTGGTTTGTTCACTAATTGCAATAATAAGATCTGAATCTTTTGTTGCTCTCTTAAACTTCCATGTATGTATTTTGCGGTCAAAAAAAGAATAAAACTGGGGATACTTCAGAAAAATAAGATCGTGAATTGTTACAACCTTTTTTATCTTTTTATCATTCCATTTTAATGGTAATTCACCGGATAAACCATGAAAAATATCGCATCCTTCATTTTGGGCATCTTTTCCCATTTTCATCTGGCGGGCAAGATTGCCTTTGGTTATTTTTTTGAAAATAATATTACCCTTTTCCAAAAGGCCTTTGGTTCTTTCAGAAGTATTTTTGGCAAACAATAAATATTCGTTTTCCGGGAAATACTCAGCTAGTGTACGTACTAAATCACGTGAGTAATTCCCAAGTCCCGATGTATTATGAAAGAAGCGTTTCGCGTCGTAGCCTATCTTCATTTTTTTGTTGTTTCTAAGAAGTCTTTAAAAGTACCAAATGTATATTGATTTTGCTTCAGCCATTGTACAAATTCATCAAATCGTTGTACCATTTTATCACCTGTATTTACACATGTATAAGAAGGTAAAGCATAGGCTTTCTTAGTAATATCCATAAATTCCCAAGGGTGGAAATAAATATTAAGATATCCATCCTTTTTTATAGCACGCTTTGCTAAGTATCTGTAAATATTTACAGGAAAATTATGAAATGACAGCCAGAACAAAGGTACTCTCCATGGCGAAACCGAAGCCGGAATTTGAAGTACATTTCCCTGTGGAAAATATCTTCTGCTAACTTTCAGGTTATTATACCTTCCCGGAAGCCATGTAGGATTAACTGACGAATTATAAGTATAACCAGCTTTCTCTACTTCTGCAGCATCTACTTCCATCATCCTTGGCATTCTAAGTCCGACAATATCAGTATCGAAGACTTCCTGAAGTTTTTCTCTGGATTTCTTCAAATCTTCAATTGAAAACTCTGAATGATACCAAGTATGCGATGCCAGTTCATGACCGTCTGAAAGCAGTTGCTCAATCAGGTCTTTATTATTTTCTGCAAAAACAACTGTCGAAAAGAAAGTTGCTTTTGCATTATGTTTTTTTAGAATGGCTAATATATTCTGTAAACCGTTTCTGGAAACTTGTAATTGCTCTTCAAACGGAATTGTTCCTTCATATTCCAGAGGCATATCAAATTCTTCTATGTCAAAACTTAATAGAATCATTTAAAAATTTTTAGATCTTATAATAAATAGAGGTCTATCTTTAACCTGTTTGAATACCTTACCCAAATAAATGCCTATAATACCGAGCATTACCAATTGCAATCCCCCGAAGAAAACTATTGTCATGATCAGAGAAGCCCATCCGGATATTTCACTCCCGTTCATAAATGAATAGATAACATAAGGTACATATAGTAGTGATAAAGCCGAAAAGAAAAAGCCCAGGTATGCAGCAAAATACAATGGCTTTACACTAAAAGATGTTACACCCGTTAATGCCAGCTTAAACATTTTGTTTATGGTATATTGGCTGATTCCGTTTTCACGGTCAGCGGCGACAAATTTTATTCCTTTCTGTTTGTAGCCCACCCATTTTACTAATCCACGTATAAAAAGATCAGACTCATGATTTTGTCTTATTTCTTCTATAACTTTTGCATCCAGTAATCTAAAATCTGCACCTGCCCCTTTTTCTATAGTAAAATCGGACATCGAGGAAATTATTTTATAATAGATATCTGAAGTTAGTTTTTTGCTTAAAGAAATATTCTCACTATATCTTCTAATGGTATATACTATATCGTGTCCGTTCTCCCACTCTTTAATAAGCTGTGGAATTAGTTCAGGTGGATGTTGCAGGTCACCGTCCATAGAAATCACAGCATTTCCATCAGCATTATCCAGCCCGGCCTTCAAAGCTGCCTGATGTCCAAAATTGCGGGAAAGCTC
Organism: Elizabethkingia bruuniana; assembly: GCF_002024805.1. Classification (NCBI taxonomy): domain Bacteria; kingdom Pseudomonadati; phylum Bacteroidota; class Flavobacteriia; order Flavobacteriales; family Weeksellaceae; genus Elizabethkingia; species Elizabethkingia bruuniana. The sequence goes on from NZ_CP014337.1 coordinate 1,652,134, forward strand.
TATATATCTAACTTCAGGATATTGGGTTGCAAGATCTTCTAGAACCTGCTGCGTAGTATCTCGACTGCCATCGTTAACAAAGATAATCTCATAAGTATAATCTTTTAATGAAGAAAATACAGCAGCGATACGCTCCCTCATTATAGGAACATTCTTTTCCTCATTATGGGCTGGTATTACAATATTAATTTTCTTCATTTTATTGCAATTGATAGTTTTTATTAAAATCCTTTGTCAGCAGTTCATAAGTGATTCTAAACCATACAATACAGCAAGGCAATGCCTTTAACGAGTATTTTATGATATAGTTTTGCTTCACATATTTAGGGAATAAATCCGACATACCGAAACAAGTCAGAATCAGCACAAACAACATAAGACCATTAACAAGTTTGCTTTTATCTTTCTGAATAAGATACCAGATCATAACTCCGGCAACTGCAATAATATATGTTGGAGATTCAGATCCAGAGCTAAATAACACTGTAAACAGTAAAGTAGAAGCTAAGATCATCAACTGAAAGGCCTGATTCTTATACTGTTTAATCCGAAGATACGGTAAAGCAAATAATGGCAATCCAACAGCTATAAACCATAAATTGGATATATTGGCATCTCCCAAAACTCTTCTTACAATTCCCATCAAAGATATATCCTGCATATTTCCCAGAACCTGGTTATCATTATTCTTTTTCACCAGTTCTACATACCAGTCTGTATAGGACTGCAGTCCAAAATGTACGGATGAATAAAGCATAGGAATAGCCAAAAATACAACTGCACCGATAATTAACGTTGCAATAAATTTCTTTTTATTCTGAACAAAGAAGAATGAGCTAAGCCCTACTATACCATATATTTTGACAAAAGTTCCTAAAAGAATCGCAATAGCCGACTGGCTTTCTTTTCTCTGGTAAATAAAACATGCAGACAGTATAATAAGTCCTGTTAATGCAACATTAAACTGGAAACTTACCATAGCCGTAATAAGCTCCTGAAAGCATAACCATGCAAAAAAAGATTTCATTTTTTCGGAGAATGGTAATTGCTTTACAGCGTAGATAAACAAACCTACATTGGCAATATTCCATAAAATCATTCCTAACCAGTCCGGTAAAATTGTAAACGGAGCAATAAGTACACTGAATATTATTCCGTAATGATTTTTATCGAAGTGCAGAAGTGGATATTCTACATAAAGATTTTGTTGAAGGAGGGTGTTTCTGAAAACATTTTTAAAGATCAGATAGTTGTTGTATTTAGACGGACCTCCTCTGTATTTGGCAATAGCAGAAAATACAGCAACCAAAATATAAATACTAAAAATATATTTCGGTTGCTCTATGAATTTTCCGTATTTAGACCAAAGTCTAAAAACAGTATTTCGTATCATGTAAAAGAAATCTATACAGCTACATTATGCTCTCTTAAAGCGTCGTTCAATGACGTTTTAAGATCTGTAGATTCTTTTCTTTTACCTATGATAAGGGCACAAGGAACCTGGAATTCCCCAGCCGGAAATTTCTTTGTATAACTTCCCGGAATAACTACACTTCTTGCCGGAACACGACCTTTAATTTCTACAGGCTCGTCACCGGTTACATCGATAATCTTGGTAGATGCTGTTAGTACAACATTAGCACCTAATACAGCTTCTTTTTCTACATGAACTCCTTCTACAACAATACAACGTGAACCTACGAAACAATCGTCTTCAATAATTACCGGAGCTGCTTGTAATGGCTCTAGTACACCACCGATACCAACACCACCACTCAGGTGAACATTTTTACCGATCTGTGCACAGCTTCCTACTGTTGCCCATGTATCTACCATTGTACCACTGTCTACATAAGCACCGATATTTACGTAAGAAGGCATCATAATAACACCTGGAGCAACAAAGCTTCCGTGTCTTGCAATAGCATGAGGAACAACTCTTACACCTTTATCTGCGTAGTTTTTCTTTAACGGGATTTTATCATGGAATTCAAAAGGACCAACCTCGATAGTTGTCATCTTCTGAATAGGGAAATACATTACCACAGCTTTCTTCACCCATTCGTTTACCTGCCATCCGTTTTCAGTAGGTTCAGCTACACGTAGCTCTCCTAAATCCAACTGCATAATTACCTCACGAATGATTTCCTGATTTTCTTTATCTTGTAGTAAATCTCTGTTATCCCAGATTTTCTCAATTGTCTCTTGCAAACTCATAATGCTTAGTATAGTTTTAGTGAATTTTAAGTGACAAATTTAATAAATTTATAAGACTCTTCTGGCACTTAGATAGGCTTTATTCCAATATTTTTCATTCAGCGAGGAGATCATCACCCCTTTGCTTGTAGAGGCATGAATGAAATTGACTTCTCCATCTCTAATTGTATGGACAATTCCGACATGGGAAACACGTGAGCCTCCGGATGTTGCAAAAAATAAAAGATCTCCGGGAATTACATTTTTTATAGAAATTTCTCTGCCTTCACGAGACTGGTCTTCGGATCTTCGTGGAAGATTCACATCCTGACTGTCATATACCGTGGTAATAAATCCGGAGCAGTCCATACCAGATCTTGTTACACCACCAAATTTATAGGGTGTCCCCATATAATCCTCTGCAGTACGTAAAAGCTTGTCTACTTTGCGGGAATTGCTTCCGCTGAAATTAGAATTAAGATTTCTTAAGGCATAGTTCTTACCATAGTTTTTCCCGCCCGTAGGTCTCTTGGTAACTACTTTGGAAGAAGAACATGAAATAATGAATAAAGAAAAAATACTGAGTAAGAATATCTTTTTTATCATAGACCTAAAATTAAGAAAAATATAGATTACATAGGATTATAACGCATTTTTTTGTAAAAAATTTTGTACACGTCCAAAAAAATATTTACTATTGCAACTGCATCGGGGGATTGGCGCAGTTGGCTAGCGCGTTTGACTGGCAGTCAAAAGGTCACGGGTTCGAATCCCGTATTCTCCACTACTCCTATAAAAAATTGATTTACAATATTTTACTCTAGTAAATAATAGTAAAACTATTTTTCTCACTTACCCTAGTGTTCACAATTAATGTGATAAATGAAAGACAATTTAGAATTGGGTATTTACTCACAAATGATCTAAAACAAGTCTGATCTGTATACATATATGATACAGATCAGCAGAAAATCAAATTCAAGTTCATCAACAAATTTCAGAAAGTTGATAAGAATTTCCAAAAACAAGGGGCTTAATTGCCCCTTTTAATTTTTAAACAAGTGAAAGAAATATTGCTATTAGCGAACCTATCCAGAATATCTTCCATTCATCTGATAATAACATCCACTTATCTTTTAAAGAGGATATTATAAAATACTCAACTGATATAATTTTCCAATCTTGTTTTAAGTACAAGTCCAATTCTTTAGGTTTTACAAGCATAAATTCTTGTGTTGGTGGAAAATTATCACACTCCATTTTGTAAATAAAATACTTAATCATCTTCATCAATTTTCGAACTATCTCTAAAATAACGATAATATTCTGTTAATCAAAATATTTCACAAATTATTTACAAAAAATAAGCCTTCCAGCTACTCCAATGCGGAAATATATTTTTCCTTCTGCTTCAAGTTTTCCATAATAAGCTTTACATTAAGCTATTTCAGAATAGGACAAGAAGAAGTCAATGTCCACTAAATTGCATTTTTTGTATTTTTAACTATTTATATTATAACCTATTTTAGAAAATAATGCTACTAATAGATGAAGAAAATATTTGAAACATTCAAGCCGGAAAATCCCATTATCAAAAAGTATGTTAACTATTACTACCTGGATATAAAACCTGACAATGAAATCAATGAATTTCAATGCTTTCCTCATTTTAACAATACAATATCGATCTATAAATCCCATACCCGATTAGGGGGCGGAGAAATGGTTTTTGAGCAAACAGCGCCACCATTTCAGATTTTCACACCAATTCGAACAACAGTTCTGAATGTAAAACAACTGGGAAAAGTTGAGAGAATCGTCATTATCTTTCACCCTCTTGGAATCCAGCAATTTTATAAGAATTTAGATTTTTCAGAGTATATCACAGATTATGAATTTTTCACTCAAACTGAACTTAGAAAAATTTTCTCACTATATGCAACAGATGTACTTACCAGTTTATTGGATAGCTTTTTAGAGGAGAGATTTGAGAAATTTGAAAACATAATCCTTGACAAATCCATAGAATATATATTCCGCTATTATGAAGAATTTTCAGTTACAGAACTGTCAAATGAGCTCCAAATCAGCAGGCAACATCTAAATCGGCTTTTTCAGCAACATTTAGGTGTTTCCGTAAAAAAGCTTCACGAAATAGTACTTTTCAGGCAAACTATAAATAAAAAACTTTTTGAAAAGTCTAATGGAAGTTTCACCCAATTGGCCTATGAGTTTAATTTCAATGATCAATCTCATTTCAACAAAACATATAAAAACCTAACTGCAAATTCTCCAAAATCTTTTTTTGCAAGAGGAACTATTTTGGGGAAAGAAGACACATTCTGGCATTTGAAACCTTAATTTCTGATGTTCCATTTTTACAATTTTTTATTTATTGCCTTGTTTACTTTTGAACCTGTATAATTAAATATTAAAAACATGAAAAAGTTAAAAAAACTAAAAAGAGAAGATTTAAAAAAAATTAATGGCGGTGAAACAGAAATTGAATTAATATGCCCACCTAGATATGTTTATTGTTTAGGTGTTTGTATGAACGGAAGAAAAAGTATTAATTGTCCAGGTTAAATCACCCCCTCTTTATTGAGGGGTTTTTATTTCCTATTATGACATATTCCCACAGCTTTTTAATATTTTTTTTCACACAAATCTTAGTGCTAAACTTTGAACATTAAATATATCGCTCCACTAGGCGGTGACTACGACAATACCGATGACAAAAAGAAGGATTATAAACCTCAGGCTCCAGTTTATCTTCAAGTGATAGGTTTTTGAATATTTTCATTGTTGTAATATTTTATTGTTTCCGAATCTCCTTGCGGGTTTCCGCACTTATTTACTAGATTATTTATCTAATTTCAATTATTTTTTTATGTTAAATCACAGTATTGTGAATATTATCTATATTTACAACTTAACCAACAAAATTTCAAATAATGAAAAAGTTCAAGAAATTAAATGCTAATAACGCACTAAACAGAAGTCAGTTGAAAACCATTAATGGAGGATATCAAATTCCAAGAGATACTTATGTTGCTTGTAATTGTGGAACCGGACCTTTTGGATTCGTAAAATTTGTTACAGCAGATGAAGCTGGAGCTAAAGAGTGTTTAGCTTCTTGCTAGTCATTTATTTAATTAATTAAGGAGATAGAATTCTATCTCCTTAATTATTTTCCTCTCATTGTAAATTTCAACAGCTTTTTAATTGCTACCATGGCAGCTTCTTAACCAGTCTATGTATTTTTACAATAGGTATTTTATATAATTTTAATTATCCATACTATATTAAATCACTTTATTGTGAATTTAATTATATTTACTTGTTAACCAATTAAATAAATCTCAAAATGAAAAAACTAACAAGAAAAGACAAAAAAAATATTATTGGAGCAGCTGTTAACGTTGGAGATTGTAGAACTACTGGATGCAATAAAGGATATAATTGTTGTCCGATTGTTAAACGCCACAACTTAGTTTATGAGTGCGTAGAGGCTCCTAGTGGAAATTGCCCAAGCTAAGAAAACATTTAAAGCCATAAGCCCAAAAAGCTATAAATAAATAAATCAGTTACAGCTGTTTATTTATTTTACGAATTTTACTGTTTTTATTACAACTATACTCCTCCTCTTATTTCAAGAAAAGCTTATTAATAGAGCTATTCAATTAAAACTAATAATACATATTTATGTGATTATGACGTTTTTATTATTATTTAATTTACAATAATATATCACTATATGTAGAATTACATTTACAATCTAACCAAATAAATATTATTATGAAAAAAATTCAGAAATCTGATTTAAGAAAAATCAATGGTGGTCAAGCTTGTTATATGGCACTTTGTCCGCAATGCAGTAATAACGATGGACCATATTATGCATGTATCCCAATAGGTGCAAGACCATTCGAAATATGTTGTCCATATGGATAATAAAAAAAGCCCTATTCCTAGGGCTTAATTTTTTATTTAGGTCTATCCGATTTTGTTGGATCTATTGTTTCTGATGGGTTTAACAAAACGGTTTTTGCCTCTGCAGTTTTAGCTGGTTGCGTTTTTTTCAGCTTAATTTTATTGGAAATGTTCTTAATTGATACAGAAGCATCAGCATTAACTGAATCCTGGTCTCTGTCAGTTGTACAAGCAATAGTCGTGCTTAGTACAAAAACTGAAAAAATTAGTAGTTTTATTTTCATGTCATATATTTTGATCGGACGTAAAAATACTAATTCCTATTATATAATTTACATTTAATAATAATTATTGTTATTACTTTTTAAATAATCTTTGTAAATGTTCTATTAATCCCGCTCAATACTGCTTATTATGCATATTTAATATATAGTTAATGAATATAATATCTCATACCAAATTCCAGATTCATATTCAGTGGTCTGTCTTTATATAGAGTTCTAACATCACTACCATCATTAAAATAATAACGTAAGCCAGGTTCTAAGTAGAAACCAAAATTTTTATAAACTTTGTATTGCACACCCAATCCAACATTTAATGAGGTTTGCAGCGAATTTATTCTAATTTTTGATGATGTACTTTCCTTTGTCTGGTGATGAACGATATAATTTGTATTTATGATTCCGGATATTGATTTTTCAATTTGTACACCAGCACCAGCATAAGCAGCTAAGTTTCCTTTCTGCCAAATATTATAATTAACCTGCACAGGAACTCCAATGTACTTTATAACCTGTTCACTTTTAATTAAGTTTGCATCAGTCCCGGATAGAAGATCTGAAGTAAGTTTTGTATATGTAAGTCCGGTTGTAACAGACCACTTATCATTCAACCGATAAGAAACTGACAAGCCAATTCTTATCGGAAGTCGGTGTTTTATATTAGTATTAACATCCTGATTCATGTTCTCGGATAATATTTCGGATACTGGGCTTCCGGAAGTCTCTACTCCATCATTTGGCAATGTCTCAAGTGGCCCATTCATCAGAGTATAACCTTTTTGAGTCGAAGAATTGGATGCTGTTTGTCGGGAAGTAAAGTTTAATGTCCATTTACTATCGAGAATAGATTTACTTTTTAGATCATCATTCTCAATCCTGACAAAATCTCCACCCGAAGGCAGCCCGGCTATTGATGAAGTCATCTCATTCTTATTCTTCATTGCAAAGGCCAAAGCCAATTCTTCTGGTTTATTTACAACATCTTTCTTAATCTCATTAAGCTTATGTTCGTTTTTATAAATTGATTCTATACTTTTATTTTGTGTTCTTAAACTTATTGTAATCTGATTATTTATTACACTGTTGGCAATAGTATGCGAAATATTGCTATCATCAGCTTTATAATTAACATCTTGTATATTTTTCTTTATTCCTTCATTCACAGGATGGACTGATAAATCATACTCTGCAGATTTACTACTTATATGTTTATCAAAAGTTTCATTATTGATTACTTCTTTTTCATCATAGAAGAATATTAGAGAAACCACTAGTGCAATTGTCGCTGCAATACCTATCGTATTTATTATATGGCTTAATTTGAATCTTACTTTCTGCTTATGATAATCATTTGTATTTTCCGGGAATATTTCATTTTCAATACTCTCCCATAATCCTTCCGGCGGATTGTTTTCATGACCTTCAATTTTATTCTTCAGGTCTATTAACCATTTGTCTTTCATAGCCCTTTATTTTTTAATTGTTTGCATGTATTAATTTGATGCACAAGCTTTCTTTTTGCTTTATGTAACTGAGAAGCCGATGAGCCTTCACTTATCGAAAGTAACTCTGCAATTTCCCTGTGTGACTTACTTTCAAACACATACAGATTAAAAACAATTCTGTAACCATCAGGTAATGATCTTATCATTGTGAGCAAATCTTCCATAGAAAAATCAGTTAACTCTGGTTCTTCATCATTATCCAAGATTGTAAGCTCTTCATCAGCTACTGAAAATTCCATCTTTGAAAATTTTCTTATGTATTGTAAAACCTCATTAATAATTATACGCATTATCCAGGCTTTCAAAGAGCCTGGTCCCATGTATTTAAAAGAATCTATACTATGAAACATTTTTATAAAGCCATTTTGCAGTACATCGTGTATATCATCCTGCCCTTTCAGGTATCTCCTGCATACAGATGTAAGCTCCCTTGAATAAGAATTGTATAATTCCTTCCAGGCTGTTTGTTCTTTTATAACTAATCGTTTCACCAGCCTTATTTCTGGGTTATCTTCTTGAGGCATTTATAGTATTCTCAAATTTAAATGAGTAAAAAGGGTGTACATACACTAACACTAGTATAAGTACACCCGGACAAATCTTATTTATCTTATTTCTTCAGCATTGCAAAATTATATATGATCTGATTAAAAGGAGTAACTGCAGTGCTTTCAACAGTTATTTTAGGGGCTCCTAATTCCAGATTAAGATTTTGTGTATTAGTTTTAGCAAATATTCCTTGTTTGATCTGGGCAAATGTAACTGTTACTTTTTTATTTACCCCATCTATTGGAACTTGAAAAGTAAGATCTTTAGGTGAGAAGGTAAGCTCTACTTCCTTTTTTGATTTACTCAAAACTGCCGTATAACTAACTTCATATTTAACTTTACCAATTGAAGCTAAAGCCTGATTAGCTTTAGTAGGATCAGAAATTATTGAACTAATAATCTCTTTCATCGGGAATTCGGTAAACGAAACAACATTTTTTTGAGCCGTAAAGGAAACATTAATTTCACTCTTAGTAGTACCTTGTGATATTCCTAACTTTCCGGCATAACTACCATTAACGTCTTCAACCTTTGGATCTCCGGGAACAGGATTTGGTCTTTTATCATTATCGCTTCTGCAATTTGAAAGAATAAAAGGAATACTTAATAAAATGACAAGCTGTAAAAAAGCTTTCAGATTTATGAACTTTTTCATTTGAATTAATTGTTGATTAAAAAATTTCTACTTTGAGTACTCATTTATATAAATGCAACAATTTTAAATCCTTGCCTGACATTTAATAAAAATATTTCAAAACCATTAATATATACTCATCCCATAATGATAAGTATCTGAAAACGTTAGTATTTAAATTTTTTATTAAAAACATATCACAACTATTAGAATTATGATTATCTTTATATTTAACCAAATAAATATTAGTATTATGAGAAAAATTACAAAAGCTGAACTGAAAAAAATCAATGGAGGTAGCGGCACCGGATGTATCAGAATGTTCTGTCCAGTTTGCAATGATGGTAATGGTCCTACCAGCATATGTCTGCCAAGGGGAACAGATCCATATCCAATATGTTGTCCAAATGGATAAAATAATTAAGCCCTCTTAATTGAGGGCTTTTATTTTTTTATATTCAGCATAAGCTTTGTTTTCTAAAAGCTTATTAAAAGTATTTCTAGGGATAAGCTTATTAAATTTCATTATGAAAAGTTGATGGCTACTGATCTTTCTTTTTATCTTTTTCTCTCCGAAATTCATTATCCGTCGACGGTGCGAGTCTCACCGTTCTGTTAATAGCCTTTGCTTTTTCCAGTATATCTCTGGCTTTTTGTAACTCCGAATTTTTAGTCAAGTTCCCTAACCGATCAGAAATATTACCAATTTTAGACTTTTTCTTTGCCATATATAATTTATTGATAATCAAGTTAGTTCTTTTAATTTAAATACTCCTACAATTGGTCTTTTATTTTAAATTATATTTACTTTGGTACTTCCTTTATTTTATTAAAAACAGACAAATATTCTTTAAACATCAGTATTTTGAATTTTTGCGACAAATAAATTTCACTTAAATGGGATTTATTTATATATTTGCAAAGCAATCCGATTAAACACTTTGATATGAAAAATTGAGTATCCGGAAGCAAGGTCCATTTTGACAAAGAATAGATGTTTCCTTTTTGTTTATTTATTTTCCCGGATTTACTTTAAATTACATACAAGATTAAAACACCAAATTCAGAGTGCTTTGTATTTTATACAAGGCACTTTTTATTAAAAAATTCTTTGCATTTTAAAAGACAGCTATTTTATCTTCTTGAAAATTGTTCCACGCTGGATATCCATCTCTAATTCAGAAACTTCTCCTTTGCTATTTAATCTAAAGCCAAAATTAAGATCAGGATTCATTTGTTGTGGAAATTCTTCTGTAAATTTTAACCTGAAATAATCATAATGCGAATGTTCCAATAAAAATTTGAATGCAGGAAAAACAGCATAAAGCTTATTATCTTCTTTAACTATCTTAATTATTCCGTAACCTTTATTCTCATATTCGCCGCAATATGAATCCAGATCATGTGTTGGCTTTTTAATTTCATTAACAGGTTTAATGAAATTATCCGGTTTTAAAATATCATGTATTTCTTTCTCATAACTATAAGGCTTGTTATGATCTAACCCTAACATCCTGAGAGCAAGCATGCTGGCAATAGTATATGGCAAATCAGTGTTATGCTGATTACTTAGAACCACAATACCAAAACCATCTGCTGGAAATAAAACAACATTGGATGAAAACCCTGAAACAAGTCCCCCATGATATACTCTGTAATGACCATGGAAAATATTTGTATTCCAACCATATCCATATCCAAATAAATAGTTAGCCTGATCTTTCTTTGCTGGCGGATTCCCATCAATTACAGCCTTAGTACTCATTGCATTTTTCACATAATTTTTCGAGACAATCTGTTTTCCATCAAAACTTCCGTAATTCAACCAAAGTTTCAGCCAGTTAGCCATATCATTTGCAGAACTGTTAATTCCTGCTCCGGGATTATCATTTCCAGTTTTCTGAAACAGAACTCTTTCAGCTCTTCCCTTATAAATACCATAGGGATATGAGAAATCTTCATGCTTTATTAATTCATCAGCCGATATATTACTATTATTCATTTTTAACGGACTGAATATTTTCTCATTTATAAGTTTTTCCCATGTACTATTATATAGCTGCTCTGCAACCACTCCCAGAATAATATACCCGAAATTACTATATATCCAGCTGTTTTTAGGCTCTCCGTTTGCTTTTAGATATGGTAGTTTATTCAGAAGGTCAATTCTTTTGTCCGAGGGAAAAAAAATATACGAACCATCTACAGATCCTAACCCACTCCTATGGTCTAACAAATCTTCAATAGTTATCAGGTCATTCATCCTGTCTGTAGGAAATTCCAGATGCGGAATATATTTTGAAGGCTTATCTTTAACAGATAGCTTCTTTTCTGTATTTGATATTCCGATTAATGCAGAGGTAAAAGCTTTAGTATTACTCCCTATTCCAAATAATGTATTGGTTGTCACTGGTAATTTATGTTCAAGATCACGATAACCAAAACCCTTAGAGTAAATGACTTTATCATTTCTAACGATAGCCACAGACAAACCAACACCTTTATAATCTTCAATAATCTTTTGAATTTCCTGATCAACTCCTTTCAGATTTTCTGTTTGTCCTTGATATAGTATTAAACCAAATACCAAAAAACTAAATAAATATAATCTTTGTTTCATATTTTTTTATTTAATAAATAGACATTTAAATTTAATCTATAATTATAGATATATACAGTGAAAATAATTTAATAAACATTATTTTGTATAAATAAATATTGTAACTTTAGTACAGAGTTATATTTTTCATAATATAATAAATGTGATTTGGTGAGTCCCGAGCAATCGGGACTTTTTCATTAAACCACTTTAATATTTAAATCATTATGCACCATGGTAGTAATAAAAAAAGCAACTCACTTGCCTGAAGTAGTTGCCTTTTTCTAAAAAAAATTATATTAATCTTAGACTCTTTAATATAGGATATTAACTAACTGGAAAGGCTATACAATAATAGGTATTTGGGCCCGCACCTGATATTGGTCTGCACCCTCCTGCTGTTGAACAACAATAATTGTTTCCACAATTCCCATCTTCAGGACACATTCTGAATCCGCCATTAATTCCTTTTAAATTCTCTCTTGAAAGTTTCTTTAAATTTTTCATATTTTATATATTTATTTGGTTCTGATAAAGTTACATAATCGAATGAAAATAAATAATATTTATTTCACTTTTTTGTAATCCCATATAATAGCTTTTAAATACTCATGTGAAAGTATTTATAACATAAATAAAACAGCAACTCACTTTCCTGAAGTAGTTGCTGTTTTTTATAACAAATTATAACTGAATTTACCCTATGTAACTACCATTCAATTGGAAAAGGCTCTATTTTTGGGCCACTTGTTGGAGGGCTACATAAATAGGTGTCAGGTCCTGCTCCAGCTATACTTCTACAGCCTCCCGGTCCACAACAAAATCCATCACCACAATTTCCATCTTCGGGACACATTCTATATCCACCATTAATACCTTTTAGACTTTCTCTTGAAAGCTTTTTTAAATTTCTCATATACTTATATTTATTTGGTTAGGATAAATTTAAGTAATACAATTCGAATAAAAAATAATTATTTCACTTTTTTGTGATTAAATTAAATTCGTACAATAAAAAAAACCTCTGGAAAAAATTCCAGAGGCCTCAAAAAAGTAAAATTTAAAATTATGAATAAGGGGTTTTAATTGTTATTAAATTCTTTTAAATAGCCGTCTATAACATCGAAAGCTTTTTTTTCGTCTTTCAGATACACTTTTACTTTTAGGTTTGTTGCAGTTGGCGTAGAGAGAAATGACATATATGAGTTATCAATTTCTGCTTCTATTCCTGCTTCTTCCAGTTTAGATTTTATTAACTGTACTTCTTGTGGTTTGTCTCCTTCAAAAACCGACACCTTTGTATTCAAATCCATATCAATTTCATTATTAAATCGGTTTAAAATTAGTAAAATCATTTCAAAAATGCAAATGATTTGTAAAAAAAATAATATTAAATTTTTGAAATAATAGAATTTATAGCAGATAATACTTTATCTAAATCCGATTGCTGAACATTAAGATGTGGACGGAAGCGTAATGACTTTTCACCACATGGCAAAATCAGAATATCCTCTTCTGCAAACAACTGTTGCTGAATTTTGTTTCTTAGTTCTTTCGTAGGAAAATCTATTGCACACATAATCCCTACTCCCCTTGCATTGGACAGATAATCCGGATAACGATTTTGTAATTGTATTAAACCTTCCATCAGAAAAAGCCCTTGCTTCCGAACATTTTCCAACAAGTTTTCGTTTTCAATAATTTCCAGCATCAGTTTCAGGCGAAGCATATCGACAAAGTTTCCGCCGAATGTAGAGTTGATTCTTGAAGATTCTTTGAATACATGATGTTCTACTTCATCCAGTTTTTCTTTACTGGCCAAAATGCCACAAACCTGAGTCTTCTTACCAAAGCTAACAATATCCGGAACAACTCCTATATGCTGGAACATAAACATCTTTCCTGTAATTCCGATTCCGGTTTGCACTTCGTCAAAAATTAACAAGATTTCATTTTCATCGCAGATACGTCTTAGTTCCTGGAAAAACTCAGGACGGAAATGATTGTCTCCGCCTTCAGCCTGGATAGGTTCTATAATTATACAGGCAACTTTATAAGGATTGGCCAGAATAGCTTCCTGTATATGCAGCAAAGCCTTTCCTTCCTGTTCAATCGTATAAGCCAGATTTTCTTCTGTTACCGGAAAAGTTAATTTCGGGTTGATGATTCTTGGCCAGTCAAATTTCGGAAAATACTGATGCTTTCTTGGATCCGCTGTATTGGTTAATGACAGTGTATATCCCGAACGTCCGTGAAATGCCTGTTGGAAATGAATGACCATTGAAGCTTCGGTCTTGCTTCCCTGCAGCCAGTTCTTTCTTGTTTTCCAGTCAAAAGCCGTTTTAAGCGCATTTTCTACTGCTAATGCACCACCTTCTACAAAGAAACAATATTGCAATTCCTCCGGGATAACCACTCTTTCGAATACTTCTAAAAAATCAGCATATTCCTGAAGGTAAACATCACTAAGTGTAGGCTTATAAGTAGCATGTTTTCCCAGCCAGTCCTGATGTTTTAAAATATATGGATGGTTGTAGCCTACAGCTGCCGAAGCAAACATAGAAAACATATCCAGATATTCTTTACCTGAAAGATTATCTACAATTACAGAGCCGTGTGACTTTTCGAAATCCATTACCATATCCAGTCCGTCTGCAAGAATATGTCTGCCTAAAGTTTCTTTTACCTGATTATTATCTACAATATTGTTCATTTGATTTGGGTTATTTTTTCGTTAATTAATTACATATTAGTTTTTATCTGTAATGTTGTGATTATAATGTCAGGGTTAAATATTAAATTTGATTCCCTGAGCTAATGGTAAATCCTTACCATAATTAATTGTATTAGTCTGTCTTCTCATGTAATATTTCCATGCATCCGATCCTGATTCTCTTCCACCGCCAGTTTCCTTTTCTCCACCGAATGCTCCGCCAATCTCCGCTCCGGATGTCCCGATATTTACATTTGCAATTCCGCAATCAGATCCTGCGTGAGACAGGAATAACTCCGCTTCTCTCAGGTTTTGAGTCATAATTGCTGAAGAAAGTCCCTGCGGAACATCATTTTGCATAGCAATAGCTTCTTCAAGCGTCTTATATTTCATAATATAAAGAATAGGGGCAAAAGTTTCATGCTGTACAATTTCGTATGAATTTTTCACTTCAGCGATACAAGGCTTTACGTAACAGCCTGAAGCATATTCTTTCCCTTTTAGCAGACCCCCTTCAACAATAAATTTCCCGCCTTCTTTTTTGCACTTAGCAATGGAATTTTCGTATTGTTTTACTGCATGATCATCGATTAGTGGACCTACATGATTTTCCACATCTAATGGATTTCCTATTTTCAGCTGACCATAAGCTTTTACAAGCTTAGTCTTAACTTTATCATATACACTTTCGTGGATAATCAATCGTCTTGTAGAAGTACATCTCTGCCCTGCTGTTCCGACCGCACCAAATACTGCACCGATAATAGACATTTCCAGATCCGCATTTTCAGTGATGATAATAGCGTTGTTACCGCCTAATTCTAAGATAGATTTACCGAAACGTCCGGCAACTTTGGAAGCAACTTCTCTTCCTACAGCCGTAGAACCTGTAAATGATATCAACTGGACATCTTTACTTTCGACCATCTTCTGTCCTATTACATGATCGCTGATTACAAGATTGGAAATTCCTTCCGGCAGCTTATTCTCTTTCAGAACTTCGGCCATAATATTCTGACAAGCTACAGCACAAAGTGGTGTTTTTTCTGAAGGCTTCCATATAATAGCATTTCCACATATTAGGGCCAATGCTGCATTCCAGCTCCATACCGCTACCGGGAAATTAAAAGCTGATATAATTCCTACGATTCCAAGTGGATGATATTGTTCATACATTCTGTGTTGCGAACGTTCCGAATGCATAGTAAATCCGTGTAACTGACGGGATAATCCGACTGCGAAATCACAGATATCAATCATTTCCTGCACCTCTCCCCAGCCTTCCTGAAGAGATTTCCCCATTTCATAAGAAACCAGCTTACCAAGATCCTCTTTATATTCTCTCAGCTTTAATCCGAATTGTCTGATGATTTCTCCTCTTTTGGGTGCAGGCATTAACCTGAACTCAGAAGAAGCCTGCTGTGCAAGTTTGATAATCTTCTCATAATCCTTTTCAGAAGCTGTTTTCACGCTTGCGATTAGTTTACCATCTACCGGTGAATAAGAGTCAATAGATTTCCCGGTTGCAAAAAATTTGGTTCCGGAAGAAGCACCTTTATTGTCTTTAGAGATTCCAAGATGCTGAAGAGATTTTTCGATTTTAAAACTTTGATTGGTTTTTGCCATTTTAATTATAATTCAGTGTTCGTTCACTAATATAACTATTTTTGGCGATTCCTAACGGTTGTTTGCTGATTATTATACTAAATTTAACATCTTAATTGTGACTAATACAGCCTAAAACAAGCCCGTATTATAATTCCCTTTATCACATTTTATAATAAAGATCTAATTCACTATAGATTTGAGAATATATACTACACCCAATTTCTATTCTTAGTAAAATTCTCTGAAATCTATCATCTAAAACATCCCTGATTTCAGCCATTTATGCCTTATATCAGGTGTTTTTGTTGGCTACTGGTTCGGAGACTGATACATTTGTTCAAAAATATAAAATGAAGATTCTCTATCAACTTTTCATATCCTCTACGCTGGTTGCTCTTGTCGGATGTAATTCAAAAAATAAAACTTCTGAAACGAACAAGTCCGAAATTCAGATTACACAAAAAGCCATAACATTTGCCGATTTTAAAAAGATAAAAGGTGTAGATAATATACAGGATGTACCATTTCAATTATTTACCAAACTGGATTCTGTACAGTTTTTTGTATCTCCGGATAAAAATGCTGCTCATCTTAAAAAAGCTAACAACAAACTCGATAATTATTATGGATTTGAAGAATTTGATGGCTTCTACTCTATTCATTTCAGTATCGATAATAATATTTCGAACAGCATTGAAGCTTTTGTTTTGAAATCGGAATTTAAAGCAGCATTTGAACTGACTTTAAAAGGAGTGAATCTTTATGAAATAAGAAGCAGTACGTTTAAAGACTCTGACGACTTTAAGAATAAATCTTTTAATAAATATGGGACAATTGATGAAGTTTCGGAACAGGAATTTATAACAGCATCGAAAAAACGGATCGATGAAGTATTGGTGAAAAATCCCCATATAGAAATACAAGATAACAACTGGATATATACGGAAAATGGTAAAAAAGAAATCATTACACAGCATAAAGATATATCTACAGAGACCGGACCTCTTGCTAATGAATATATAGGACGATCTTCAGCCTTAAACATGGAGGTTTTTAAAGAAAATTCTAACGAAGTTACAGATCCTTACTATTCTTTTTTCAATGTAAAATATGCAGTGATGTTCGACTTGGCTACAAGTGGCTATCCACAAATTCTTCCTGTTAAGAACTGGGTTTCCTTTGTCTCATCCAATAATGATGTAGGAAGCAATTTTGTGATCAGTAAATACTTTCCACAAACAAAAAAACAAGACAATCTTTTATATGTGAATTTTACCAACTTCAAAATAGCAGATGAGAAAAGGGCATTTTGGACAGATAATGATACTTTCTATGCAGAAGTCTATCCGCTTAATTCAGCATCAGCCAAAGGTAAAAAAGCAAAGACTGCTTTTATAAAAATTCAGTTGAAATCTAATTTATTCTAGCTAAGAGCCAGCCCATTTTTTTGACACTTTAGCTGGTTCACCAGACTCAGTATGAGATTATAATAGTTCATGTGAGAGCATGTAAGTTTTTAAAAATCTTTGATTTTAATCTTAAGTGAACTTCTTCTTGTAAGTTAAAAGTTTTACTCTAAAGTGCCTTAAGTGTTATTATATAAAATTTTAACAGTATCAAAAAATGCTTTTCATTACTGGTGCTTAAAGAAAAACATGATAAGAATAAGCTAAAAACCCCTGAAATCAGCCAGTGTTTATGAAACTAAAGTCGAATATCTTTGCTGTAGTTAATTAAAGATATACAATGAAAAAAATAAGTTTATCAATTCTTTTTTCTTTACTAAGCCTTATCACTTTTGCACAGTCTTTAAAAGTAATTATTAAACAAGATGGAAAAGTAATTGAACCTGTAAATGATGTTTATGATCTTAAAAAGTCCCCTTTTATATTTGAGTTCACAGCGACCAACCTTGAAGGCTTTTTAGTGGGAGCCACTACCAATAAAGATATTTATGCAGGAGCTCTGGGGCTTTTCAATACAGAAGTTCCATGGTTTCAGAGTACAGGTATGGCGGAGGAATTGTACAACAAAGACAAAGAACTTTTTCTGATGGATCAGGCGCCTTCCTACTGGTATTATACCGATGCAAAAGATCACCGATTCGATAAAAATCCTAAAGGGAACTTAAAACAATGGACAGCGACCCGTACTATTACCAGGTTTTATGATATTATGGTGGATCAGCCTATCGGTTTAAAAGATTTTGACGGAAGAGTCTATCTGTTCATGTATCAGCCTGTATACAATGACGAATATGATTTAATAGGAAAGAAAAACCTGTTTCAGGGGGCACTGAAATTCAAAGACTAAATTATCACGCACCGAATTAACTTGATTATATAAAAAGCCTGTTTACATAATGTAAGCAGGCTTTTTTACAGGATGAATATTTTATTCAATAATCAAACCATATTCTATAGCCAATTTAATCGCTGAGCTAAGATTGGAAGTTTGAAATTTTTCGATAAGATTTTTTCGGTGACTTTCTACAGTGTGCGGGCTGATGAAAAGCTTTTCTGCCATTTGATTGGTTGTAAGCCCTTTTGCAGCTTCAGCTAAAATTTCTTTTTCTCTTCGCGTTAGTTTCGGAACCTGATTTAGTCCATCCAGCGATTTCTTTTCCAGGACAGAATTAGTTTGAGAACACAAAAATTGTTTTCCCGCATATACAGTATTAATCCCTTCCAGGATTTCGGAAACTGAAGCATTTTTCTGGATGTATCCTAATGCACCCTCAGCCAAAGTACTATTAATTACAGGTAACTCATTGTGAACACTCAATATAATAATCTGGAGATTTCCGTACTTTTTCTTTAGCGGTTTTATGAGTTCGATACTGTTGGTGTCTACCAGATTGATGTCCAGCAATAATATATCGATAGCTTGTTTTGCAAGACCTGCATTCATTTCAGAAACGTTTCGGAAACAATCTACAACATCTATTGTATTGCTATTTCCCAAAATATTCTTCAATCCTTCTAATAGAAGTGGATGATCGTCTGTTATAGCTACTTTTATCATGTTTTTAATGAATAGGTATTTGAAGTTCTATACTGGTGCCAATATTCAATTCGGATATGATATTCATGGTTCCTTTTAAAAATTGGACTCTTGATTCTATATTATGAAAACCAGCCGTTTTTTTCACATTTAAGCCTTTGTGGTCAAAACCTTTACCGTTGTCCTCCACTGTAAGATTGAGTACGTTTTCTTCCTGACTTATCTGAATAATAATTTCGGAAGCATCGGCATGTTTTATGGCGTTGTTTACCAATTCCTGAATGATTCTGTAGATTATCAATTGCTTTTCTTCAGATAAGGAATTGCGGTAGTTGATAAATTCGGTATGGATATCTAAAGCGCTATTGGATATGCGGGAAGCAAACTCCTGGATAGCTACTTCCAAACCGTATTTCACTAATAAATCAGGCATTAAATTGTGCGCTACACGCCTTAGCTCTTCTACAGCACCATCAATTTGCTTAATCGATTTTGAAATTCCATCTTCTATAGTTTCAGATTGATGAGGGTCTAAATAAGACAGCTGAAGTTTGGTTCCGGAGAGCAAGCCTCCCAATCCGTCATGAAGATCCCGGGCTAAGCGGCCACGCTCCTGTTCCTGCCCTTCCAGCAATGCTGTAAGTGTAGATATTTTGGAATTCTGCTTCTCTTTTTCCATGGCCAGAGCATGCAATTGATCTCTTTGCTTCATAGACTTTATACGCTGTTTATAGGCATAAAGCAATAAAATAATCAAAACGACGAAAATGACAATAAAAACAAAATAATAGGTATTAATCTTTTCCTTGAATGCCAGCAGTTCTTTATAATTCTTAATGTCATTGTTCTTCTGTTCGGTCTCTAGCTTTGCCAAACGAAGCTGTTGTGCTCTTTTTTCGGATTCAAGTTCAGAAAACTTTAATCGTTCACGCTGATTTTCTTCTGTTAGTTTTAAGTTATTATACACCTGTTCACGCTGAGCACGAAGTATATTTATTAGCTTAATTTGTTGCGCTTTTTTATCGCTTTCCAGCTGCAGCTTTATATACTTTTGTTCCTGTCGTTCTTTCTCAAACTGTGATTCCAGCCTTTTTGTAATATCCAGTTTTTCCTGATCATAAACACTTTTGTATTTATCAACATAACTTTTATAATAAACAAGTGCCTCTTTATAATTACCCTGTTCTTCGCTAATTCGGGACAGAGATTCCAAAATAGAGAGTTCTATGTTCTGATCTCTGACCGGGCTCTTCCCTATTTCCATAGAAGCTTTCAGAAAGTAGGACTTCGCTAAATCATAGTCGTTATTTTTAATCGCCAGCTCTGCCAAAATTCCGAATGAAGAGGCAATATGAATAGCATTACCCGTTTCCAGACTTACTTTATTGGCTAATTGAGCATATTGCATAGCCTTATTTCTGTCAAAATCAATGTACAAGTTGGCTAAGTTGATGGCTGCATAAGAGAGATTACTCTTGTTGAGCATAGCATCTTTTCTTTTGTTGAAAGTTGTAATAGCCAGTAAGTAGTAATGTTCTGCTTTGTTTTTCAAATCCAAATCTGACAGATTCTGAGCATATTTTTGTTCATACACATACCCCATACGCATATAGGCATCAAAGATCAGATTAGGATCATTCTGTTTAGATGCCAACAACAAAAACTGCTTACTGTATTTTTCTTCCAGCTGGTATTCATTGAGGTTAGAATAAACTGCAGACAGCTCTTTGACTACGGTAGCAAATCTTCCGTATAATGTAGAAGTCGTTGGTGAATTTTCGTAATAATTAATTGCTTTCAGGTAAGCAGCAACAGCATCGGTAGTTTTATTATTGCGTGCCAGAATCCAACCTTTTGCATATTGCAGATAGCCTTTTGCTTCATTACTACTTGTTTTTAAGCTGTACATATTGGCCATATCCAAGCTTTTTAAAGACTCAGCTTGTTTATTGTCCAGCCTGTAATTCATAGCCTGAACAGCATACAAAATGGTAGCGTATTTCCCATCTGCTTGTCTTTCTGCAATAGGAATAACCGTTTTTAAAATGTGGTAAGATTTGTCCTTATAATTCTGAAGAAATAATGCTTTTGCATATTTTGGGGCGATATTTAACTGCTCGGTTGTATTGTCTGAAGCATTATTATACTCCTTTTCCAATTTGCTCAAAGCATCTTGTGCCTGAGCAAAAAACGGACAAATAAATAAAATGAATATAAATAATAACCTGTACATCAAACCCTTCTCTCTATTAAGACTTATTATATTAAGGAGCGTAAATATAGATAAAATACTTTCTAATCAATTTCGAAATCATGTTGTTCAGCGAAAGATTTCCATTTCTGGAATTTCTTTTCGTTTTTAAATTCCAAACTTTCACCATAATAATAAACCAAACGTTGTGTAGCATATATATATGCACTGTAAGCATTAGCTTGTTCATAGTACTTAATAGCCTTCTTTAAATCTGTTTTTACACCCAAGCCTTGTTCATAGAGAATACCATAATAAATACCGGAATAGGATTGATCATAATCCTTCTTCAGGTAATCCAGTAGGTTTTTATAATCACTTAGCTGATAATAGATTTCTGATATTTTATCGTAGTTATAGTAGTACTTTTTCTCAGCCTTTTGATAAAAATCCAAAGCTTTATCATAATCCTGCTTTACATGTTCACCAAAATAATATAAGTCACCCAAATTGGTAAGAGCCATTCCGTCACCAAGCTCCGCTCCTTTTTCGTAGGCTTTAATCGCTTTTTTGATATTAAAGGAATAACCTGTACCATTGTGATACAAAGCGCCAATATTGTTCCAAGCTACGGGATGGTTTTGTTGTGCTGCTTTCTCATAATATGCAATCCCTTTTTGGGGATTAAATAATTCTTCAATTTCGGGATCGGTGAGTAACAAACCTATTTCTACCCAACTATCCAGGTCATTTCTTTGAGCGGATAATTCAAACAAGCGAAGCGCTTCCTTATAATTTTGATCTTTCTTCGCATCAAAAGCCATCTTTTTAATGGTTTCTATGTCCATGAATTGTTCGGGATTACTGCCTGACCGGTCTTTCCAACCGTTGTAAAAGGAAATAAAGTATTCTAAATCTTTGCCCCGAAATGAATACCGATCCAGATAAATAGATCCATACTCTGGAATCTCAACCTGCTGAATGCTTTTATCTTCATTCATCCTAAACATATTCTCGCCCAGATACAGAAACAGCAAACCTTCTTCTGTACTATAATTTAAAGGATTAGAAATATACTCGTACAGCTTTTCGGACAAACCATTTTCGAAATCAAACAGTTGATAACCTTCCTTTTTCTGAACTGATAAGAACCCATGTTCCAGATAATGAATCTGTTTAATTTCGGAATGAGGAGTGATTAACCAAATATCATTGTCAGCATCAAAAAGGCCTAATCCGTTTTGAGTTTCCAACGTAAAGACATTGTGTTTATATGCGATATCTGGTTTCCCTTTTATTTTAGTAATGTATTCGTTCTTTAAAAGAAACTGATGCTTCAGGGTGTTATAGATCTTCCAGTTTTTATCTTTACAAACCGCCAAACAATCAAAACGTTCTAATAGCATCAACTGATCTGCCTCCTCTATTACAGGATTACCTTTTTCATCTATCAGCTTGCCTTTTTTATCAAACTTATTTGGTTTAACCCAGAAACAAGCACCCGCTTTTACAATGCTCTCTTCAACAAAATCACCCAGATAATTTCCTTCTTTTGTATAATATCTGCGTTTGCTGGTTCCTTTTTGTTTGGTAAAAAAAAGTTCCGGAAAATAATCATATTCATATGGATTTTCACTTTCAACAGGAATAATCATCTCTGCAAAATTAGAAACTCCATATTTACTGCCTGTTTCCACACATAAAAATCCATAAGTAATTACTTCAGTTGAGTCATAATCAGGAGGAAGTATCCAAGTATTTGAATGGACTTTTAGAATTCCTGTCTTCCCATTCATTTTTATTTCGCCCAAAGGTTCCGATTCAAAATCGAATATATCAAAGGCATCTTCATAAATCGGAGGAACCAATTCCTTACCGTTACTCTGCAGATAACCGAACAGACCATCTTTCTGAATCACTGATATACCGTAGTAATAATCTGCTTCAAAAATATCATCATAAATAGCCGGAGCCAGAATACTACCTTTTGAATTCTTCAGACCAAATTTTCCATTTTCTTCGAATATAGAAGAAGCAACTTTCTTGTAAGCAAGTTCTTCAAAATATCCCAATCCGTAATTGATCCAATCTGTTTGTAAAATATCAAGAAATGACGAGTATCCGTATTGTGAAAACAAGGAATCTAATAAGCTAAGATTCTGAGTTTCTACTGCTTTTTTATACAGTTTACTTTTCTGCTGAATCTCCACCAACCATTCCTTTGCCTGTGTTTTATGTTTTTCTTCACTCATATTGAATACATCTGTTGCATTCAGTACAAAGGAGTCAAAAGGCAATGCTTCCAGAAACTCAAACATTTTGTTAACAGGTTCGTAGTAGGCTTTTTTATAATGTAGCTGATAGGTATCGGCCAGTAGATTGAAAAAGTAACGCAACTGTACAATTCCCTGCTCTTTGTTGGAGAAAAACTCAACACCTTCTACTCTGATATCTTCTGCAATGAGAGGGTATAACAATAAAGGAATTTCATAGTTCCATTCGCCCAAATAGGTATCGAATGATTGATTTGTTTTCTGATCGTAGTTGTATAAATAAATACGGTGTGCCATTCGCTAAAATTACCAAATCCGGTAATCTTAAAACATCCCTGTTTACAGTGATTTTGCAGATTTGTATTATTTGCTTAGAGTGACATTCTTCATACTTAACACCTTTATTTTAGTGTTATCCTGCTAAGCTTGGCAAGGTTTAAAACTTTGCCAAGGCCGTTTTAAAAGTTTAAAAAATCAAAAATGCAAACTTTCAAAAGCTGTTAGTTATTTATCGCTTCCCGCACCAAAACTTCCGATTTCGATACTGTATTCCAGATTGGGAATTTTATCTAGAAAAGAAATGTTTTTATCCATTAATTTACTTTTATTTTCAATAGAGAGCTCTTCCAGACTGGTAAGATTGGCTAAACTTTGTAGGGATTCTATCACACCACTCTGAAAGAGATGGAGGTATTTAAGAGTTTTGACCGTTGAAATAGCTTCTGTAATGGCTTCAACATCTTTGCAAAGACTTAGATCCAGTTCTTTTAAATTATTGAAATCTCCCCTGCTGGTGCGAGCATCCTGCTCGTACCCACATTACCTAAATTAACATCGATTTTCAAAATTTCTTCAAAATCATCGCAATAATTTCTTGAACTGCTATACTTCCATTCCCAGGGTTTTGATGTACATACCTGGTTTTTGTTCAAATACTTTTAGAGACCATGTTTCAATTGGTTTATTATTTTGTTGCCATAATTGACAATTTTTCACATTTGAGTTTCTTTCCCTGCACGAGCGAGACGCTCGCGCAAGCGGGGGCATGATTTAACAGTTATAATACGCTTCGGGGATCTCAACCTGCTTTTTCGTCATTTGCTCCAATTGCTGAGCAAACTGATCGAAGAAATAAGTGTCTTCTATAAAGACGTACAGATAATTTCCGGTACTAAGATGCACAATAAGATCTGCGTACCCTGCTCCTTTTGCCGGAAGAACATTCTGAAGTGTAAAATATTTAATTTTTTCAAGATCTAAAATCAATGCAGTATCTATTCCTGCAAATCCGATTTTATGATTGGTATTATCTATCCAGATACCACTTTTTCCTCCCAGTAGTTCTTTTACCTTTAGCGGAATGTGTTTAATGCCGTCGTGATCGATATAACTGACTTTCATATCTAATCTGTTATGGAAGGATATTAGTCTGGATATTTCCATCATTTCTTCGTATTCTTTATTCTCTAAAAAATACCTGTATTCTCTTTTGTTATAGAAATGAAGCGATGTGCTGCCATCATCATAGGCATATTCTTTATCGTAGGTATAGCATATAGAAGCATTTATACCATTTGCCAAAACAAATTGCAGATAACATTGGTCTTCTCTTTCATAGCCGTATTGATTAATATCAATATCGTCATCAATCCAAAGTCCTCTCAATTGCTGATAGCTTTTATCAGTATTGGTTTCGTCATACAGGTTCACGAAAAACTCTTGCACAGGGCGATTAGTACTGATGTTGTCAGCATATATTTCTAATTGATCGATAAGGATGCCTTCTATTCTAACAGGATATCTGAATCTTAAATATCTGGCACCAAAATCGGTAAAATAAGCTTCTACACAACCCGATGCTTCCAGTTGTTCGTAAGTAGTATCCCAAGACATCATCTGCCGGGGCTGTGCATATACTTCGTAGCCAAAATCGACATCATCCGGATATTCGTCAAGAATCTGATAATTCCGAGGCATTTTTTTTGCCCAAATTTTTACTTTATCATCTTCATTTCCGGCTTTACATACTGCAAAAAAGGTTTCGTCATCAAAACCAAACCGATCTGACAATTCTTGATATACTTCTGCAAAACCTTTCAGCTCGGTAGATATATAGTGTTGGTGATCTGCGAAAACAAACAGAAAGGGTACATCTCCTAAAATCTGTACATATGCATATTGTAGTGACTGAATATTTGCATTTTCAATATTACTATGATCTTTATAAAAAAGTGTATCTCCCTCTATCCAGGTTCCTTTATTATCCATTTACGGTTTCTCTTATATATTTTGTAAAGTTGAGTTTTCTATCAGATTAAGTGTATTCTAAACAAATGACAGCTTTTTTAAGCCCTTTGTCATAAAATAAAAATACTTGGTCTGCCGAATTTTGTTGAAAATCATAGCCCTCCAAACATGCAATATAATCCATCAGGGTTCCGTCAGGTTTAAAGGGTTTCTCAATGAGGTTTTCACCTCCGAAATTGCATTCTTCTAAGGGGAGCGCATTGGTATTAAGTTCTTCAAAAATACCAAAAATCTTATTTTGTAAACGTTCCTCTGCATATTCTGAGTAATTATCTTTCTCCAGATCTTCAACTGTAAGCTTACGTAAACGCTCTAAGCGGCGAATGTCATCCACCTCTAAGCCTGGCCGATTGAAATCTTTTTCATAAAGCTTATTGTGTTTTTGATAATATTCCTTTTTTAATTGATACATGGCCTCATTCATGTTGTATTCAATTTCTAAATCTGAATAACTGCTTCCATAATTTTCTGGGGAAATCACGGTATGTGCTGAGAAATAATTCCAATCTGCATCAAATTTGTATTTACCATCAATTACATCGAAACCAAACATATCTGCTTTGGTATATTCTGTATGGTATTCTGGTGTATCCTCTCCGACACAGCCATCGTAAATTTCCTTTACAGAAACAATGTGCAGCCATTGATCTTCTGCTGGATCAATAAGTTTTAAATTAATTGAACAAATCGGAAGAAAATATTTTTTATAATTCTCCATATCATCATAAAACACATCTTCATACTCCGGAAAAATTTTTATTAAATCTGTCATTTTATTTTCTTGTGAGTTTTAACTGTTCTCCTTCTTTTACAAGATCGAAAACCATTTCTTTAGATGGTTTGAAAATTTGTATTGGTGCGTCACAGAAATCGGACTTGCTAATGCTGTCAACTTCCATTTTTATCTGGTTAGCTTCCGTAAAATAATACCTGCCGTGCACCTCAGTAAAGCAATCATTCCCACATTCCCATGCATCATAGCTTCTGAATTTTTCTGCATCTAAAAAGTTGACAGCATGAAAGTTGAAAATAACTGCAGTGTCAATTCTTGGAGACATATAATAAGTTTTCCCACCATCCGGAGCTATAAGTCCTCCTTCATTAACAATCCAGTGGGTGTTTTTCAGATAATTCGGGAAGTTCGCTTTTTTTCTTTCCGGCTCTTTGCAACTGAAGATTATAATCAACAGGACGCTTAAAAACAGGAAAGCAAAATTCTTTTTCATCATTGTGTTTTTTATAATTATTGAGTCAATTACTCTATTTCCAATAATCAAATTTTGTATTCAATTTATCAAAAGCCATTTTCTGCTTAATAAGCTTTTCAAGCTCGTCAAAAGTCAACAGACCTTTTGCCTCAAATTCACCGCCATTGGGTGTTTTGTAGGTATATTCAAAAATATCAAGCTTGTAAAGATCCTCCAGAATTTCGACTTGTTCAGGTTTTAAATATTTACGGTGTGTCTTCAGCTGATTATGCAGATTCTGTTTGATTTCTTCTTCAGAATCCTCATAAGCCATAGAATATTCATCTATTTCGGTTAAAGATTCCAAAAGCTGTCTAAAGATAAAATCCTGCAGATTTTTGGCTAAAATTTCAGCATCTGAATCATGACCGAAAAAAGTAATGGGAATTTCACCATTATTCTCCATATCCAATTGGAAAACATACAAATCTCCGGCTCCGTTTTTTGCCAGAGGAACCATTCGGTATTTAGGATTGATATCGTATACTTCATGGTTAATAATTTCCCTGATTCCATTGCGATAAACGATCGGATCCCATATTTCGATATCACTTCCAAACAAAAGTAAAGGCGGATTTTCTTTTAACGTTGGAAAAACATTAGTGTACCAACCGTTTCCATCAGAACACCAATCGAGCATTTTATCAGCATATAATTGCTTATAAAGCTCCGGATAAGTAAAATTAAATTCTCTTTCTAATTCTTCTAAAGTATTCATAAGCATGTTTAAACAGTTTCTCTAAATATTTCTGGTATTTCCCAGACTATAACGGTGTATTTTTGATCAAAAATATTAGAACACAGCTTGTTAGCATGGTGACATCTTTACTCGTAAACCTTCGCACCTTTAAAAATATCTGCAAAGGTTGACCAGTCTGGCTTGTCAGCATTTATACCGAGTTTCATATTGTCATAATAACCCTGAACGTCTTCTGTGTATGCACTTAATGCTTCCAGAAAGTCGGGCAATGTTTTGTTTTCCCAATTTTCAGGATCGTCTAAGAGGTCCTTTCGTAATAAGTCAAGAAACCTAATGAAGCTTTGCCTGTCTGTAACTTTAAAGTTGTTAAGTGTATCATTCATATAATTGGCTATAATATTTTCGAGTTTTACGTTTGATCAGCATTCTCCCTGCTCGTATCCACATTATCTATTAACATCGATTTTCAAAATTTGTCCAAAATCATCGCAATAATTTCTTGAACTGCTATACTTCCACTCCCAGGGTTTTGATGTATATAGTCTGGTTTTTGTTCAAATACTTTTAAAGACTATGTTTCAATTGGTTTATTATTTTGTTGCCATAATTGATAATTTTTTACTTGAATTTCTTTCCCTGCACGAGCGAGACGCTCGCGCAAGCGGGGATCAATATTGCAATACCCTAATTTTCAAGTGATTATATTTTTGCAAAGAAATTAAAGGTTTTTTCAGCAATAAGCTTTGGGGTTGTACCAAATGTATCCTTGATTCGGTCTTCGTACAACTCAATTTTAATTATTTTAATGTCACCCGGGATTTTATAGGTTTCATCTTTTGTATAATTATAACCCACTACATCAGAGCCTTCTTTACCTGGAATCTTTTTGACTTCTGCATAGTATCTCAGCGTTATGCTATTGCCTTTATGCTCTCCTTTTTCAAAACGAATTTTCCTAATCTTATTAATGTTAAGTCCACCTGAACTGATATTTCCCTGTATACGAAACTTTAGTATTTCAGCATTTTTGGAAATCATAAAAATCATAGGATTAAGACGCTCCGTAGCTTCTTTACGAGTTGTATAAGTGTGTTTCCCGCCTGTCTCCGGAACTTCTCTTGTAACCCGATTGGGTTCTGAGTAAATAGTCGTAATATTCAGTTTCTGAGCATTGGTTTCACAGCTAAACAAAGTCAAAAATGAAGCTAAAATCATGAGTTGTTTCACCATTTTATTTTTAATAAATCTTTGATTTAAAGATAGCCAAAGCTGTTGTATGAAAACATCCCTGATAATAGTGGTTTTTATAAAATTTCACCAATGATCATACTCTATTATATTCCTTTTTTGGCGTCTTTCAATATTTTTTCAGCTTTCAGTCTTATTGCTTTGGGTAATAAATTGAAATTGGCATCCCTTTCTTCGTGATACTGATCCTCTTCCTGATATGGAATCCATCCGGTAATTTTTGATTTTGAAAGTGTTTTTTGACCTCTTTTGGTATAGACAATAACTTTCAATGGCTTGGCATCTAATCCGTCTGATTCTCCAAAATAAGTCAGGTAAAACTCTGGAAAACCATCTTTGTCTGCATCACCGACTTCACAATAGTTAATGAGGTACATCGGTTGTCCCAGGTCTTTTGCAAAGTCTTTAAAGGTTATTTGCGGAATTAATCCACCATGGTCTTCCAGAAAAATTCCTGAGTGTAAATCTTTGGGAATACCATTGAAATAAGTGCCTTTTTCAACTTTTTTTTCATTAAGATACCAAACATAACTTCCATGGTTAGGAACAAAGGAAGTTGCAATCATCACTGGATTTCCTTCTAATGGATTTCCAAGTTCTTCAATAATCTCTTTGTATTTTTTATCTGAAGAAAAATATACTCCTGTTCTTATTTGTGCAAAAGATGATATACTTATCATAAAGGCAGCAACAGGTAATAGTTTTCTGAAAATCATAGTGTATATTATTTTGAGTGTATTGTTTAATTCTGTTTGTATTCTTATCCAAAACCAGTTTTATATATTCTGGTTTATCTCACTTTTAGCAACCGCTTCAGGATTCAGGATATTCAATTGATATTATAGAAATATAATGCTGTTAAAACTACTACAATAATTCCGGAAATCAGAAATGAAAGAACGTAATAAAGCACTTTTTGATGTTTTTTCCGTATAGAATTAATGATGAAAATAATGAGCGTATAAGAAAGTCCTGCCCCGAAGAACAGAGCCAAAGCGGTAATAATCAAAGCTCTTTCCAGGTGTAAATCTGCGGATGATAACATACTTAAATTAAATATTGAGATTAAACTACATGATTATTCTTTGTATTCCTGTCCGGAATAAATATCGATGTAGTAATAAATATTTTGTCCCAAATCCGTTTTAACATTCACCAACCCATCGGAATTAACGGACTTATAAGCTTTTAATCCGATACTTTTCTTATTCTTATTATCATATAGTATATACAAACCATCTTTCTCTTCTTGAAGAGTATAAATCTGTTGTTCGGTATCCAAAACGGAAATACTATAGCATTCAGGTTTTATCTCCCAAGATTTTGTCCTACTGTTCCATAGTCCCATGGTTCTTTGTTTTTTTCCATCTTCAATACTAATAAGGTATGCATCATTCATTCCCCGATAAGACTTTATTTTTCCAAACTTCCAGTTTTTGTCGATGAACTGATCTGGTAAAATCATTTTTCTGTCTGGCCAGACTATATTCCCGATCTGATCCATAACTTTAAAATTATAGGTACCAATAGAATCTGAAACATTTCCTTCGGTATCGATATAAAGCCAGTCATATGCCCAGACATCATGATCGTAATTAAAAACCCCTAATAGGAAGTAAGGAGAATTGGTTATGGAATAAACTAAAGAAGCTCTTTTGATGAAATCAATCTGTGAAGCTGTTGCCTTTGTTATTTCTTTCGGAAATACCTTTTCATATTGAGGGAATGGATACACATCATTGGTTTTACTATCTGTTAAGAGTTTAGGAATTTCCGGATCGAAGCGTTCTTTGTTTACTTCTATTAATGTTAAAGTTTCATTTCCAAATCTGATTGAAAGGGTTTCGGTTCCTTTCAAACTATTATGAATTGCTTTTTTCTGATTCAATTCGTATATCGAAAAATTTGAATTTGAAGCTTTAATAAAGCGTTTATCTTCTAATAATTCAGTAATATTATCCTCAATCTTATTTAATCGCCTATTCCTGATTTCATAAAGACTTCCATTCCAAAAAACATGGTTTTCATCTACAGAAACAAAATTCAGAGAATACTCATCTTCCAGATATGGAACATCTTTACTAAGCAAAACTTGATTGGTTTCTAAAATGCCAATCTCAATTTTATGATAGGTTTGCTCTTTCTTAATACCACTTCTCATAATATTCCAATCCCATTTCCAGGCTGGCATTTTCTTTTCGTACTCAATTTCTCTTTTATAAAATGTAAGACCGTTGATAACATCTACATTGATCTCATCGGCCGAAAAATCCAAAACTATTTTTCCTTTTTCGTCTATAACTGCAGATTCCTTTTTTTCATTTCCTACAATTGCAAAACCTGTAGGTGTAAATAATGATGCAGCTTTGAATTTCTGTTCGATAACAGGTTTTAGGTTTGTTTTCTCTACATAGACAAAATCATTCTGCTTTGTTAAAAACGGAACGCTACTTATACTTTTCATTTTTGAGGAAATTAATGTTGGATTATCTTTTTTTTCCTGTGCACAGGCGATGAAGGAAGTCAACATAAAAAAACTTCTAAATACTATTGTTTTCATAATCCAAAATTTTATTCATCGTACGAGTCAATATTAAAGAGAAATGGAAAATGATACAATCCCGATTATCAGCTATATTTTTAATGCATACAATCGCTCAGTTTGTCAACGATTATACTCTATCAGAATCTTAATTAGAATTAATACAAATAAGATAAGCAAATATTATAATATTTGCTTATTTTTGTTCTCAATGTATTATTAACATGGAGAATTTACCACAAGAGAATCAATCGAAGTTTAAAAAATGGTTTAAGAGAGTTGGCTGGGCAGGTTTAATCTTCTTTACAGTGAAGGGGCTGGTATGGCTGGTAGTTTTCTACTTTGGTGCCGATGCACTGAAAGGGTGCTTTAAATAATCCCATCAGTAACCTACGCCACTTCCATTATTACCAACAAGGAGCCTACTGAGATAAATACCCAAAGTAGTACACCCTGTACTAAAGGTT
This sequence comes from Elizabethkingia bruuniana, assembly GCF_002024805.1. Taxonomy (NCBI): domain Bacteria; kingdom Pseudomonadati; phylum Bacteroidota; class Flavobacteriia; order Flavobacteriales; family Weeksellaceae; genus Elizabethkingia; species Elizabethkingia bruuniana. The sequence continues at coordinate 1,684,133 of NZ_CP014337.1, forward strand.
TTACACCAACTTTTTTTATTGAGCTCATGCTTAGTCCAGATGCGATTAGGAATAATGTTATATTCAATGCTTTTTTAGCTGTAAAAACCATTATTTCACCAAAAGGTTTAATCTGTGGGAAATAATATGCCAATAAAATAGCACCAATAAATCCCAGAATAAAGTATGGTATTTTGATTTTTTTCACAGAACCTTTATTCAGTACTGACAATAAAATCGAAACCGGAATAATCCATAAAGCACGTTCCAGTTTTACAGTAGTAGCTATTTTCAGCGCTTCCTCTCCATATTTCTGAGCAGATCCAATAACTGAACTCGTATCATGTATCGCAATAGCAGACCATAATCCAAACTGATCCTGACTCATATTCAGCTGATGGCCGATAACCGGAAAAATAAGTAACGCCAAGGCGTTCAGAATAAAAATACAAGCCATAGCGACAGAAATATCTTCATCTTTGGCATTGATAACCGGAGCCAGCGCTGCAATAGCACTACCACCACAAATGGCAGTACCTCCGGAAATTAATGTACTCGTAGATTTATTAATTTTCAGATATCGCCCTATAATAAGGCCAACGATTAAGGTGAAAAAGATTGATGCTACAGTAAATATCAATCCCTCCTTCCCTACTTTTATAGCTTCTGTAAGGTTCATTCCGAAACCAAGCCCTACAACTGAAAATTGCAAAAGATACTTAGCAGCAACAGAATTATGCTTTATATAAGGATGACCGATAAAAAAGCTTACCACGAATCCTAATATTAAAGCTAATGGTGGTTCCACAAATGGTGTAACACAAAAGATAAGCAATACAAAGAATAGTATTTTCTGAAGTAGTGTTGCTTGTTTCATAATTTTAAATTTCATGAAGCAAAGCTCGGAATTAAACATTCCAAAAACTAATCAAAAAATATTATAATCTATAACTTTTTGTTATACATATAAAAGAAATCTAAAAACAGTTTGGGTATACCATCAAAGTTGCCATGCATGTAGACAGCATTGAATTGTCTTTTGATACTAAAATTCTCTATCTCCAGTACTTTAAACTTACCAGATAGCAACTCGTTTTTAAGAGAATGAATCGAGAGGAAACCAATACAATTACTATATTCTAAAAATGTTTTGATACTCTCTGTACTTCCTAACTGAGCCTGAACTTTAAGATCTTTTAAACGTATTTGATTTTTATTAAAAATATCTGCTATAACATCGAGACTACCAGAGCCGTTTTCACGAAGAACAAAATCCTGTTCTTTAAGCTCGTTAATACTAATTTCTTCCTGAGCAAATAAAGGATGATTCCGGTGTACAACAGCAACGATCTCATCATCCATTACGGGCTCATATTTTAAACTGGATTTTCCGGAATGTCCCTCGATAAAGCCCAGATCAATTTTACTTTCCTGTAATTCTTTTTCAATTTCCTCTGTATTGGCATTCAGCATCTGGATGATAATCTGAGGATGTTTCTGCTTGAACTCAGCCAAGACCCTCGGAAGTATATACTGCCCGATTGTAGTACTTGCTCCTATATTCAGCCTTCCATTAAAGCTTCCTTTCAGCTCATTTACTTTAAATTGGGCCTCTTCATATACTTTCAGCAGTTGCTGTGCATATTCATAGTATACTTTTCCGGCCTGAGTTAATTCAACCCTTGCATTCTTACGTTCGAAAAGGCTAACTCCAAGCTCCCCTTCTAATTCTTTTATGTTTTTGGTAACAGCAGGCTGAGTGATAAAGTTGAGTTGTGCTGCTTTGGTAAAACTTTTATGTTCTGCTGCTGAACAGAATATCTTTAAACGAAAATCCACTTTAAAAAATAGTAATTACAGAAATAAATATTTAGTTACCAGTCTCAGGTTTGTCTATTACATACCATGCATTAATGCGGTCTGGTTCTCCAAAATAGGCAACTCTTATAATTTCTTTGAGCTTTGCACCCAATCTTTCTATAGCAATACGTGAACGTTTATTATCTTCCCCTACGTGGAAGTTGATTTTGTCGACATACTGAAAAATGTAATCCATCATCAAATGTTTTACTTTTGGATTGATACCGGTTCCCCAGAATTTAGTTGCATAAAAAGTATAACCTATAAAAATACTGTTATCAACTTCATTATAATCATAAAAGCGAGTGCTTCCTGCCAATTCTCCGGACTTTTTATCATAGATAAGATAAGCAGCATGACTTTCTAAAGCTCCCTGAAAAAAGGTTGTGAATATATCTTTCTGATATCGCGTAGGATTCGGATGCTGTTCCCATACCTTAGGATCAGAGCCAATTTCATAAATCTTTTCAAAATCTGATTCTTTAACCAGAACAAGTTTTACATCATCATTTTCCAAAACTTCAGGAATAGGTACGGTTGTCATTTGGTTTGTCATTATTTTTAAAGTTAAAAGCGGGCTTTCGCCCGCCTGTATGTTTTATTTTTTCTCTGCTGTTTTTCTTGCATCACTGTCGATTTTCTTAATGCTCTTCAGCTGTTCAGCAATAAGATTAACAGCCGATTCATTCGCCACTTTTACAGGTAGCTTTACCTGAACATTGTCCCATGAAATCTCTATATCTGTTTGCGAAGCATTAACCGGTGTAAGGTTAATTGTAAAAACTTCTGTTTTACTCGTAAGTGTTTTAACCGGAACCGTTACTCTTGCAACATCATCGCTTTCTTTATAATCGTATGCACCCCAGTTTCCGACACCTTTATTCAGAATAAGAACCCATTCTTTAGCTTTAGGAATAGCATAAAATGCATAAGTCCCTGCCTTTATATATTTGTCACCAAATAAAATATCCTGCCCGAATGAAATTAAGGTTGCAGAATTAGCTCCTAAACGCCATACTTTGTCATAAGGTTCTAAACCACCAAAAATTTTTCTTCCGTTAAGAAAAGGTCTTCCGTAATCAATTTTGATTTTAGAAACTGAGAATTGTTGCTCTGTAGCGGCTCTTGGGCTGGCAACAGGTAAAGTATACTGTGAATAAGCCAGAACACTTGCAAATAAGGCTAAACTAAAGGCGAGTTTTTTCATTAGGAAATTTTTATTTAAAAGTAAAAAACATTTTGCAAATGCCCGAATAAAAAAGGATTTTCTTTTACTCAAATATTACAATATTCTGTAGCATATATGTTTTATATAGTTTCGTTATTGTCCTTAAAATGAAATCAGTAGTTTTGCGCGAGATTATTGAATCTTTTAATTATTTATGAAAGCGGAAAAATTACAAATTGAACATCTTATAACTGAAAGGCTAATCCTTATTCCATTTACAAAAGAAATGTGTGAAAATATATTGAATCATAACTATTGTGATTTGGATACATTAAATATAAAGAGAGGAATAAACTGGCCCGATACAGATTTTCTGGAAACACTTCCACGAATTCAGAATAATTTATCTTTAGTGGATGGGCCTACAGGATTTGAATCCTGGATGATTGTAAGAAAAGATACCAGAGAAGTAATTGGTGATGTGGGTTTTAAAGGCTACAATAGTGCAGAACAAAATGCAGATATAGGTTACGGGATAAAAAAAGAGGAAAGAAGACAGGGTTATGCAGAAGAAGCTGTTAGCATGCTCATCCAATGGGCATTCTCAACCGGAATTATTAAAGAAATAACTGCACGAAGCTATATTGATAATTATGCTTCTGCATTATTACTTACAAAATTAAACTTCGTAGAAATAGAAATGGACGAAGAATTGTTTTATTGGTCACTGAAATAATAAGTAATATCAAAAAATCTATAGAATAAGAAAAAGGCCGCTCCCATTCAAGAGCGGCCTTCCATTTAACACCAAAGAATTATTTAAATATAAAATACCTAATATTATATTTAAATTAACACTTTCTAATTTATTAGTAAAAAATATTTATTATTTTAGAAAGCCAAACCATATTTTTTTTAGAAATGAAAAAAATCAATTTTGGTGCTTCTAATGGAAAGAAATTGTTCAGAGCACAATTAAAGAACGTATTTGGAGGAATTTATCAACAACCTGAGGGATTAGAACATGACCCAAATGATAAGTACTGTGGTGGTGGTGATATGTGTAGTGGAAGCAGTGATTGTCCTCCCGGAACGGCATGTGGCGCTTTTGGAAGACCCGGAGAGACTTGCTCCAGATGTCTTTCAGTTTAAGACAAAGCAATGAGGATTATCCTTATTGCTTTTTTAAATTTATACTGAATTATGAAAATAATATATATACTTACAATAATACTAATGTCTGTACAGCTCTCAGCGCAGAAAAAAACATTTGTATACCATTTAAAATACAATGACGGTACAGGAAAAGATTCCGTAGAAAGAAATTATGTTTTAGATGTTTCCGATAACAAATCTATTTTCAGATCTATTTCAGAAAGGAAATCAGATTCCTTATTATCAAATGGAAAATATGGCTTTGGAAGTAGTTATTGTTTTGAAGAGCAATTTTATATCAATAAAGATTTAAAAGAAAACAAAATACTAAAACAAGTCAGAAATTTTTTTGGACGCTACTTGATTAAAATAGATGAAAAATTAAATTGGAAGATCCTTTCGGAAAATAGCAAAATAGGGAGTTATACTGTCCAAAAAGCGGAAACAGATTATGGAGGTAGACATTGGGTCGCTTGGTTTACAACAGAGATTCCAATTCCGGAAGGCCCATATATATTTAATGGTCTCCCGGGTCTCATAGTTCAGGTAACTGACGATAAGAACGATTATGCTTTTTCTTTAAATGAAGTAAAAAACTTTGATGGCAATTTATTTCAGATGAAAAAAGGAATTATTATGGATTTCCCAACTTTTCAAAAGTTTTCTATGAATTATTATAATGATCCTTTTTCAGAAGCAGCAGCTAGAAATATGCCAATGGCAAAAGAAGATGAGAATGGAAATCCACAAAAGATTACAAAAAAAGAAATGAACGATATGGCTCAAAAATATATTAAGGAAAAAGGGAGTAATCCAATTGAATTAAAATATAAAAACATATACAATTAAAATAGCCCCTTTCGGGGCTATTATTTTTTATTTATTGTCTATCTGTTGATTACATTTCCTGCATTTGGAAAGTCATAGACTCTATTACTTTTACCAGAGCTTCTACAGTATCCATGGATGTTAGACATGGCACACCGTTTTCAACGCTTGCTCTACGGATTCGGAAACCGTCTCTTTCGATCTCTTTTCCTTTAGTCATCGTATTTACCACAAACTGGATTCCTCCTTTCTGGATCAGGTCGATTAAATCTTCTTCAGCAGAGTCATCTACTTTGTTTACTACTTCAGCACGAACTCCGTTTTCTTCGAAATATTTAGCTGTTCCGTTTGTTGCATAAATCTTGTAGCCAATATTTGCAAATCTGGAGGCCAAGTCAAATGCTTCAGGCTTATGTTTGTCAGCTACAGTGAACAATACTGCTCCGTGTAATGGCACTTTTCTTCCTGCAGCGATCAAACCTTTATATAGTGCTTTTTCCAGTGTAATATCTTTCCCCATTACCTCACCTGTAGACTTCATCTCAGGTCCTAAGGTAATATCTACTTTGTGAAGCTTGCTGAAAGAGAATACCGGTACTTTTACAAAGATTCCTTCTTTGTTTGGTACCAGACCATTTTCATAACCTTGTTCTTTAAGACTCTTACCAAGGATTGCTTTTGTAGCGATATTTGCCATCGGTACTTCGGTAATTTTACTTAAGAATGGTACTGTACGGCTGGATCTTGGATTAACCTCGATTACATATACATTTCCTTCGCTTAGTACATACTGAATATTCATTAATCCAACTACTTTAAGTCCTTTTGCAAGGCGGATGGTGTAGTCTACCAAATCATTAAGATTTTCCTGGCAGATATTTTGTGGCGGATAAACTGCGATAGAGTCTCCGGAGTGAACTCCGGCTCTTTCAATATGTTCCATAATCCCTGGAATTACCACTGTTTCTCCATCACAGATAGCATCTACTTCAACCTCTTTACCTGTTAGATAACGGTCGATTAGTACCGGCTGTTCCGGGCTTGCTTCTACAGCAAATTCCATGTAATGTTCCAGTTCACTTTGCTTGTATACAATTTCCATTGCACGTCCTCCTAATACGTAGCTTGGACGTACTAAAACGGGATATCCAATTTCATTGGCAATTACAACTGCATCTTCTTTAGAGAAACATGTTTTTCCTAGTGGCTGAGGAATTCCAAGTTCCTGAAGTGCCTGCTCGAATTTATCTCTGTTTTCAGCTCTGTCAAGATCTTCTAATGAAGTTCCCAGAATCTGAACACCATGTTTAGCTAATTTATCAGCAAGGTTAATTGCTGTCTGACCTCCAAACTGTACTACAACTCCTTTAGGCTTCTCAAGGTCGATAATACTCATTACATCTTCCTCTGTTAATGGTTCGAAGTATAATTTGTCCGAGATAGAGAAGTCTGTAGAAACTGTTTCCGGGTTGTTGTTGATAATGATAGCTTCGTAACCCATCTCTTTAATCGCCCATACAGAGTGTACCGTTGCGTAGTCGAATTCAACTCCTTGTCCGATACGGATAGGTCCTGAACCTAATACTATAATCTTTTCCTTATCTGTTACAACACTTTCGTTTTCCTCTTCATAAGTTCCGTAGAAGTATGGTGTTTCAGATTCGAACTCTGCTGCACAAGTGTCAACCATTTTATATACCGGGATGATTCCGTTTTCCTTACGGAATTTGTAAACTTCATCCTGAGTCACATTCCAAAGGTGAGCGATGTTTACATCAGAGAATCCAAGTTTCTTAGCCTCTCTCAGAACTTCAGCATTTTTAAGATTCTCAGCAATCGTCTTTTCAAAGTCTACAAGCTTTTTGAATTTCCATACAAAGAACTTGTCTATCTTACTCCATTCTACGATTTGCTCCCAAGAGTAACCTCTTCTTAAAGCATCTCCTATAATGAACATTCTCTCGTCGTCAGCTACACGAATTCTTCTTTCGATATCAGCCGGAGTTAAAGCTTCTGCTGCTTTAGTTTTCAGGCCTAAGTGTTGAATACCCGTTTCCAGAGAGCGGATAGCCTTCATAATAGACTCTTCGAAGTTTCTTCCGATAGCCATTACCTCTCCTGTCGCTTTCATCTGTGTAGAAAGCTTTCTGTCTGCTGTTTCGAATTTATCGAACGGGAAACGAGGAATCTTTGTTACCACGTAGTCTAATGCAGGCTCGAAGCAAGCATAAGTTTTACCAGTAACCGGATTCATCATCTCATCCAGTGTAAGACCAACTGCGATTTTTGCAGCCAACTTAGCGATAGGATATCCTGTTGCTTTTGAAGCTAAGGCAGATGAACGGCTAACTCTTGGATTAACCTCGATAATATAGTAATCGAATGAATGCGGGTCTAAAGCTAATTGTACATTACATCCTCCCTCAATTCCCAGGGCACGGATAATTTTCAGAGAAGCATTTCTAAGAAGCTGATATTCTCTGTCGGATAATGTCTGAGATGGTGCAACTACGATAGAGTCTCCGGTGTGGATACCTACCGGATCTATATTCTCCATGTTACACACTACGATGGCATTGTCGTTTGCATCACGCATTACCTCGTATTCTATTTCCTTGAATCCGGCAATAGATTTCTCGATAAGACACTGTGTAACCGGGCTGTATTTAAGACCATTAGCTGTAATTTCTTTTAGCTCTGTCGCGTTAGATGCAATACCACCACCTGTTCCACCAAGTGTAAAGGCCGGTCTTACAATTACCGGATAGCCTATATTCTGAGCAAATTCTAATGCTCCTTGTATTGTTGTTACAATTTCAGATTCAGGAACTGGTTCTTTCAATTCTCTCATTAGTTCGCGGAACAAGTCGCGGTCTTCAGCCTGATTAATTGCTGAAAGTTTAGTTCCTAAAACTTCTACTTTGCATTCTTCTAAGATTCCAGAATTTTCAAGTTCCACTGCCATGTTAAGACCCGTCTGACCTCCTAAAGTGGGAAGTAAAGCATCTGGTCTTTCTTTACGGATAATTCTGCTTACAAATTCCAGAGAGATAGGCTCGATATATACTTTATCTGCAATCTCTACATCTGTCATAATTGTTGCAGGGTTAGAGTTTACCAATATTACTCGGTATCCCTCTTCTTTTAGTGCCAAACAAGCCTGCGTTCCTGCATAGTCAAATTCTGCAGCCTGTCCGATGATAATAGGTCCGGAACCAATTACCAAAATAGTTTTTATATCGTTTCTTTTCATAGGTTTAAAATGTAACAATTTATCAATCTAACAGTGTAACAATATTTATTCACCGTTTTCTTTTGATAAACTTGTGCTTAAAATTTTATAAATAATTTTTCCAATTTCTATAATCTGTGTTTCCAAATTATCATTGAATGGATAATTTTCAGAATGTTTACACAGATATAGCCAATATTTTGTTTCTTCAAGCTCTTTGGCTGCTAATTTCACTTTATTGACAAAATCTTTTTTACTATATGGATTTTGTGCTTCGAAAGAATTTGCACCGATGCTTGTTCCAGAACGTAATAATTGTTTAGCAATAACAAATTTCTTTTTACTTTCCAATAACTCACAGAACACTATAATATCTAAAGAGAATTTAACTGTCTTTTCAATTAAAGGATTGTTTTCGAAATTAATCATTTTAATTATTGTTAAACTGATACATTTTTAAATTGGTACATCATACTAATAAACTCATCAAATAGATAGTTTGCATCTTCAGGACCTGGACTAGCTTCCGGGTGATACTGAACTGAGAAGCAAGGGTGTATTTTGTGTTTTACACCTTCGTTGGTTCTGTCATTTAGTGCTATGTGAGTTTCTTCAAGATCAGTATTCTTTAAAGATTCCTGATCTACAGCATAACCATGGTTTTGAGAGGTAATGCTTACTTTATTTGTTTTAAGGTCTAATACAGGGTGATTTCCTCCTCTGTGGCCAAATTTCAATTTGAATGTCTTCGCTCCGCAAGCTAAGCTTATCAGCTGGTGCCCCATACAGATTCCGAAGATTGGAACTTTTCCTAAAAGACCTCTGATCATTTCAAGAGCATGTGGTACGTCCTCCGGATCACCAGGACCATTAGACAACATAATCCCGTCCGGGTTAATCATCATGATTTCTTCAGCTGTGATATCTTGAGATACGACTGTTACATCACAATCTCTCTGAGTCAGTTCTCTAAGGATTCCCAGTTTTGCACCAAAGTCTACTAAAACTACTTTTAACCCACGTCCCGGGCTTGCATAATTGGTTTTCGTAGATACAGCTTCAATCTGGTTAGTTGGGAATGTTGTTGCTTTTAGTTTTTCAACAACAGCTTGTTCATCAGCATTTTCGTCAACGATTTTTCCTTTGACAACCCCTTTGCTACGGATAAGTCTCGTTAGCTTTCTGGTATCGATTCCGGAAATTCCACTTAAGTTTTTGTGTTTAAAGAATTCATCCAGATCCATTTGGCTGCGGAAATTAGAAGGGAAATCACAAACTTCTTTCACAATTAATCCTTTCATAGCAGGTTCGATAGACTCATAATCGTCTCTGTTGATACCGTAATTCCCAATTAACGGATATGTCATACATACGATCTGACCACAATACGAAGGGTCTGAAATAAGTTCCTGATAGCCGGACATACCGGTATTGAAAACTACTTCTCCTTCTGTGTCTACGTTGGCACCGAATCCCACCCCGTGGAAAACTTCGCCGCTTTCTAATATTAGCTTTTTCTTCATTTTATTTTCCTGTACAATGTACAATCCATGTTGTACACTATATTTTTATATTAAATTATTTGCTTTATTCTTTTGTTACTTATAGAGTTTTGAATGTGTAGCCTTTTGCTTCCAGCTCGTCTTTTAGGATAGCCATTCTCGCAAAAACACCGTTCTTCATCTGAGTGAAGATTCTTGAGCGCTTACATTCTACCAGAGTATCATCTATTTCGACACCTCTGTTTATTGGAGCCGGATGCATAATAATAGCATTGGGTTTCATTGTTTTTTCACGCTCTAATGTCAACCCGTACCTCTTATGGTATTCAGCATCTGTATAGCTCATCTTATCATCATGCCTTTCATGCTGAATCCTCAGAAGCATTAGTACATCTACATCTTTTATAAGCTCATCCAGGGGTTGATAAGTACCATTGATAATAGCGCCTTCATCAAACCATTTGGATGGACCGGAGAAGCTAACTCTTGCACCCAGTTTTCTTAAAGCCTGAGCATTTGAGTTGGCAACACGGCTATGCTTCACATCGCCTACGATACCGACCTTTAGTCCCTCAAAGCTTCCAAACTCTTGTTTTATTGTCAACAAATCCAACATTGACTGACTTGGATGGTTTCCTTTACCATCACCACCGTTGATAATCGGAATATTAATATTGTCCAGCTGATCAAAGTAATGATCTTCTTTATGACGAATGACAACAATATTTACACCTATAGATTCTATTGTTTTTACAGTATCATATAAGCTTTCTCCTTTGTTAACCGAACTGGTCATTGCTTCAAAAGGCACGACTTGTAGTCCGAGTTTTCTTTCAGCCATATCAAAACTTGTTTTGGTACGGGTGCTGTCTTCGAAGAACATGTTTGCGCAAAAGCAATCACCTACAATTTTAGCTTGTTTACCATTAGCAAATTCAGCAGCTTCTTCGAGAATTTTTTCAATCTTTTCTGTACTTAGTTCGGTTATTGTTAGCATATTATCTATAGTTTAAGCATAAAAAAAACGAAGACCAAAAAGCCTTCGTTTTAAAAAATAAATATCTTTATGGCTGGTAAGCCATCAAATTTCACGTCTTGTACTTGTATAGTAGGGTGCAATGTTTCCATTGGGTGCAAATATACAACAAAATTATATTGCTAAACAAATAATCCTCCTTAAAAAAGGTTAAATTTTATGTTCAATCTTAATTATAAAAGATTTATCCGCTTAAAAGGCATATTAACAGAAAAGTTATATCTGCAATTCCTGAAAAATCACTAACTTTCTTCTTTGAATTGATTAAAAACAAAAATCTATAATCCATGAGTAACAACTATAAGGTGCACAACCTTCCTGATTATTTTAAACAGTATAAAAAATCCATTAAAAACCCTAAAAAATTCTGGGACAAAATTGCAGATGAAAACTTCGTATGGTACCAAAGATGGAGCAAGGTTCTGGAATACGATATGGAGGAAGCCAACATCAAATGGTTTAAAAACGCAAAACTAAATATTACCAAAAATTGTCTGGACAGGCATCTTAATGAAAGAGGAGATAAAACAGCTATAATCTGGGAACCTAATGATCCTAAAGAAGAGGCACAGCATATTACGTATAAAGATTTGCATGAAAGAGTATGCAAAATGGCCAATGTACTAACTGAAATGGGAGTAGAAAAAGGCGATCGTGTATGTATATATTTACCTATGATTCCGGAACTGGCAGTAACAATGTTGGCTTGTGCCAAAATGGGAGCTGTACATTCTGTTATTTTCGCTGGCTTCTCTTCTTCTGCAATAGCTTCCAGAGCACAGGATTGTGGTGCAAAAGTAATTGTATGTTCTGACGGCAGCTATAGAGGAAACAAGGCACTTGACCTTAAAGGTATTGTAGATGAGGCTTTGGACAACCATAATACAGGTATTGAAAAAGTATTGGTGGTAAAACGTACCAATACTGAAGTTAAAATGAAAGAAGGAAGAGATTTCTGGTTAGATGATTATTATGAAAAAGCTTCTTCTGATTTTGTTACCAAAGTAATGGATGCGGAAGATCCTTTATTTATACTTTACACATCCGGTTCTACTGGTAAGCCAAAAGGTATGTTGCACACATGCGCCGGCTATATGGTATATACCGCTTATACTTTTAAAAATGTATTCGATTATCAGGAAAATGATATTTACTGGTGTACGGCAGATATAGGCTGGATTACTGGACACTCTTATATATTATATGGTCCATTATGTAATGGTGCCACTACTATTATTTTCGAAGGCGTCCCTAGTTATCCTGAAGCAGATCGCTTCTGGCAGGTAGTTGAGAAACATAAAGTAACCCAATTCTATACTGCGCCAACAGCTATCCGTTCTCTGGCTAAAGAAAATTCTGAATGGGTGGACAAGCATGATCTTAGCAGTTTAAGAGTTATTGGCTCTGTAGGTGAACCTATAAACGATGAAGCATGGCACTGGTATAATGACCACGTAGGAAATAAAAAATGCCCGATTGTAGATACCTGGTGGCAAACAGAGACAGGTGGTATCCTTATATCCCCTATCCCATTTGTTACACCTACTAAACCTACCTATGCAACCTTACCTTTACCGGGAGTCCAGCCAGTATTAATGGATGATAAACGCAATGAGATAACAGGTAACCAGGTTACCGGAAACCTTTGTATCCGCTTCCCGTGGCCCGGAATCGCTCGTACGATATGGGGAGACCATCAACGTTATAAAGAAACTTATTTCTCAGCTTTCCCTGGCAAGTATTTCACAGGTGATGGTGCATTAAGAGATGAGGTTGGCTATTACCGTATTACAGGACGTGTAGATGATGTTATTATTGTATCAGGTCACAATCTGGGCACTGCACCAATTGAAGACAGCATCAACCTTCACCCTGCTGTTGCAGAATCTGCAATTGTAGGTTACCCTCACGATATTAAAGGAAATGCATTATATGGTTATGTAATCCTTAAAGAAACTGGTGAAAACCGTGATAAAGATAATCTTAAAAAAGAAATCAACCTCCTGATTGCTGATAGTATTGGTCCAATTGCCAAATTGGACAAAATTCAGTTTGTATCTGCACTTCCTAAAACGCGTTCAGGAAAAATTATGAGACGGATTTTAAGAAAGATAGCCGAAGGAGACTTCAGCAATTTCGGGGATATCTCAACACTATTAAACCCTGAGATTGTAGAAGAAATAAAGAATGAACGTATCGAATAATATTTTGTTATCATTATATAATATTTTTTAATAACTTTATAGAGGATTAAAAAAATCTTTGCCATGTCTAATATCATAACCGGATTATTTAATAATCAACGCGACTACAAAAAACTGGAGACCGACCTGGAAAACTCCGGATTTAGTAATTCAGATTATATTGTATATCTGAACGAAGATGTGAATGCTAATTATATGGCCAGCGTTGTGATCAAAACTGATAGTGAAGCTGAAAAAGCTAAACTGGTTTTCGATCAGAATAATGTGCTAAAAGTTTATTGGTTTGAAAATATGACCATTGACGATGCTAAAAGTTATGAAAATCTGAAAAAAGAAATCGATGTAAGGAATAAATATCAGATTCATAGCTTTCCAGATCTTAAGTTTAAGTCTTCAAGTGAAGGAATGGGATCTGAAGTTAAATCTTAATTTTTTTTACTACTCTTAATGAACTACTCCGCAGGATTTTTCCTGCGGTTTTTTATTTTCGCTCTTCTTATTTAGCAACTAAATTGCACGTATTAGCTTTTTAATACGCTCCATTCATTTGATTTCCTTTATCTTTGATTGTATATACTAGTTTATGAAGAAGATTCTTTTCGGAGCAGCAATACTTTCAGTATTTATAGCCAATGCCCAGCAAAAAACATATGCCAATCCTGTAAATGTAGATTACGGCTACACGCCTATTCCTAATTTTGCAACACAGGGAAAGCACAGGGCTACTGCCGATCCGGTAATTGTAACTTTCAAAGGAAAATATTTCATGTTTTCTACAAACCAGTGGGGTTACTGGTGGAGCGATGACATGCTAAACTGGAAATTTGTGTCCCGTAAATTCCTTCTTCCACAACATAAAGTATATGACGAATTGTGTGCACCGGCTGTCTTTGTAATGAAAGATGCTATGTATGTTATTGGTTCTACCCACAATCCTGATTTCCCGATTTGGAAAAGTACAGATCCAACCAAAGACAACTGGGAAATTGCTGTAAAAGAGTTTAAAGTAGGTGCATGGGATCCCGCCTTCCATTATGATGAAGATACAGACAAGCTTTATTTATACTGGGGCTCCAGTAATGCCTATCCTATTTTGGGAACAGAGATTAATACCAAAACTTTACAATCTGAAGGTTATGTAAAACCTCTTTTAGGATTAGAGCCTTCAGAGCATGGCTGGGAAAGATTTGGAGAGTATAATGATAATACCTTTTTGCCGCCTTTTATAGAAGGGGCATGGATGACCAAGCATAATGGCAAATATTACCTGCAATATGGCGCTCCGGGAACAGAATTCAGTGGCTACGGAGATGGCGTCTATGTAAGTGACAAACCTTTGGAGGGCTTTACCTACCAGAGCCACAATCCTTTTTCTTACAAACCCGGCGGATTTGCCCGAGGAGCCGGACACGGTGCTACATTTGAAGATAATTACAAAAACTGGTGGCATATTTCTACCATAGTTATATCAACTAAAAATAACTTTGAAAGAAGAATGGGTATCTGGCCTGCCGGATTCGACAAAGATGATGTTATGTACACCAATACAGCTTATGGTGACTACCCTACTTACCTCCCACAATATGCACAGGGAAAAGACTTTAGCAAAGGACTTTTTGCCGGATGGATGCTGCTCAATTATCAGAAACCCGTTCAGGTTTCCTCTACTTTAGGCGGATTCCAGCCAAACCTGGCAGTAGATGAAGACATTAAAACCTACTGGAGTGCTAAAACCGGAAATGCCGGAGAATGGTATCAGACAGATTTAGGCGATATCTCTACTGTCAACGCCATACAGATTAATTATGCCGATCAGGACGCAGAGTTTTTAGGCAAAACACTAAACAAAATGCACCAGTATAAAATTTATGCTTCTAATGACGGAAAATCCTGGAAAACAATTGTAGACAAAAGCAAAAACCAAAAAGATGTACCGCACGATTATGTTGAGTTGGAAACTCCGGTGAAAGCACGTTTTCTGAAAATGGAAAACCTGAAAATGCCTACCGGAAAGTTTGCTTTAAGCGGATTCCGTGTATTTGGTAAGGGGGCTGGAGAAAAACCATCGGCAGTAGAAAATTTTGTTGCACTCCGAGCGGAATCAAGAAAAAATGCTGATAGAAGAAGTGTATGGTTTAAATGGAAACAGAATGATCTGGCGGATGGTTATGTTATCTATTTTGGCAAATCTCCGGACAAATTATATGGAAGTATTATGGTGTATGGTAAGAATGAATATTACTTTACCGGAGCCGATAAGAGTGATGCTTATTACTTCCAGATTGAAGCTTTTAATTCTAATGGTATTTCGGAAAGAACTCCGGTAATGAAATCGGAATAGACAATGGCTATACTACAGATAATTTTTGAAATTTTGTCGGTACTGGCAATTGCAAGCGTGCTGATTCCTTTTATTAAAAACGACTACTGGACATTTCGGATTTTTGATTACCCAAGGTTTCAAAAATTCGTTATCCTTATTATCCTTTCAATAGCTTGGTTTTTCATATTTCAAGAACCTAACAACTTTCAGAAAGTTCTTTTAGGACTCCAGATTTTATGTATTCTTTATCTCACTTATCTCATTCTTCCCTATACCTTTTTAGGCAAGAAAATGATTGACAGAACAGTTCCGAAGACTGGAGAGAAAGCATTGAATTTATTGGTTTGTAATGTCTATCAGGACAACACTAATCACACAAAACTTTGTCAGCTAATCGAATCCAAAGATCCGGATATTGTATTTCTTCTGGAAACAGATAACCACTGGAAAAACGGCCTAAAAAAAGCTACAGATAAATACACCTATAAAATTGAAGTACCGTTAGATAACACTTATGGTTTATTGTTTTACTCGAAGTTAAAATTATTACATTCAGAAGTCAGATATATGGTCAGTAAAGAAATTCCTTCGATCATCGCAGATGTAGAATATAATGATAATGTGGTACGACTTTATGGTATACATCCTACTCCTCCGGTTCCGCAGGAAAATGAAGAAAGTACTGAAAGAGACGCCGAAATTCTTCTGGTAGGTAAACAGGCAAAAGAGTATGCAAAACCAGCTATTGTTTTTGGCGATTTGAATGACGTTGCCTGGTCGCACACTACAAAATTATTTCTAAAAACAAGCGGATTATTAGATGCCCGCAGAGGTCGTGGAATGTACAATACTTTTCATGCAAAATACTGGTTTCTGAGATGGCCTCTTGATCATTTTTTTATAAGTCCGCACTTCCGTTTAGTCAATATGAAAGTTGAAAAGTCTGTTGACTCCGATCACTTCCCTATTAGTCTCTCTTTAGTTATAAGATCACAGGATAAAAGTGAAAAATTTGATGCTAATACTGAAGATCATGTTGAGGCACAGGAAAAAATTGAAGAAGGTTTGGAAAAAGGAGATGCAAGTAATTAAAAACAAACATTTTGATTTACTTATAAGTCAACAGGTAAATAAATTACCCTAAAGCTTTCTGAAAAAACAGATAAATCCATACATTTGTCTTATGAAAATAGCATTCCTCGGGCCTCAAGCCTCATTCACTCAGTTAACCGCTACCCAAATTTTTCCAAATGAAGAACTAATTCCACAATCCAGTATTCTGGACTGTTTTCTGGCGGTTAAAAATGACTTGGTAGACAAAGCTGTAGTTCCTTTGGAAAACTCTATTGAAGGGACTGTCTCTATGACTCTAGATTACTTGTATGACACCAGTAATATTATTATAGAAGCCGAAGCTGTAATGCCTATTTCACATCAGTTGATGATTCATCCTTCTCATGATAACAGTGAAGAAATTGAGAAGATTTATTCGCATCCACAGGCACTTGCGCAGTCTTACCACTTTCTGAATAAGAATTATCCTGAAGTAGTAAAACAGGAATTTGCTTCAACAGCTGCGGCAGCTAAAAAAGTTTCAGAAACTCCTGAACGCAAAATTGCAGCGGTAGCCAATTCGTTTGCTGCTAAGCTATATGGGTTAAAAATCATCAATAGTAATATTCAGGATTTTGAACAAAACCATACCCGTTTTATCGTTATTTCTAAGAAAAAGGCTGATTGGATAACCGAACTGCCAAAAGTAACCGAAAAGACAAGTCTTTTGGTAACACTTCCTGAAGATCATGCCGGAGGTTTGCATCAGGTATTGTCTGTTTTTGCATGGAGAAAACTAAACCTTAGTAAGATAGAATCCAGAACCCTTAAGACTGGTTTAGGAAATTACTTCTTCTTCATCAATATCGATGGCCCCTGGAAAGAAGTATTGATTAAAAATTCATTTGAAGAACTGGAAAGTATTGGTGCTAATATAAAACCTTTAGGTCACTATTCAGAATATATGCTGGAAAGCTAGTTTAAGTACGAAATACAAAGTTAGAAGTACGAATTTAGAAATAAGAATATTCTTGACTTCGTACTTCTAACTTCTAACTTCTAATTTTATTTATATTTTCCTTTCCATTTCTTTTCCTGTTCTGCGTCTATTTTCTTCTCGGTAGAGTTATTCCCCGGATTATAGAATTTTGTTCCGGAAATCTCATCAGGTAAAAATTCCTGATCTACAAAACTACCCTCATAGCTATGAGCGTATTTGTATTCTTTTCCGTAATCCATTTCTTTCATTAATTTGGTAGGTGCATTTCTCAAATGCAGCGGCACAGGAAGATTTCCAGTTTGCTTTACCAAACTCATAGCATCATTAATCGCCATATAAGCCGAATTACTCTTCGGTGATACTGCCAGATATACCGCACATTCGCTTAGAAGAATTCTTGCTTCCGGATTACCGATGACATTAATTGCCTGAAAACAATTATTAGCCATAATAAGAGCATTAGGGTTTGCCAATCCAATATCTTCTGAAGCAGAAATAAGCATCCTGCGGGCAATAAATTTAATATCTTCCCCTCCTACCAGCATTCTGGCCAGCCAATAGACAGCCCCGTTAGGATCTGAACCTCTTATGGATTTTATAAAGGCAGAGATAATATCATAATGCTGCTCTCCATTTTTATCATAGAGTGCCATATTTTCCTGAAGAACACTTAGTACATCTTCATTCTCAATTTCTGTTTTTTTACTATGAAGAAACTGATTCAGTACAATTTCAACAGAATTAATAAGCTTCCTGGCATCACCACCAGAATACTGGATAAATGCAGCTTTATCTTTTAAACTGAATTTTGTTCCGGAATCCTTATTGTATCTTTCAACAGCAACATCTGCAAGGTCTTCAAGCTTTTCGTAGTCTAAAGCTTTTAAAACATAAACCTGGCTTCTTGACAGCAGTGCTGATACTACTTCAAAGCTCGGGTTTTCGGTCGTTGCTCCGATTAGAACAATCCAGCCTTTTTCTACAGCATGCAACAAACTGTCCTGCTGACTCTTATTGAATCTGTGGATCTCGTCGATAAACAGAATTGGACTTTTGCCTGAGAAAAGATTCTGCTGCTTGGCCTGATCTATAACCTCACGTACATCTTTAACACCCGAGGACACGGCACTGAGTTTGAAAAATTTTCTTCCGGAATTCTCTGAAATAATCTCTGAAAGTGTTGTCTTCCCAGTTCCCGGAGGGCCCCAGAATATAATAGAGTTCAGTGTATCATGCTCTACCATTTTACGTATAGGGCCATTTGGACCGGTTAAATGTTCCTGCCCGATAACTTCATCTAAATTCTTTGGTCGCAGTTTTTCTGCTAAAGGGATAATTGTGCTCATGAAATCAGAATAGAAAGCATAATATTTAATGCTTTAAGTTTCCAAATTTACAGAAATTTCGCCTATTTTTGTGAGTATTAAAGTCGAGAATGTTAAATAAAATATTGATTTTCCCTTTCGTTATGCTGATAAGATTTTATCAGTATGCTATATCACCATGGCTGGGAAAAAATTGCAGATATACACCCACATGCTCGCAATATACACTTGAAGCATTAAAGATACACGGTCTGTTTAAAGGCGGTTATCTGGGTGCTAAAAGAATACTAAGTTGCCATCCATGGGGCGGCAGTGGTTACGACCCTGTTCCCAGGAAACATAAATGTTAATAATAAACTATCTATAAATGAACAATATTCTTCTAAGAATCTACTTATTCGTTTTTGCGTTGTTCGCTCAGGGGTTATTCTCTCAGAATCATACTGAGGGATTATCCGACGGAACTTTGATTGTAAATAAAGAGAAAAAAATCCCTGTGAAGATTTTTGCCACTACATCCGGCAGAGATTTCGGAAGTTTCGCTCAGAAACCCCAAAACAATAACATTCTGATTATTCTGAACAGCTCTATAAACGAGTATGCTTCCACTCCGGTTTTCGAGGAATATAAGATTAAAGGCTATAAGCTTTTGAATAAAAAATTCCAACCGGCAGACACCAGTAATCCAAAAGATTACAAATATTTTTATAAGCCTTTGAATCCACAAAATGATATAGAGGAAGGCGCGAAAGCTGAACTGGAAACTCCTTACAAAATATGGGATCCCTCTGTAGGATTTAAGTTAGGACCTATTACATTACATTTCTACAGCTTAATGTTCGTTTTTGCATTTGGATTTGGTTATATCCTGATGAAGAGAATATTCAAGATAGATGGTGTAGACCAGAAATACCTGGATCCTCTTTTTACCTGGACTTTAATTGGTACTATACTAGGAGCTCGTTTAGGGCATGTTATTTTCTATCAACCTGAATTATTCAAACAAGACTTCTGGTCTGTATTTTTACCTATCCAGACAAAACCTGAATTCAAATTTACCGGATTCTCAGGACTCGCAAGTCATGGTGCTACAATAGCTCTAATCCTAACAACACTTTATTATTCCTATAAAATTATCAAAAAGAATCCTTTCTGGGTTTATGACAGACTTGGTATTGTAGTCGCTTTAGGTGGTGCTTTTGTAAGAATGGGTAATTTCTTCAATTCTGAAATTATCGGAAAACAGGTAGATCCAAATTCTCCTTTCGCTATACTATTCCCTCAGCAGAGCAGCGAGTATGGTATTACAGTACCACGCTACCCTAGCCAGTTATTTGAGGCTATAGGCTACGTTCTTTTGTTTATCCTTCTTTGGTATCTTTACCGTAAGACTGATAAGAAATATCAGCAAGGATGGCTATTTGGCTTATTTTTCATAATTCTTTGGGCAATTAGATTCTTTGTAGAATTCTTGAAAGAACCTCAGGGAGACGAATTTATCCAGTTTGCAGGCCTTAATACCGGACAAGTTTTAAGTATTCCGTTTATGCTTGCAGGTTTTGCTATTATGCTTTATTCTAAAAAAAATAAACTGGAAAAATAATTTTTCATTACTTTTGTTGTACAAATAATAAACAAAGCACTATGGGATTTATAAAAGAATTTAAAGAATTTGCTATTAAAGGTAATGCCTTTGATCTGGCAGTAGGGGTAATTATTGGTGGAGCATTTGGTAAAATTGTTACCAGTGTAATCGATGACCTTGTAATGCCAATTGTTGCTGCTATTGCAGGAAAACCTGATTTCAGCAGTATTTATTTTGCAATGGGAAAAGGCTCCGAGCTTATCCCAGCAGGCGCTACTTTGGCTAAGGCTAAAGAACTAGCTCCGGATGCAGCAATTTTTGCTTATGGTAACTTTATTACTGTTGCTATCAACTTCTTACTATTAGCTTTTGTAGTATTCTTAATGGTTAAGAGTATTAACAAAATGAAAAAGAAACAAGCAGACGAGCCTGCAGCAGAACCATCTTCTACTGATAAATTATTGATGGAAATTCGCGATCAATTGAAGAAGAACTAATTAATTCTTCTTATCATATAAAAAAATGCCGGAATGTATTCCGGCATTTTTTTATATAGTTCTACTAACTGCAAATATTATAAATCCTTTCTAATATTTTTAATTTTTAAAACAAAAAATGGCCGGAAGAAAACCTCCGGCCATATATTTTATACGTAATGTGTTTATGATAGAATTTCGTTGATCTGATCCGCTAATTCTTCTCCAATACGATCCTGAGCTTCTAATGTTGCTGCTCCGATATGTGGAGATAAAGAAATCTTAGAATGCGCTAATATCTTGTCTGAAGGAGCCGGCTCATTTTCAAATACATCCAGGCCAGCAAAACGTACTTTTCCTGAGTCCAGAGCTTCAAGTAGAGCTTCTTCATCTATAACACCTCCTCTGGCACAATTAATCAGCATTACACCATCTTTCATCATGTTAAGTTGCTCTTTCCCGATTACAAAACCTTTTTGTGCAGGAACATGGAGCGTGATAATATCAGCTTCTTTCAATATTTGTTCAATCGGTTCTGTAATAATATCTACATTGATAGACTGACCATTATAGAAGTCCACTTCAATATTTGCTTTTCCTACAAACGTATCAGCGGCAATCACCTTCATACGAAGTCCAAGTGCTATTCTTGCTACTTCGATGCCAATTCTGCCCATGCCTATAATCCCTATTGTCTTACCACGTAACTCTATACCGCCAGCATAAGCTTTTTTAAGCTTTTCAAACTCAGTATTTCCTGATGAAGGCATTTGTCTATTGGAATCATAAAGAAAGCGAATACCAGAATATAAATGCGCAAATACAAGCTCGGCAACAGATTCTGATGAAGCGGCTGGCGTATTAATTACTTTAAGTCCTTTTTCTCTGGCATATTCTACATCAATATTATCCATACCAACTCCTCCTCTTCCGATAATCTTTAGAGAAGGACAATTGTCTATAATATCCTTACGTACTTTTGTTGCACTACGCACTAACAAAACATCGATCTGATTGGTATTAATATAGGAAATTAGCTCCTCCTGCGGAACCTTATCTGTGATGACCTGAAAGCCATAATTAATTAGTTTTTTTATTCCACTCCCTGAAAGCCCATCGTTGGCTAAAATCTTTTTCATATTAATCTTTAAAAACTTTTATTTTCACTTTCTTTTCTATCATATCTGTAAACTTTCCTTTATAGCGTGTAGCCTTTACGAGGTGATTATCTATCCAATGGTAATTACCACCTCTTGGCTTGCCCAAAAGAACACTATGAAACTTAAATCCATTATCTCTCAGCCATATCTCGGTAATTTCCCGTAAGTCCTCGGTTCTGGATGTAAAAAAACAAATCTGGTGCCCTTCGTCGTACCATCTGTTGATGGTTGCAAGCGCATCCGGAAACGGCTTACATGTTTTCATCCTTTCCGGTTCTTCATTCGGGACATCGTCCGTAATCGTTCCGTCGATATCAATAAGATAATTGATTACTCCATCTTTCAGCATTGGGCTGAGATGGTCTTTGAATTCTAGTTCCATAGTTTTAGTTTAACGTTCATATATCGCTTAAAATTGTCCTCCTCCTACAGCTCTGTAAAAATTAGCAGAAGCCACCAACTGTTGCAGTTTATCATTTACTCCGGCAAGTTGTGCTGCCAGTAAATTCTGCTCAGACGTTAATACATCAGTATAATTAGTTTTAGAAGTATATTTTAGCAACTCCATATTGAAATCAACAGCCTTAGCCAATGTTTCAATCTGTTGCTTTCTGGTGTTTTCTTTAGCTACAGCCATTTGGTATGAATACAAAGCATTCGATACTTCAGTTCCGGCTGTAATCACACTTTTCTCATAAGTAAGGTATGCCTGTTCTTTCTGAGTTTCAGAAACCTTAACCTGAGTTCTCTTGGTTCCTTTGCCCAAAATAACCTGGCTAAGCGCTCCGCTGGCTGAATACATAAATGAATCTCTGAACAAATCTTTTATCTTTAGAGAAGATAATCCAAATGCGGCTGTAATATTAAGCGCAGGAAAAACATCTGCTTTAGCCACATTTAAAGCTTCAAATGCCTGTTGATAGTTATACTCTGCCATCTGAACATCCGGTCTGTTTCTTACCATCTGTAAAGGAACTCCTGTTTTCAGATCTGAATAAACTGCCTGTCCGTCTAAATTACTACGCTCTATTGTTAAAGGAGGTTCCCCCATTAGCAATGAAAGTGCATTTTCGGTAGTTTTAATATTCAGTTCAATATCCGGAACCGAAACCTGGGCAGCATATAAATTGGCCTCACTTTGGGCAACATCTGCTCCCGTTAAGATTGCACCTTCTTTTAATGCTTTAATGGTTTCAAGTTGCTTCTTTCTGATATCAATAGTCTGATTGGTTATTTCAAGCTGCTTGTCAAAAGCCAGCAACTGATAATAAAGTGTCGCTGCCTGCGCTACCAATTGTGTCTGAACAGCTCTTTTGGAAGCATCACTGGATAAAAGCGTTGCATAAGCGGCTCTTTTAGCAGAAGCTAGTTTACCCCAGACATCTATTTCCCAACCGGTATTAATACCCAATTGGAAATTTTCGATATGGTGTGTTGGGAAAAGTGGGTTAACCTGCGCTGCCGGACTATTTTTAGAAATCGTAGCTGTAGGACCTCCATTTATAGTTGGCAAAAAGGCCATCTGACTTTGTTTGAAATAAGCATCTGACTGCTGAATTCTGGAAATTGCAATTCTTAGATCCAGATTATTCTGCACGGTTTTTCTAATGATATTCTGCAGATTGGTATCAGAGAAAATCTTATCCCAGGATACGTTTGCAGTAGACAAACTATCCTGAGCATTGATTTCTTTACCATATAATCGGTTTAGCTTTTCATTTGAAATTTCAGGTTTATGGTACGGATCGGTTACTTTACATGAAACAACCAGCATCGACGCAGCGCCTGCAAAAAGCCATATATTATTTATTCTTTTCATGTTTTAATCTGTTAGTTTTGGTACATCCGCACTTTCTTCGTTCTTAATAGAAATCTTCTCGTGTAAGAACTGGAACACGACAAATAATACTGGTATAAAGAATACTCCGAAAATTGTTCCGAAAAGCATCCCTCCGATCGCTGCAATACCAATAGCGTTGTTACCAACTGCTCCGGCCCCGGCAGCAATAGCCAACGGTATAAGACCAAATATAAAGGCGAAGGATGTCATAAGGATCGGACGCAATCTTTGCTGTGCTCCTCTTAGCGCAGCTTTACCAATAGATAAACCTTTTAATCTTGCTGCATGGGCAAACTCGACAATAAGAATCGCATTCTTCGCCAATAGCCCGATAAGCATAATCAGGGAAATCTGGGTATAGATGTTATTCGATGTTCCGGTAATCCAGGTAAAGAATAATGCACCTGCAAGACCGAATGGTAATGAAAGCATTACAGCAAACGGAAGCATATAACTTTCGTACTGTGCACAAAGAAGGAAGTATACGAAGATACAACATAGTGCAAAGATGATAACCGTCTGGCTACCTGCACTCATTTCTTCTCTTGTTAACCCGGAAAACTCATATCCATAACCAGATGGTATTACCTGTGCTGCAACTTCCTGAACAGCCTGGATAGCATCACCCGAACTGTATCCCGGATTTGGTGTACCATTTACCGTAACAGCTGTAAACAAGTTGAAACGGCTGATACTCTGTGGTCCGTATACTCTCTTCAGTGTAACGAATCTGCTTACCGGCGCCATAGCACCTGTACTGCTTCTTACTTTCATTACATCAAAGCTTTCTACGTTTGCTCTCTGATTAGGCGGAGCCTGATAAATAACGCGGTACTGCTTACCAAACAAGTTAATATTGGAAGCGTATACCCCACCAAAATATCCCTGAATAACACTTAGTACATCTGACACCGAATAACCTGCATTCTTAATAGATGCAACATCCACATCGATAAGATACTGTGGGAAGTTCGGGTTAAATGATGTATAAGCATTTTGTATTTCTGGTCTTTTCTTTAGAGCATCAATAAAGTCATTGGTTACTTTATTCAGATCATCAATTGTACCTCCCTTCTGATCCTGAAGCTGCATTTCAAAACCTGCAGCATTACCAAACCCCTGAAGAGTTGGTCTTCCGAAGAAAATAATACGTGCATCTTTAATACCTGCAGTTTGCGCATATAGTTTTCCAAGTACAGCATCCTGAGATTCACCTTTACCTGTTCTCTGTGCCCATGGTTTCAATTTTACAATGACCATCCCGTAATTACTACCTGTACCACTGATCATCCCCCTTCCGGAGATTTTCATAATGTGGTCTACTTCTGGCATTTTAGATACTACTTTCTCAATCTGTGACAATACCTCTTCAGTTCTCTCCTGTGAAGCGCCTAATGGCAAAGCAATATCCGAGAATATCCCTCCCATATCTTCACTTGGTACGAAAGCTTTAGGTGTAGATACCATCAACCAGCCAAATAACCCTGCAAAACCTAATAAAGCAATTAATGTAAGCCACTTCCTTCTAAGAAGGAAACTAACACCATGAGTATACTTCATTGTAGTCGCCGTAAATGCAGTATTGAAGTTGGAGAAGAAACGCTGCATAATATTTTTCTTATGCTCCTCACCATGATCTGCATGTGGCTTAAGGAATATCGCACAAAGCGCAGGACTCAGCGTCAATGCATTTACTGCCGATAGTACAATAGAAATTGCAAGTGTTAAACCAAACTGTTTATAGAAAACCCCGGCAGAACCACTAATAAAACTTACCGGTACGAATACTGCAGACATTACAAGTGTAATACTGATGATAGCTCCGGAGATGTCATTCATCGCAGAAATAGCCGCACGCCTAGGCGATTTTTCACCTTGTTCTAACTTGGAGTGAACGGCTTCAACGACGACGATAGCATCATCCACAACAATACCTACCGCAAGAATTAATGCGAATAAGGTAAGTAGGTTGATCGTAAATCCGAAAAGATTCAGGAAGAAGAAAGTACCGATAATCGCTACTGGTACAGCTATCGCTGGAATCAATGTAGATCTCCAGTCCTGAAGGAATATAAATACAACAATGAATACAAGGATAAAGGCTTCAAATAAAGTATGAAGTACTTTTTCAATTGAGGCATCCAGGAATTCATTGGCATTTACCATTGTTGTATAGGTAATCCCTTTAGGAAAAGATGTTGAAGCATTGTCTAATACCGCCACACAACCGTTGATTACTTCCTGAGCATTGGAGCCTGCTGTCTGTGCAACAGCAACCCCGATCGCTGCCTGTCCATCTGTAAAGGTATTTCCTGAATAATCCTGAGCACCTAATTCTATTTTGGCAACATCTTTAAGTCTTAATACTTGTCCGCCGATATTTCCTTTTAATACGATATCCTCAAACTCAGCTGTGCTGGTAAGACGACCTTTATATTTCAGGGTATATTCAAAACTTTGCTTTCCCTGCTCTCCCATTTTACCTGGGGCAGCTTCAATATTTTGCTCATTAAGGACTGCACCAATGTCACTTGGAACCAAACCATAAGCAGCCATTTTATCAGGATCCAGCCAGATTCTGATAGAGTAATCTTTTGTTCCGAATACGGTTACATCACCAACTCCGTTTACCCTTTTCATTCTTGGAATGATGTTGATGTTGATGTAGTTCTGTAAGAATACCTGATCGTATTGCGGATTATCACTCTTCAGTGTATAAATTAATACGTTGGAACTCTGTCTTTTTACAACCGTTACCCCGGCTTGTGTTACTTCACGGGGTAGTAAACTGTTGGCACGGGAAACCCTGTTTTGTACGTTTACCGCGGCAATATCAGGATTTACCCCTTGCTTGAAGAATACAGAAACAGATGCTGATCCTTCGTTGGTTGCAGAAGAAGACATGTAGGTCATACCTTCCACACCATTAATCTGCTCTTCCAGCGGTATGATAACACTCTTTAGTACTACATCCGCATTGGCTCCCATGTAGTTGGCATTTACGACTACTGTGGGCGGAGCAATGTCAGGATATTGAGATACCGGCAGGCTCACAATACCTAAAATACCTAATATCACAATGATAATAGATATTACGGTAGAAAGTACCGGTCTTTCTATATATTTTCTAAACATAATTTTAAATGAGATTATAAGGATTCCTCCTTATGATTAATATTAGTTAGCTTTTGGAGTAATAGCGGTAAGACTGGTTTGTTTAGGAACAATTTCAGTTCCGTCTTTCAGTATACCAACTCCTTCCACAACAACTTTATCACCAGCCTTAAGTCCTGATTCTACGGCATAGCTTACACCATCCGGAAGACGGACTACTTTTACTTCTGTTGATTTTACTTTGTTGTCCGCTCCTACTATATAAGCAAAGGTTTTACCCTGCATTTCGTAAGTAGCTTTTTGTGGAATAATAATTACTTTTTCCAGATAGGTAGGGAGCTTAAGCGTAGCACTGTATCCACTTCGGATAAGTCCGTTTTCGTTTGGAAAAGTCGCACGCATCATAAATGATCCTGTCTGAGGATCCACCTGACCGCTCATAGATTCGATTTTTCCTTTTTCTTTGTATTCACTACCATCTGATAAAACTAAACTAACATTAGGTGCATTTTTCAGCTTCTCTGTAATACTTCCTCCTGTTGCATGTTTCAGAAATTCTAATACTTCTTTTTCGTTAGCCGAGAAATAAGCATAAATACTTCCAATATTAGATACCGTCGTTAACGGCTCCTGTGTAGCACTGTTTACATAACTACCATGACGATATGGCAATGTTCCGACATAACCTGTTACCGGGCTGGAAATCATTGTATAACCTTCATTCACTTTGGCATTTGTTAAATTAGCCTGTGCCTGTGCAAGGTTAGCCTGCTTTGCCTGTAATGCCAACTGAGCAGCCTGAAGTTCGTACTTGGAAATGATATCCTTATCTACCAATGGTTTTGTCTTCGTTACCTGCATCTGAGCTGTAGCAACATCTGCCTGCGCACTTCTTATGGCAGCCTCTGCAACCCTTACCTGCTGCTCATACTGTGGATTTCGGATTCTGAAGAGGGCCTGTCCCTGCTTCACATACGCACCTTCATCTATGTAAATATCTTCTATAAATCCGTCAATTTTCGGACGTATTTCGATATTTTGTTTCCCTTGCAAACGCGCAGGAAACTCTTCATAGACTGTCGCTGGCCCTTGCTCCACTGTTATGAACTGGTATGGTTGAGGTTTTTGTTGCTGCTGTGCCGCAGCCGCTTTTGGGTCTCCTTTACCGCAAGAAACATTCAGGGTTAACAAAAACAAACCTGATGCTGCGATAAGTGTATTTTTCTTTATCGTCATAATAAATATTAGTTTTCAAGCAAACAAATTTATTAAAAAAACATCCAAAAATTATAAGTTTAACGAATATTTTGATTAGGAAAATCAATTGATTATAGCTATTTTTGCTCCTAAATGGAAGAGAAAGTTGTACTTGTAAACCCAAACGATGATGTACTGGGTGTAATGGAAAAGATGCAAGCCCATCAGAACGGGCTATTACACAGGGCCTTTTCAGTGTTCTTGTTTAATCAGGAAGGCAAAATGCTGTTACAGCAAAGAAGTGCAACCAAATACCACTCTCCAAACAAATGGACCAATGCCTGTTGCTCGCACCCTCGTGAAAATGAGACTTATTTAGACGGTGCTAAAAGAAGAATTCATGAAGAATTAGGTATCACCTGTGAACTGGAAGAAAAATTCCATTTTATTTATAAGGCAGATGTAGGACAAGGTTTATGGGAACATGAACTGGACCATGTTTTCATCGGAACTTATAATGGTGAATACCAGTTAAACCCTGATGAAGTTTCTGCTATACGTTTCGTTACCATGGAAGAATTGGATGAACAGATCGCCAATAAGCCGGAACTTTTTACAGAATGGTTTAAAATTATCTGGGACGAATATAGACATCACCTATAACAGACAATCAACAAAATTATAAATCGAAATAATATTTAAAAAATGAAAAGAACAGCACTTTTTGACAAGCATGTTTCTCTTGGTGCCAAGATAGTTCCTTTTGCTGGCTTCGAAATGCCCGTACAGTATTCCGGAGTTACTGAAGAACATTTTGCGGTACGTGAAAAAGCCGGAATGTTTGATGTAAGCCACATGGGACAATTTTTTATTGAAGGACCGGGAAGTAAGGAACTTCTTCAAAAAGTTACCACTAATAATGTAGATGCATTAGAAGATGGTAAAGCACAATATTCTTGTCTTCCGAATGAAAATGGAGGAATTGTAGATGATCTTATTGTATACAAGATTGCTGATGAGAAATATTTTGTTGTAGTAAATGCTTCCAATATTGATAAAGATTGGGATCACATTTCTAAATACAACACTTTTGGTGCTAAGATGACAAATGCATCGGATGATATGTCTCTTATTGCTATTCAGGGACCTAAAGCCACTGAAATTTTACAGAAAATAACAGATACTCAGTTAGCAGACATCCCTTACTACAACTTCACTATTGGTGCTGTAGCAGGTGTTCAGGATGTAATTATTTCCAATACAGGTTATACAGGATCAGGAGGTTTTGAAATTTATTTTAAAAACGAAAATGCTGTGAAATTATGGGATGCATTAACTGAATCCGGAGAAGAATTTGGAATGATTCCTTGCGGATTAGCTTCCAGAGATACATTAAGACTGGAAAAAGGATTCTGTCTGTATGGTAATGATATCGATGACACAACCTCTCCTATCGAAGCTGGCCTTGGCTGGATTACTAAATTCGATAAAGATTTTGTATCTAAAGAAGTTTTTGCAAAACAAAAAGAAGAAGGTATCACCAGAAAGCTTGTTGGCTTCGAAATGCAAGAGAAAGCCATTCCAAGACATGATTATGAAGTAGTAGATGCTGAAGGTAATGTTATTGGTAAAGTAACTTCCGGAACAATGTCCCCAATGAAAAAAATTGGAGTTGGATTAGCTTATGTTGCAAAGCCTCACTTCAAATTAGGATCTGATATTTTCATCAGAATTCGTAATAAAGATATCCCTGCAAAAGTTGTAAAACTTCCTTTTGTATAATGGAATACAAATAACCTGAAAAGGTCACAAATAAGAATACCCGGAAATATCCGGGTATTTTTTTATCAGAAAATTAAAGATTAAACTTATGCATGAGTGCAACAAGTTCGGCTGTACTCTGGACTTTTAGTTTCCTGTTAATATTTTTTCTATGGGTTTCTACAGTGAAGACACTTAATTCAAGCAATGCTGCTACTTGCTTGGTTGAATTTCCTTCTTTTATCAAATGTATAATATCCATTTCTCTTGGAGACAGTTTATGATGTAACACAAAGGGATCCTGATCCTTCATCATATCATTTAGCAAAGTGTCCTTAGCCACAGGCGGTAAAAAAGTCTGAATCCCATTCTTGGCATTTATAATAGCTTCTTTCAACACTACAGCTGTAACATCTTTCATAATATATCCTGTAGCTCCGGTTTCTTTTGCCTGATTCATCAACTGAAGATTATAATACATACTGATAAATACAATCTTGATTTTCGGATACAAAGACAGAACTTTTTGTGCGGCTTCTATTCCGTTGAGATAAGGCATATTAATATCCATCAGAATAATATCTGCAGAAACTGTATTTAGCTTCTGCATAAGCATTTTACCATCGGTCACTTTCCCCGTAACCCTGAATCCCTCCAGAGAGTGCACAAGCTGTTCTAGTCCGTCGGCAAAAAGAACATGATCATCTGCTATTATAACATTTGTAATATTCATTATTGTGTGTTTTTCAACGGAACAACAATAATTACGGTTGTTCCTTGTTTGTTGTGATCGGTATTTATTTTTCCTCCCAGAAAAGCTACACGTGAGTGTATATTTTTCAATCCAATCCCTTTAAGATTATTGTGATCGTTAAAGCCTATTCCGTTATCTTCAAAAATAAGTGTTACATTTTCATCTGCAATTATCAGATCTATATTAGCCTGAGAGGCTTTTGCATGCTTAATTGTATTGTTAATTAATTCATTTATTATCCTGTACAATATGACAGACTGTATTTCATTCAACTGTTCATCTTCTCCGTCTGTATTAAGCCAGAATCGTGTAAGAGCAAAACTATTAAGTTCATCCGTTCTGTTCTTTAAAGTCTGGAAAAGACCAATTGTCGAAAAATCTTTGGGTAATAAATCATGAGAAATATTCCTGAGGTCAGCCAATGCTTTCTGTGTAATTTCAATACTCCGTTCATTATAGGGATTATTTATTATATCATGCCGATTGGTAATATGGAGCAATAAAGTACTAAGGGTAGCTCCTAAATCATCATGTAAATCCTGCGCTAGTCTTTTACGTTCTTCTTCCTGAGCAGCAATTATATTTTGTGTCATCTCAAGTTTCTGACTTGTCAATTTTATTGCCAGCTCCTTTTTCTCTTTTTTAAGAACAGAATATCGGTAAATAATACCTGCAAAAATAATCAGTGATTCTATAATTAAACCTATCTGAATACTTGTCGGTGGAGAGACTAAAACGGATAAATCATTAGTGGTAAGAATAACATAACAGGTTTTGAAAATGCTGCCTGCCAGAAAACATACTGCAGCCAGATAAAACCATCCTGGCTTGAATCCTTGTCTTACCCGTAAAATAGCTGCCCATATTATAGAGATAGCAATTCCGGCAATTGCTATCAGATATAAGTTACCTGCAATTTTGATCACTTGTCGCTGTTCAAAAAATAACAAGTCCAATCCAATTTTTGAAATCAGTGAAAAAATCAAGAGCCATTTAAAGAAATTCAGTACATAATAGGTCTTAATGCTGTTACTTTTCAGCTCCAAAAAAGCAATACCTAATTGTACCATCAAAATCATAGTTACTGCACCCGCAGAAAACTGAGATAAACTAAATATTACAGGATAATGAGGAAAAAGAAACTGATAATCCACTCCGACGCTACTAAGTACCCAAAACAATGCGGCCATTACATAAGCGGCATACAAATAATGTATTCTGTCCCTCAGAGAAATACCAAGGCACAAATTGATTATCGTATTAAAAAACATAATACCTACAATTACACCTATAATAATATACAACCGCTGCTCTTCTTCTTTAAAAAGTTTATTACTGATTAGCTCCGGAGTTGTACTGAACCGCTCTCCTATCCTTTCCGCCATAATTAAAAAAACAGCAGATTCTCCGACTTCTAACCTAATAGGAAAAACAAAATCATGATATGGGTAATCCCGTGTATCAAATACTGATTCGGCGCCAGTTTTCATAAACCTTTTAAAACCTGATGAAGTAAATCTGTATGCTTCTACATTATTAAGAAAAGGATAATTGAATTTATAAAAAAGATCTTTTTGTGATCCAGATGTATTTTTTATTATAAACGTCAGCCAGTAATAGTTCCCAGCTACTCCGGAATTTATACTGACATCAGGAGCAAGCTTTCGTCCATTTCCGTTTTTTAGCAACTGGTAAGCCTTGTCCGCCGATAATTTTTCTTTTGTCTGTAGCCAATACAAATCATTATTTACTGGATACCTATCCATTTCTGTTATATCTAAGGTATCATGCGCAGATGAAGCATAAGCTAACTGATTTATGCCACAGAAGCATAAAAGCAGAAGAACAGCACCTAAATATTTATGATATAGCAACAACTTCATATTTTGTAAAGCTGATAAAATTCCAGATTATATCTATTACCCAAAAACAGGTAGTGAACATGCTTATAAAATTACTTCTAAATATACAAAATTGGAAAGCTAACTTATACCTGTTTTTGGGTATTGGTCTTCCTTGCGTGCCAAATTAATTTTGTTAGCAGATATCCTCCTGCTATGATCAAAATATATTCATTACTGTTTTTAATATTTACTGGCTCCGCAGTATTGTATGCTCAAAAGAAACCTTCTCCCGAATCTTCTCTCTATGTAGGAGTGCAAGCCGGTTCTCCATTATTTTGGGGAGATCTATCATCCACAGGAGAAAAATTTCGTCCCGGTTATGGCGGCGGTTTGTTTATCGGTTACAGACTTACAAACTGGCTGGCCGTTGAGGTCAATACAGATTATATTACCGGTAATATTGGAGCTTCCAAATGGCAGACTAATGATTTAATAGATAATCAAGGTGTAATCCGCTATACACAAGGAAGCTATAAATTGGGAGATATTTACAGTAAAATCCGGCTTTCAAGATATGGATTACGTTTACCTGTTCAGGTTTTGAAAATATTCAGAAGTGAAGGAAAATTTAATCTAGAAATTGCACCTCATCTCTTTTTCAATGATTTTTCAACAGGAATTTATAATATAAAAACTAATCAAAAGCTAATGGACGGTACCAAACCTAAATCATTAAGCTACTCTATGGGCGGAGATCTTGGATTTTCATACAGAATTAATAAACAGACAAAGCTTTTCTTACGTTCGTCATTTAGTTGGCTAAACGATGATAAATATGATGGTGTCATCACTTATCCGGCTTGGAAAGAAAATTTAATGCTTTATACCACTATCGGTGTTAGCTTCGATATAAATACCAGCAAAAAGGACAATAATAAGACAATTTCTAACGAATAATACTTCCGACTATGAACACTAAATTTATTTTCTCTATATGGATATTTCTATTGCTATCAGTTACTGCCTGCCAGCGGACTGATTTTGATGAGATCATGCGGAAACAACAGCAACAACAAGATCAATTAGATAGCCAGGCGGCACGTATAGCAGCTTTGGAAGCTGCAGTAAAACTAATGAATACTGATATTACGGCATTAAAAGCAATCACCTCCGCGTTACAGCAAAACATAAGTATTGTATCCTATAAAGCTACCTCTACAGGGTACACACTTACCATGAGTAATGGTACCACAATTAACCTAAGTAATGGGAAAGACGGAAGCAATGGAACCAACGGTACGAATGGTACAAATGGAAAAGATGGCGTTAACGCTCCTGCTATTGGGGTAAAACAAGATACTGACGGCTTGTACTACTGGACTTTGGGCGGAAATTTTATAATACAAAACGGCAATAAATTACCTGTAACCGGTAAAGACGGACAAAACGGTTCCAATGGCATAACACCTTTATTACAAGTGAATACTACAGCCAATCAATGGATGATAAGTTACGACAATGGAAACAGCTGGCAAATTGTTCGAGATGCTTCAGGAAATCCGGTTCCTGCAACCGGACCATCCGGTCCGACTGGTCCGACAGGCCCACAAGGTCCATCGGGCATACCAGGCTTCAGTATTGAAGAAGGTGATGGTATAATAACGGTTACCTATCTGGGAAACAGCTATACATTGGTAAAAGCACAATGGCAAATTTCCTCTGGAAACTGGCATACCTTATTCGTAAGTCCGGAAGGTAATCTGTATGGTACGGGCCAAAATAGCTATGGACAATTAGGACTCGGCGACAACAATAATCGAAGTACTCCTGTATTTATAATGAATAATGTACAGGCAGTAGCTGCAAACGGTTTACATTCCTTAATACTAAAAAGAGATGGCACATTGTGGGCTACAGGTTATAATTATGATGGCCAATTGGGTACTGGGAATAATACTAATCTAAATACACCCGCTCTCATAACAAATAACGTCAAAGCCATAGCTGCAGGTATCAATTCTTCTTATGCTATTAAGAATGATGGGTCTTTATGGGCAACTGGCAATAATCAGTTTGGGCAACTGGGAATTGGAAATCAACAATACCGAAATGTTATGACCATGGTTACCAATAATGTGGCTGCTGTTTCCGCTACTTACGGTCATACGCTTATTCTAAAAGCCGATGGTTCGGTTTATGGAACAGGAGCCAATAGCAGCTATCAGTTAGGATTAAGTGACACCAGTAATCAGCTTACTCCTGCTTTTATTACAGGCAACGTAAAGGCTGTTGCTGCAGGTTACCAAACCTACTCTGTAATTCTAAAAAAAGACAACACTGTTTGGGCAACAGGAGCTAACCTGGTTGGTCAATTGGGTACAGGAAACAATACTCCGCTAAATCAGTTTGTACAGGTTGCTGATCAGGTAAAAGCTATAAGTCTGGGTACAAGCCACACTATGATACTCAAAACAAATAATACTTTATGGATCACAGGATCTAATATCTATGGCCAACTGGGCATAGGAAGTACAATTAATAGTAATCAATTCTCTCAGGTTACCGATAAAGTAGCCTTAATAAATGCAGGCGCACAACACTCTGTTATCATGAAAACAGATGGCAGTTTCTGGGCTGCCGGATATAATGATTCCGGACAATTGGGTCTAGGTACCACAGGTTCTAATATTACAAGTTTTACTAAAGTAAATATGCCGTAACAACAATAAAATTAAGGTATTTAACAACTAAAAGCCTCACAGACAATAAAAATCTGTGAGGTTTAATAATTTTTTGAACACTAAGTATAGTTATATTCTAAGCCAAAAAGAACTGGCGCAGCTTCTCCAGATTAGACTTATCACTGCCAGCAAAAATTTCTTTACCCGTAATAAATACTGGTCTTTTCAGAAAACTATAATGGTCCAGAATTAATCCTTTAAAGTCTTCTTCTTTAAGGTTTTTAACATCTATTTCTCTGGCTTTAATCTGAGTCGATTTCTTACTGAATAGTGCTTCATATGAATTAGTCAGTTTATACATTTCTGCCAATTCCGATTCCGTAACAGGAGCTGATTTTATTTCTCTAAGTTCCCAACCATCCAGATTGAATTCAGCCATAATTTTCTTACACGTACCACATGTTTTCAGGTAGAAGACTTTTTTCATTTGTATATTTCTTATATAATATTCAAAAATACCATCTTTAAGAGAGAAATAAAAGTCGGGATTACAAATAATTATTTATTAAAATCCCAGAATCCATTTACTGGCAATTTCTATGTCTGCATCTTTATTTGTAGACTGTTCTACTAACACATCCGGATTGATTGCACCTAGATGATCTTTTTTATCACGATCCGCTGCGTTACTAGTAGACAGCATCAAAGATGAGCCATTTGATAATACATAAGTTCTGTTTCCTGTAGTATATCCGGCAGTAGGCTGTCCGAATAATCTGGTATTATCCTGACCGATGAAAGATACGAGGGTAAACTCTCCGCTACTTGCAGTTCTTCCTCCTATGAGTAAAGCAATTCTCTCAGGTCTTTTCTTTAGTTTGTATGCATTGGGAACATAAGCATTGTTGCTCCACATCTTCTCTCCTTTTTCCATAAGCTTCCATGGGTTCTTTTTATTATTACTGACAAAATAGCCAAGTGTTCCCTTATCTAAAAGCGGCCCCAATCCTGTAATCATTGGATACATATTACCTCCCGTATTTTTTCTTAAGTCAATAATCCAGCCTTTTATGTTGTTTTTAGTATCCAGGTCTTTGATCAGATTCTGGATATTCTGTGCATAGACAGTCATTGCAGAATCATTTACAGAACCGAATTGCGGAACATTAATATAACCAATATCACCTGGCAATAATTTACTGGTTGCTCCTTCAAGTTTTTTTGTCGGACTGGAATAATTTGTTGTAGCAGCTACAGACATAAAAAAAGAATGTTTGTCTCCTACTTTTCTAAGTTCAGATATTATATAATCTATTACTGGCTTTGTATCGTTTGTTGTTTTCATTCCAACCGAAAGTGTTTTGATATTTCCATCAATCTCATTCCAGTTGAGCTTGTCTCTAAAAAGAGAATTTGTCTTTACAATATCTCTGATCTCTTTTATAAAAGGCTCTGCTGGTTTATCAGCAACTGCTTCAGTTTTACTTACTGATTCAGTACTTTTAACTTGAGAAAAAGTTATACCAGCATAAAAAATCCCAATCAATGTAAGAAATGTAGGTTTCATATGTTATTTAGTTTTTATTTAGTGTATTTGGATTTGTTTTAATATTAATTGAGTGCATTTGAACTTTCTATCATTCATTATGTCCAAATGAGCGTAAATATACCTATTTTTATTACTTTATAAATCTTATTAAATCATGCACAATACACCAACAACTTTTCAGTTTATTTCAGAACCTACAGATGTTAATTTCGGCGGCAAAGTACACGGCGGCAGTGTTATGAAATGGATAGACCAGGTTGGCTATGC
Organism: Elizabethkingia bruuniana; assembly: GCF_002024805.1. Taxonomy (NCBI): domain Bacteria; kingdom Pseudomonadati; phylum Bacteroidota; class Flavobacteriia; order Flavobacteriales; family Weeksellaceae; genus Elizabethkingia; species Elizabethkingia bruuniana. Next base: position 1,721,026 of record NZ_CP014337.1, read on the forward strand.
CTGTGCCAGTAATTGGTGCGGAAGTTATGCTGTAACGGTATATGTTGGAGGAATTCGCTTTCTGAAACCTATAAAGATTGGTGAACTCATCAAGATTAATGCAAAGGTTATTTATACAGGTTCTTCTAGTATGCATATTATGATTGATGTTTTTTCTAAAGCGGTCACCTCTAAAAAGTATGAAAAGAAGACCCATTGTATCATTGTTTTTGTTGCTGTAGACGAAAACGGCAACAAAATAAAGGTTCCACAATGGAAGCCGGAGACAGAACATGAGCTTCAATTAGAAGATTATGCAAAAAAATTAATGGCGTTACGTACTGGTATTGAGGATGAAATGAAAGCTTTTCTATAAAACATCGATTAATACTTGCCAGTTCGAAAAAAACGTTATATATTTGCAGTACAATATCGCGGGGTGGAGCAGTAGGTAGCTCGTCGGGCTCATAACCCGAAGGTCGCACGTTCGAGTCGTGTCCCCGCTACTAAATCAAAGAGAACTCAATTGAGTTCTCTTTTTTTATATTTATATCTTTAGAGCAAAATTAACTTTCTAAAGTTCTTATTTAGAATATTTTATTATTCTATTTTTCTCTACTTGATTATCATTTTTCTTTATGAATCCCTGAGTAGAAAGTGTAGCTTCTCTAAAATCCAGTTTTTTAACCCCGCCACTACCATCATCTTGAACAGCTTTATAACCTCCTGCTTTTACAAATGCATAAGGATCAATATAAAAATCTTGCTGAATTTTTATAAATGTATCCCAGTTTATTTCCTTTGCTCCCTGTACTGAAAAATTGGTATCAGAATTAAATTTTCGAGTTTTTGTTAATTTAAATACATACTCGTGATTTGAATCCTCAATTTGAATTATTAACCCAGGTAAACCATGAAAAATATAAGGCCCCTCTGAAAGTTGAATTTCTTGCGTAAACCAAGCAACCCAATGTCTTCCTCCATAATCTGTTTCAGCTTTTTGACATTCTAGACTACCTATTTTTTGAATATCTGATAAAAGCCTCCAATTTAATTTTGCATCAATATCGATGTAAAATTTATCTAAACTAACTGGAGAAACAATATACTTCGTAATTTTATTTTTCTTTAGATCCTTTTTTATATAGATCTGATCGCTATAATTATTGCTATATGCTAATCCATAGCTTCCTCTATAATTTATTATCGAATCAGAATGTCTTCGGAAATCATCTCTAAAAACAGATTCACTACCAATTATATCTAAAAAAAAAGTTTTTGTTTTAATATAATCACTGCTTGTTGATGGTTTATACGTAAGTTCATATATTATTGATGTGTTTTGCGCCCCAAAAAAAGAAGACACAAAAAACATTATTAATATGTTTATTTTGATGTACATAATATTCTAAATTTATAAACTGTCTCTAGGATATCTTAGAGGCAGTTAAACTTTCTTTAATTTAAAAAATTTAGAGACATCTCCATGCAGACCAATCTCCATTAGCATAATCTTTTCCATGAAAAATCCCACATTCTAAGCCATACTGCCCACACGTGTCATTTTTCCCTGGTACACACATACTTTCAGGAGCCTGCCCTCTTTTTAGATTTTTTAAATCTGTTATGGATAATCTTTTTAGATTTTTCATATTTTAATAATTAATATCTTAAATATAAATATTTAATCTAAATAAATTGATTAACATAATATATTTTCAATAACAAAGCCTGTTAAAACAAAAAAAGCCCCGACACAGTCGGAGCTTTTCTTATGTTATTTAATCCTTAATTAGGGTTTTTCATCTGTCAGATCAAATCCCCAGTCTTTACCTTTCATTGTTGCCGGAATACCTTTGGTCATCCATGCTGGAGCTTTGGCTCCCTTCAGGTAATAATCAAAGAACTGCTGTTCTCTAATCTGAATATCTTTTCTGTTCTGACGTTTGATCAGGTTATGATCATCACCATTATAGTTAAGCATCCATACCGGTTTCCCTAATCTTCTTAATGCTGTAAACATTTCGATTCCCTGATACCATGGCACTGCTCCATCTTTGTCATTGGCCATTACCACTACAGGTGTATTTACTTTATCAAAATGGAATAATGGAGAGTTTTCGATATATAAATCTCTTGCTTCCCATAAGGTCTTCCCTATTCTACTTTGAGATTTCTCATATTGGAACTGTCTGTTCATACCAGATCCCCAACGAATTCCACCATAAGCCGAAGTCATATTGGCCACTGGAGCACCAGCCCATGCAGCAGCATACATATCGGTTTGCGTAATAAGATGAGTTACCTGATAACCACCCCAGCTTTGGCCTTGTATTCCGATGTGGTTTCCATCTACCCAAGGATTTTTCTTTAGGTACTCTACTCCGGAATTGATATATTCCACAGCGAATCTTCCCGGATGACCATCTTCATTATAGGAAATATCCGGTGTGAAAACTAAATATCCGTTACTTACAAAATAAGAAATATTCAGACGAGACGGTGTTGGAGCCGGAGCTACATATCTGTTCAGATTCTCAGACAATTTCTCGTAGAAATAAACAATCATAGGATATTTCTTATTCGGATCAAAATTTTCCGGCTTAAACAAAACACCTGTAGATTGATAGCCTTTTGGTGTTGTCCAGTTAACAAGTTCATCTGTTCCCCAGTTATATTGGGCTTGTTGAGGGTTTGTATCAGAAAGCTGAGTTTGCTCTTTAAAATCTGAAGTAGCAAACAAGTTAGGAGACTTTACATAAGATTCTTTAGTAAAGATATACTCGTCTGCATTTTTAGCCTTCATTAATGTTTTAAAGCCCCAGATATCACCCATGTATACTTCTTTAGGATCTTTACCGGATACTATTGAAGTTTCGTAAATACCATCTGCTTTTGTAACATTGTTAAAAGCCGAAATATACATTGACTTCCTCCTGTTCATGCTTTTTATATCCTTATCAAGATTATAAGTATCAAAAGTAATCTTATGTGCTCTTCCATAAGAATTAGTAATATTCCTTGGTGCTTTCTTACCGTTTAAGAAGAATTCCCAAAGGTCATAACGATCTTTGATAATCACAGATTCATCATTGTCTGTCCATGAAGCTATTCCGTATGCATATGGTTTATCCGGCATATCAAATTCTTCATCTGTGAAAGAAACACTCAGGTTCTTATTTAGCTGAGTTGTGGTTTTTGTTGCCACACTATAACTGTACCAGTTCCCTTTCTCTCTATCAAAATAAACAATATACCTTCCCAGAGGAGAGGCTACTGCACTACCATTCAGTTCTTTTACAACCTCTGTAGTATTTCCGTTGATGTTATCTATAAGATAATAGGTCTTTCTATCTGATCCCTCCCATTGTGACTGAATTCTTGATCCTTTATTGGAAGAACCTAAAACATAAGAAGAATTACCTTCATTAATCAGCCTTATTGTGTCTGTATTGTCATCACCTAAACTGCGGAATACCTCTGGTTTGTCGGTTTGAAATACTGCTCCGAAAGATTTTTTCAGATCTTTACCCATATTTTTCAACTGGGTTGTCTGTATGTAATCATCTTTATAATTCCATACATCCACTATGGCATGATCATTAGCTATTAATGTGGTATCCTTTGCAATTGGCTTCGGTGCTATCCCGAAATAAAGCTGTTTACCGTTTTTACTAAATATTGGTGCTCTGTTTTCAGAAACAACCCAACCTTTAGGCAAATTAGTATGCTTATTATTTACGACTGTATTCTTAGCATTCTGAGAGAAATAGTACAGCTGATAATCCTTTACCAGATCATTCTTAGCAGATAAGGTTCCAATGAAAGCCAGCTTATTCCCTAGTTCATCAAACGTAAGTTGAGAGAAATTACCTTCGCCTTCTGTCAGCTTGTTTACCGTTCCCTTCTCAATATCTACCCAATTTACTGTTTGCAAAGCATATTTAACCGGAGCAGACTTATCTTTCTTCTCAGGCTTCTTATTGTCTTTTTTATCCTTGTCTTTATCTTCAGGTTTCTGAGTTACAAAGATCAATTGTTTCCCGTTTTCACTAAACTGATAACGGACTACATTTTCATACGTAGTTTTCTTTCCCGTCAAAAGATTTACAAGAATAAGATCAGATGGCTTTGTACTCGCATCATCGTCTTTCTTATCATCTGCATCATCATCTTTAGCATCAGGTGTAGCCGTTTTATCTTTCATATTCTCCATCAGGTAAGCCATCCAAGCACCTCCCTTTTCCGGAGATTTAAAAGATTGTACATTCGGTATCTTCTCAATTTTCTGAGTAAAAAGATTGACAATACCCAATGTATCTTTTGCCAGTTTATCTTTCTTCAGCTTTTTGTCTTTTACAGCTTTAATGTCTTTAAAGAAAGGTTTGATAGAAAATAAAGCAAATTTAGAATCGCTGGTGAAAGATAGCTTACTGCCTCTTGGAAATTCAAGTGAGCTTTTAGATTTTGGGGAAGATAGATACAATTTTGAATTTCCTTCCTGCGGGTCAATATTGTACCCAACCCATTTTCCGTCATTAGAAATCTTCCGGCTTCCTACTGACTGCCAGCCATCATATACCGAATGGTCTAATGGTTTCTTCTGTGCAAATACACAGACCGATCCCGCCACCAATACAGATGAGAGAATGAATTTTAATTTCATATTATAACACTATTAGTTTTAACAAAGTGCTAAAATTAGGAAATTCCCCATAAAAATAGGCACTCTGATTGATGAAAACACAGGAAATAATACATATTCTTAATAAAAGACCTATCTTATTCAGTAATAAAAATGCTTAACTTTGTTACATGGCAAAAATTTTAAGAATTTATCCAGAAAATCCACAGGAAAATCTTATTCAGGAAGTTGTAAAAACTCTGGATAAAGGTGGTCTTATCATTTATCCTTCAGATACTGTTTATGCTTTGGGCTGTAATATCTTTGATATAAAAGCTATGGAAAAGCTAGCACAGATAAAAGGAGTTAAATTAGAAAAGGCTCATTTTTCTATTATCTGTAATGACCTTAGCCATTTGTCTGAATTTACCAGACCTATAGATACTGCTACATTCAGATTATTAAAACATTACCTTCCTGGTCCTTTCACATTTATTCTAGAAGCCAATAAAACCTTACCTTTAGCCTATAAAGGACAAAAGACCATAGGAATCCGGGTTCCGGATCATCCTATTCCACAACTTATTGTTTCCAAATTGGGACATCCTATCGCTTCTACTTCTATTAAAGATGACGATGATGTTATAGAATATACCACTGATCCGGAGCTGATAGCTGAAAAGTATGATCATCTTGTAGACATTGTTATAGATTCAGGATATGGTGACAACAAAGCATCTACAATAGTAGACCTTACACAGGGTATCCCTGAAGTTGTAAGAGAAGGAAAAGGAAATTTTGAAGATTAAAGACAAACATGAAGATACTTATTTCTCCGGCTAAGCTGATGAATATCGGTAATAAAACTGATATGCTGAAAGCCAGCACTCCCAAATTTATAGAAGAGGCAGCTCACATTCAAAAATATTTAAAAGAAAAGGATCCTAAATTCATTAAGGATCTTATGCATATTTCCGATAAGCTAGCCAACGAAAACTGGGAAAGAAACCAAAACTGGACAACAAAACCAACTACCAAAAACTCAACCTCTGCTATGTTTGCATTTGCAGGTGAAGTATACCGCGGTTTAGATGTAAAAACCCTGGATAAAAATGCTGTTGATTTTCTGCAAAAGAATTTAAGAATGCTATCCGGGCTTTACGGCTTATTGAAACCTTCGAACAAAATAATGCTGTACAGACTGGAAATGGGTTGTGGTTTCAGCTTTGAGAACTATAAAAACCTTTATGACTTCTGGGCAGATAAAGTAACCGATGAAATAAACCATCAGTTAAAGGCTAAAGATTTTGTTCTAAATCTTGCCAGCAATGAATACTCAAAGGTTGTAAACAAAAAGAAATTAAAAGCTCCGGTTATAGAATTCGATTTCTATGAAGAAAGAGACGGAAAGAATAAAAACATTGTTGTTTATACCAAACACGCACGAGGACTTGTTTCCAGATTCTGCGCTCTGAACAGCATTGAAAAACTGGATGATGTAAAGGCATTTAATTTGGAAGGTTATCTTTTCAATGATAAGCTGTCTACCGAACATCATTTTATTTTTACCCGATAGACATTGAAGATTCAGGAATTACAACAGCTTTATTCAAAAGAGCTGACATTACTATATTCGGAAAGTGAAATCCAGAAACTGTTTACTTATTTAGCTGAAGAATATCTACAGTACAATAGTATTCAGCTAAAGATGTACGCCGATCAGGAAGTTGAAGAAGCTCAGAATTTACAGTTTATTCAGGCATTGGAAGAGCTAAAATTAGGAAAACCCTATCAACATATACTTGGTAAAGCGTATTTTTTTGGTGAAGAATTTTTCGTTAATGAAAATGTTCTGATTCCGCGTCCGGAAACAGAAGAGCTTATCGAACTTATTTTAGAGAAATTACCTTCCGATAAAGAGTTGAAAATTCTGGATATTGGAACAGGTTCCGGCTGTATTGCTATAACCATTGCCAAGCATCTTAAACAAGCAAATGTCTACACATTGGATTATTCCGAAAAAGCACTGGAAATGGCAAATAAAAATGCAGTATTGCATCACACTGAGATTCATTTTATTCAACAAGATTATCTGAATAGTCATCTACCAGAGGTTTTCGATGTTATCATCAGTAATCCTCCTTATATCGGAACTGAAGAAGAAATTGACATAGAGAACAGTGTAAAGGATTTTGAGCCTATGATGGCATTGTTTGCACCAGAAAATGATGTATTGGCTTTTTACCGAAAGATTGCCAATGATACAGAAACCAGCCTTTCAGATGAAGGTTTTGTTTTTTTGGAAATAAATCAAAAACTGGGACCAGAAACACTGGAATTATATAAAGATAAATTATCCGAAGCATACCTGCTAAAAGATATTTCAGGAAATAACAGGATGATTTGGGGAAGAAAATAAAATTAAATACCGAATACTAAAACCTCATAGGCTTCTAAATCCTATGAGGTTTTTTAATAAATAAGCTTTAGAAATACAAAAATTATTTCTTTCGTTTTTGTATTCTCTTTTTGATACTCTCCACTATTAGCAATGCTTTACCAGCAATTAGCATAAAGACATGGATTATCATGGATATAAATAAATACCCTGCGAATTCAGCCTGTCTTAGAAATTTATATTCAATATTTTGTTTTATTTCAAGATGCCCAGATTTTATATCAGTAAAATCTATAGCGTCGATTTCAGCTTCAGATACTGACTCCGCCATGTAATAAAGGTTTCTACTTCTACATCCTCTATAAAAAGCATTAGTAACTTTAGTCGGACTCAAAATAAAGCCAGTAGACAGAGCGAAAAGATTCATTACAGAAACTATAGGCTTCCGACAACTTCTCGATCCTAGTTCCCATGCACTAACTTCACTTTCTCCAATTCTATCTATACCATATCCTGTTATAATATGATGTATATCGTGAAATTTCAAATACTTTCGCCTTGCTTTTATATTCGGGACAGGCGCCAGAATACAACCTATATAAACCCTCACACAATGTGAGGAAAAATCATTGGACAGATTTAGGCGGTTAAATTTGTAAAACCCGATAAGAGCCTCTTTAACAGATAAAGGAAAAATATCATCTGGTGGATTTTTCATTATTATTGTATTGTATCTTTTTTATTTAAACAACGCTGATTATAATACTACTTTTGAATCATCTTAAATTAATAAAAAAACACATAGTAAGTCTTTTTATATTGCAATTATATCCTTTCACATTCTTTGCATCTGTATAAATACATAAAAATGGCCGGAAGAATTATCGGCTACTTATATTTTCTAAGGTGTTTTCTAACAATTACAATCTAGGCTTTACCTGAATATTCAGATTATACCTTAAACCCGGAATAATTTTAATATTTGGAATTTTCAGATTTGTTTGTGTTACTCCAGCTATGGTAATTGAAGCAATAGTAAGCTCGGCAGTTGTAGTATCAGCACTTAACTTTGATATCCCACCGCTAATTATATTGGTTCCCAATCCCGAAAACGAAACATTTTTATTAACCTGTGTCCCCGGAGGATACTGTAAACTGCCATTGGACAACAATATACCTGTATTAGGATAGTGAGAAGAAAAATAAGCAGAAATATCGGATATACTATTTCCAGTTAATGAAGAGTCCAGTGTTAATGTAATCTGACTTGTTTTATGTTTTAAAACAACATTAAGATAATTTGTCCCCTCACCAGAGACGGAAGCATCTTTTCTAAAATACATAAAGTCTTCAATATCCATAACAAGCAGAAAAGCTCCCGATAATCTTGCACTGGTTGATATATCCGGAACATTCTTGGTGCTATTCACTGAATATGCTATAAAAGTATAATTCTGTCCCCCATTAAGATTAAGAACAGGAGTAACAGTAATATCATCTTCTTTTCCTCTAATGTAATTACGATCCGTTACATATCTTCCACTCGCATCATATACCACAATTTTGTACATTATATTATCCGCCAGTTGTTGAGATTTGGGCTCAGTTACAGCCATTAAATTATCCTTCCCGGAAGAAGCCTGAAAATAGGCAGCCTGTGATGCAGGATCTTTTGTAAAAGTCGCCAGCAGACTGTATCTATCACTGAAGGGTATTTCCTGTACCTGGGTATCTGGCAGTACAGTTGTATTTTTATGATCAGCAGAAGCAAATGGCTTTACTTCAGAATCATTTTCGTATGTACTTCCCTGGAGATTAATTTTTACAGAAGCAGTTCCGCCAGTAATATTGCTTTCTGTTTCGGCACTTCTACATGATGTAAGCCACAGAGCAAGGACAGACATTCCAATAATACGTCCCGCTCCAAATAATTGTTGTTTTATCATATTCATTTAATTTGTAATCTTCCAATTTGGAAAAAAGCATTCATATATATTTATACTATAAATTTTATAACATAAAATATACTATAAATAATAAAAAACGCAAAGTAAATGAAAAATAAGGCTAAAACATTTATTATCTTATTGCTTTAATATTAAATTGATACTAAATAAAATACATTTAGTTAAAATATTATTTATACCATCTTCTTAAACTGGTTTAAGAAGGTTACGAAATGTAAAACAGAACTTTGTCTTATCATAAAACAAAGAAAATAAGAACTATGAAAAATCAGTTTCAGCAATTATTTCTAAGGATAGCAATTTCAGTAACAATGTTGTCCGCTGTGGCAGACAGATTCGGTTTCTGGGGAGATAACTCTTCATGGGGGAACTGGAAAAATTTTGAAGTTTACACCCAAAAGCTCACTTTCTTCCTCCCCGAAATCATGAGCATATTTTCTGCATACATAGCTACTTTTCTGGAAATATTATTTCCTGTAATGTTGATACTTGGCTACAAAACAAGAATTGCTTCTTATGGATCCGGAATGCTTTTGCTTGTTTTTGCTCTGTCTATGGCAATAGTATTAGGAATCAAAGCACCGCTGGATTATTCTGTATGGGTGGGATGTGCGGGAGCTTTTTTATTGGCTGCACAACAAGAATATCAATATAGTATAGATTATATGATTAGAAAAAAATAATCCTGATCAGATCAGGATTACAAAAAAAGTCTTCCGGTTTCGGAAGACTTTATAATATTTATAAAAAGTATTATTATGCTTTTTCAGCTACTCCTTCACCAACTAATACTCTCCATCCGAAAGGATCTTCAAGTAAGTTAGACTGGATTCCTACTAATTCATTTTTAAGGCTTGCAGCATAACTTTCCTCTTCAGAAAGTACAGGCAACATTAGCTTTTCACCGTGGTAACCAATAGCTTCAAACTGGCTGGTTACTACAGCAGTACCTACACCCCATATTTCTTTTAATGTACCTTCTTTGTGAGCATTGATTACAAAGTCTACAGGTACTTTATCTACAACAACTTCAATTCCTCTTTTCTTCGCTAATTGAATAAAACTGTCACGTGTTACGCCATCCAGAATTCTTTCTGATGTAGGTGGCGTATAGATTGTATCTCCTACACGTACAAAAACGTTCATCGTACCACTTTCTTCAAAATAGCTGTGTGTAGCATCATCTGTCCAGATAATCTGCTCATATCCTTGCTCATTCGCCAGGTCTGTAGGATAAAAAGCACCTGCATAGTTACCTGCAGCCTTTGCAGATCCTACCCCTCCATTAGCAGCTCTTGAATAGAAATCTGAAATTAATACAGATACCGGAGCTGTATAATAAGCTTTAGCAGGAGTTGCTATAATTGCGAACATATATTTTTCAGACTTACGTGCCTTTAATGCCTCTTCTGTAGCGAAAATAAGCGGTCTGATGTATAATGAAAATCCATCTCCCTGAGGAATCCATTCTCTGTCAATGTCCATAAGAGTTTCAAGCCCTTTAAGGAACATTTCCTCAGTAACTTCCGGCATTGCTAAACGCTTAGCAGATTTGTTAATTCTTTCAAAGTTTTTCTCCGGGCGGAAAAGGAAAACATCTCCGTCTTTGTCCTTGTAGGCTTTCATTCCTTCAAAGCAAGCCTGTCCATAGTTTACCCCCATCATAGCTGGAGTAAAAGGAAACGGACCATAAGGCATAACTCTTACATCTCCCCATTTTCCATCCTCGTATTCACATACAACCATATGGTCTGTGAAAGTTGTTCCGAATGAAAAATTGTCTTTATCGAAAGTATCGATTCTTGATGCTGAAGTTTTCTGAATTATCATTTTTAATTTTTTAAAGATTATTATTACAAATATAACAATTTTTTCAAATAGCCAAAATTTAATTATCTTTGGTAAAAAATATTCATGCTCAGAAGTCTAAAAACCACGCAAGACGGAAGTAAAACACTACATGTAAGCAGCTTAGACGAAACTTACCACTCTCATCACGGCGCATTACAGGAAGCCAAACACGTGTTTATTAAAAACGGAATAAATAGATTAAAAAAATATGAAATTAATATTCTAGAGCTTGGTTTTGGAACAGGACTTAATGTTTTGGTAACATTAGATGAATATTTAAAAACTGACATTTGTCATAAAATTAATTACTACTCTTTAGAAAAATATCCCCTGAAATTAGAAGAGGCTAGCAGCCTGGAGTACGATAAATTCTTTGAAAATGAATTTGTAAAGAATGCTTTTACTAAAATTCACAGCACGGATTGGGGGAAATCAGAAAATATTGAAAAAGATTTCTTTCTTCAGAAAATTGAAGAAGACTTCTATAATATTAAAGATATTGAAATGCCGCCAATAGACTTGGTGTACTTCGATTGCTTTGGTGCACGTGTACAACCTGATCTTTGGGAAGAGCCTTTGGTAAAAATGGTTGCTGAAAAAATGACACCGGGAGGTTTATTCACCACCTATTCTTCCAAAGGAAGTTTACAACGTATCCTAAAAGGACTTAACTTTGAAGTTGAAAAATTAGAGGGACCAAAAGGTAAACGCGAAATGATTAACGCATGGAAAAAATAGAAAAATTCAACGTACGTGTTTATGCTTTATGCATAGAAGACCAGAAAATACTAACTCTTTTCGAAAGTTATGCAGGTGAGAAACTGATAAAACTTCCCGGAGGAGGTCTGGAATTTGGAGAGGGTGTAATAGATTGTCTTCACCGTGAATTTATGGAAGAATTAAATGTAAAGATAGAGGTTGTAGAACATTTCTATACTCAGGAGGGCTTTATGCAATCCCGATTCAGAGAAAACGAACAGCTTCTTACTGTTTATTACATTGTAAAGATTAAAGATCCTGAAAATTTCCGCATTATAGATACAGAAATAGAAAAAGCCGAATGGTTACCCATTTCGGCCTCTAATCCTTTTCCGCTTCCCATAGACCATTTGGTTTTTGAAAAGCTTCAGACGAAATTTTTAAAATAAGTCGTTCAGTAACTTCGCAAGTCTAAGACCTCCGTTTACCAGCTGTTGTTCTAAAAGTCCATCATATTTATAACCATATCCGTAGCTAAGATTAGATCCGGATGGTGTATTAGCATAGATATTATTGGCTAGTTTGTGCGTTTCATAAATCCAGTCAGCCAAAGTTCCGCTTTGTACCTTTTTTACTTCATCCTTTGATTTAATGTCTATAAGTTTAGCAAATTCAGTATAACTGTATTTTTGTGAATCGATCAAATCACTATCCCACACACTGTGAAGATTGGTCTTTTTACCAAAGTATGTAACATCAATTTTGTTACCTCCAAGATCTCCTGCTCTTCCTGTATGCATTGGTTGTGCCATATCACCAACAATATGAATAAGGAACATTAAAGCGATCTTTCTGTCTTTGTCAGATGTATTTTTATTTTTAATCTGCTCAGAAAGTGTTTTAATCTGAGTGTACATTGTAGGCCCTGCCTGTGCTTCAAGATTTTCTTTGAATGCTTTAAAGTCCGGCTGAGGATCGATATTTACATAATGCCATGTAGATGTAGATTTCCAAACGCCTGTAGTATCGGACTTAATGAAATCCGGCCAGTTTGCCCAGTATGCCAGTCTTTCTTTTCCAAAGATATGCTTAAGATGTCTTCTCGCTTTACCATTAAGATGATTCTCGGCAATCTCAGCAATAATACGGTGCCCTGTAAGTCCCCATGCAAATGCCTGCATTGAGCTTAGTGCAAATGCACAAAAAAGCAGCCTTGTTAAAATTCGTTTCATACAATTATCTATTATTATTTATGCTGGCAAAGATATAAAAGAAAAGCCTTTCAAAAATGAAAGGCTTGTATAAGTTTAGTCAACTGACTTTTTTACTTTAAAATCTTTATACCCCGGATAAGGAGTTAAATATCCGTAGTTCCAGTTGGATTGCAACAGAGATTCAATAAATTCGTCATCCCTGTTCAAATAAGGGTTGTATTCTTTTTTCAGCTCAATATCTGCAGCTTTACCTTTCAGATTCCACCAGAAAGCACTCCATCCTCCTCTTAAGTCTCTGATAATTGTAAATACCGTTTTACCCGTTGCTCTGTTCATTAATTTAGCAAAAACCTGACCTTCGGTTGTGGTAAGGTCTCTTAACTTTGCTTCATAACGGTCTGCCAATTCATTTTGTCTTTTTCTGGCATAAGACCTTCTGTCATCTTCATTTACTTTTTCAAGATCAGTTTGGAGACTTCTATATTGCTCCAGAGCATTTACAAATAATGGGTAAACTCTGAAAAGTTTTTTATTTAGAAAATCAAAATAATTCCTATCTAACTGATTATTGAAATGAGGCTTGTTAAGTAGCTTTATCTCATCCATTTCGATGAGCTTATCACCATTGTCTTCTGTATATATTTTTGCTTGTAATTTATCGTCCCAATAGTATTTGCGACCGTCTTTATCGACTTGCATCTTGACGTTTTTCTCATCTTTCAATTCACCTATAGTTGCTATAGTGTCAACCTTCTGACTATATGCCAAAATTGCCATAAAGAAACAAATCAGACTAAAAATTCTATATTTTTTCATAATTTTACGAGTAATGACGTATAACAAAAATCATACCTTAATACATGAAATTCAACAAGACCTCTATTAAATTTTTAGAAAATTATCTAAATACTTCATCTCCAACAGGTTTCGAACACAATGGACAAAAAGCCTGGACTGAATATATTAAACCCTATGTAGACAAAATTGAAGTTGATAACTATGGTACTGCATACGGTATTATCAATCCTGAAGCTGAATTTAAAGTAGTTATAGAAGCCCACGCTGATGAAATCTCGTGGTATGTAAACTATATTACGGATGATGGCTTTATCTATGTAATCCGCAACGGAGGCTCTGATCAGGTAATTGCACCGTCCAAGGTAGTAGATATCCATGGTGAGAAAGGTGTGGTAAAAGGTGTATTCGGATGGCCGGCTATTCACACCCGTGCTAATCAGAATGAGCCAACACCAAAGCTGGACAATATCTTTATCGATTGTGGTGCCACTACTAAACAGGAAGTAGAAGACCTTGGAATATTTGTAGGCTGTATGATCACCTATCCGGACACTTTCTTCGAGCTTAATGACAGATATTTTGTATGCAGAGCTCTGGACAATCGTATTGGGGGATTTATGATTGCAGAAGTAGCGAGACTTCTTCAGGAAAACAAAAAGAAACTGCCATTTGGATTGTACATTACCAACTCTGTACAGGAAGAAGTAGGTTTATATGGTGCAGAAATGATTGCAGATACTATAAAACCTAATATAGCTATCGTTACCGATGTAACTCATGATACAACAACACCAATGATAGAAAAGAAAAAGGAAGGTGACCAAAAGTGTGGTAACGGACCTGTAGTTTTCTTTGCTCCGAGTGTGCATCACACCATCCGTGAATTGATTATTGATACGGCGAAAAAGAAAAAAATACCATTCCAGAGAGCTGCGGCCAGCCGTGCAACAGGTACAGATACAGATGCTTTTGCTCATTCTAACGGCGGTGTTCCTTCTGCATTAATTTCATTACCTTTACGATACATGCATACCACTGTAGAAATGGTAAGTAAAGAAGATGTCGGGAATGTTATTCAGCTTATTTATGAAACATTGCTGAAGATAAAACCTGATATGAACCTTAAGTATTACTAAATCAACCCTAAAAATAAATCTAATAATGATTAATAAAACTGTTAAAAATGTACAGGAGGCCTGTGACGGAATTCAGGATGGCATGACGATTATGCTTGGAGGTTTCGGTCTTTGCGGAATTCCTGAAAATTGTATTGCAGAATTGGTAAAAAAGGAAGTGAAAGACCTTACTTGTATTTCTAACAATGCCGGAGTCGATGATTTTGGACTAGGTTTACTTCTTCATAAAAGACAAATTAAGAAGATGATATCTTCTTATGTAGGTGAGAATGCGGAATTCGAACGACAGCTTCTTAGCGGCGAACTGGAAGTGGAACTGATCCCGCAAGGGACATTAGCAACCCGTTGTATGGCTGCTGGCTACGGAATGCCGGCTGTCTATACTCCTGCAGGTGTAGGTACTGAGGTTGCGGAAGGCAAAGAAGTGCGCAACTTCGATGGTAAAGACTATTTACTGGAATATGCTTTCGACGCAGATTTTGCAATTGTAAAGGCCTGGAAAGGCGATACTGCCGGAAATCTTATTTTCCGTTCTACTTCCAGAAACTTTAATCCGGTAATGGCTATGGCAGGTAAAATAACCATTGCTGAAGTTGAAGAATTGGTTGAAGTCGGAGAGCTTAACCCCGATGAAATTCATACTCCCGGAATCTATGTTCATAGAATATTCCAGGGTGATCATTATGAAAAAAGAATTGAACAGAGAACGGTAAGAAAGAAATAGTAATAATGATTTGAAAATTTGAAAACATATATTTTCAAATTTTCAAATTGCCAAATTTTCAAATTATTAAACATGTTAACAAAAGAACAAATTGCACAACGTATTGCAAGAGAAATAAAAAATAATAGTTATGTTAATCTGGGTATTGGGATTCCTACACTGGTTGCCAACTATATTCCGGAGGGTGTAAATGTTGTATTACAATCTGAAAATGGATTACTAGGTATGGGGCCTTTTCCTTTTGAAGGTGAAGAAGATCCGGATCTTATTAATGCCGGTAAACAAACCATCACTACTCTTCCCGGATCTGCTATTTTTGATTCTGCATTAAGTTTCGGAATGATCAGAGCACAAAAAGTAGATCTTACAATTCTTGGTGCTATGGAAGTTTCTGAGAACGGAGATATAGCCAACTGGAAAATTCCAGGAAAGATGGTAAAAGGTATGGGTGGCGCTATGGATCTTGTAGCTTCTGCGAAAAATATTATCGTAGCAATGCAGCAGGTAAATAAAAGTGGCGAGAGCAAACTATTGCCGGAATGTACTTTACCATTAACCGGAGTAAAATGTATTAAAAAGATTGTTACTGAATTAGGCGTTTACGAAGTACTTCCTGAAGGTGGATTTAAAGTTCTGGAAAGAGCTCCCGGAGTAAGCCTTGAAGAAATAAAAGCCGCTACGGCCGGAAAGCTTTACGCAGATGATAATGTACCAGAAATGGTATTTTAAACAAAATAACAGTCAGCTTTTAGCTGGCTTTTTTTTGCTATTTACTTTTCCGGATAAATCTGCAGGAGTTGATTTAAAGATAAACATGAAGTAGCCATAAATACTAAAAACCAGTACAATAACAAAAAACAAACAGATGAAGAATCCGCCCCAACTGAGATCCGAATTGCCTGCTAACTTACCCAGTAAGGCTTTTGTCATTAGTAATGCCATAAAGAGCATCATTCCCGGAATGACAAGATATCCGAAAATGATTGTTGTAAACAATACCGCCTTATCTTTCAGGTATTCATTCCGGAGGCCATACCCAAGGATAAAAAGTAAACCAGAATAAAAAACGGCAAGAAATACCAACTCACCAAAATAAATGATATACCGCTTCGGATTGAAAGCATAAGCATAATTCATTCCTTCTTTATAGCCCACTTTCACAAAACTTCCTTCAGAAAAGCGTTCTTCAGAAGCCATATTCAAAGGAATATTAATGATGTGATTATTCTGATCTGCAAAACCTACCAAAGGTCTGTATTCAGAGACTCCCAGGTTCTTTTCACGTACACCTACCCTATAAGATGGATCAATTACTTTAGCAGAATATTTCGGAAGAGAGAATTCATGACTTATCTGCTTTACAACAGCTCCTGTCAGTATAACTGTAAATAAAATCACAATATAGCTGACTGCTGATGCATAAGACAATGAAAAAAAATAATTAAGTCTGGTTACTTCTTTCTGAGATTGTCTTAAAAAATTATGGGCCAGTCCAATAGAAACCAGCCCTGTAATAAGGTAGAACCACCAGGAAAGTTCTATGACTTCCAGCTGCATGCTAAAGCCCTTAACCGCTTTCTCCTGATAGTAAAAATCCATTTAATCTATGCTAAAATATCTTTATATTCATCGGAACTATGCAGAACTCTGTTTGCATAAGGACACAATGGTATTATTTTAATGTTATTCTCGCGTGCGTAATCTACTCCTGCATTCACCAACTGCTTTCCTATTCCCCTTCCTCCGAAAGCTTCATCTACTTCTGTATGATCAATAATAATTTTGTCTTCTCCGGCTACCGAATATGTCATTAACCCAACAACTCTGTCATATTCAATAGCTTCAAATACTCCTTTTGAACCTTCTCTTTTGTGTTTTATTTCCATTTTATAATCAATTTAAATGTTATTATTTAATTTTAATAAAAGCATCAGCTCTCTCATAAAGATCATTTTTTTCTTTTTCTTTTTTATCAGATATCAAAATACCTGAAAGATGATCTATTTCATGCTGAAAAATAACCGCAGTAAAACCTTCTACTATTTCGGTATGTTTTTTACCTTTCAAATCCGAATACTCCAATTGTATGACTTTGCTTCTATAAAACTGATCTCTAAAATCTGTGATAGAAAGATCCCCTTCTGGTCCAAGGTTTTGCAATTGTGATTTCCACAGAATTACAGGATTCAGAAAATATTCAAATGGCTTCCCTTCTTTATCAAAACGCTGAACCCAAATTATTCTTCGGTTAATTCCTACCTGAGGTGCGGCAATACCAACTCCACTGCCTGTTGAAAGCAGGGACAGTTTCATCCGTTCAACCAGAATAGCTGTATTGGGATCTTTTGGATCAATATCTGCGGACATACCAAGCAGTGTTTTACTCTGTTCAGGCTCACTTACATTATAAACAGGTAATGCAGAATGAATATCTCCCTGTTTTATAATAGATATTTCATTTGAAGTTAGTTTCTGAGCACTGAGCAAACCTACACATACAACTAACAGAAGCGTTATTTTTTTCATTTTTTGTGATACTAAATATTAATTTAAGCTCCTAATTATCCGGGAAGAAAGTTCTTCTTTGCCAGTTCTCTGCGGACACGGCTAAGGCTTTCCGGGGTTATTCCCAGATATGAAGCAATCATCCACTGAGGAACTCTCATCATAAGATTTGGATAGGTAGTAATAAAGTCCAGATATCGCTCTTCTGCAGTAGCCCCTAATAACTGTGATACTCTTTTCTGAAGCTGGCGGATATGACGGTGCAGCAAGAATTCAGATTTTTCAATCGCATCTTTATACTCCTTACTCAGATTAATAAAAAATTCCGGTTCAAGGATTACAACAACAGTATCTTCCACAGCCTCTATTGTAAAATCCGTAGGAAGGCCAAAATAGGAGCTGTTTCTATCCCCTAGCAGCCAATTTTCCGGAGCAAAGTATAATACATGCTCTTTTCCGTTTTTATCTGTAAAAAACTGACGGAGAAGTCCCTGCTCTACAAAATAAAGTTCTTTATTTATTTCACCTGCTCTTACAAGTACTCTTCCTTTTGGAATGGTTTTAAGTTTTATGAGATTCTCACAAACCGAAACCTGCTGATCCTGAATGCCAAAAAGCTGCTGAATATATTTTGAGAAATTTTCTGTTATCATTCTTCTAAGGTAGTAATTCCAGGTTTATATTTTCATGCGAAGCCTTGTAAATCGCAACTCCATTTTCCAACACAATAATCTGCGGGCTTTCATGTCTTATCATAAATTGTTCAGCAATCTGATTGGAAATAGGTCTGAAACGCAACAGGTCCAGATAATAGAACTTGTATCCTTCCGGAGCATGTTTATTAAGATCTGTTTCAAAATTTTTCAGAACCATTTTACTGATAAAGCAGCTCGTAGAGTGCTTAAAAATAGCTACTTTAGTATGCTTGGACTCCTCAACAACCTTATCCAAATTTTCAGTTGACTCTATAGTAAGCCACGGACTGTTCTTCAACTCCTCTTTGCTTTTAAATAAATCAAATATTCCCATTTTACTTTTGTAGTGTTAATTGTATATGTCCTAAATGATGGTTACAATGCCAATCATAGGTAGCCAGTGCTGTATAGAGCGAAATTTCATTATTATGCTCAGGGTGCACAAATATTCTGTGATAATCCTCAGAAGTCATACTTTCCAACAAAACCGTCCAACGATGGTGCAATCCTTCCAATATGGATAATGATGAATCTATAGGCAGGTGCTTTGTGTCACCTAATTCTGCCCACAAATTTTCCATATAAGGTTTTATAACTGGTTTATCCTCGGTAAGCGCCAACTTGAATCTTGTAAAGGAATTTATATGAGAATCTGCACAATGGTGCACTACTTGCCGTACTGTCCAGCCATTTTCTCTATATGGAGTATCCAATTGTTCATCGGACATATTCTGTGTCAGTTCTTTTACTTTATTAGGAAATTCCTTTATAACTGTAATCCAGTCTTTTATTTTGCCTTCATCAAATTCCGCAGGTTTCTGAAATCTTCCGATGGGATATTTTTTCTGCTCTAAATCCATGCAATTCGTTTATCTATCAAATTTACCATAAATTTGTTAATTAAATCGTCAAAATGAAAAAAGCATTAATTATAGTAGATGTACAAAATGATTTCTGTGAAGGAGGCTCTTTAGCTGTACCAGGAGCAAGCGAAATTATTCCGTACATCAATGGCCTTATGGACAGCGATCAGTACGATCAAATTATATTAACACAAGATTTTCATCCAGCCAATCATAAAAGCTTTGCTTCTAATAATAGCAGAAATGTAGGTGAAACAATTATATTGAATGGTATTCCTCAGTTTATGTGGCCCGATCACTGTGTACAGGGAACACCTGGTGTAGAGTTTCATCCTGCATTAAATCGTGACAAAGCAACACATATTATTCAGAAAGGTAAAAACCCTGAAATTGATAGTTATAGTGCATTCCAGGACAACAATCACTTTATGAAAACAGGCCTTACTGATTTTCTAAAATATCATGATATTGAATTGGTAGAAATAGCAGGACTTGCATTAGATTACTGTGTAAGAGCCACTTGCCTGGATGCCGTAAAAGAAGGATTTATAACCTGTCTTCACTTCAATGGTACTCGTGCAGTAAATGTAAAGCCAGACAGCGGAAAAGATACGATCTATGAGCTAATCGAAAATAAAGTAAGTGTTTTGGCATAACTAAAGCCATCTAAAGATTAGAAAAATCTAATAATAAAGGCAGTTTCTTTTAAAATGGAAGCTGCCTTTTTTATATACCTTTGCCAGGTTTAATCAATATAAAAACTATGAAGAAACTTTTATTATTTATACCTCTGATTTCTGCATCCTTATTACAAGCACAAAAAATTGAAATTTCGGCAGCATACGGAACACCTTCTATCTTTGGGGTTAGCAGCTCGCTTTATGATTTTGTAGGAAATGCTATTACGGGGAATTTAGAAGAAACATCTAACAGCAATGGTGTTCTAAGCCTTAATGTTATGATGTACAATCGTGATATGAAATGGCGCTATGGCCTGGAATTCAACATGGAATCTTTCGATGAAAAAGGAACTGGTTTTACTAGTCAGTCTCTTGTTTCGGTTCTGCCAAGAGTCGATTATTTTTGGTCAGGGGCTGATAGAAAATTAAGGCTCTATTCCGGAGTGTCTGCAGGAGTTTTATTTAAAAATGCTAAATATATTGACAAAACTTCTAAAGCTGAAGAGAAAGATAATCTTACAACTTTTGGTTTCAACATCATGCCTATAGGCCTTAGATACGGAAAAGATTTTGGTGTTTTCATAGAACCTAATATTGGAACAAGAGGTTTTGTAAATGCTGGTGTCTCCTATATTTTCTAAAAAGTATTGGTATCTTATCTCTTTTAAAATACAAACATCACAGGTTTCAGAAACCTGTGATGTTTTTTTATTGGGTTTTACACATCATTTTGATAATCTAATTTACCGTTATAGGAATTTCCACAGGTGCTGTGTCATTATTAAAAATATCTGTCAGCGTAAGCTTTACAGTATAATTACCTTTTGCCAAAGTTGTAGTGATAGTTTCTGTACGCTGTTCAGGTTTTATTTTCTGAACAGTCTGTACAACTGCCCCGCTACTGTTTAGCACCTGTATATTATAAGATAATTGTGGTGCTTTGGTATCATTAATAGCCCATGAGACTGTAACTTTATTACTTCCATACTGTGCTGTTGCAGAAGTTCTTTCCAGATTCTGGATTACCGGAGCTGCTCCCTGATTAGTCTGAGTCGGCAATTGTAAGGTTCTTCCTGTTCCAAATGCAGTATCAGGTACTGTAGTACCGCCATGAACCATAAAGTATGCATCTTCACCTGCATCATATCCCGAATTGAATGCACGGTCGAAATATCCATTTCTTCCCTGATCCCCGCTATTGGCACTAAAGTTTCTGCTTGTTGACTTTTGCCATGCGTTGCTGGCATCTAAGCTCCACGCATCTTTAAGGTAAGCCTTACGCACATATCTGCCATCATATTTTGGATTATCTCCTACCCAGTTTTCAAGAAATGTATCGATATAAGTTCCCAGATTTCCTGTCGATGCATCTCTGTAAATAGTTGAAGTAAGGAACCATTTTCCGGTTGCCAAATCCTGTATAAAATTGGCAATATAGATTTTCCCATTCTCTTTCCAAGAACGTAGTACTACATTATACCAGTTGTTTAGTTTCCATTGATATGGATTAATTGTTTTCTGCCCATCTCCTTCTCCACCAAATCTGCTGGCTACAGTTTTGGATCCAAGGTAACTATATCCTGCATAACTGCCACCGGCAGTATTTTTATCCCATAAAGAAGCAATCAGAATATTAGGCGTTCCAAAGCTTTTGTCTGGTGTTTGTTGTAATCCTGCATAACCACCATTATAATTAATTACCGAGAAATATTCAGTTAGAGCCGATCTGGTAATCTTAACCTTATTCATTTGCAAAACAGCATCTGCGGGAAAGTAATAAGTTAAATGTTGGGAAGGAGCGGCATTGCTCCCTGTAAGTTGAATGTTTGGCAGATCTTGTTCAGTAAGATTGGTGACAATACCTTTTGCTGAATTTTCTGCGTTGGTATTCTGAAGTGAATTTTCTGACGGCGAATCTCTGTTGCATGAAGCCAGAAGCATAATCACCGCAAGGGATGATAATGAAATTGATTTTTTCATAATAAATTAGTTTTTAAAATTATACGATTTGGTAATCAGATAAAGTTAAAAATAAAATATCAGAAAATTGATAATACAAAAAAAAAGAGTTTCATAAAGAAACTCTTATATTATTGATTAAAGCATTTTTAGATTATTAACCTCCTGTTCTGTAAGGATTCTCCAATGCCCTCTTTTTACATTCTTCTTGGTAAGACCTGCAAACATTACTCTGTCCAAGCTTTCAACTTCGTAGCCCAATCTTTGGAAGATACGACGTACAACCCTGTTCCATCCGATGTGGATTTCTATACCAACTTCTGTTTTAGGTTTTCCTTCAATAAAAGAAATATTATCTACCTCTGCAACACCTTCCTCAAGACGAATACCTTCACGAATTGCCTGAAGATCTTCAATAGAAAGTTTTCTGTCCAATACAACATGATATATCTTCTTCATCCCGAATGATGGGTGCGTAAGTTTTTTAGTCATGTGTCCGTCATTGGTTAACAAGATAACACCAGTCGTTTGTCTGTCCAAACGCCCCACAGGGAATAGTCTGTATGGAGATGCATTCGCTACCAGATCCATTACTGTCTTACGTGCTTTCTCATCTTTCGTTGTAGAAAGATAACCTTTTGGCTTATTTAGTAATACATATACTGGTTTTTCCGGAGTAATACCCTGTCCGTCGAAAACAACTCTGTCTGTTTTCTGAACCTGGTAACCCATTTCAGTAACTACTTTACCATTTACTTCTACCAAACCTTGTGTAATAAGATCATCTGCTTCACGACGGCTGCAAATTCCTGAATTTGCAATATATTTATTAAGACGTATGGTTTCTTTTTCAGGCTTATTGGCTAGCTTATCAAACTTTCTCTTCAGGATATAACCTTTGATTTTCTCATCATGCTCAGCTTTCCTGTCAAAAGGTCTTTTGAATGATTTAGGTCCGCCAAATTTGCGATCACCTTTTTCGTATTTATCTCTGGAATCGAAAGTTTTACCACCACCTCTCTTTGAGTCGGATGCAGAGCGGGAAGTTTTGTCAAAAGAAGTTTTTCTCTCTCCTGGTTTTCCGTTTTTCTGTCTGTCTGAAAAATTTTTACGTTCTCTGCTCATTTCTATATTCTATATTTTCGGCAAAGTTACGAAAAATAAAAGCTAGTAGTGAAGATAGGTAAGAATTCCGTCAGATAACATGCATAAAATTCCAATAAACACCCACAGACGTAATAGATTTAGAGCTGAGAAACTATGAAATTTGGTCCTGTTGAGTAATAAATACACAACAATTACCTGAATAAACATACCCACACAGAAATAGTAAGACATCAGATAATGTACAGCATTTCCTTTTATAATAAGTGCAGAGACAACAATATTAAGAATAAGCAATATAATAGCAACAATTTTAGCTGTTTTTATACCAAACTTATTAGCGATCGTATCATATCCAAAAATACGGTCGGCATTACTGGTTAGAAGGTCTTTGACAATATCTATAGTAAGCAGTATCAGAAACAGAAATACCGACATCATCATCAGATGTGGCGAATATGTCTGGTAATAGATTAGCATACCAAAGAAAGGGTAAAGACTAAGTCCTACAAATGTGAGATTATTTACAACCAGAATTTTGCTTAGTTTATGACTGTAGAACCACATCAGGAACTGATAGATTAGAAAGAAAACAAATACCCTTTCGGAAATAAATGCTGCAATGCCTAAAGAGAGTATATTAAGTGTAAGATAAACATACAAATAATACTTCTGTCCCAGAAAGCTTTGAAATTTACTACGGAAAGGTTTGGTTATTTTATCTTTTTCGCGGTCATAAAACTGGTTGATAATGCCGCCAGCCATTATACTGAGGAAACTACAAAATATAATTCCGTGTACTTTATAATCGAAAACAAAGCTCTTAAGGCTTTCTTCCTGATTAAATAAAAAGAATGTTGAAACGTATAATGCGAAAATCAGCAGAAATGTGACAAAAGCTCTTGCTCCCAGCAAAAATCCTATAAATACAGATAATCTGGAGAGCAAACGATTCTTCACACTTGTTGAAATTTTAAAATTTAATTATTAGAAACGATAGATAACTTCCTTTTGGAAACCTTCTAACATCTTGTCGGCTTTATCGTAATCCTTGGTAAAACCAAGAATATAACCACCTCCTCCGCTACCGCAAAGTTTCAGATAGTATGCATTGGTATCCAGACCTCTCTTCCATGCATTGAAAATATTTTCCGGAATCATTGGTCTGAAATGCTCATATGCCCAATGTGAGAGTTTTTTAAGGTTTCTGAAGAAAGGGTTCATATCTTTTTTTAGAAACGCATCAATGCAGGCATTATTGTATCGGATAAATTCGTCTTTTAATGTTTTGCGGAAACCTTCATTCTTCAGTTTCTCGAAGAAAATCTGAATCATTGGTCCGGTTTCCCCTATCTGCCCGGAATCTATTAAGAAAACAGCTCCTTTACCATGCTCACCCTCGGGTAAAGCAACTCTGTCCAGGTTTTCTTTGTTTTCAATAAGGATTGGCAGATTCATATAGCAGATTAACGGATCCATACCGGAACTTTTACCATGGAAGTAACTTTCCATTTCTCCGAAAACAGCTTTAAGGTGTTTCAGATTATCTTTCGATATATTTTCCGGATTATGTTTGTTAACTGAATAGCGTTCGAATATAGCAGCTACTAAAGCTCCTGAGCTTCCTACTCCATAGCCTTGCGGAATATTAGAGTCGAAGAAAAGACCATTAGAAATATCCTTTTTAAAGCTTTCGATATCCAGTCTGAAATCATCAGAAAGATTCAGGTCTGAAAGAAAGTCTGAATATTTTTGCAAATGTTTGTTGGAGTTTATCTCGAATTCAGAATCGGAGTCAGCTTCTGAAAACTTTAAAGTTCCTTTATAGAAACTATAAGGTACAACGAGCCCCTGAGAATCTTCAATCATTCCGTATTCTCCGAACAAAATTATTTTTGCATAAAATAAAGGATTCGCCATGTGTCTTTTATATGCTACAAAATTACAAAATTTCTATTTTCCGAATGTTATTTTTATTAAAAATATATTCTATAACATTACAAAGGATCTATAAATTCGGGTAACATTAAGCAAATTTCCGGCCAGAAAATCTTATACAGCTTCCCAATATAGGATTCCTCTCTAATTTCAATTCATATTAAATCCTATAAATTATCATATAGAGTGAGCAATGGGCTATAAATTATAAAGTTTATTAAAATTATTCAATGGAAAGTGATTTTTTATAAATTTGGGATGTAGTAATATTGTTAATACAGCCTATCCATCCAATAACCATAGAATTTGAAAGCAATTTTCCATCATTTTATTTTCAGAATTAGTCAGTGCTTTCGAATTTTCAGCTTTCAGGGTAAGACTGCTTTACCTTTTTTAATTATTGCAGGAGTTTTAATCGCGCTTAAACTTCCTGACAACCGCTTATATCCTCTACTCTTCTTTTTGATAGCCCTGTCATTTCATTTTAGAAGAAAAGATATTCCTTTTCTAAAAAAAGCTTTTATAAAGAACTGGCGCATTATTATCTTCCTTGAATCTACATTCATCTATTTGTTTTTACTTCTTGGAAACATATACCATAAGTACGATATAATAGGCTTTGCAGGATTACTTCTGATTACAAGCTTTTCATTTTTTTATCCTAAGACAAAAATTAGTGTTACTTCTAAATGGGATTTTATTCCTAATGAACTTTTTGAATGGAAATGTTTACTGAGAAAAAATACAGTTGCAGCTATTATCATCTATCTGGTTGTTATAGCGTCTGCCTATCATATTTCCACATTAATTTTCTGCGGGTTATTCGTTCTGGACTTGTTTCCGAGGCTGTACTCTGATAATGAAAATAAAGAAATGCTGGAAATGTATTTCAGAAAATATACTCTGGAAGATAAGATCCGTAAGAATATGAAATTATTCAATCTCGTATTCTTGCCTGTCTATATAGTTTTTTTAATTCTGAATAGAGAAAATAGCCTGCTGTTACTATACTATATTCTGTTTATGAATTTGTTTCTTATACTGGCATTAACCAGAAAGTATAAAGTCTATCACTATAAAGTGAGGAGTAATTATTTTGATATGGGAATATATTTATCCTATTTTATCTATACTATAACTATTATCCCTGCCGTTGTAATTATTGTCGATAACATTAAATCTGCAAAAGAAAATATCAGCCAATATGTTGGAAATTAAAAATCTGAATGTAAGCTTTAAAGCTCAGAATGTTCTTAATAACCTTAATCTGAATATAGAGGAAGGTATTGTTATCGGTATTCTCGGAAAGAATGGAGCCGGAAAAACAACCTTGTTCGAATCCCTGTATCAAAATGTGAAATACAGTGGAACTATTAAATGGCACAACGAATCTCTAAAAAGAGAAAATATATCTTACTTAGAAACCGAAAACTATTTCTATCCGTACATTACCGGAAAAGAATACCTTGGTTATTTTTCGAAAGATAAAGAATCGAAATACAACTTGCTAACCGAAAATTTCGGACTTCCATTAGAAAAATTTGCTCAGGACTATTCCAGTGGAATGAAAAAGAAGCTAGCCCTTATAGGGATGTTATTATTGGACAAACCTGTTAATATTCTGGACGAACCATTTAATGGTGTCGACTTTGAAGGTGTACATGTTTTATACGACATTATCCGGGATCTAAAATCTGAAAACAAAGCTGTTCTGATAAGTTCTCATATCATAGAAACCTTATTTCATACCTGTGACAAAATCGCCATACTACAAAACGGGAGTATTGACAGGGTTATTGACAAAGCTGATTATCACCAGCTACACAACTTCAAATTCTGAGAAAAGAATTATTGGTTCTGCTCTTCTGCTTCCTCCATTAATTTAATGTAAGTAGCATAACGGGATTCCAGAATTTCTTCATGCTCCAATGCATTCAAAACAGCGCATTTTGGTTCGTTTATATGCAGGCAATTATTGAATTTGCAATTCTCGGAAATACTAAAAATCTCCGGAAAATAATGCTGGATTTCTTCTTTTTCAACATCAATCATCGCAAATTCACGAACTCCGGGAGTATCAATTACCTGACCGCCAAAAGGCCAGAAATGCATTTGTGCAAATGTCGTAGTGTGCTTACCCTTCAGGTGAATATCTGATATATCTCCTGTCTTTAGATTTACTTCAGGATTTAAAGCATTTACTAAAGTAGATTTCCCACTTCCTGAGTGTCCGAAAAATACAGAAGTTTTATCTTTTAGAATCTCTCTGAGACCTTCCATATTCAGTTCGGATACAGAGGAAACAAAAAGAGAATCATAACCTATAGATTGGTATACAGTAGCAATGTCTTCAGCATATTCCAGTTCTTCCTGGTCCAGCAAATCGGCTTTATTGAAAAGGATTAAAGGCTTTATATCATAAGCCTCGCAACATACCAGAAAACGGTCTAAAAAACCTAAGGAAGTTTCCGGCATTTTCAGTGTGAAAAGAATGCAGCCAATATCAATATTGGAAGCTATAATGTGA
This sequence comes from Elizabethkingia bruuniana, assembly GCF_002024805.1. Taxonomy (NCBI): domain Bacteria; kingdom Pseudomonadati; phylum Bacteroidota; class Flavobacteriia; order Flavobacteriales; family Weeksellaceae; genus Elizabethkingia; species Elizabethkingia bruuniana. The sequence goes on from NZ_CP014337.1 coordinate 1,748,687, forward strand.
GCTTCTTTGGACAGGTTTACAGCCTTACGGATCAGATAGTTCTTTCGCGGTTCTATCTTTGTAATCCATGCAATATCATCCTGTTCTAGCGAGAACTCAACAAAATCCCCGACTGCCAAAGGATTGGTCAGTCGGGTTTTTATTAATTTAAATTTGCCTCTGATTCGGGCTTCATAAATTTTTCCGGATTCTTGATCTAAAACCTGATACCAGCTTCCGGTAGATTTTATGATAATACCCCTCATAAGCAATAATTATTTGTTAATCATAATGTTATTCTGAACATCAATAGATTCTTCGTGAATAGCATTGAATACTTTCTCGATAAATTCTCTTGACATTCCGGTTTCATCAGCTTTTTGTGCTGCATATTCAGCAATAACTTTCCATCTGTCCGGTTGGAAGATCGCAATGTTATTTTCTTTTTTCAATGTACCGATTTTCTCAGACACCTTCATTCTTTGATTAAGAAGGCTGATAAGCTGGAAGTCGATATCGCTGATTAATGTTCTGTGTTTACCCATTTCATCTTCGTATCCTGAGATATCCTGATTTCTTGTTTTCAGATTAGACAGTAGCTCAGCTAAAACTTCCGGAGTAATTTGTTGTGCAGCATCACTCCATGCTTCATCCGGATTCGGGTGAGTTTCGATCATAAGACCTTCATAGCCACAGTTTAGAGCTTCCTGAGAGATAGCAGCTAAACCTGTTCTGTTTCCACAAATGTGAGAAGGGTCTACAATCATTGGAATATTTGGAAATTGCTTTTTGAAATCAAGTGCAATTGTCCAGTTTGGAACGTTACGGTATTTAGTTTTCTGGTAATTAGAGAAACCTCTGTGGATTACACCAAGGTTTTTAACATCTTGTCCTAATAATCTCTCCATAGCCCCGATCCATAATGCAAGATCCGGGTTAACCGGGTTTTTAACAAGTACAGGCTTGTTGGTACCTCTTAGTGCCTGTGCGATTTCCTGAACTGTAAAAGGATTTACAGTAGAACGTGCTCCGATCCATAAGATATCTACATCAGCTTCTAATGCTGCAAATACGTGATTTGCATTCGCTACCTCAGTTGCTGTTTTAAAACCGTACTCTTCTTTAACTTTTTTTAGCCAGTTAAGACCAATAACCCCTACTCCTTCAAAACCATTTGGCTTAGTACGAGGTTTCCAGATTCCTGCACGAAATACAGAAACATTGGCGTTGCTCTCTTTAATTCTTCTGGCTGCTTCCAGCATTTGTGACTCGCTTTCCGCGCTACATGGTCCCGCAACTACTAGCGGTGATCCTAGTTCTGATATCCAATCAGACTTTACTTCGTTTAGATTCATATTTAATTTGAGAATTTAGGAAAAATCAAACTTCATTAAATCGTCCAGCTCCTTAAGAATTGGATTCTTTTCTGCAAATTTATCAAATAATTTTCGTTTGGTAATGATTTCTTTTTGCAAAGTTTCATCCTCCACGTATTTACTTTTAATATGAAAATTATTGACTTTACGCTGAAATACAGATAAAAAATCTTTTCTTACGGTCTCAAACTCGGATTTAGCAGCTTCAGAAGGTACTTTTATAAGAATTTTATTTTCATCCTTCTTCTGTAATTTACAGACTTTTATGGCTGAAAACTTCACCGGATCATCATCTTGAAGATTATCTAGAAATTGCTTCCATTCATGCAATAAATCTACTTCAGAAAAATGATTTGCAGGTAAATTATCTTTTACTTCTACCTTTTCCGTCTTTACTTCCTCTTTTTTATTCAGCCATCCGGTAATACTAAAAGAAGAAATATCTTCTAATGGTTTTACTTCTTTTGGCTTATTTGGATTATCTAATAAAGATGGATTAGCCGTTATTTCCGTAGAAACCGGTTTCTGATTCTGGGTAACCTGAGTTTGTTCCTGATTCGCTTTAGCGCCTGCTTTTAAAAGCGGCGCTAAGATTCTAAACTTTTTTTTTTCGTGGCATCACTTACGGAAAGTGAAGCTAATTGCATAAGAGCGATTTCAACAGTGAGACGTTGATTTTTAGAATTCTTATAGTTAATATCTGCCTGATTGCAGATTTCCAAAGCATCGATAAGTTCCTGTGCGGTCCATTTCTGGCTTTGCTCTACATATTTAGCTTTTGTTTTCTCTCCTACTTCTATAAGATTAATTGTATTAGGGTTCTGCGCCATCATCAGATCACGGAAGTGGCTTCCCAGTCCTCCGATAAAAATATGTGGATCAAATCCTTTATTTACAATCTCATTAAGTTTGGAAAGAATTCCCGGAATATCATTAGATTTTGCAAAATCTGCAATTTGCAGATAGTAATCGTAATCTAATATATTCAGTGTTTCTGCCGCCTTGGCAAGTGTTATATTCCTTTGTGTAAAAGTTGTAAGGCGGTCGAAAATGGAAAGAGCATCACGTAAAGCGCCATCTGCCTTTTGGGCTACCAGAAACAGAGCATCGTCTTCATACTGAATATCTTCTTTCTCTGCTATCTTGCGTAGATGATTCTGGATATCTTCTATCTGAATTCTTTTAAAATCATAAATCTGACATCTTGATAAAATCGTCGGAATTATCTTATGCTTTTCGGTAGTTGCCAAGATAAAAATAGCATGCGCAGGCGGTTCTTCCAATGTTTTAAGAAAAGCATTGAATGCTGCAGTGGACAGCATGTGCACCTCGTCGATAATATATACTTTATATTTTCCAACCTGAGGGGCAAAACGAACCTGATCGATCAGTTCCCGGATATCGTCAACAGAATTATTTGATGCTGCATCTAATTCGTAAATATTAAATGCAAATCCTGTATCATCCGAAGCTCCTGATTTTTCATTAATTTTTCTGGCAAGAATACGTGCGCATGTAGTTTTACCTACACCACGCGGCCCGCAGAAAAGAAGTGCCTGTGCTAACTGATTGTTATCTATAGCATGCTCCAGAGTATCTGTAATGTGGGATTGCCCAACAACGGTATCAAATTCTAGTGGGCGATATTTACGTGCAGATACTATAAAGTTTTCCATACCTCAAAAATAAAAAAAAGCTAGACGAAATCAAAAGTTTTTCAGGATTCTTTGATTCTAATTTTTCCTTTGTTAATATTATTTTATACTGTTAAACAAAAAAAGCGCCTCTAAGTAAATAGAAGCGCTTTTATCTTTTTTATTATCTTAAGATTATTCTCCGTAATGTTGGTTATAATCTTTAATAGATGCTTCTATAACTTTTTTTGCGTGCTCAGCCCCATATACGTCATCGATTCTTACTACAGCTGGTTCAGTTGGTAAGTTTTTATACGAAAGGAAATAATGCTTCAAACGGTTCACTTCAGCTACCGGAAGATCGGAGATATCTCTCATGTGACCATAAACCTGGTCATCTACTAATACAGCGATGATTTTGTCATCAGCCTCTCCTTTATCAATCATTTTAAAGCCTCCGATTGGAATAGCTTCTAAAATCATACCTCCGCCATTGATGTTGTGGCTGCTAAGAACACAAATATCCAATGGATCGTGATCTCCTTCTTTAACGTCTACAGAACCATTCGCAACAGCCAAATCCTTTACAGCATCCTCACAGTAAGTCTGTGGAACGAAACCATATAAAGCAGGAATGATATTAGAAAACTTCTGTGGTCTGTCTACTTTCAGGTAACCAGTTTCTTTATCTACTTCATATTTAATAGTATCAGAAGGTACGATCTCTACGAAAACATTTACAATTTCCGGAGCTTTCTCTCCAACACTGATACCATGCCAAGGATGGGCTTTGAATTTAGGGTTCATATAATTGTTTATATTTTAAGTTTTACAATTGCTCCGTAATATGAAATTAACAATTTCGAATACGAAAACAGGGTGCAAAATTACAAATTATTTGAAATAAATGGTTTTAAATTTTCAATTTTTAAATTAATTTTATTTTCAGTTACTTTTAAAAGCCTACCTGATAAAGTATACCTTTAAGATTTTGTGATTTTTTATCTCATAAACTGCAGTAGCCTCAACTTTCGTATTACTTATCATTCCTGATACACTTTCTCTGTCTATCACAATATTTCCCTGGATAATTCTTCCTTTTAGTTCACAATGCAGGTTTGGCATCTTAGCAAACATCTGAGTATAAGATTTTCTCATCTCATCTTTTCCTTTACTTATCAAAGTATTTGGAAAAGTATAAATCTCAACATCATCAGAATATGGCTCCAGAAAAGCTTCGATATTTCTGGCGTTATATGCATTGAGCTGTTGCTGTACAAGCAATTCAGGGGTTATTGGAATTAAGCTTTCAGGATCTAATACATTGCCATTCTTGAAAATCTTATTTACGGTAGTAAGATTTTCAAGAGATTTAGTCGGATCCGCATTCAACAGAATCATATCTGCAATTTTACCTTTTGCAATATTCCCGGATACCATTTCTTTATCTAATATTTTAACTGGATTGATAATCGCAGATTGCAATACCTGCCAAATCGATAACCCACTTTCCTGCATTGCTTTCAGTTCATTTTGAAAAGATGACGCATGCTGTGTTCCGATATTTCCGGCATCTGTTCCGGCAGCAATCGTAACTCCTCCATCAGCTAACTTTTTCAGATTAACTTTACGGATCGAATCAGTACGAGATATGCGAGCCTTCATCTGTGGCTGATCAAACCTTTGCTTAAGTACAGGAATTACTGCATTTGACAAATGCTTTATATCATATATTGAGCCGATTGCCACAGGATCTGAGCTTTTTAGGTCATATGTATCATAATCAATCTTCTGCCCAAACGTATTATAATAATTGTCCATAACTGTGAGCGTAGGTGATAAAATAACTTTTCCTGACTTCAATATCTGAACAAAACTATCGGAAACAACTTCATCCTCTATATTGTGAACCAGAAAATCACAACCATTTTGTACAGCTATTTGTGCTGCAATTCTTTCTGTAGCGTGTACAGCAACTTTTAATTTGTTCTTATGAGCTTCCTGAATAACTTCTTTAATCAACGGCTCGTATTTTCTGGCTGCTGCTTCAACTCCTTCTTTTCCCAAAGAAACAATGTACCATATTTTAATAAAATCCGGACGATACGGTAATTGCTCATTGATTGCTTTTTTGGCGTCTTCAATTGTTGACACCAATCTGAAAGGCTCATCATTTTTAAGCCCCATAAATACCTGAGGCTCGTATGTAGTAAGCAAAGGTCCTGTCATATAAACTGATGGCAATAATCTGTTTCCGGAAAGTGAATCTCTTAATTTCAAAAAATTATAAGTTGCCCCTACATCTATAACACTTGTTATACCGGCCATTAAGTACCTCTTCAATAGAGCTTCCATATTTTGGTGCCCCATCTCTATCTCTTTATTATAAGGAACATACTTCCTAAGGTCTAAAGCATCTGGTCTTGTATAAAGCCCTCCACTTTGGAAGAAATGTACGTGAGCATCAGTCATACCGGGCATTAGGTATTTCCCTGTACCATCTATGATTATAGCATTAGAAGGAAATGTTTTTTTTCCGGCTTTTTGTACATCTGCAATAACTTCTTTATTAATAGCAACTGTTTGCGCTGGTATTAATTTCTTGTTGACAACATCAACAATTGTCACGTTCTTGATAAATGTCTGAGAATATAGGCTAACAGAACATAATCCTGCAGCAAAAAATATAGACAGAAGTTTTTTCATAATTCCTGATTTGGTGTAAAAACAAAGTTAATTGAAGTAACTCAATTTTCAGGAATCTTTTTCTATGCAGAAAAAATCATTAATTAATATTTAAAGAATACCCTCGTCGCTGAAACTAAAAAAAGAATCCTGGGAAATAATGAGGTGATCCAAAAGTTTTATATTCAAAAGCTCTCCCCCATTTTTAAGACTTTCCGTAATCTGTATATCCTGTCGACTTGGTTTTAAATTTCCGGATGGATGATTGTGTGCAACAACAATGGCTGTTGCAAGATGATCTAAAGCAATACTAAATAATATTCTGGCATCTACAATAGATTGGTCGATACCGCCGTGGGTAAGTTTTTCTTTATGGATAATCATGTTACTCTGGTTGAGAAACAGACACCAGAATTCTTCATGATGCAAATCCCCTAAATACGGGTGTAATATATTGAAAGCATCTTTGCTATTGCTGATTACAGGATTTTTAGAAACTTCCTGCAAGGCTTTTCTCCTTCCTATCTCCAAGGCAGTTGCAATAGTTATTGCTTTTACCTCTCCTATCCCTTTATACTTCATCAGGTCTTTAACGGTTAGCAAACTCAGCTGATGCCAATTGTTGTTTACAGATCGTAATATTCTTCTTCCAAGCTCTACTACGCTTTCCCCTATATTACCAGATCCTATAATAATAGCCAGTAAATCGGCATCCGAAAGTGCCTCTTTGCCTTTCAGTAAAAATTTTTCACGGGGCCGATCATCTTCAGCAAGGGATTTTATTTTCATACTTAAGATCCTGTTGCTGTTAAAGATAAGAAATAAAAATTACTTACTCAATACTTTAGTTAAAAATATACATTATAATAAATTAAATAATTAATAATATATAAAATATTATTCTAATGTTCCAAATAATCTACTGTATATTGTATCCAATCTTCAACATTTTTATCCAGATAAAGATCCGGCTGAAGTCCAATATTATCGACAGGATAATCTGGTAACCTTAAAGATCTGAAAGTTGGCAGTTGTAACTGATACTCCGGACAGCCAAAATCGAAAAAACGGGCTGCAGCATAATCTAATCCACCGGAAGACACTGTACCAATTATCTTCACTTTCTTACTTTGTCTGGTAGCCATTACAAAGTTTTCGGCAGCACTTCCTACCCTTTTATCTACTAAAACAGCTATATGTTCAGGACCTTTATTAGAAATATCAACCTTATTTATGGAAAAAGGCTTACCACTAAGATTAACAAATTTTCCCATATTATTTTTAAGAAGAGCAATATCCTTATTCAACATCTCAATTTCCTCTTTTTTATCCTCTCTGTTTTTCACAGATTCTATATATTTGGATAATCCGTCTATTAATGTCTTTGTCGATAAATATTCAACTCCCAAACTTCTGGTTGACCCGGTCATAATATAGGGTAACAATGTATAATAAGCAGTATCGGTTCCTCCTGAATTCCCTCTTAAATCAACAATAAGATTTTTACTATTCTCAAGTAATGAACGGTTCTTATTAATAAGATCTTCTATCATTTCAACATAGGGGTAATCAAAAGAAGGCAGTTTTATGATAGCTGTTTTATCTGTAAGCTGTTTTATACCAAAGCCGCGAAGCTCGCCCACTTTCATTTTCAATTGCTCTTCCGACAATTCGGCTTTCGGAGTCTCTTTTACAAAAAAAGCTCTCATTTCTCTGAAGTATATAATGCTATTGTTGTAAACATCATAATTCCCGGTTTTCAGACTTTTATCCAAAGCGTAATATTCATATTTGCCGTCAGGAAATAATCTGAATTTAACTTCTTTAGGTTTCCAAAACTTAGAGCTTGAGGCAGTAATAAATCCTGTATACTCAGTACTATTTTTCTTAGTGATTCCTATATCATAAATAAGACCTCCTGTCTCGACGAACTTACTTTTCCATATTCCTTCAAGACCTTTAGTTGTTGGCTTTATTGATTTCTGAAATTTAGAAATATCAATTTTTACAAAATCTGATCCGTTAATTTGTTGTTCTTTCTTACCAATTGAAGAGTTTATCCAAATATGTCCGTCTCTAAAAAAAGAAGTATATTTTCTTAGAATTTCTATGCAGTTTTCAGATGTAGTATTGTTTGCATTATCAAATAGTTGCTTTTTGAAACCATCATAGAGGACTTTATCTTTTGTTTTTTGCTCAAAGCCCGGATATTCATTCTCAATCTTGGTGATTAATTTATCCAGGGCGTCACTGCAGTGGCAATTATTTTGAGCATAAAAGAGGTTTGCAATAAGGAAAGCAGTAACTGCGAGAATAATTTTCAGTTTCATTTTGTATGGTTATTTCACACAACAAATAAAATTAAAACTATAGCTTTAAAATTGTAAAAATCGTGCAATTTAGCCTTCAGTATAAATCCAGGCTAATTCTTCCTGTTGAAGTTTAGTTTTCTTCTTCAACTGCCCCGGGGTTTCACCGGTAATGTCTTTAAAATCTTTTATAAAATGTGATTGATCTGCATAATTATAATTGTATGCAAGCTCAGAAAATTTATTACAATTGTAGTCAAGCAGTTTATCCAGTACATTTCTAAATCTCATGGTTCTTAAAAATGTTTTAGGACTTTGTCCTACCTGGTCTATGAATAAACGATACAAAGTAGATTCATTTACAAATAACTTTTTAGAGAGCTCTCTTATTCTAATCTCTTCATTGTTATTTATATGAAATAATGCTTCTTCCATCCGATTGGTTTTAGAAATATCACGTATACTCTTCAGCAACAAGCTCTCGAGCATATATTGTCTCGCGTAATTGTCTTCATTTTCAAACAGCTTTTCCAAAAAACAGGGATCACAATTTTGAAATAGCAATTCAAATACTTTATTACTACTCAACAGCTCATTATAAGAGACTTTTGTAAACTTACGGAGTGCTGCCGGATGGAAAATAATACAAATTTCATCAAGTTTAGCATTAATATCTACATGCAGGCTTGATTCGTGAAATCCGGAAAGAAAGCTTACATACGTTTCATCACCCTCTAATGTAGATATATACTTTGCATTACTCCTCTGCTCAACAATTACCTTATTCTTTTTGTAGATGGATAAGCAAAGATTTGTATTAGGGAAGGTTGTATAATTAACCATCTCTTTACCTTCAGATCTAAAGAAAATAAAATACTGTATAACATCTTCTAATTTAGGATGTATGGCTTTTAGGATGCTGGTCTTCATGATATTCTAGTTATTAAATCGCCGAATCTTTGATTATACATGAAGCAATGTCTTCATAAAGAAAAGCAGACCAGCTATAACAACAATACCTGCTAATATGCTAATTTTATCTCTTTTAGAATATTCTGTCTTATCCTGAATACCAGAGAACATATTTTTAACCATAGTAAGTACGCGCTGTTTATTTATATAAAGAATAATAAAAATAATAAGCTGAAGAAATATAGCAGTACCTAATGCTACTATCCCATAGAAATAATCCTGAAGGATAATATTAAAAAGGAGAATTGATAAAAGAATTGCTCCAAAGATTCTTGTCCTGTAAAACAATAAACAAGCAGCTCCTAATATTTCGAAAAAACCAATAATTAAAGGATAGGCTACTGTATAACCATAAAAAGCCCACATAATCTGGTGCCCGGACATTTCGGAAACTTTTCCGTTATAATGTTCTATAGTATCAAACTGAACATATTTCGAAGCACCATATGTTGCCATATAAAACGAAACAAATATTACAAGGCCCCATTCTGTAGCCTTAATCAGTATTTTTTTATTCATAGGCTTAGTCGTATATATACAAAACTATATTCTTTTCTGAAGAATCTATATATTTCTCTAAAGTACTAAAAAAAGCAGGTGATACCATCGGACATCCCAAACTAAGCACAATAGGATTGGTGGTTTCATTATCGGGAACTTTTGAATATTTATGCAGTACAATAGCACGGCTAAATGCATTACTGTTTGTATTGTCCAGACCAATAAGCCTGTATGCTTTGCCAAAATCTCCGTTATAGCTATTCTTTACAACATATTTCCCTATAGAAGAGCAGTATGAACCATCGGTATTACTAAACTTAAGCTTTCCGTTAATTTTTCCTTTTTCAGATCCGGAGCCATGTGCGACCATAGCTTTTTCCAGAATTTTTCCTGATTTTAAATCAATCACAAAAAATCTGTACTTATTGGAAGAGATAGAGAAATCAATGAAGAAAGCTAACTTTTCACTGTAGCCGTTTTCTGAAGCAAATTTTCTTATCTCTTCTGTTCTATCGTTCAGGTTATTGCTCCTGACTGTGGAATTACTAAAGCTGATATTCGATGCCAGCACGATAGCAAAAATGCCCAAAAGAGAAAGAAATATATATTTCTTCATTCTTAGAAACCGTCCACAATCTGGCCGTCTTTCATCACTAATTTACGGTCAGTACTTTCTGCAAGTCCTTGGTTGTGGGTTACAATAACGAAGGTCTGATTGTATTTATCTCTAAGATCAAAGAATAACTGATGAAGGCTGTCTGCATTTTTAGAATCCAGATTTCCTGTAGGTTCATCTGCAAAGATAATTTTCGGATCATTAATTAGCGCTCTTGCTACAGCAACACGTTGTGCTTCTCCTCCGGAAAGTTCTTTTGGTTTATGATGAATTCTATGCGCAATTTTCAGCTCATCAAAAAGCTCATGTGCCTTTTCTAAAGCATTCGGATTGGGTTTGTCCGAAATTCTTACCGGCAAAAGTACATTTTCCAATGCTGTAAATTCGGGCAGAAGTTGATGAAACTGGAATACAAAACCTATATTTCTGTTACGGAATCTGGATAATTCTTTATCTGACATTTCCAGAAAAGATTTGCCATTCAGTAATATCTCAGTATCATTAACAGATGTATTAGATGGAGAATCCAATGTCCCCAGAATTTGTAACAAAGTAGATTTACCTGCACCAGATTCCCCTACAATAGAGACAATTTCTGCATCCGGAATTTCGATATTCACTCCTTTTAATACATCTAATGAACCGTAAGATTTATATATATTTTTCGCTTTAATCATCATTCGTCAAAAATACTAATTAGTTATGATTTATAAAGTATGAATTTGTATAGTTGTATATAATTTTTAAAATGATTTCAAAGATTACAAAGAACTCTTTAATCACATTTTATTTAAGCTTAAAACCTGCTGAAATTTCATTGTTATACTCTCGTTCGTCAATCCCTCTATAAACTGGCTCTCTACAGTTTGGACTCAGAGTGATATTGCTTGTCCAAAAAAATGGCCAGAATTTCTTCCGGCCATTTATTTAGATATTTATCAGTGATCTTTAAAAGTTTACTGAATTCAGATCTTTATCTACAAGGATTCCCTGTTGTGGTTTTAGATTAAACTTCAGGTTCTTTTTCGCTTTGAACTTAATGATGAACAAATTATTGCTACCATTAAGAGCTTCTTGCTTTCCTAGATTAACAAAGGTAGGATACAATACCTTCTCTCTGTTGGAGTGCAACCTGTCATTTGTAAGGTTCTCCATTTTCTTGGTATCTAGCGTCTGGATTCCAACGAATTCATAATCCTGAGCATTATAAGGCAATGCAAAACTTAGTGCATTTACAGATTTCAGATTAGTTCCTTTTACAGTCACTTCAATGATTTCGTCTTTGTTATAATTCTGCTTAGGTGTTGTTATTTCCAATTTCCCGGCTACCTTTTCAATCTTTGCTTCATCTACACCACCATCTAATTGAGTTGCAACAACAGAAATATCGTAAGCATCGATAAGGTTATTCTTATTGACATCACCATTACTTACATAACCTTCGAAGTCTGCATCTCCTTTTCTTAATCCCGTATAGTTGGTGTAAGAAGTAAGGTCATTTCGGTCAATTAGCTTATCGTTATTGATATCTCCTGGCAAATAGCTTTCTGTTCCAGGTACTTTGAATACATATAACTCACGGCCCGTTCCATAATCGCCTACAGCTTGTTCCACAGAAATCTTCACATATCTTGCTGTCGGATGAGATGTAAAGCTAAACTCTTTAGGATCGAAATCATCTTTCCATTCAAATGTTCCGGCATCTGTCCAGGTTTGTTTATCCATACTGTAAGAAACTTTACCTTTCTTAATCAGCCCGTTTCGTCCATCGTTACGTGGCAATAACTGGAATTTATCTAACTGATTAATCGATTTAAGATCTACAACAAGATCGAAAGGAACAGCTTTAACTCTATATTTAGTATGCCACATATTACCTTCTTCCTCATCGAATAACTTATAAACTTCAAAGCCTTCCTGTGCATCTACAGATGTCGTTCCGGATATTCCTTTAATAGCAAATTCTAAAGGATTAGATTTTGTTTTGGCAGCAAACGAAGTCCAGTCAGAAGCTCCGTCTTTATTTACCGCTCTTACTTTGAATGTATAATTTGTTTCGGCAGTCAGACCTTCAAACAGAAGTTCTGTATCTTTTATTGTAGAATATTTCAATCCATTGAAGTCTATTTCGTAGTAATCTGCATTCGGAACTTTATCCCAAGTAGGCTTTACGGTATAAGCTTCCAGGTTTTTGTCAGTAATCTGTACGTTTTTCGGAGCTGTAAGTGCTCCAGATGTTATTTTCAGATGATTTTTAGGCTCGAATTTGTAACCTTCAAGTTCTAAAGATACTTTTTGACTTGTGATATCTGCTTTAGCCGTTTTTACCCAAACCTGTGGATTTTTTACAATCTGAATCTTTTCGAACTCAGTCCCTTTGGTTGAGAATCTATTGAAATTAGGCTTTTCGTTGTAATAGTATACATTTTCCTGTGCTTCAAACTCTGCTAATGAAGTAACTTCTTTAAGTTTCGCCTTTTTATTTCCAACTTTAGCTATAATATTTCCAGGCTTTGCAGTAACGCTGATTCTAAATTCAGTCGCTTTATCTTTTGTTTGTCCGTCAAAATTTCCTTTTGCAGGAAATACAGTTACAACAGCTTTATCTTTAACCAGATTAGATTCAATAATTGTTGACGCTCCTTTACCAGCTTTATACTGTTCGGATACTCCATCGTCATCATATTCTGTAAATGAAGTTTTACCCAAAGGATATACTTCATAAATACGAAGATTTTTATTGATCTCTGATACATTATTATTCGGATTAGCCAACGGAATGATTGCTCCACGTTTTACAAATACCGGAAGCTTCCAAATCGGACTATCGATGCTATTAATGATCTCTCCACCGTCATATTGCTCTCCGGTAAGGTAATCTACCCATTGTCCTTTTGGAAGGTAAATTCCGTTACGTATATCATTGCCTTTATCGTCGGTTTTGGTTTCTTGGTAAATAGGGGCTACAAGGAAATTTGGTCCGTACATAAACTGGTACTGTGTCATCTTTCCCTGAGTATATGCATTTTGTTCTTCCAGGAACATTGCTCTGATCATAGGTAAACCATTTACAGCTTCTTTTGCAATACTGTAAGAATATGGAAGAAGCTCTGACTTTAATTTCAGATAATTACGGTTAATGGAAGTTGCTGTTTCTCCTAAAGCATGCGGATATTTCTCATTAGAACCCCAGCCATCCATATTCAGCTGCATTGGAGTGAATGCTTTCCACTGGAAATCTCTGGTATTAATAATAGGCTTCTTTCCTCCGAAAATACCATCCATATCAGACGTAATATTCGGCTGTCCGGATAATCCGGATCCGATATAAGTCGGAATATGAAAACGTATATATTCCCAAACACCACCGGTCTGATCTCCGGACCAGATTCCTGCATAACGCTGGGTTCCTGCCCAACCATCTAATGATATAATAAATGGTCTGGCATCATTACCATATTTAGGCATAATATTACCCACGTCTGAAACACCATTCAGTCCAAACGAGTAACCATCTCCGACCCATGCTACGTCCGTCTTCAGAACACGTACTCCGGCATCTCTTACCTCTTTAATGATATCCCTTTGTAATAATGCACTTATTCCTTCTTTAGGGTGAAGATCGGATTGCGTCCACAGACCTATTTCAACACCATTTTTACGAGCGTAATCTCCAAAATCCTTCAGGTTCTTAATGTTACCATCCAGAGTTTCTGTTTGTCCATAGCCGGCACCGTAGCCATCATTAGGCAGCACCCATCCTAATGGCATATCATTATTCTTGTAGCGGTCTACAACAGCACGTGCTGAGAACTGATAATTGTTTTTTTCACCATTCAAGGATTCTTTAATACCGCCATTTTCTTTCTGGCTTTCTTTATAACGTTTTCCGTCTTCAAAAAGAATTCCTTTTTCATCCTCTTTCCAGTAATCTCTGTTATAAGCATTAAGGTGCCCTTCATAGAACCCAAACTTTGGTAATAAAACCGGATTACCAGTAAGCTGATAGAAATCGTTAAGCAAAGCAACCGGACCATCGTTTACCATAAAGAATAAATCCAGATAGTTATCATCATGAGACAGAGAAACTTTACCCTTCTCCTTTGCCCCGAAATCGTATTTCCCTTTCTTGAAGGTATACCACATCATTCCATAGCCTTTAGAAGACCAATAGAAAGGTGTTGGAGAAGCTACTCCACCATCTGTCCAGCTGTTCTGGTTTTCAATAGCGATAGCCTTTCCTTTATGAGAAAAACGTCCGTTCTGAACGCCGCCGCCATAGAAATATTCTTGTGGGTTTTCCTTTAGTGTAAGACTTGTTTTATTTTTTTCAAAACTTAATGGTTCTACTTCTTCAACAACTACAGCTTTTGTCTGCAGATTGATAAGTTTAAAAAGAGAGGTGTTTTTATCAAAAACTACCTGCACCTTATCTGTTGTAATACTCAGTTGGTTATTATCCTGAGCAATATTAAGCTTGGTTACAGCTTTTCTTGGATTGCTGACTAATATTTTAGCCTCAGGCTTTGCCTCTGGATCACGCATTCCTTTTCCACTGTTATCCTGGAATAATCTGAAGATATTGTCTCCGTAGAAATCCAGTAAAGCTTTTTGTTGGTTCGAGAATGTAATCTCGATGGTTGTAGCATTAATTTTTTTTGCATCTGTTATTTTCAGTTGTTGCTGAGTAACATTCTCTACTTTAGCAGCAACAGTTTGTTGTGCCTGTACATAGTTTGTTAGAAATGTTGAGGAAGCAAATGCAAATAATACTCCGGCAGTAGGTTTAATACCCCAGAATTTTCTCTTCATAATATTTAAATTTTCCTGGTTAATAAGAATCTTACAAATGTAACAAGCATAATTGTATTTAAGGCATTATATGTATAAAAATATTACCAATGTATACGAAAAAAGCCCTCCTCAATGAAGAAGAAGGCTTTTTTCTATTATTTTGTTGAACTTTTATATCAATAAGCTCAATGGATTTTCAAGGTAAGTTCTTAAAGTTTGTAAGAACTGAGCCCCTGTAGCACCATCAACCACTCTGTGGTCACAAGCTAATGAAAGCTTCATCGTATTACCAACTACAATCTGACCATCTTTAACAACAGGCTTCTCGATGATAGCACCTACTGAAAGAATAGCAGCATTTGGCTGGTTGATAATACTTGTAAATGTTTCGATACCGAACATTCCAAGGTTAGAAATAGAGAAAGTACTTCCTTCCATTTCGTTAGCTTTAAGACCTTTGTTTTTAGCTCTTGCAGCCATATCTTTTACTGAAGCCGAAATTTCAGAGTAAGACATATGGTCTGTATTCTTCAATACAGGAACTACTAATCCGTCTGGAATCGCTACAGCTACACCAATATTAATGTTTCCACGGTGGATGATCTTATCTCCTGCCCATGAGCTGTTTACTTGTGGATGTTTTCTTAAAGCAATTGCAGTAGCTTTAATGATCATATCGTTGAAAGATACTTTAGTATCTGGCAAGCTGTTGATCTCTTTTCTTGCTGCAATAGCTTTATCCATATTGATTTCCACCATCAGGTAGTAGTGAGGTGCCGTGAATTTACTTTCAGAAAGTCTTTTCGCGATCACATTACGAACCTGAGAGTTTGGAGTTTCAGTATCTTCACCAGCTACAAAGTTAACTACAGCTTTAGCTGGAGCTGCTGTTACAGCTGTAGCAGCCTGTGCAGAAGGCTGATAATTTTCAACATCCTTCTTTACAATTCTACCACCATCACCAGAACCTTTTACAGCTGAAATGTCGATTCCTTTATCTGAAGCAATTTTACGTGCTAAAGGAGAAATTGCTACTCTGTCACCTGTAGATGAAGCTGCAACAACTTCTTCTTTTGGCTGAGTTGCAACTGGCTTTTCAGATACCGCCGGAGCTGCATCAGATTTAGCTGCAGGTTTTCCTGAAGTTAATCCGGAAACATCTGTTCCTGCAGGGCCAATAATTGCTAAAACCGTGTCAACTAATGCTGCACCAGATTCAGCTACCCCTTGATAAAGTAATGTTCCGTTGAATTCAGATTCGAAATCCTGTACCGCTTTGTCGGTTTCAATTTCTGCTAGAATATCTCCTTCTTTTACTGCATCACCAACATTCTTGTGCCATTTAGCAACTTTCCCTTCTGTCATTGTATCAGAAAGACGAGGCATTGTGATAATTTCTACACCAGCAGGTACTTCTGCTGAAGCAGTAGATTCAGCTGCTGCAGGCTCTGCTGCTGCCTGTGCAGGAGCTTCTTCTTTTGCAGGTGCGCCACCGATTAATGCTGAAATATCTTCGCCTTCTTTACCAATAATACATAAAACAGTATCTACAGGAGCTTGACCACCTTCAGCAACACCCTGATAAAGTAATGTTCCGTTGATTTCAGATTCAAAGTCCTGTACCGCTTTATCAGTTTCGATTTCAGCAAGAAGATCTCCTTCTTTAACCGTATCACCTACATTTTTATGCCATTTTGAAACCTTACCTTCCGTCATAGTATCCGAAAGACGCGGCATTGTGATTACTTCTGCCATAATTTTCTTTATTTAAAAATTTGAAATTTGAGAATTGAGATTAAAAATACTTTATACTCAAATTCTAAATTAATATCGTTATTAGTTTTCTAGTTTATCAATGAATGGATAGTCTGGCTCTGAGTATACAAAGTCATAAACCTGAGATAAATCTGGATATGCAGAGTTTTCCATGAATTCTACACACTCTTCAACAAATTCTTTAGACTTTTCGTCGATAGCTTCTAATTCAGATTCAGTAGCCCAGTTGTTTTCAAGAATTCTGCTCTTCACTAACTCGATAGGATCTTCATTCTTCATCATCCCTACTTCTTCTTTAGTTCTGTATGGCTCAGCATCAGACATAGAGTGACCTCTGTAACGGTAAGTTCTAGCTTCTAAGAATGTTGGTCCTTCTCCTCGTCTTGCTCTTTCGATAGCTTCGAAAGCAGCCTCAGCAACTTTTTCAGGATCCATTGCATCTACAGGCATACAAGGCATTTCATATCCTAAACCTAATTTGTAGATATCTTCGTGGTTTGAAGTTCTTTTTACAGAAGTACCCATTGCATACTGGTTGTTCTCCACAACAAATACTACCGGAAGTTTCCAGTTCATTGCCATGTTGAAAGTCTCGTGAAGAGATCCCTGACGTGCAGCACCATCTCCGAAGAAACAGATGTTTACACCACCAGTTTTGAAATATTTATCTCCAAAAGCGATACCTGCTCCTAATGGAATCTGGCCACCTACAATGCCGTGACCTCCGTAAAAACGGTGTTCTTTGCTAAAAATGTGCATAGAACCACCCATACCATGTGAAGTACCGGTAACTTTACCACATAATTCCGCCATAATTCTTTTAGGATCAACCCCCATTGCCATTGGATGGATATGACATCTGTAAGCAGTAATCATACTGTCTTTGGTTAAATCCATTGCATGTGTAAAACCTGCAGGGATTGCCTCCTGACCGTTGTAAAGGTGTAAGAAACCTCTGATTTTCTGCTTCAAATAAAGAGAACGACACTTATCTTCGAAGCGTCTCCACATCGTCATATCCTCGTACCATTTCAGGTAGACTTCTTTAGAAAATTCTTTCATGTGTAACTATTGTTATTTATTTAATAATCACAAATAACCATTAAGGTTTTATGATTATTGAATCGAGAGCACAAAAATACTAAAAAACTTCTTTATTTTCTGCATAAGATTATGAAGTCTGATTATATTTCTGTGAACAGATTCTAAAATTGTTTTATTATTAATCTCTGCTTTCCAAATGTTTTTGCCACTGCCATGTTGTTTTCAGGGCTTCAGTAAGACTTGTATCAGCCTTCCAGCCTAGCTCTGCCTCTGCTTTTGATGCATTTGCATAAGCTATTGTAATATCGCCGTCACGACGTGGTTTAAACTCATATTTTACTTCTACATCATTAGCCGTTTCAAAGCTTTTAACAACTTCCAATACAGATGATCCTTTACCTGTTCCAAGGTTATAAATATCTACAACGGTATCAGTATCTGCAGCGATTAGTTTTTTAAGAGAAGCAACGTGTGCTTTTGCTAAGTCGACTACATAGATATAATCACGAACAGCTGTTCCGTCTGGTGTCGGATAATCGTTGCCGAAAATGCTTAAATACTCGCGGACACCTGCCGCTGTCTGGCTAACATAAGGAATAAGATTGTTTGGAATACCAAGAGGCAACTCTCCGATTAAAGCACTTGGATGAGCACCAATAGGATTGAAATATCTTAGTAAACTTACTTTCTTATGATGGGCAATAGCGAAATCTTTGATGATCTCCTCTCCCATCTGCTTGGTTTTCCCATAAGAAGATTCAGGTAATTTCAGTTCTGTTTCTTCATTAATAGGCATTTCATCTGCTTGTCCGTATACGGTGCATGATGAGCTGAAAATAAAGTTAGAAATATTTTTCTCTTTAAATTCCTGAAGAATATTAATCAGAGAAAAAAGATTATTTTCATAGTAATCAACTGGCTTTTCCTGACTTTCTCCTACTGCTTTATAAGCTGCAAAATGAATACAGCCTTCAATTTTATGAGCTTCTAAAACCTGAGTTAATAGCTCTCTTCTTTTTAAATCAAAAGGATAGAATGTTGGTCTTACCCCTGTAATTTTCTCAATACCGTCCAGAACTCTTTTCTCGGTATTGGAAAGATCATCGATAATCACAACATCAAAGTTGTTCTGGATAAGCTCTACTACTGTATGCGAACCTATATATCCCAGTCCTCCTGTTACTAATATTGCCATAGTTATAGTTTTGGTTTTTATTTCATGAACTCTAAAACAGCATCGGTAATATACTTCAACTGCTCTTCATCTAATTCGGTATGCATCGGCAAAGAGATTACCTGATCTAATAACTTATCCGTGTTTACAAAGTCTGCGTCATTGCCATCCTGGAAGTAAGCCTTCTGCTTTCTTAAAGCTACCGGATAATAGATCATGGCAGGGATTTCTTTAGAAGTTAAAAACTCCTGAAGTTCATTTCTCTTACCATTTAGGATTCTTAATGTATACTGGTGGAAAACGTGTGTAGAATCTGTTGCTCTCTCTGGGACTAAGATGTCCGGGTGATTTGCAAATGCATTATCATAATAAGCTGCAGCTTCGTTTCTTGCTTTTGCATATTCATCAAGAAGTCTTAGTTTTATTCTAAGAACGGCTGCCTGCACACTATCTAAACGGGAATTAACGCCTACCTCATCATGATAATATCTACGGTACATCCCATGGTTTACAATACCGCGGATTTTGTATTCCAACTCATCATCATTAGTAAATATAGCACCACCGTCTCCGTAGCATCCAAGGTTTTTAGATGGGAAGAAAGATGTAGTACCTAAAGTACCCATCGTTCCGGATTTCTTTTTAGTTCCGTCGGAGAATGTATAATCGGCACCAATAGCTTGCGCATTGTCTTCTATTACATAGAGATTATGTTCTTTAGCTACTTTTAGTATTTCTTCCATATTGGAACATTGTCCGAATAAATGAACAGGAATAATAGCTTTAGTTTTTGGCGTGATTGCAGCTTTCAGCTTTTCAATATCTATTGTAAAGGTATTATAATCTACATCTACCAAAACTGACTTTAGCTTTAATAAATGAATCACCTCTACCGTAGCGGCAAAGGTGAAATCTGCTGTTATTACTTCGTCTCCTTCCTGAAGGTCTAATGCCATTAATGCAATCTGTAAAGCATCGGTACCGTTGGCACAAGGAATAACGTGTTTTACGTCAAGGTAGTTTTGTAGTTCTGTCGTGAATTCTTTTACTTCTGGTCCGTTGATAAAGGCTGCTGATTCCATTACCTTTAACACTGCTGCATCTGCTTCGTTTTTTATTTTTTGATATTGACCTTGCAGGTCAACCATCTGTATTTTTTTCATGTAAGACTATTATCGTACAAATTTATTATTTTATTTTCAGAACCTGTTATAAAAATGAGTTATATCATTCATTAACCACAACTATTACCAGAAAAGCTTTACAGACATTTACCTCTTCAGTAAATATGTTCAAAAATGGACAACCAGTGTACGAAAATGAACACTATCGACTTTCTCCTAAAAATACAATTTACTGATTTACAGCAAATAACAATATCATTTATTTTTTGGTATTCTTTTAACATTAATACGGATAAGAAAAAATAATTACCAAACATTGGGTTTTACATTTTTAAAAATTTAATTGGAAAATTTGCATAACTAAAATTTTAGTTATAAAATTGTATACCTAAAACATTAGGTAAATAACTGATATGAAAAAACTAATAACGCTAGCTGCAGCATTAACCGGATTACTGATTACGGCGCAGGAGACGAAAACCACAAAAGACACGCTACAACAGAGCAAAGAAATACAGGAAGTAATCCTTAAATCACAACGCAAAAAACAATTTGTAGACAAAGCAGTATATACATTCAGTGAAGAAGCTTTAAAAAGAGCCCGTTATGCAAACGATCTCCTGAAAACCTTACCCGAACTCCAGTACGATCCTATTTCTAATTCGGTTGCAAGTATAAAAGGAGGTAAAATACTATTATTGATTAATGGCGTTGAGGCTACCGAGATGCAAGTGCGTACCGTAAAGCCTGAAGATGTAATTAAAGTAGAATATTACGACAATCCACCAACCCGATGGGCTACGCGTGCTGACACAGTTGTCAATATCCTTACAAGAAATCCGGAAACAGGTTATGTATTTGGATTAGAAGCAAGTTCAGCTCTCAACACAGGATTTGTAAACGGATCGGCTTATGCCAATTATACCAAAGGGCGAAATAACCTGGGAATGGATTATACCATTAACCTAAGAGATTATGATAACCGACAGTTTAGAAATACATATGATTATATGTTAAACGGTAGCCATTATAGCTCAGAAGAAAACAGAAAGGATCATTTTGGTTATACCTCTCAGGGAATTACCCTACGCTATAACAACGTTTTAACTGGAAATTATGCTTTTCAGGCAAAACTAAATCTTGATCTTTCAACAAGCTTCTCAAAAGCTAACGGACTTAATGCTTTTACAAAAGATACATCAACTGAACAACATGGAACTTTAAGAAATACCTCTTCAGACTATAACAAACCAACTATAGACTTATATTTCTCTAAGAATCTGGGTAAAAAAGATGAGTTAAGCATTAATCTCGTTGGCTCTAAATACACCACTAATTCTGCTGAATTATCAAAAGAATGGATTCTAGCCAATAATCAGAGTGTATTTGACAATGATATGAACCTTAAAGCAAAGCAAACAAGCCTTGTTGGAGAAATAGCACACACACATGATTTTAGTATTGGGAAACTAAGTTCTGGTTACAGGATTTCCAATAATGCAATATCCAATAATCTACAAAATTTGCAAGGTAACTCTTATTATGAAGTGAATTACCTGGAACAATATTTCTATACGGAATTCTCGGGGAAGAAAAACAAATTAATGTACAGAGTAGGCCTGGGTTTAACTAATATTCATAACCAGAGTGCTGAAATAACGAATAACGAGTGGACCATTACTCCGAAATTAATTCTGGGTTATCAGTTAACAAAAAATCAGAGCTTAAGATTTACAAGTAGCTACGTTCCTAGAAGCCCTTCGAGTTCTGCTTTAAGCAGCAATGTGGTACAGGTGGTTCCAAACATTATAAGAAGCGGAAATCCTTATCTGAAAACGCAACGTTCATGGGGTAATAATCTTATATATTCTATGAACAATAAGTATTTCGATATTAATGCTAATTTGTTTTTTTGGCACAGAGATCGTGCCATTAACCAGATGTATGTTGCAGATCCAACCTTTGGAGGCTATATGCTAACCTATGAAAATGCACAATATTCTCAACAATATGGAATGCAATTAACTGGTTCGGTAAAGCCTTTTGGAAATAATCTATTTGTAGTAAAAGTTGTTTTTGCTCCGGCATCTGAACTATTCAAGACCGGTTCCGGAGCCGTTCTTAAAAATAATTACATAGGAAACTCTTTTGTAATTTCTTCAGAATATAAGTCTTTCAATATTCAGTATCAATATACGATTCCATATTACACACTGAACGGTGCGTTTTTGAGTACCAATGAGAATGCTAACCATATTTTTGTTAATTATAAACATAATAACTGGAGCTTCAGTACCGGAATGTATTGGTGGGGAATGCCTTCGGAATACAAATCTAAAACTTTACCAGAGAGCCTTGTAAGCTATACCGGGCACACACAAATTTTCAATAACA
This sequence comes from Elizabethkingia bruuniana, assembly GCF_002024805.1. Lineage (NCBI taxonomy): Bacteria > Pseudomonadati > Bacteroidota > Flavobacteriia > Flavobacteriales > Weeksellaceae > Elizabethkingia > Elizabethkingia bruuniana. Next base: position 1,771,065 of record NZ_CP014337.1, read on the forward strand.
AATCCATGTTTATTCTGGGTATTGGTTATGACTTTGCAAAGGGAAGAAAAAATGAAATTCAGAAAAAACTAAATAACGATACGGCACCGCCTGCTACATTCTAAAACTAACTTAAATACATTCTGCTATGAACAAATTAATCTACATTCTCATTAGTATTTTGGCAACATTATTTGCTTTTAAAATTTATGCAGCCGAAAAAACTGTTCAGTATAGAGATATGGAGCTTGCCGGAGTTGTTGTTGACTCTCACAGTTTGTCTCCAATAGAAAAAGTTTCAATCCTGGACAACAACAATAAAAAAATCGGAGAAACCAATGCTAACGGATATTTCAGAATAAAATTTCCCGTGAATAAAACCGGAGAGGTTCTTTTTAAAATAAAACTTGAGAAAAAAGGTTACGAAAGCTTTATCCAGAATGACCATTGGGGAAACTACGACAATCCTTCAGGGAGCTTTTGCTTTGGAATGAAAAAAAACAATGAAGAAGGTGAAGCATTCTCTAAAATCCTGGGTAGAAATTTGACTTATACCTACGCAAAAGCTAGCGTGGAGCATATAAAAGAAAACCGGAAAGCAGATGGGATTGTTAACTCTGCTAAAAAAGGTAATGATAATCTTATTTTAACCATCAACGGTGAGAAATATCTGGTAACCAATTTCAATTATTTTAAACTGGGATCTAAGGACAAGTACATTATGGTTAATGATGCTATCCAACCTATCGAAGGTCTGAACAACACCCTTAAACGAAGCAATATTAAAAACCTTAGCCGTCTTGGCGGCAAGGAAGCACAATTCGACCTTACTACATTTTAAACTTACATTCAATTCATACTAATTCTTTAGTAAGATACCCCTCATAATGAGGGGTATCTCCATTTAATAACCTAAAATATAATTTATGAAAAAAATTATCTTCTTCTACCACCTTCTCCACCATCTCTCTGCATGTGAGGCTGATGCATTCCTCCTCCCATACCGGGTCCTCTGAAGTTATTTCTGTCAGCTCGTGGCATTTGCATGTTATGATTTTGCTGATTTCTGAAATCTTTCATCTGATCATTATGTCTGTTGAGCATATCCTGATTAATTGCTCCATTATTTCTCTCAAAACGCATGTCCGGATTATTTCTGGCTGCCTGATTATGGTTTCGTTGATCATCTGTAGGAACAGAATTGTTACGTTGTTCTCTCATATACTGCCGATCATTATGATCAGGAGTCATATTTACTCCGCCTCTTCCGTTATAGCTTATCCGGTTAGCGTTATTTACGTAATGGTTGTCTATATATGTATTATGTATGTTTGTATTTACCCGTGTAACTGCTGTATTATATATATAAGTATTACCACGCCACATACCACCTGAGAAACCTGTTCCGAAATAACCGAAGCCGTAATTAATTCCGCCATAGAAACCTACACGAGGTCCCCAATAGCCGCGATGCCACGCATACATACCGTTATTAAATCCCCAGTAGCCCGGAGTCCAAAGCATTCCTATAGAAGGAGGTAAAGTCCAGTAACCAGGTACCCAGTAATATCCTGAATACTGATCGTATGCCCAATAACCGGGAATCCATATATAACCGTCTGCCGGAGGCATTGGTTGTGTGTATACAGGTATTGGCGGAGGTGCAATGTTTATACTAACGGAAAGCTGTGCTTTTGCTTGTGTGCCTAGTGTCAATAATGATACGATTGACAATATATAGGCTAAACGTTTTGCTTTCATGATACTGAATTTTATATCTCATATTTTTCAAATAAAGTACCATGATAATCAGTTATGTTAACTTTAAATGCATTTAACACATATTAATGGATTCTCTTCATTTTTAAGTTCTTAAAAATTATGTTAAAACCTTTTGTCAATAACATTTTACACTTATTTCTTTATCTTTAACGACATAAAAAACTTCGTTTTTAATACTGAAACCTGCTTATAAAAAAATAAGCCTACCGAAGTAAGCTTATCTTTTGTTATTATATCAATATCTATGCTGAATTACGACTCGCATTAATATTTCCGAATAATGCCCTTGTGACAATTTTTTCATAGGTTTCTTTATGCGGATTCTCTTCTTTAATCTTTTGTAAAGCATATTGCTGAATCGTTAGCAACGGCAGCACAATATTTTCTCTCATTTTAATAGAACTCTTAGACAATGGTTCTTCCTCCATCAGAGATTTGTAATTGGCTATTTCCAATAACATTTCATGAGTCAGCAGGTATTCATTGTGCAGGATCTGCCAAAATTCACCAAATACTTTGTCATTACGCAGATAATAGGTCAGTGGAAAGTAAGTCTTGCTCATAGACATCATACTATTCTGAATAAGGGTCTTGAAGAACATAGATTCTCTGTATAGTTTTTTCAAATCTTCCAGTCTTCCCTCTTCTTTTAATCTTTGTAAAGCCGTACCCACTCCGAAGTATCCGGGTACATTTTGTTTTAGCAAACTCCATGATCCTACAAACGGGATTGCTCTCAGATCTTCGAATACCAGCTGACCGTCATTTCTCTTACTCGGACGGCTTCCGATATTGGTACGTCCATAATATTTCAGTGTACTAACCTCTTCCAGATAAGGCACAAAAAGAGGATGATCTTTCAGTGCTTTATATTTCTGGTAGCTAATTCCGGCAAGCTCATTTAGCAAAGCTCTTTCCCAATCTTTCAGATTTATTTTGTCCTGAGGAAAAATTTCATTTTCTAATCCTGCTGTAAGCAACTGCTCAAAGTTGAAAGTTGCCTGATCTTTCGTTCCAAAAACGCTGGTAATTGTTTGCCCCTGAATTGTTAATTCTATCTGGTGGTTGGCAATACTTTTCCCCTGCGCCGCATAAAACTGGTGTGTTTTCCCACCACCACGTGCAGGAGGCCCGCCTCTACCATCAAAGAATATAACTTTGATATCGTTTTCATCCGAAACCTTTGACAGTACTTCTTTGGTTGTATAAATATCCCAGTTTGCTTTTATATACCCGGCATCTTTTGTTCCGTCTGAAAATCCAAGCATAATAAATTGTCTGCCATTACGGCGATTCAGATGTTCTTTATATTGAGCAAGGTTATAAAGCCTGTTCATTGTTGCCTCTGCATTTTCAAAGCCTTCTATGGTTTCGAACAACGGAACAATATCTATTTTTATATCCTTATCGGCATAACCACAATATTTAAATAAGGCATAAACATTCAGAACATCATAAATAGAAGAACTGTCCGAAATAATATAACGGTGAATACTTTTCTCTCCATTTAGCTCCTGAATATCTTTTACCTGATAGATGTTTTTCAATGTATCCTTTACTATATCATCACTATAATTTTCAGGATTAACCTGTAAAGTAGTGTTGAGAAGCAGATTCAATTTTTCGTCTTCATTCAATGCATGGTAATCTTTACCAAACTCTTTTTCAAAAATCTGTTCCAGCGCTTTGTAATGGATTTTACTGTTCTGGCGAATGTCCAGCGAAGCGAAATAGATCCCAAATAAATCTATACGTCCTATCAGATCATCAATTTTATCAATAAACAATCCGTTATTATTTTCTTTTACTTCATGTCTTATATCCTGTAAAGCTTTTTTGAATTCTCCGGCAGTAAGGTCGTATTTGTTTTCGAAAATATTCTGATATACCCTTTCACTAATCTGTCTCAGCATTTCGGTAACTTTCGGGAAAGTAATTCTCTTGCGGAGTTTCTTCAGATGTTCATAATAACATTTAAGAATAGCAAGCCTTAATTCTGAAGATACACGTTGAGTAATTTCTGCGGTTACAAAAGGATTCCCGTCTCTGTCCCCTCCCGGCCAAAAGCCTAACTGGAATAAATGCGGATTTATGTGTGCATCGTCAAAAATCCGTTTGGTATCCCGGTACAACTCTCCCAGAGTATCATAATAAACATAGCGCAGATAATAGATAATACTCTGAGCCTCGTCATAAGGTGTTGGCTTTTCCTGATTGATAAATGACGTCATTCCCAACTGCTGCAGGAGCATATCGATATTGGTAACCGAATCTGTTTTTATAGCCTGATTCAGATCATGGAGAATGGATTGTACGGAATTAGAATAAAATTGTGTCGGGTGTGCTGTAAACACAACTTTAACACCAAACTGCTCCATTTTCTCTTTAATAATATTCAGTTTTCCTTGCTGGGATGCAACTTCGTACAAATTACGGACAGTTCCGGGATCAGTATTGGCATTTAGTGTAGAAAATGCCGAATCTTCAATACTGTCAAATAATACTACCTGTCTTTCTACATACTGGATAATACGGAACAGAAGATCTATTCGTTCCTCTTCAGTTTTCAGGTCTGTATGACTGTCGAAGAAATGTTTCATTACCTCCATTGGAGATTTTCCGTTTTCATAGCCTTCTTTACTCTCTTCATGGAGAAAAGGCAAGAGCATTCCGATATTGGTCATTTTATCGTATGGAAGGCTCATGAAAAGGCTATTATAGATCTGAAATTTGTTTTTTACAATTTGTCTGAATTTTTCTACTTGTTCATTGGTCTTCATTAACGTTATTAATTTTGGTTAAAAGTTAAGGCTTTTATTAGATTTTATAGTTTAAATATTTGCTAAATCTTCTTATTATAAATTTATTTATCCAAAAAATAGAATTATATAATTCCTGGCAAAATATTTAAGCCTACCAAATTTAGGCAACATTTAATTCTTTACAAAGAAAATAATTACCTTTGTAGCATGTCTAGCGCTAAGAAGATATCCGCATAATACATAACTTCTGACATTTCTGTCGGGGTTATGGCAATTTCTGTTTTTCAGACTTCCCAGTCTGAAGATTTCTAATTATTATATCTTAACAAACATTTAACCTGTTAACTTTTAATTGACTGGTAAATGATTTTAAAATTTTAAAAATCAAAATGAATATCCTTTTTAGACAAGAAAATAAAGACGACTATACAGCTGTATTTCATGTGATTCAAAGAGCATTTGAAAAAGAAGAAATGAGTGATCACAGCGAGCAATACTTAGTAGAAAGACTAAGAAATTCCGAGGCTTTTATTCCGGAACTTTCTATTGTTGCGGAGATAAATCAAAATATTATAGGACATATCTTACTCACCCGGATTAAAGTCGTAAATAACGAAAACAAGCAATCTGAGTCCCTGGCATTAGCTCCAGTCTCGGTACTACCAGAATATCAGGGTAAAGGTATTGGCGGAAAGCTAATAGAAACCGCCCATAAAAAAGCTAAGGAGTTAGGTTTCGGATCTGTAATTTTATTAGGTCATGAGAATTACTATCCCCGATTCGGTTATGAGATGGCAAAAAAATATGGAATTAAATTACCTTTTGATGTACCTGATGAAAACTGTATGGCTATAGAGCTTATAAAAGGCTCTTTAGAGGGAGTTGAAGGAACAGTTGTTTATCCTAAGGCTTTTTTCGAATAATAAAACATCTTAATTTATGATACTGCCAGTGCTTTTGCATTGGCTTTTTTTATGATGCAACTGTAACCAAATAAACCAATAGCTGTCTTACTAAAAAGCTTAGTATGAATACTCACACACCTCGCAAAACCAATTTGGAAGATTCAAAGATTGATGTAAAGATTAAACTGGCTGCATTATGGACTTCTGTTACATTATGTTATTTATATGGAGATTACTTTGAACTCTACATTCCCGGAAAAGTTAAAGAACTTATTGATGGGCACAATCTTCTCAATGATCCTCAGAAATTATTCGGAGCTAGTCTATTATTAGCTATTCCGGCTGTTATGGTCGGATTATCTGTTATTTTGAAACCAAAACTCAACAGATTATTTAATCTTATTTTCGGAACACTTTTCACCTTGATTATGCTGCTTATTGCCATTACTTCTTTGGATTCATGGAGAATGTTTTATGTATTTCTGGCATTAACAGAAAGCGCTATTACGATTCTGATTGTTTTATATGCATGGAAATGGCCTAAGCAGAAATTAAGTTAAGCAAGGAGAACAATTTATTTAGTATAACGAATATAAATTTATGGAATATTCTATTTTTAGAACTCCTCCTTTTTTCATTATTTATATAGATTTTATAAGTCTGAATATTCGCAAAATTCAACATAATCTGATTTACTGCGTTAAAATAAAGCCCTACATTTGTTAGGTAAAATCAATCCTATGCTAAATTTTAAATATAAAAATCCAACCAAAATTATTTTTGGAAAGGGTGAAATCGCTTCACTTGGAAAAGAGATTCCTTCAGATGCTAAAATTCTTCTGTTATACGGAGGTGGCAGTATTAAAAAGAATGGCGTATATCAACAGGTAAAAGATACTCTGGTAAATCATCAGGTAGAAGAATTCGGAGGTATTCCTGCTAATCCGGAATATGAGGTACTGATGGAAGCTTTGCAAGTTATTAAAGAAAAGAATATTACTTACCTTCTTGCTGTTGGTGGCGGATCTGTTATTGACGGAACCAAATATCTTGCTGCTGCTGCAAAATACAATGGAGAGCCTTGGGATATTCTTAGAAATTCGGTAAGAACTATGGAAGGACAGGCTTTACCTTTCGCTACGGTATTAACTTTACCTGCTACAGGTTCGGAAATGAATTCCGGCTATGTTATTTCAAGAAGAGCTACTCAGGAAAAATTATCTTCTGGTGGACCAGGATTATTCCCGCAGGTTTCTGTTCTTGACCCTGAGGTTATTCGCTCTATTCCGAAAAATCAGATTGCCAATGGTATTACCGATGCATACACTCATGTAATGGAACAATACATGACCTACCCTATTGGGGCTACATTACAGGATAGATTTGCAGAAAGTATTTTGCAGTCTTTACAAGAAATTGCGCCTAAGGTTATGCAGGAAGAATTTGATTATACAGCTGCAGGTGATTTTATGTGGAGCTGTACTATGGCACTTAATGGGCTGATCCAGCAAGGTGTTCCTTCAGATTGGGCTGTACACGCTATGGGACACGAACTTACAGCATACTACGGTATAGATCATGCACGTACATTAGCTATTATTGCACCTAGCCATTACCGTTATAATCTGGAGTCTAAAAAAGAAAAGTTAGCTCAATACGGAGAAAGAGTATGGAATATCACGGAGGGAACAACGGAAGAGAAAGCATTAAAAGCTATTGAAAGAATGGAGGAATTCTTCCACTCCTTGGGAATATTAACCAAACTTTCAGAATATACAGAGGTATATAATGGAACTGCAGAAAAAGTTGAAAGCGCATTTATCAGCAGAAACCTAAATGGTATCGGAGAACACAAAAAATTAACACCTTCCGATGCTAAGAAAATTGTTGAAATGAGCTATTAGGAAATATGAAGAAATTAAGAATGATATTTGCGTTTGTAGTACTACTATCAATAACACTACAAGCACAGGAAAAAAGAATGTTCTGGCACGACATTCAGGAATTCAAAAAAAGGGATAGCGTAAACGGAATTCCTCAAAATGCTATATTATTTATCGGAAGCTCTACTTTCACCAAGTGGACAGATATTGCTAAATACTTCCCTCAGAAGACCATTATTAACAGAGGTTTTGGAGGTTCAAGACTTTCTGATCTGAATTACTTTGCAGATGATCTTCTGAAGCCATATCACCCTAAGCAAATTGTTGTTTATTGTGGAGATAATGATTTCGTATCGGAGGACAAGCCTTCTGTAGATATAGTGGTTGCAAGATTTAAAACTTTCTACGGTAAAATAAGACAGTATTATCCTAAAATTAATGTGTCTTACATTTCCATTAAGCACTCGCCTTCCAGAGAAGACTACTGGCCACAAATGCAGCAGGCTAATAAGGAAATAAAAGCTTTCTTAAAAAGTCAGAAAAACACATCATACATTGATATTACCAAAGTAATGAATGATAAAAATGGTGTTATTAGAAAGGATATATTTCTGGATGACATGCTCCATATGAAACCTTCGGGTTATGCTATATGGGAAAAAGCGATAGCGCCCTACTTAAAATAATTACAAATGCTCCTGTCAGGAGCATTTTTATTTATATTTTTGCGAAAAATTTATATGACTAAAAATCTATTTTATCTTATTCCAATTTTCATCTTATTATTTTCCTGCCGTAACAGTGACAATGAATCTGATATTAAGAATGAGCAGGAATTCCTTGTTAAGAGACTTAATCCGATATTTTCCCCTGAGGGATATAATATATCAGCCTCCGGTCCGGGAGTAAACAGTTATTTTGAATTTGAATATGACTCAAAGAACAGAATAACAAAAAGAATTGGGTCAGTTTTACAGCTATCTACATACAGTTATGTGTTTACCGATAGGATAGCTATAATTATAAAATACAATAACTCATCTGCCTCTATAAAAAAAATTGATATAAAAGATCCTAATTCTACTATAATTGATATTGAAGAAAATATTCTATTTAACAATAATAACCAGATTATAGAAAAAAATATTCCCAGTCTGAATCATAATTCCAAATATGATAAAAGAATAAAGTATTTTTATAATAATAAAACTCTAATAAAAAGAGAAACAACATACCCTAACAAATTATTTAATACTTTGGAACCTTGGGAATACATTGAAACTATTGTTGAAGATTATATATATGATTCAAACAGTAATCTTCAGAAAATAGTAACAACCAGCCACAAAACCGGAAGCATAAATTCAGTAGATAAGATTAAAGAAATAACTTTTGGGAATTATGATACCAGTAAAAACCCATTTACAAAGCTGGGTATTCTCAATGACTATTTTGAAAGGAGTTTGTCTAAAAACAATTTCAGATCAAGAACAGAAATCAGTTATAATATAGAGGGCAACCCATATAAAGGATCAGAAAACACATGGAATTACCCTTATGATTCTAGTGGCAATTTAATTCTGGAATAATATTTTAATGCAATATACAGAAGCATTATAAAATCAAAGTTATGGAAGTCAACAAAAATATATCTTTAGTCCTTTCCGGTGGTGGCGCCAGAGGCCTAGCCCATATAGGTGTTATCGAAGAACTGGAGAGACAAAACTTTAAAATAAACAGTATTGTTGGTACTTCTATGGGAGCTTTAGTTGGAGGAATATATGCCATGGGCAAACTTCAGGAGTTTAAAGAATGGATAGTAAAGCTTAACCGCTATAGCTTTCTGAGACTTATAGATTTTTCATTCAAGAACGGAGGCTTTATTAAAGGTGAAAAAATCTTAAATATCCTAAGTCTAGCCATACCCGGAGAAAATATTGAAGACCTTAAAATTCCGTTTGCATGTCTAGCGACAGACATACAGGCACATCAACCTGTTTATATTAATTCAGGTAATATCTATGATGCTATAAGGGCTTCTATAGCTATACCCTCTGTTTTTACGCCGGTTATAAGAGATAATATGGTTTTGGTAGACGGTGGTGTTCTGAATAATATTCCGATTGATTATGCAATAAAAACGAATCCGGAAGATAAAATTCTTGCGGTAAACGTTAATGCCAGAATTCCTTTTGAAGGAAAAGCACTTCCTACGCCGTCATCTAAGCTGGGAATGCTGAGACTGACGAACCGGACTATATCTTTAATGATTGAAACCATTGGTAACTTTAATCTTAAAGAACATGCTCCTGATTTTATGATTAATATTTCCCGTTATTCCTGCGAATTATATGAATTCTATAAGGCTCAGAGCCAAATTGAATATGGCAGAAAATGTGCTCGGGAGCAGCTGAAAAATTATTTTTCGCAGCACTAAAGAAACATCAGAGATTTTCAGTTAATATATTCCCGAATCTCCAAATATAAAAACCGTGTAAATTTCTTACACGGTTTTTATTTGAGCTGTTATTATCTCTTATTTCTTTTGGCTTTTTGTTTCTGCTGATTTCTGTTAGCAGGCTTTGTTTTAGGTGGTTTTCTTTTAGTAGGTCCACCAAGGTTAATCTTTTTATTCTTATCCTTCTTCTCATGAAAAGCTCCACCACCCTGCGTAATATCCGGTGCCTTTGTAGGGTTCTTCATTTTGACCTCTTCCTTCTCAGATTCGATCTTTTTAGGATTAATCGTTACTTCCTCAGGGAAATCGATAAATTGAAGCTCTTTGTTCATTAAAACTTCGATCTCCAATAGCAAAGCTTCTTCTTTTTTAGTAATGAAGGAAATTGCTGTACCATCCTTATCAGCACGACCTGTACGACCTATACGGTGAATATATTGTTCCGGAACCTCTGGAACTTCGAAATTGAATACATGGGTAATATCTGAAATATCTAGACCACGTGCCATTACGTCTGTTGTAATAAGACCTCGCACTTCGGCATCTTCAAATTTACGCATGGCTCTTAGCCTGTAGTTTTGAGATTTATTAGAGTGGATTACATCAAACTGATCCGGATACAACTCGTCTAATGTATTGAAAAGATAATCTGCATGCTTCTTATTATTAGCAAAAACCAAAACTTTAGACATGCTTTCATCACTTTCCAAAAGATGCTTTAACAAGTTGATTTTAGTATTGAAGTTTTCGACCTTATATCCCTGCTGAGTAATTTTTTCTAGCGGAGTCCCGGATTTTGCTAAGCTTATTTCTTCAGGACCATTAAAATATTCATCCAGCATCGTATCAACAGCTTCCGTCATCGTTGCAGAGAATAGTATATTTTGTCTCTTCTGACGCATAACTTCAAAGATATGAGTTAACTGTGGGCGGAATCCTAAGTTCAGCATTTCATCGAACTCATCAATAACAAGATGGCGTACATCTTTTAGGCTTATTGCATTATCTATTGCTAAATCCAATACCCGGCCTGGTGTTCCTACCAAAATATCACAGCCATTATCAAACAATAATTTCTGTGTATTGATATTTTTACCACCATAAATACCTATAACACGAGCTGTCATGTTTTCGGTTAAGTTTTCAAGTATTTCCGTAACCTGTACAACAAGCTCACGAGTAGGTACTAAAACCAATACTGTCGGGTTGTCGGCTTTGGAATATTTCCACATTTTGAGAACTGGTAACAAATAAGCCAGGGTTTTACCTGTACCAGTTTGTGCAATCCCCATAACGTCGCGTCCCGACAAAATAGGTTTAAAGCTCTTCAGCTGAATAGGAGTTGGTACAGTTATTCCGTTTTGCTCTAATGCCGAAAAAAGATTTTTCGGTAATTCGAAATCCTCAAATGTTATCATCCTGCAAAGATATGAATCAGTATATGAAAACCGAAATTTTAGCACTAAGTTTCTCGTTTCACTATTTCTACGCCCATATACTGATTGCAATATCAGCTTTTATTAATCAATTTAATATCTGAAACTCAGTGTCAATGTATAATATCTTCCGTTACCTCTGACATATTCAGCATCTCTTGCAGTGTACATGGATGTAGGGGTAAAATAAGTTTTATCAAACAGGTTTTCTACTCCCAACCCTAACATTATAAACTGATTAAATTTATAACTTCCCTGAAAATTGAACAGATTGAAAGATTCCACAGGTCCTTCACCTTCTTCATATTTCCCGGATTTATCTGGAGAAAACCGATCCCTTTTGAATGAGTGCATATGATATACACCCAAATTCAATTTTTTATCATCTGATATCCATTTAACATAAGAATTTAGTCTTGGCGGAGCAATCCTTAATCCACTCAGATACTTTTGATAGGTATTATCATTATTTACATCTACTTTACCTTCCTGATAAGTATAATTCACCCCTATATTCAATCCTTTTGTCGGATAAATATTCATGACAAGATCTACTCCGCTAATATATTGTGGTGCCCGCAATGGTGTCCAAAAACCATTCACAGAAACTAAATCAGCTCCAAGCTTAGAGTAATTATAAAAATAACTTGCAGAAAAGTCTATAATTTTCCCTATTTTACTATTGAAACCTATTTCATAGCTGTCTACTTCAACGGGTTCTGTATTAATTTCGTTTAGCACATTGCTTTTAGCATCTCTTAATACACGCCCAAGATCATAAATATTAAATCCTCTGGAATAAGAAGTGAAAGGCTGGAAATAGCTAAAGGCAGTATAACTAAGTCCGGCATTGTATGAGAAATTTTTATACTTCAGACTTCCTCCCTGTACATTAAAAGCACTGTCTTTTCCGGAAGGAAGCGTTGTATAATCCGGAACTTTTATATTCATTAAATCCCAGCGGCTTCCCATTTTTACTGTTAAATCTTCTGTAAGATATAGTTTACTTTGTATAAAAGGTGCAAACGCCATCATATTCAACTCAGGAACCCATACTCTGCCATCTACTAATGGCTGTGTAGTATGTTCATTCAGTAAATCAATACCATAAGTAAGAGAAGCTTTTAATATACCGTCTTTTCTGAATTCTGTATTAAAGTCGGTACGAAAGCCATATTTCTTTTCCAGAATTGCAGATTGGCCACCTGTTTTCCAACGAGGTGCTTCTCTGTAGTCGTAAATTGTATAAAAGTCTTGAAAATAAACGGATGCATTGAATGATGTATTACGAAATATAGAAGTATTGGTATATTTCAAATAAGCGTTATGATTATATTTAGTTCCTTCTTTTACACCAAGACCCTCTCCTATTTTACCCGTTGATGGTCTTTCACCATACTTTCCTTTGTCCAGGATATATTTGGAATCCTGCAAACTGGAATAGTAGTTATACATCAATTCTATTCTGCTTTTATCATTGAAGGAATAACCCAATTTTGCAAAGGCGTTATTCACTTTTGTTTCACCAAGTCCATATCTGGGGTTTTGGACTAAACCTTCTCCATCTATCTTAACGCCATTCTCTGTGAAAGTTCCATTTACCAGATAATCAAATTTGCCCAGCTTTCCATAAAAACTCTGTGACACTCTATATCCAGCTCCTCCTTCGGATTTAAACATCTTGTTATTGAATAATTCATGCCCCGTAAATCCCAAGACAGTTTTTCCAGATATTGGCTTTTTTGAATTATCTTTTTGAGTTATATAATTAATAATCCCTCCTTCTGCACCATTTCCATAAATAGATGTAGCTCCTTTAACAACTTCAATTCTCTCAAGTACAGAAGGATCTATACTTCTGATCTCTCTGTCGTTATTCCGGAGTGGGCTGGATTGTGGAATTCCGTCTATCATTATCAATACATTTCTCCCCCGCAATGTTTGTCCTCTGTTTCCGACCAGATTATTTCCAAATGCTAATCCGGGAACCTGATAAGCAAGGATATTACTAAGGTCCGGAGAAATTGCAGCTTGTTCTTCAATTTCTTTACGGTTGATAATGTGTACTGTTGATGCTGTTTTTTTTATTATCTCTGGTGTTCTGGTTGCTGTTATAATGACTTCATCAAGCCTTCCTTGTTTAACAGAATCATTTACTTTAATAACATTTTTCTGAGCTTTTACAATTCCCGATACAAGGAATACACTCCCTAAGCATAGTAGTGTTTTTTTCATTTAGTAGTAGTGTGTAATTATTTTTATTTAGAATAAACAAATTTAACACTTTTCAAATAAAACCCTGCTTTGGAAGCATCAACAGAAGATTTTCTATAATAAAGAGTATTGAAAAAATTCAGAATAAAATAAAATATAACAGAAATTAACCTTCTGTAATTATCTTTTTCTTAATATTCTTAGGACCAGAATAAAAATGATAATGATATTAATCACAATACCAATAATACCCAATACTGAAATATTACCAACCAATGGCTCTGCCTTCCCTACCCACAAAATAGCTGTAGCAACCATATTGGCACAAAGGATAAGTGCAAGAATAAGATCTTGAAACCCTCTTTGTATAATATTATTGGTCTTAGGAAGGTTTTTAACTTCTGTATTTAAGATAAGGCTTCCTTCATTCGCTTTCAATAAAACACTACTAATTTCGCGGGGTAATACGTCAATATGCTCAGTAATCTCTTCTACTCTTTTTATTCCCTTGTTATAAAGATAGCCAGGGCTGATGCGCTTCAACATAATCTTCTTTACATAAGGCTCTATACTTTTTACTAAATCCATATTGGGATTTATTTTTCGCCCTACACTTTCTATAAGACTTATCCCACGTACCAGAAGATAAAAATATTCGGGCATATTGACTTTGTTTTCCATCAGAATAGCGCGCAGCTTATTCAGAATAAAGCCTGCATCAATATTTTCCAGAGATGCACTATGTACAAAATCTAATACCTCCTGAAGATCATTTTCCAGCTTACGTTCATCTTTAATATCTATTTCAACAGCCATTTTTTTTATGACTTCAATAAGTTTTCTAGGTCTTTTCGAAATGAAATTGATGATAAAATTTTCTAATAATTCCTTATCCTGAGGAAAAATAGTTCCTGTTGCTCCAAGATCTATAAAAACAACTCTCCCATCCGGCTTTACTAAAATATTCCCAGCATGCGGATCTGCATGAAAGAAGCCATAATCCAGAATTTGAGCAAGAAATAACTGAAGCCCTCTGTCAGCAATAATCTCAGGGTTCAGCTCATAGCTCTTTAATCCTTCCAGATCTGTAACTTTTACCCCGTCTATGAATTCCATACAAAGTACCTCGTTATTACTCAGTTCTTCATAAACTTTGGGAACATAAGTGTTCTTATTATTTTTAAAGTTAAAAGCAAACTTCTGGATATTCTCTTTTTCCTGTACCAAGGAAAGTTCAGTAAGCAATGATTTTTCAAACGTAGCAATTGCTTTATTCAGATCCAGATGCTGAGCAAATTCAAAATAAGTATTGAGAATTTTTGCCAGATCTTTCATGAGTAATAAATCATCTTCAATAACTTCCTGAATTCCCTGTCTCTTTACTTTTAATACTACAGGACTTCCATCTTTCAATATACCTTTATAAACCTGCGCAATTGAAGCAGAAGCAATAGGTTTCCTGTCTAAAGACTGGAATATATCTAAAATATTAATACTCAGCTGTTCTTCCAGTACGGAATCAAGATCAAGATCCTGTACTTCTACCCTGTCTTGTAGGTTTTGTAGTTCAGCAATCATTTCTTTAGGAAGCATATCTTCCCGGTTACTGAAAGCCTGACCTATTTTAACAAAGGAGGGGCCTAATTCTTCTAATGCCATACGAATACGTTCGTATACAGTATTCTGTGTATTCGACTCATCAGAGAAATTTGTTTTCTGATCATTCTGCCCTCCAATTCTGGACACAATATCTTTAAAACCGTATTTAGCAAGAACCGAGATAAGGCGGCTTGTGCGTTTTAGCTTTCTCTGTTGTTTGTTTAGCATTACAATAATTTTGTTCTAGTTAATCAAAAATTATTCCTCTTCAACTCTCATATAAAATAAATACAGTCTGGAAATTCTAAAACATCATATTACATTCTGTATATTTTGTAAGTTTGCTGTGTCTTACTAAAAGCAAATAGCTGAAGTTGAAATTATGGATTGCGAGATAAAATATTCAGAGGAAAATGATAATTTACGAACCGCTTCACCTGTAAAAAATAATTATTACACTATACTTATCTGTTGCAAAGGCTTTGCACATGTACAAATTGGGTATCATGAATTTGAATTAAATCCAGGCGCTATTGCAATTTTGGAACCAGATCTGATATTCTCAATACAGAATCTATCCGCTGATCTAAAGGTTCAGCAAATATTTTTCAAGAAAAACTTTCTTCAGAAAATGTTTTTTAAAGAAGATATCATCAATGAACTCCTTTCTTTAAACCCAAAATACCCACCAGTATATGATTTAAATGATCATTCTGAATCGGTAGCTACAAAATTTACGCAAATAAAAAATGAGTTGGAGTCTAAGCATGCATATCACCAGGATATGGTCAGACTTATTCTTACAGAAATATTGTATGAATATAACAGAGCCTGTGAATATTGTCTTTTAGGATTTGAGAAAAATATGAATAGAAACTACCAGCTAACTTATGAATTTAAAAAACTGGTTGATGAGCATTTCACTCAATGGAACTCAGTCAGTGCCTATGCTTCACACATAGGAATTTCAGCTAAACATCTCAGTGAAGTCATAAAAGAAGAAACTGGAAATACAGCTCTGCAAATTATTCATGAAAGGCTTTTACTGGAAAGTCAATATCTTTTGAAACATACCACCCTCTCCATAAAAGAATGCGCCTATATTCTGGGATTCGATACTGCATCTTATTTTTCTCGTTTTTTCAAAAATCATATGATGTGCTCACCTGCTGATTACAGACATAGTCCGTAAAATTTGAACTTTTTACCGAGATTTTGATATTGATGTCCTTTTCATTCATTTTCATCTTTGCATAATAAATTTAACAAGATCGAAATGAATAATTCAAACAACGAAAATATGGACATTCAAAATGCTGGTTGGGGAGCTCTCTTTTCTAACGGAAACGGATTAAAAGCAACTGTTCTGGCATTAGGTGTAATGCTTCATGCTACAAATGTTTATTTAGCAACTACGATTATGCCCTCTATTATAAAAGAAATTGGAGGATTAGAATATTACGCTTGGAATACTACTATATTCGTTGTTGCATCTGTTATTGGTTCTGTTATTTCGGCAAATAAAATTGCAAAGTTAGGACCACTAAAAGCCTATCAGACGGGTATTATTATTTTTTCTATCGGAACCTTAATTTGTTCTCTGGCACCCGCAATGCATATTCTTATATTTGGCAGATTTGTGCAAGGCCTTGGTGGAGGTTTGCTATTCGCTCTGTCTTATGCCATGATTAGACTCATATTCAATAAAAATCTGTGGCCTCGTGCTATGGCTCTTGTTTCAGGAATGTGGGGTGTTGCTGCTTTTTCAGGACCTTTTCTTGGAGGTATCTTTGCCGAATATAAAAGTTGGAGATGGGCTTTTGGTTCTTTATTAATTATTTGTCTTTTCATATTCATCGTTGCAAGTATTGTTTTGCCGAAAGAAAAGAATGCTAAAAATATTCCACTGGTTCCTTATACCAAATTACTATTGCTTTGTTTGGCTGCATTAGCTGTATCTATAGGAAGTGTTCCTAAAAATGTCTATGCAAATATTGCTGGTGTCACGATTTCTGTATTATTTCTAATCTTACTCGTTATAGCAGAAAGCAAGCAAAAGACACGCTTGCTTCCCTCCGGAGGATATAAAATATCTTTTCCTCTCGGTTCAAAATACGCTATCATGGCTCTTTTAACTATTGCAACTGCTATTGAGATTTATGTACCTTATTTTGCACAAATTATATACAAATTTACACCTTTAGAATCTGGATACCTAACTGTCTTAGTCGCTGCTGGATGGACTTTATCATCAATAATATTCTCCGGATACAAAGGACATTCTGTTAACAGACTTATATATACAGGCTCCTTTATAATGTTTATCGGCCTATTTGGCCTTTGCTACAACTCATTAAACAGTGCCCTATCACCTGTTATAAATATAAGTCTTAACTGTATCTTTTTATTAGCCATCGGAATGGGTATAGGAATGGGATGGCCACATCTGTTAACTGGTGTATTCTCTTTATCTCCGGTTGGTGAAGAGGATCTTACATCAGCATCTGTAACAACAGTACAGTTAATGGCTACAACATTTGGAGCTGCACTGGCAGGGTTGGTAACCAATATCGGAGGAATCTCAAGTCCTGGAGGTATTATCGGAGCAGAGAGTGCATCTATTTATCTTTATGGATTCTTTTCCATAACGCCATTGATAGCGCTCTTTATACTTTATTTTTCAAAAAAAGAAAAGGACAGATTCTAAACCTGTCCTTTTCTTTATATTATTCCCACTCGATTGTTGCAGGTGGTTTGCTTGAAATATCGTAAGCAACACGGTTAATGCCTCTTACCTCATTGATAATTCTGTTGGAAACAGTTTCCAGGAATTCATAAGGAAGCTTGCTCCATGTAGCCGTCATAAAGTCTATTGTATTAGCAGAACGTACAACAGCTGTATATTCATAAGTTCTCTCATCACCCATTACTCCTACAGATTTTACAGGAAGTAATACTACGAAAGCCTGAGATACTTTTTCGTACAGATCATTTTTGTACAATTCCTCGATGAAGATATCATCAGCTTCCTGAAGGATTCTTACTTTCTCTACATCTACTGCTCCAAGAACACGGATACCTAATCCAGGACCTGGAAACGGGTGTCTGTATACCAAGTGGTGAGGAATACCTAGTTCCTCTCCTACTCTTCTTACTTCGTCTTTGAATAGCTCTCTTAGCGGTTCTAGTAATTCGAAATCCATTTCCTCTGGAAGACCACCAACATTGTGGTGAGACTTGATTACTGCAGAAGGTCCTTTTACAGACTGAGATTCGATAACATCAGGATAGATAGTTCCCTGTGCTAAGAATTTTGCACCTTCAATTTTATGAGATTCTTCATCGAAAACAGCGATAAACTCGTTTCCGATAATCTTTCTTTTTTGTTCAGGATCATCAACACCAGCCAGCTTAGACAAGAATCTGTCTGCAGCATCTACCAGTTTAATGTTCATGTGGAAATGCTGTCCGTAGTTTTCCATTACTTTCTTCGCCTCATCTTTTCTCAGAAGCCCTGTATCTACAAAAATACAAGTCAACTGATCCCCGATAGCTTTATGGATAAGTACTGCTGCTACAGAAGAATCTACACCTCCTGAAAGTCCAAGGATTACTTTCTGGCTGCCTACTTTTTCTTTAATCTCAGCAACTGTTCTTTCAATATAATTAGTCAGTTTCCAGCTTCTTTCAGATTGGCAGATGTTCAGAACAAAGTTCTCCAGCATCTTGCTTCCTTCCTCTGTGTGAGAAACTTCAGGGTGGAACTGAACAGTAAAGATTTTTTTATCTTCATTTGCCATTCCGGCAATAACACCGGATTTAGCAACGATATCGAATCCTTGAGGAGCAGTTTCTACTTCGTCAAAATGGCTCATCCATGCTATAGATCTTTCTTTTACTCCGTCGAATAAAGAACATGCTTTTACAATCTCCAATTCAGCTTTTCCATATTCTCCTTTTACACCTTTAGCAACTTTACCTCCTAAAAGGTGAGCTGTTAACTGCATTCCATAGCAAATCCCTAAAACAGGAATTCCTAATTCGAAAATTTCTTTTGAAACCAAATGTGCATCTTCTGCATTTACAGAAGAAGGTCCTCCTGAAAGAATAATACCGAAAGGATTTCTTTCTTTAATTTCTTCCAATGGCGTGTAGTAAGGGATGATTTCAGAATACACTCCCATCTCTCTTACTCTTCTTCCGATTAACTGGTTGTATTGTGAACCGAAGTCTAAAATAATAATTCCTCTTTCCATAAAAATTAAGGTAACAATTTAGCAATGTACATCATATAACAATCAATTATTGGTAAACTGGTACATTGATAAATTCGTTGATATTTATTAAAAGCCCCTAAACTTTCGCTCAGGGGTTATGTTTGTTTTATTTCTTTTGCTCGAACAAGCCTATATCGTGTCTGTAGAAGCCGTAGTCGAAAGAAACCTTTTTAATGTTGTCATAAGCCTGCTTTCTGGCATCATCATAAGTTTCTCCAAATCCTACAACATTTACAACTCTGCCGCCTGTTGTATAATAGCTGTTTCCGCCTTTTCTGGCACCTGCAAGAAGACAAAGTGTATCAACTTTATCAGTTCCTTTTATTTCAAGACCAGTTTCGATATTTCTTGGATATCCTCCGGAAACCATTACCACACATACCGCTTTTTTATCAGCAAATTTTAGTTCTACCGGTTTTCCTTCCATACAGTCATTGATAACATCCACAAGGCTGTTTTCCATTAGAGGCAAAATAACCTGAGTTTCAGGATCTCCTAAACGCATGTTGTATTCCAAAAGGTAACTTCCTTCTGCAGTAACCATTAATCCGAAGAAAATAAATCCTTTGAAACTAAGGTTCTCCTGCTTAAGACCTTTCAGCGTTGGCAGCATAATATTTCTTTCGAAATCTGCATAGTGCATCCCGTTGAATTCAGGACTTGGTGCTACAGTACCCATACCACCGGTATTCATACCTTCATCACCTTCTCCTACTTTCTTGTAATCTTTTACAGGAATACAAGGGAATAACTCTTCACCGTTAGAGAAACAGATAATAGAAGCTTCAAATCCTTGTAAAAATTCTTCAATAACCAGCTTAATCCCGGCATCACCGTGAATTCTTCTGATCATGAAATCATGAATAACAGCATCTGCTTCTTCAAGAGTTTCACAGATTACTACTCCTTTACCACCTGCTAAACCGCTAGCCTTTATTACTAACGGAAATTTGTGATCTTTAACATAATCTAAAGCATCCTGGTATACTTCAAAAACCTGAGCCTTTGCAGTTTTAATACCATGATCCTGCATAAATCTCTTAGAGAAAGCTTTAGAACCTTCTAATGAAGCCGCTTTAGCATTTGGTCCAAAAATTTTAAGACCTGCTGCTTTAAACTCATCTACGATTCCTTCCACTAAAGGTGCTTCAGGACCAACAATTGTTAAATCAACTTTTTCTCTTGTTGCAAATTCTACCAGTTCCGGGATAGAATCTTCATATATATTCTCACCATATTCTTCGGTTGAAGCGTTTCCTCTTGCAAAGAATATTTTTTTAACTTTCGGATCTTGTTTAAGTTTCCATCCAATTGCAGCCTCACGACCTCCGGTACCAACGACTAATACTCGCATATTTTAGCTATATGTTTTTTTATTTAAATCTTAAAAATTTGTGCTTTACTTTGTAGCAAGTGTCAAAGATAGCATAAAAACTATTTTTTTCAAAAAAATAGAAAGTTAATTCCTGTTAATTGAATTAATGGAAAAAGTGACGCATCCCGGTAAATAACATTGGGATTTCATGCTCATTTGCAGCCTGAATACTTTCTTCATCACGCATAGATCCACCTGGCTGAATGATAGCTTTGATCCCCTCTGCAGCACAGAAATCTACAACGTCTCTGAACGGGAAGAAAGCATCTGAAGCCAACACCAATTCGCCACCGAATTTTGCTTTTGCTCTTTCTACTGCATGTTGTGTAGCCCAGATACGGTTAACCTGTCCGCCACCAATTCCTAAAGCCTGCTGACCATTGGAAACAACTATTGCGTTAGATTTTACATATTTCACAACTCTCTGTGAGAAGATCAATGCTTTTCTCTGCTCATCTGTAGGTTGTTTTTCAGTTACAACATTGATGTCTTCAGAAAACTCATCATCAGCATTCTGTACCAGCATACCACCATCAATTTTCACCCAAACCTGCTTATCAGAAACCGGATGTTTGATTTTGATAACACGAAGATTTTTCTTTTTGTTAAGGATTTCTAAAGCATCAGCATCAAAATCCGGTGCCATAACAATCTCTAAGAAAGTTTCGTTTAATGCAGTCGCTGTAGCAGCATCTACTTTAAAGTTCATCCCTACGATTCCACCAAAAATGGAAACAGGATCACACTCAAATGTTTTTCTGTATGTTTCTTCTGGTGTTGTGCCTACAGCTACTCCACAAGGTGTAGAATGCTTCACAGCGCAACAAGCCATTTCTTCTTTGAATTCATTTACCACTTTCCAGCAAAGATCCATATCTCTCAGGTTATTGAAAGAAAGCTCTTTTCCGCCTAACTGTTCGAAATCTTTCATCGCTCCTTTCTCTACTGTAGAAACATAGTAGGCCGCAGATTGATGTGGATTTTCACCGTAACGAAGGTTCGCTACTTTTTTGAATGAAGCATTCAGATAGTTAGGATATTCTTCATCCAAAAGCATTTTGGAAATTGCTGCATCATACGCCGCAGTAAGGTTGAATACCTTCCCTGCTAACATCTTACGCGTTTCCAGTTGAGTATTTCCGGAAGTTTCAATTTCTTCCTGAATTTTTGAATAATCACCGGCATCGGTAATTACAGTAACATCAAAGAATCCTTTAGCTGCAGAACGCAACATAGAGGGTCCGCCTATATCGATAAATTCTACTTTTTCTTCTAAAGAAATTTCTTTATCAGCATTTTCAAAAAACGGATATAGGTTAACAATTACCATATCGATTAAGCCAATTCCGTGCTCCTGAACAGTTTTCATGTGCTCTTCGTTAGAACGAATTGCTAAAATACCTCCGTGTACTTTTGGGTGCAGCGTTTTTACTCTTCCGTCCAGCATCTCCGGAAAGTTAGTTACTTCATCAATCTGAACAGGGCTAAGTCCTGCATCTTTCAGATGCTTAAAGGTTCCTCCTGTTGAGATCAGCTCATAATTGTTTTTTTCCAAAAACCTGGCAAAATCGATTAGACCGCTTTTGTCAGAAACACTAATTAATGCTCTTTTTTTCATTTCTTTCTTTACTTTTTGTACTAATCTTACTTAAGGATTAGCATTTGGAAAATCTGCAACAATTATTTCCTTTCCCAAATAATTGTTACAAACGTTCCCGTTTTCATTTTTTAACTTTTAATTTGAAGCTATGCCTCCATTCATTTTACTTTTTACAGCTATTTCACAACTGCATTTACCGGGTCTTTCAGTTCCGGATTTTATTTACTTTCCTTTTTCTTTATTATTTCAGCCTGGATAGCATCTAAATTACGGAAGGCTTTCTCTGTATCTCCCCCCATTTTATTTTTAGAAATTTCGATCCATTTACTTGCTTCGTCATATTTCCCTTTGGAGAAATACATATATACAAGATTGTAAAGAATTTCGTTTTTATTTTTTTGATTTTTAAAATCAAATGCTAGTTTGGCAAGTTCTTCTGCCGTTTTCCAATCCTCTGTATGAACTGCTGTATAAGCAGCTTCTTTAACTATTAATTCATTAGTATCAAATCCTTTAGCTATAGCCTCTTTTCCAATTCTAGCCGCATCAGGATATTGTTTTAATGCATTATAGGAGAACATTAATTCAAAATAAACATCTTTTGTACGATAGTTATTATTGTATAATTTTTGTAAAATTTCTAGCGCCATATCTGGTCTATTAGCCCCATTCAGACTACTTGCTCTTCGCAATTTTGCTTCATTTTCAGAAAGATTCATAGAATAACCTTTCAGCCAGGATGGTACAACATCTATTTTTAAATCATTCAATCTCTTATCAGACAGTATAGCTAAAAAAGGTGAAAAATTTCCAATCCTTGTTATCATCATAGATCCTTTATTATCAAGAGATGATAATTGAAATTCATTATTTGAATAACTTAACTCTCCTCCATATCTAAAAGAATATCCTCCTCCACTTTCATCATAGTAAACAAATCCTAATGTAAAAGGTTTATCTTTATCTGTATCTTTAGGTTTTATTATAACCCAATGATTTTCTGCATCAACGGCATTTTTATTAAAGATAATATCTTCGGGTAGCTTTATCTGCCCAGTAAGACTTACTCCTATAAGAGTGGCGAAAAAGATAATATTCTTAATCATATGAATAGATTTATTTATTCAATACTTTCTCAATAGCTAAAGGAAAAATATCATATTCTATCTGGTGAACTTTACCAGCGATATCTTCCGGCGTATCATTTTCTTCAACAGTAATCTTTCCCTGCAGAATAACTTCTCCTTCATCTACTCCTGTGGTTACAAAATGTACAGTAGCTCCGGATTCTGTTTCTCCTGCTTCTTTAACAGCATTGTGCACATGCATACCCCACATTCCTTTTCCTCCGAATTTTGGAAGCAAAGATGGGTGAACATTAATCATTTTGCCTTCCCACTTTTCACAAAACTCCTGTGTAAGAACGGATAAAAATCCAGCCAGTACAATAAGTGATGTATCTTCAGGAATTACAGTATCTAGTTTCTGGCAAAAATCCTTTCCTCTTTTAATTAATTGAAAAGGGATTCCGGCATCTTCAGCTCTTTTTAGTCCGTAACAATCACGGTCAGCTACTACAAGGCTTATTTCTGCATTCTGGATTTCTTTATCAGCAATAGCTTTTATAATCCTTTGCAAATTAGTTCCTGAGCCTGATACCAGTATTACTATTTTTTTCATTTTCAAATGTAGCAATGTAGTAATGCAACAATGTCCTTTATTGGTATATTGTCACATTATTATATTGGTAAATTATTTTTAGATTAATTGGATTTTCTCAGCGTTCTCTGTAATTTCACCTACAAGGTAAGCATCAGGTAAAAGCGCTAAAGCTTTCTGTGCATCAGCTTCTGTAAGGACAACCACCATACCTACTCCCATGTTGAATGTTCCATACATTTCTTCACGTGCTATGTTTCCTCTTTTTTCAAGTTCCAACATAATAGACGGAATTCTGATTTCTTTTGTTTCAACACTTGCACAAAGTCCTTCAGGAATAATTCTTGGAATATTTTCGTACAATCCTCCACCAGTAATGTGAGCAATACCATGGATCTCCATTTCATTCATCAGTTTCTGAATGCTTTGGTAATATAATCTTGTAGGTACCAATAATGTTTCGTGAATAGGCTTTCCTTCGAAATCTTCATTGAAGTCAGGGAATACTTTTCTTACCAGAGAGAAACCATTAGAGTGGAATCCTGAACTTGGTAAAGCAATAATTTTGTCTCCGGCTTTGATTTTAGAACCGTCAATAACCTGATCTTTCTCTACAATACCTACACAGAAACCTGCTACATCATAATCTCCAGGATTATACATTCCCGGCATTTCAGCAGTTTCACCACCAATAAGGGCACATTGATTGTCTTTACAAGCTTCCACCATTCCCAGTACGATTTCAGCTGCTACATCGGCATCTAA
Source organism: Elizabethkingia bruuniana (assembly GCF_002024805.1). Lineage (NCBI taxonomy): Bacteria > Pseudomonadati > Bacteroidota > Flavobacteriia > Flavobacteriales > Weeksellaceae > Elizabethkingia > Elizabethkingia bruuniana. The sequence continues at coordinate 1,795,759 of NZ_CP014337.1, forward strand.
TTTTCCACAAGCTAAGTAGTCTAAGAAGAATAAAGGTTTTGCACCGTGGCATACTATATCATTAGCACACATCGCGAAACAATCGATTCCTATAGAACCGTATTGTTTGGTATCCAATGCTATTTTCAGTTTGGTACCAACTCCATCTGTACCACTTACCAGTACCGGGTTTTTGTAACCACCAATTTCATAAAAAGCACCAAAGCTTCCAAGATTGTTCAGCACGTTCGGGTTATGTGTTTCACTAACGGCCTTTTTTATCTTGTCCACCGTTTTGTACCCTTCTTCTTTGTCAACTCCTGCGGATTTGTAGGTATTCATTTTTAGTTTTTATTATTTAGTGAATAAAATTACAATTTTAAAATTGATCTGAAGTTTTGATTCTCAATTTGTTTTATCAAAAAACGTAAATAAAAAAGCCGACAAACTTTTGGAGTCTGTCGGCCATTATTTATCTCAAATTTAAAGGGCACACCGAGTTGTCTTTTCCTATTGTCCGGGATGACTGATGCTTTTCTTTAAATTGCTTTATGATCTTCACTTCTGAATTTTGATTTGCAAATTTAATAAAATTTACTTTAAAATCCTATTAGAATTTATGCATTTACTTTTGCAGCGAATTCCTCTTTTATTTTAGCAATCTTATGCTCTAATTCCTTAGCTTTTTCAGCATCCAGAATACCTTTCTCAGCATCGAAATTATCTTTGAATTTAGGCAATGAGAAAGTCTCTACAATGTTTGCTCCACTATGCGGAAAACGCGCAGTTGCTGCAGCCAATACGTTCGCACCACCTTTAGGTCCAGGTGCTGTAGCCATTAAGAAGACATCTTTATCTCCCCAGTGTGGTCTTCCCGGAATACGGGATACCCAGTCGAAAACATTCTTGAAAGCTACAGAATAGCTGCTGTTATGCTCTGCCAAAGACATGATTACTAAATCTGCGCTATCAATTTTCTCAGCAAAATTCTTTGCTTCCTGAGGAACTCCGGATTGTTGTTCTCTATGAACTCCATAGATAGGCATTTCATAATCATTAAGATCTAAAAGCTCTACGTCATTACTATCAAATTGTTTTGTAACGTACTCTACCAATACCTTATTAATTGATGCCGGAGAATTGGTTCCTGCAAAAGCTACTATTTTCATTTATTTCTAATATTATTTTTAGTTGTTGTTGAAAACGAGCCATGGTCACTTCTTTTATAGCAATATGATTTCCGGCTCATTTATATCTTATCTTTATTGAGTTTAAATTAATGTGCAAAATTAGGCAAATTCATAGGAACATCTATAATCAAAAGTTCAGAATTTTCTGTTGCTTCTATATTGAATTTATCTGTATCCCAAATTCCAAATGCATCACGGGTGTTCAATACCTGATCTCCAATTTTCACCTGACCGTTTAATACAAACACATAAGCACCATTTCCTTCTCTGTGGATAGGATATTCTTTACTGAATCCTTTGTCAAAGTTTGCTAAATTGAACCATGCATCCTGATGAATCCATACACCTTCGTCATCTGCGTTAGGGGACAAAATCTGTTGAAAATCATTTTTCTTATAACCTTCGGAAACATCAACCTGATCATAACGTGGTGTTACATTTTCTTTGTTAGGAAAAATCCATATCTGCAGAAATTTTACTGCTTTATCTGCGTTAGCATTCATTTCACTATGCATTACACCAGTACCGGCAGACATTACCTGAATATCTCCTTTTTTTATGATTCCTGCACTTCCCATATTATCTCCATGCTTCAAGTCTCCTTCTAACGGAATAGAAATAATCTCCATATTGTTATGCGGGTGCTTACCAAAGCCCATACCACCTTCCACATAGTCATCGTTTAAAACTCTCAGCGTTCCAAAATTTACTCTTTCAGGGTTAAAGTAACCTGCAAAACTAAAACTGTGTGCACTTTTTAACCAACCGTGATCTGCGAATCCTCTGCTGTTTGCACTGTGATATACTGTTTTCATATGTTTATGTTTATTTTTTCTTATGCAAATTTACGCTACTACCAAGATGAATGAATTGATGTAAGATAAGTAAATAAGCGAATCAATATATTTCATATATTCGTGAGAAATTAGGATTATATAACTAAATCGAATAATAATATGATAAAACCTCTATTAATTACATCTTTTACTGTGAAATCAAAATGTTTCGGCAGATATAAACAAAAAATTCAGTAAAAGATGGAGAGTATTCTAGAAAACTGCAGCAGTTGCGGTACAGCTGTTAACGGAAACTATTGTACTGAATGTGGACAGAAAAAATTCAAAAGAATTGACCACACTTATGTGTTTGATGAAGTTAAAAGTTTTGCCTACTATACCGAAAAAGGATTTTTCTATTCCGTTAAAAATATCATATTAAACCCCGGAAAGACGGCCAGAAAATTTCTGGAGGGCGACAGAATACACCATTACAAACCTTTCGCTCTTACCATGGTACTCAGTGGTATTTCGATATTATTATCCAGCTTCCTTAATATAAAGGACATCATGGAGAATGCAATAAAGGCTTCTAATCAAAATGTATCCGATAGATTTGTTGATGCATATTCCACCGGGTTCCTCTCCTATTTCTCCTTTATTATGCTGGCTTTAATACCATTCTTTTCTCTTCTTACCAGGATAGCGTTTAGAAAATGGGGACAAAATTATTACGAGCACCTGGTCATGAATGCCTATTTCCAGTGTTTTTATACCATTGCGCTCATTATTATTTTTGATCCTATTTTTTATTTCTTACAGAATGACCCGATAACAATTAGTAAAATCTCTACTTTATCGTATTTAATTGTTCCAATATTACTTTTTTGGTTCTATAAGGGCTTTTATTCAGAGAAAAGTACAAAAAGTATTATTGGCCGTTTATTTATTTTTTACCTGCTACAGATTGCAGCTATAATTGTCATCTTTATCGGATTGCTTTTAATAGGTTTCCTTATTGGTAAATTTAACCCTGAATTGATACAGGGAATGATAAAGAAATAGAGTTCTATTACTTCTAAACACCCAATAAAATAAAGACCTATGATATTTGAAATATCATAGGTCTTTTATTTTAATCTGAGACCGAAGTAAAGTAATTTATATATTCCACCTCGTCAGTCTGAGTGATTTTTGTTTCAAAAATCGTATCGAAGACTCAGGCTAATTTATTTTACAGCTTTCAGAGAAATAGCATATCCACCACTTCTTGCCAGTTTCACAGGAATCTTGGTAGCACTGGTGACAGTTTTCTTATAGATATGATAGCTTTGCGGGTTGGTATCATAATCTGCATCTTTACCATCTTCATAGATAACAGCTTCATACTTTTTACCTTTATCTAAGAATGATAAATCTACTGTAAACTCTCTTTTGTTTTCATCAGTAATACCACCTACATACCATTCATCTTTACCTTTTGCTTTTCTGGCAATATGCAGATAATCTCCAGGCTCAGCATCCAGGATTTTGGTATCATCCCAATCCACAGCTACATCTTTGATAAACTGGAATGCATCCATGTGCTTAGCATAGTTCTCCGGTAAATCTGCTGCCATTTGTAATGGTGAATACATGGTTACATATAATGCTAACTGTTTTGCTAATGTAGTCTTTACCATACGCTTGTCTCCGGGGAAGTAGTAATCCATCTTAGTCTGGAAAATACCTGGTGTATAATCCATTGGACCGCCCATTTGTCTGGTAAACGGAAGAATCGTTGTATGATCTGCATTGTTTCCGCCAAAAGCATCGTACTCCGTACCCCGTGCAGCTTCTGCAGCAATCCAGTTTGGATAAGTACGGTTAAGTCCTGTAGGACGTACAGATTCATGAGAATTTACCATAATCTTATAGTCTGCCGCTTTTTTAGCAACATGCAGGTAATGGTTATTAGTCCATTGACTATAGTGATGCTCACCACGTGGAATAATATTTCCTACATAACCAGTTTTTACAGCATCATAACCATACTTATTCATCAGTTTGAAAGCAGGATCCAGCCATCTTTCATAGTTAACTGTTGATCCCGATGTCTCATGGTGCATAATCAGTTTAATACCTTTACTATGTGCATAGTCATTAAGCGCTGCAATATCGAAATCCGGATATGGCGTTACAAAATCGAAGACATCTTCTTTAGAATGTCCGAACCAATCTTCCCAACCTACATTCCAGCCTTCAATAAGGAGTCCGTCGAAACCATTTTTGGCTGCGAAGTCTATGTATTCTCTTACCTTGGTATTATTGGCTGCATGCTTTCCATTAGGTGTAAGCTTGCTAAAATCTGTTTTTCCTAAATGTACATTATCTTCTGTAGAATAAGCCCACTGAGATTTTCCAATAATCATTTCCCACCATACACCCATATATTTGGTTGGTTTTATCCAGGAAGTATCTTTATATTCTGTAGGTTCATTCAGATTGAATATCATTTTAGAATCCAGGATTCCTGCAGCTGTAGGCGATACAATAATTGTTCTCCATGGTGTATTAAAAGGTGTCTGAATATAACCTTTTGCTCCTTGTGCATCTGGGGTAAGGTGTGTTTTGAATTTATAATTCTGACTGTCTACTTCAAGATGTGATGCAGGGTAATTAATCAGTGCTGCTTCACCTAAATCTACATATAATGGTTCTTTACCTTCTTTTTTAAGAATTAAAGGCGTTTGTACTGTATTTTTAATTGGAAACTGCGATGCATTTTGTTCTACAGCTCCAGCCCATTTTGCAGCAATCTCTGAAATTTTAGAAGTTTGGTACTGATATTCTTGTGTGTCGTAGTCTCCTACAATCCACCAGGCTTTCATATCAGATGGAAGATCTATTTCTGAATCCTCTTCTTTAATTACAAAATAGTTAAGGTTTTTCTGTTGCGGAAACTCGTAACGGAAACCTAAACCATCATTGAATAATCTAAACTTTATTGCTATTGTACGATCCTGTTTGTCCTGATGAAGATTTACGGTAAGCTCATTATAATTGTTAATATAGCTTTTCTTCTCTCCCATTACCGGCTGCCAGCTTTCATTTTTAGTATCTCTTTTTTCAGATACCTTGGAGAATCCCTGGTTCAGATCATTTTCGTTTCCTTCTGTCTTATTAATCTCGGAAGCAAACTGTATATTGTTATCTTTAAATAAACGAAGTCCCAGTTTAGATTCCTCCACCACAACTTTTCCATTGTACTTCAGCTGATAATATGGTGTTCCGTTTTTCAGACTGAAATCCATCTGAAACTTTCCATCAGGAGATTTCAGGGTTTGTCCGTACAAACCTCCTAATGTCAAACCAAAAAATGCAACTGCCAAACTTACTTTCTTCAAGTTCATAATTGTTATTTTATTTGTAATATCTAAAGTTATAAAAGTGAGACGATCTCACAATCATTTATTTTGCTAAAAGCATTAAAACATGTGCAGAAGACCAGCTAAAATTAATTGCATTCAAACCTTTTCCTGTTACAGGATGATAGGTTTCATGAATGGGTTTATCTTCTAGAAGACCTTCGGCATTATTCATAAATTTATTAATCAGTTCATCAGCCTCTTGCTGATAACCATATTTTTTTAATCCGGTAACCCCGAAATAGAATTGATCTATCCATACTGGTCCTCTCCAGTAACCTTTTAACGGGTCAAATTTCGGATGGTCAGCTGTAAGCGTAGGTAAAGGTACTTTCGTATTGAATTTGTGTACATTCATCATAATCTTTGTTACAGCACTTGCCTGCTCTTGTGTTGCAATACCCGCCCACAACGGAATCCATCCCTCTGGTCCTTCTACTGCAATAGGTTCTTGTTTACCTAAAAGTTTATCATAATAATAACCTTTAGTATTGTCATAAAACCTCTGATTGATTTTATCTGCTAATCCGCTAACAGAGTTATTCCAATCTAAAGCTTCTTTCTTATTTCCTACTACCGAAGCCAGCTGAGATAAATATTTTTTTTCTGCATACAGATAAGCATTCAGGTCTACACTTTCCTGATTAAGCGACCAGGCCTTATCATTATTTTTCATTAAGACTGCTTCATCAAAACGTACCGCATTATCCATCCCGCTTTCCCATGCCGCAGCAATTCTTGTCCCGTCTGTAGAACCATATTCACACAACCTGTTCTTGTCATGGTCTCTGTTTTCATACCACCACTGATGGTATTTCACCAACTTCGGATACATCTCTTTTACAAATGCTGCATCTTTAGTCTGCTCATAAACTTTCCAAACCGCCCAGGCAGCCAAAGGTGGCTTGGTATCACGCCAATTATTCTCTTTTTTATCGATATATACACAGTCTGCAACCATTCCATACTCGTCCATATAATCGAACATGCTGCGGATATTATCTTTAGCCAGCGAAGTATTAAAGTAACTTAATCCCACCGCTTGCTTCCAACTGTCCCAGCTCCAGAAACCATAAAATCCCTGGTAAGAAACCGATGGGAAAACGCCATCATGTAACAGGTCTTTGGCCGCAGTTCTCCAGTTCGTCATTAAAGTAACAATAGCTTTTACAGCAAGTCTCTGCTTCTTTTCATCCAGCCTGGATGTGTGAGAAAAATATTGTTGTAAATAATTATTCCAGCGTTTTTCATTTAGCTTTAACTGAACTGCAAAATCTGAAGTGGACTTTTTAACTCTATCTTCTTTTGACTGAAGAAAATAATACTGGGACTGTGTAAAATCGGCTTTACCACCTGCTGGTATTTTTATCTTTCCTACTGATGCTGTATAAGAATCTGTAGTGATATCAATGTTTACAGGTTGATCGAAAACTAACTTAAATGTATTTTCTTTAGCCTTTAACTGAGCCCTTATCTCTCTATTATCTTTTGTAAGAAGTACATCAGACAGAAGTTTTCCTTCAAAAGATACGGCGAGTTCACGCTGAGTTTTTGACCGATTGTAAATACTTGTTTTTATTTTCGCTTCACGCCCTGATATAAAAATTAATTGCTGCTCAATCTCCAGATTATCAATTATAAAATTCTGCTTTAATAATCCCGGATAATAATGCTGAATAGCTTTTGATTTTTGCAAATCCAGAGCTGTCCCGTTTTCATTAATTCTGATTTTGGAAATCGTATTTGCCAGCCATTGTCCATCGAGATCCATAATAACAGGACCGATAAAAGATCCGTAATCTTCTGTCTTTTCCGGTAAAGCATAGGCATGCCACGCTCCCATATCGCTAAAAAGATTGGTTGTAATATTTTTAGAATTTGATACCACTGTTTTCAGATCGAGAACATCAGCATAGTTTTCACGGTGCAATTGTTGAGCATTGGATGCCGAAAACAGAATTAAGAATAATACCGAAATTGTTTTTTTCATGGTTATTGTTCAATTTATCTTTTATTCTTAAATAAAAAAGTGTTGCTGTAAAACAACACTTTTTTACTACACTTATTTTAATAAGTTATTGCTTTACCAAAGTATACTTCATATTGTTAGTATCCAGTGTAACATTATAAATTCCAGCAGCTGATATCTGAATATTATCACCACCCGCTACTGCATTTCCTCCTGAACCTCCATAATTAATATCCCAGGCATCATTTGCTCTAAACTTCATTTCTCCGGCAATTAAGGCTAAGGTAGCTTCCCAAATTCCGGTAGCATTATTTAATGTCATTTTGGTATCTGGTGTTGCCCATCCATTAGGAGTTGCTGAACCAACTATTCCAAACCTAAATGGTGTCATTGCAATGATAGATTTATTCAAATCTACAACCAACTTATAAGAACCAACACCAGGAGCTTTAATATTTCCGGCACTTGTACTCAATGTAGTTCCGTTATCTGATCCATAAGCACCATCCCAACTACGGTTTGGTGTTATCTTAAATTCCAAGCCATCGGTAGGGAAATTAATATATCCTGTGTAGATTCCATTACTATTCTCGGATACTAATGCTGTAGCTGTTGCTGGATTCCATCCCTGATAAGCACCCGGTGCATATACATATGAAATAAGTGCATATGGTGTTACAGTTAATGGTATTACTGAAGAGTAAACTGGTGCTACAGCAGAACTTTCTGTAGTAGATTTCAGTCTTACTTCAACCTGAGACTGACTCCCAATGGGAGCACCTGCACCCAGTAATATTCCATTAAAATCCTGAACTTTGAAACTAACAGAAGTTGTTCCTGCACCTAAAATTACTTCTTTAGGTTTTGCAAAATTAGTTCCCTTTACAGCAAACTGTAATACATTATTAATTACAATATTGTTTCCAAAAGAAGGTGCCTGCCATGAGAACCTTACAGCATCTTTAGCAGCGTCATCTTTTAATAAGACAAAAGTAGTTGCCGAAGCTGTTAAAGCTGACGGAGAAGGATTCCCTAACACAGCTCTATCTTCATCCTTTTCACAGGAGATCAATAAAAAACCAACAATAGCTGCAAATACTATTTTAAATATATTTTTCATAATACAAATTCAAAAATTAGTAACCCGTATTTTGTTTAAGGTTTGGATTGGCAATCAAATCGCTGGAAGGAATCGGATAAAGGGTTCTGAAGTCTTCTACACCTCTTCCATCCTTCACACCTCCTTTCCATGGCCATAAATAGCTGCTTCCTGTAAACTTTCCAAAACGGATCAGGTCCGTTCTTCTTGTCGCTTCCCAGGATAACTCTCGTGCTCTTTCATCAAGAATAAAATCTAAGCTCAGAGAATTCACATTACCAGAATTATCACCATAGGCTCTTGTTCTAAGCTGGTTCACATAAGTAAGTGCCTGGGCATTGCTGCCACCACCACCTCTTAGTACTGCTTCAGCATACATCAGATAGGCATCTGCTAAACGGAACATTGGGAAGTCGGTATCCACAAAATCTCCAGAGGCATCAGATCCTTGCTTGCCAGCAGATGTAATATTCTTGAATTTTACTAGTGGGTAACCATCTGTAAATGTCGTTACATTATCTATTTCAAGATTTTGGCCATTGGTATAGAATACTCCTCTTTTATCACGGGAGCCATTTGCATCCGGGAATAACTGAACCAAACTTTTGGTTGTTCTAAGTCCTCCCCAACCACTATTAATTCCAAAATCTGAAGGTTTCATACTTCCACCCACTGCTGCATGGATCAAATAAGTAGTACCACCGTAAGTTTTGGTATTAAGTCCATCGTAGTTGATAGAGAAAATAACCTCGTTATTAGCAACATTATTATCGGCAAGGAAAAGATCTGCATATTTAGGCTTAAGGCTGTAACCTCCATTAATTACTTTTTCTGCATATGTTCTGGCCTCAGTATATTTTTTAGTTCCGGTATACACTTCAGCATTCAGGTATAATTTAGCCATTACCATCCATACAGCCGCTTTATCTGCACGTCCGTATTCATTAGTACGTGGATCTTTTAGTAGTCCTTCAAGATCTTTCAGCTCACTTTCTACATAAGCAAAAAGCTCTTCACGTGTAATTCTCTTTGGAGGCTTTACACCTACTTCATCTTTCTCAGTCACAAACGGTACATTCCCAAACATATCAATAGCATGATAGTAGCTTAAAGCTCTAAGGAAACGCGCTTCATTTCTGTATAATCTCGCTTCTTCAGCCTGTGCTCCGGTAATATTTCGGGATGCCAGTTTTTCATCTGTCGTTTCACGGATAAACTCATTACATAGTGCTACCTGATAGAAAATACGATAGTACAATGCTGTAATAAAGCTATTTGTAGATCCCCAGTTCATATTATGAAGATCCGGAAGAAAAGCATCATTCCATGCTACTACAGCCTCATCTGTCGGAAGCTCCTGTAACTGGAAATATTGTCTCAGATAACTTGAAGTTCCCGTATCTATACCACCTATATCGGCACCATCGGTACTATCTCCGCTTTTTTGCCCCGTAAGTGCAAGCCCGGCATAACATTTAGCCAATACACCTTTGTAATTGGAAAAATCTGCATAAACCGATGCGGAACTAATATCTGTTATAGGTAATCTGTCAAGATCTTTTTCACAAGAAGTTACACCGAATAACATTACTACTCCTGCAACTAAAAGTTTACGATTTATAGAATTAAAAAATTTCATTGCTGTGTTTTTAGAATTGGAAGTTAAAACCTAGAGAATAAATTCTTGGTCGCTGGTAAGCATTATTATCAATTCCTGATTTTGTTGTTCCGTTAAGTTCTGTCGTCAACAATTCAGGATCCAGTCCGCTGTATTTTGTAATTAAAAATACATTCTGAGCTGATAGAGAAACTCTTAGTTTATACTTATCATTGATAAAATGTGGGAAATTATAGCCTATATTAAGATTATCCATTCTTAGGAATGAACCATTCTCTACATAATAGTCGGAAAGATATTGTGCTCTTTTAAAACCTGTATCCAGATAGCTAGTTGAGATATTGGATAAATAATCATTATTAGAGATATTTTGCAATGATCCGGCTTTAGATGCCATATTGTTGTACACATAGTTTCCGATACTAGCTCTTAAAGAAAAGCCCAGATCCCAGTTCTTATACGTAAACCTTGAAGAGAAACCTAGTAAAACATCAGGAATCGGCGATTTGTACTGGTATAAGTCCTGCTCGTTAATCACACCATCACCATTACGGTCAACATAAACTCCTTCAAGCGGTTTTCCGTCCTGTCCGTATACCTGCTGATAAACATAGAATGAGAATGGCGTATAGCCTACCTGATGTACTTGGACTGTTGTCCCTGTTCCTCCTTCTATACCACCTATTAATACTTTCTCATTAGGGTTATTTTGTGCAGATAGTTTTGTAACCTTGGAGGTGTAATGTGTTGCATTAGCACTAAATTCCCAGCTGAAATTTTCTTTCTGAATTGCTTTTACATTGATATTGGCTTCTATACCTTTATTCTGCATATCCCCTACATTTATCAGTAAGAGATTGGTCAGGTTAGCACCTGCCGGTACTGGTACAATACTCAAAAGATCTTTAGTTTTTTTCTCATATACTTCTACGGATCCGGTAATTCTGTCATTCAGAAATCCAAAATCCAAACCTATGTTTTTGGTAATCGTAGTTTCCCATTTCAGGTTTTTATCATATCCCTGTGCCCGAAGTGTATTATAGAATTGGTCACCTATCTGATACTTTGTTCCGTTATCACTAATCACATATCTTGCAAGGAATGGATAATCATTCCCAATGACTCCTTGCTGTCCTGTTTCTCCCCAACCTGCTCTCAGCTTTAAAGAGGATACTACATTTTGGTTTTTCATGAAGTTTTCTTTATCTATTCTCCATGCTAAACCTACTGCCGGAAAAATACTACTTCTGTTCTCCTTACTAAAACGTGATGAACGGTCATTACGCACTGTGGCTGTCAATAAATATTTATCACCGAAATTATAGTTAAAACGCCCAAAGTAAGAGAGAATAGTAGACTCTGTTTCAAAAGCATTAACAATGTCAGGTTGTAAAGCCGGATCTCCTTTAATGGTCATAGCTAAAGGCTCGCTTCTGTAAAAATCCTGATAAGAATAACCTGCTGTAACATCGAATGTAGAGTTCAGTGATTCTACTTTTTTGTTATAGTTTAGATAAACATCAAATAGTTTATTTTTTCTGCTCTGGGTATATCTTTTGTAAGTTCCACTACTATAAAAAGCTGAAGCTGAAGTAGGCAATACTCTGGTATTCCCTTTGGAATCCGTATAATCTATACCAGCATTAACATTTACCCGCAACTCCGGAAGGAAATGGAATTTATAATCTAACTGAATATTCCCCAAACTTCTGGTGACATACGATACATCTATCTTCTGATTCAGCATAGAAAGCGGATTCTTTGTAGCATTCGTATTAGGTAAACCTGTTGTAGCATTCAGCCATTCCCAGTAACCTCCTAAAGCTGTATTTGCAGGATTATAAACAGATTGTGTCGGATCGAAAGCCGCAGCGGCTCCTATAGCACCTACATCTGCAAATCTGTTTTCGGAGTAAATACCTTTGTAGTTAATATCTACAGATAAATGTTTATCAAAAAATTTAGGGCTTAGATTGATTCCGACATTGGAACGCTCAAAATTGCTGGTTTTAAGAATACCATCCTGTTTAAGGTAGCCTAATGATAAACGGTAAGGCAGTCCTTTAATTCCTCCGGAAATAGCCACACTATTATCAAACCCTAAAGCAGTCTGATAAATTTGCTTTTGCCAATCTGTATTACTATTGCCCAAAAGCTTTTTATATTCATCAGTTGCATACTGGTTTACTACAGAACGGAACTGATCTCCGTTAAGCACACCAATAGTTCCCATTTTGGTATAAATAGAAGTATTACTGTTGTAACTTACTTTTAGTTTACCGGAAGTTCCTTTTTTAGTTGTAATAATTATGACACCATTGGATGCTCTGGAACCATAAATTGCTGTAGCAGATGCATCTTTCAGGATACTGAAACTTTCAATATCATTCGGGTCAATCAATGCCAATCCATTAGAAGCTCCATTGATAGTACTATTATCCACAGGAACTCCGTCTATAACCAATAATGGGTCATTACTCGCATTAAGAGAAGCTCCCCCACGGATTCTGATCGTAGATCCGGATCCTGGTGCTCCGCCCGCAGTTACAATTTGTACACCGGCAGCTTTACCCTGAATTAACTGCTCAGGGGAGCCTATTGCACCCTGATTGAAATCCTTTGCGGTAAGCGCTGTTACAGATCCTGTAAGGTCTGATTTTTTTTGCTTTCCGTAACCGATCAGTACAACCTGCTCTATTTCTTTCGTTTTTGTTGAATCTTTCTGTTGTGCATTCAACATTGCACCGGCCAATAAGAATGCAGGTGCAACCTTCATAAATACAAGATTACTTTTCACAAATTATGTTTTTAAATTTCAACTTTACTTTCGCTTCAATTAAGCCTTTTAAAATATTATTATTTTTTAATATAAATTTAACATTTACTTAACATAAGCACATAAAGCAATATAACAGTATGGTTATCAATATTATAATTTACGAAAACTGTGTAGTTTTTCGTAATAATTCACTATACAGTTCTATGTTTTAGTAATTATTATGCTCCCGAAAACGTTTGCGAAAAACAGATTTCGCAATATTTCATAAAAAAAGCACCTCAAATGAGGTGCTTTAAATTATCTTGATTAAGACTTTTTATTGATCTACATAATCCTGAAGACCATCTGTATTTTCTACAGGATATTTCTCTGTGAAGCAACCAAAGCAATGGTCTGAACTTCCTAAGATATCTTTCAGATTATCCATACTAAGGAATTCTAAAGAATCTACTCCCAGATAATCTCTCAACTCGTCTTTAGACATATTAGCTGAAATAAGATCATCTTTTACAGGTGTATCAATCCCAAGGAAACATGGAGCAACAATTGGCGGAGAAACACTTCTGAAATGAATTTCTTTTACTCCGGCATCTTTAAGGATCTTTACCAGACGCTTGGAAGTTGTTCCTCTTACAATAGAATCGTCTATAATCACTACCCTCTTTCCTTTAATCTCAGAAATAATAGGGTTTAGTTTTAGATTCACAATTCTCTCACGCATTTCCTGTGTCGGAATAATGAATGACCTTCCGATGTAACGGTTTTTAATCAAAACCGGTCTGAAAGGAATGCCTGACGCCTTAGAAAATCCAATTGCTGCAGGAACACCAGAATCTGGAACTCCGATTACCAAATCTGCTTCTACAGGAGCTTGCTCCCATATCTTCTCTCCGGATCTTTCACGAATTTCGTGAACATTAATGTTTTCCAGAGTAGTATCAGGACGTGCAAAGTAAATATATTCGAATGCACAGATTTTGTTTACGCAATCATCTTTTACCATGTAAGACTGTAATCCGTCATTTTCCGTAGTGAAAACAACTTCACCAGGCAGGATGTCTCTTACATACTGTGCCCCCATTGCATCTAATGCACAGGTTTCTGATGCTGCTACATAAGTCTGCTCATCAATAGCACCTAATACCAAAGGTCTGATACCGTTGAAATCTCTGAAAGCAAAGAATTTGTTACGGGTCATTCCTACTACGGAATAAGCACCTTCAATACGCTCCATTGTTGCTTTTATAGCGCCACGAAGCCCAAGATCCAGGTTCTTTTGAATAAGACGAAGAATAACTTCAGAATCAGAGGTTGCTTTGAAAACAACACCTTCTTCTTCCAGTTCTTTTTTCAGTATTCTGGCGTTGGTCAGGTTACCGTTGTGTGCAATAGACAAAATAATCTGATCATATTCATTCTTTGCAAAGAATGGCTGATAGTTATATTTCTTTTTATCGCCGGCAGTTGTATAACGGGTATGCCCAATAACGGAATTCCCCATATAAGTTTCCGGATTTTCAATACTCTTAAAGACATCCAGTACCAAACCTTCATCCTTATAAGAATGTATTCTACCATCCTTTAGCACCGAAATACCACAAGCCTCCTGACCTCTGTGCTGCAGTGCAAATAAACCAAACTGAGAAAGAGAAAAAGTATCTATATCATGATAGGAATACATCCCCATAATACCACATTCTTCTGTAGGCTCATCAAGCATAGAATCATCGGATTTTTTCCAGATATTTCTCTGATAAGCTCTCTTTTTAAATTGGCTTAAATAATTTTGTTTTTGAAGTTCTAAATCTTTCATTTTTAGCAGATCATTTACTGATCAATCAGAGATATTTAATTATTTATTCAAAGCTGTTTTCAGACGGTTGTAGATTTCTTCGTAAGCTTCGGTAACTTCACCCAAGTCTCTTCTGAAACGGTCTTTATCCAGTTTTTTCATAGTATCTTTATCCCAAAGTCTGCAAGTATCCGGGCTTATTTCGTCTGCCAAGACAATCTTACCATCCATTGTTTTACCTAACTCAATTTTAAAGTCAACAAGGATAATATTCATTTTGTCAAACAATTCTCCAAGAAGTTCGTTAATCTGTCCTGTAAGAGCATACATTTCTTTCAGCTCGTCATAAGTAGCAGCACCTAAGCAAACAGCATGGTGATCATTGATTAACGGATCTCCTAATTCGTCTTTCTTATAGCAGATATCGAAGATTGTTACCGGAGATTTCATTCCTTCTTCTAATCCTAAACGCTGTGCCATACTACCAGCAACATAGTTTCTTACGATTACTTCTAACGGAATAATATCTACTTTCTTAACCAGCTGCTCACGGTCGTTAAGTTTGCTTATGAAATGGGTTGGAATACCTTTATCATTTAAATATTCGAAGATAAGAGTCGAAATCTCGTTATTCAACTCTCCTTTCTTATCCACCTGACCTTTTTTCTGGTTATTAAAAGCAGTTGCATCGTCTTTGTAACGTACTACAACTTCTGCAGGGTTTTCAGTTGCAAAAACCTGCTTTGCTTTTCCTTCATAAAGCATTTCTTTCTTCTGACTCATAGTTTTTTTCTTTTTTAAGGAATCCGAATAACGCGGTTCCCATTTTTAACTTCTTATTAAACTTTATTTTTTAAAAACTCATTTTAACACCAATAGTGTTAATTCCATATGCATTCCCTCCGATAACATCAAGAGAATACTGAGGTTTCCCATCTTCGCCACTTTTTACTTTCTTAAAGTGTCTGCGGGCAATGGACCTTCCGGAAAAGTATCCGATTAAAAGTGCCAGCGGGTAATCTGAAGCCCAATGTACTTCACTCTGCATCATCTGAAAACAAAGACCTCCTATTAGAGTATACCCTACCGGTTTTAACCATTTAACATCCGGATAGTTTGTTGTAATGACTGTAAAACCTGCCATAATCGTAGCTAAATGTCCTGAGGGCATTGCATCGTAATGAGGGGTATTCTTTCCATAAGCACTAAAACTAGGGAAAGGATTCCATGCACCTCCGGAATTTCCGTTTTCTCTTGCGATAAACGGGCTTTCTCTACCTGTAGACCTCTTCAGCACCTGAACATAAATTCCGCTTAATGCCAAGCTTTCCAATAATCCACTAGCAGTGGCATAAGCACGATAATCATTCTTCATTAGTCCATAGGTAAGGAAACCTGCTCCCAGTAATAATACCGTTGTCCCGTTACCAATCATGTAAAGCCCTGCTCCTACACTTTTCGGAATAGGCCCGAACTTAGCATATTTGTTTTCCGGACTCATTCCCAGATTATCTGCCAGTTTTCGGCTGCCATCTACAATCTGCTGATCGAACGGAACCAGTAATGCTGTAGCGGCTACTGCACCTCCCAGATACCATGCATTTCCATTCTCAATAAAACTACGATTAGTGGTCATAAAATCTTTTGGAAGATTTGTAATTGGCTCATGCCATTTAGGTCTTGGATATTCTCTAACCTCACCATTTTTAAGGATTACCTGCTGTACTTTAACTGCCGGCTCCTCTTTCTTTATACTATCCTGCTCTTGTCCATAACACTGAACTCCTAAAGACATCAACGTACAAACCCCCAATAATTTTATTCTCATATAATTCTACAGCAACAATAACTTTTTATAGTTTTAAAAAGCTCCCTGAAATAAAGTTACCACTATTTCAGGGGACTTTTAATATTTAATTTTTAAAATAATCAACTCCGTTTTTAAATATGTTATGGTAATTAGCATCCGGGATGTTCTTCATAAGACCGTTTGCAAAACGCTCTGTATGTCCCATTCTACCATATATTTTTCCGGACTTACTCGTAATACCTTCTATACCGAAAAGTGAAGCATTTGGATTATGCGGCATTCCATAAGCAATATTTCCATCCAGATCTACATATTGTGTTGCGATCTGACCGTTTTTATATAGATTTTCTAGCTCTTCTTCAGATGCATAAAATCTTCCCTCACCATGCGAAATCGGAACAGTAAAGGTTTGACCTTTCATTCCTTTTAGCCAAGGACTATCATCATTCAGTACTTTTACATTAACCATCTGAGAAATGTGTCTTCCGATAGCATTGAAAGTTAATGTTGGAGACGTTTCATCCAAATCTCTGATCTCACCATAAGGCAGAAGTCCTGATTTTACTAAAGCCTGGAAGCCATTACAGATTCCCAATACAAGACCATCTCTTTCCAACAATCTGTGTACTGCAGACCTTATTTTTTCATTTTTCAGAACGTTTACAATAAACTTCGCAGAACCGTCCGGCTCATCACCAGCACTGAAACCTCCGGCGAAGGTTAAGATCTGAGCAGAGTCAATTTCGTTAACCCATGCATCAAGACTTTCATTCAGTTTATCATTATTCAGATTAATCAGCGGAATACTGTTTACATCTGCTCCTTCTTTTCTGAAAGCATTCAGTGTTTCATATTCACAGTTTGTTCCTGGGAATAGTGGAATAAACACTTTTGGCTTTGCTATTTTATGAGAAATAATTTCAATTGAAGATTTATTAGTTCCGTTCAGACTTTCATCGAAAGTAACAACTTCAGCCTTTCTTTCTTCAGTAGGGAAAAGTTTTTTGAAAGTCCCTGTCCATACTTCAAGTAAACTATCAATAGAATACTCTAAACCATTTATATTTAAAGTGTTCGAAGAATTAACCGCTCCAATTTCTTTAATCAATATATTTTCTATATTCCCTGTAGACTCTATAACAAGGCTTGCCAGATTTTTCTCTAAAAGAACTTTATCATCTGCAGAAATTTCAGCACCTAAATGGTTACCAAAACTCATTTTTGCTAAAGCAACTGCCAGACCTCCGTCTTTAACTGTCTTAACAGAAACGATGTTTCCTTTCTTAATCTCTGCATAAATGAAGTCGTAAATATTCTTTAATTCTTCATAGTTTGGCAGACCATTTTCTAATGGCTTATGCTCGTAGAAATAAAGCTTATTTCCGGCTTTCTTAAATTCAGGAGAAATAATGTCTTTCTTATTTCCGTTTGCACAAGCAAAAGAAATAAGAGTTGGCGGAACATTCAGATCCAGATAAGTTCCGGACATACTGTCTTTACCTCCGATAGCTGCCAAACCTAAATTGATCTGAGCATTGTAAGCTCCTAAAAGTGAAGCAAATGGTTTTCCCCATTTGTCTGCTTTATCTCCTAGTTTTTCGAAGTATTCCTGGAAGCTTAATCTGATATTTTTATAATCACCTCCCATTGCTACAATCTTCCCTACAGATTCTACAACAGCATAAGCTGCTCCGATCAGGGAATTCTGTACTGAGGTTTCAGCATCAAAGCCCCATGAAGCTAAAGATACCGTTTCCACATCCCTTGCTTCCTCAATTGGTAATGTCTGTACACTACCTTCCATTGGAGTTAACTGATGCTTACCTCCCAATGGCATAGCTACAGTAGTACCACCTACCGAAGAATCAAACATTTCCAATAATCCTTTTTGTGAAGCTACATTTTTATCTTTTAAAGCTGCTAGGAAGTTTTCTTCATTAAACGCCTGTACTTTGTTTTCAACTTTTCTCAGGTGGTTAACCACAATATTCTGAGACTTTGCACAGCCATTGGTATCTAAAAACTCTCTGCTAAGGTCTACAATCTTGTCTCCTTTCCAGAAAATCTGCATTCTGCCACTATCTGTTACAGTAGCAACGTGTACAGCTTTTATGTTCTCTGCTTCACAAAGTCCAATAAATTTATCTTTATCTTCTGGTGAGATAACAACGGCCATTCTCTCCTGAGATTCGGAGATTGCTAACTCAGTCCCGTTAAGACCATCATATTTCAATGGTAAAACATCCAGATTAACTTCTAATGAATCTGCAATCTCTCCAATTGCTACAGAAACACCACCTGCTCCAAAGTCATTTGACTTTTTAATCAGTTTTGTAACTTCTGGTTTTCTGAACAATCTTTGAATTTTACGCTCCTCTACGGCGTTACCTTTCTGTACTTCAGTACTTAGGGTGTGGATACTGGTTTCATCTTGTTCTTTAGAAGAACCTGTTGCTCCACCAACACCATCACGTCCCGTTGCTCCGCCTAAAATAATAACGAAATCTCCGTTCTGAGGTTTCTCACGGCGTACCCAATCTGTAGGAACCGCTCCAACCACAAAACCAACTTCCATTCTCTTGGCTTTATAGCCTTCATCATATATCTCGTTAACCATAGTGGTTGCTAAACCAATCTGGTTACCATAAGAAGAGTATCCATTTGCTGCCTGCTTAGAAATAGTCTTTTGAGGAAGTTTCCCTGGAAGAGTTTTCTCTACAGGTTCCAAAACATCGGCTGCACCTGAAAGACGCATTGCCTGGTAAACAAATGAACGTCCGGATAAAGGGTCGCGTATAGCACCTCCTAAACAAGTAGATGCCCCACCAAATGGTTCGATCTCTGTCGGGTGATTATGTGTTTCGTTTTTGAATAATAAATACCATGGTTCTTTTTTGCCATCAAATTCTGCTTCAATTTCTATTGTACAGGCATTGATCTCATCAGAAATAACCAGATTTTCAAGATTCCCTGTCTTCTTGAAATATTTAGCGCAAACCGTACCTAAATCCATTAAAGAGATTGGTTTATGTTCGCGGTTTAGTTCTTTCCTTTTTGCTAAGTAATCATTGAAAATACTCTCTAATGTTTCTTTAAACTCATCTTCGAATTTAATATCTGTGAGTGCTGTTTCGAAAGTTGTATGACGACAGTGGTCACTCCAGTAAGTATCCAGAACTTTAAGCTCCGTTTCAGTTGGATCTCTTTGTTCTGTTTTGAAGTAGTTCTGAATAAATTCCAGATCATCCAGGCCAAAAGCAAACCCATGTTCTTTATAGAAAACTGCTAACTGCTCAGCATCAAAGCTGATGAATCCATTATAAACAGGAACCGCTTTAGGCTCAGCCTGTGTAGGAATTTCCAATTTAGAGAGATCTTTTTCTCTGGATTCTACTTTATTAATTAAAAGGTCTTTAATCTTAGGCAGATCTGCTTCAGTAACACCTTCCATTTCAATAATTTTACCACTTCTTACAGTTGCATTTTCTGCATCTGTAAGGATAGAGATACACTGCTCCGCTGAGTCAGCTCTCTGATCATACTGGCCAGGCAAAAATTCGGTAGCCAGAAAAATATTCTGTACCGGATTTTCTAAATGAAGAATATCGGTTACCGGATCTACAAACGTACTATTGGCAACTTTATTCAGGTCTTTTTCTTCCAGTCCGAAGATGTCATAAACATTGTAGACTTTTACAGATGCTATCTGTGGAAGTATCTCTTTTATTTCGTCAAAGATTTTAGGACTTTCAACATCAAAGATTCCTTTTTTCTCAACAAAAATTCTGTAATTCATAGTTGTTCATTTTTCACGGATCTTACTCCGTGTTATAATTAAATTGCTCTTTTGAGAGCTTGTCACTTTTTAATATTATATAAACAAAAAATTGCAGCACAGTGCCGCAATTTTATTTAAACTTTAAGTTCAGCTTCTAAACCGATAAGGTCGGAGTATTTATCCAGGATAGGCTGTGCTTCGTTCTGGATGAATTCAGAAGTCTGGATCGGAGCGAATCCGATGAAGTTCTTCGGATCTAACACTTCTGCCAGTTTTGACTTATCAAGCCTTAGCCTGTCGTCATTCATAATCCGTTCAATCAGATCATTTTCCTTACCTTCCATCTTCACTTTCTTGGAAGCTTCCATGGAATGCTGACGGATAATCTCATGGATTTCCTGTCTGTCTCCTCCGGCTTTTACTTCTTCCATAATAATGTATTCAGTAGCCATGAAAGGAAGTTCTTCCATAATATGTTTGTTGATACGGTTTTCGTATACTACCATACCATTAAGAATATTATTCCAGATAAGCAAAATCGCATCAATAGCTAAAAACGCCTGTGGAATTGTTAATCTCTTATTTGCAGAGTCATCCAATGTTCTTTCAAACCATTGAGTTGCTGCAACCATCGCAGAGCTGCTGCTTAATGACATTACATACTTCGCCAGTGCTCCGATTCTTTCAGAACGCATTGGATTTCTCTTGTAAGCCATCGCTGAAGAGCCAATCTGATCTTTTTCAAATGGTTCCTCTACCTCTTTAAGGTTCTGCAATAATCTAAGGTCGTTTGTAAATTTATGTGCTGACTGAGCAATGTTAGATAATAGAGAAACTACTTTAGCATCTATTTTTCTGTCATATGTTTGTCCGGAAACTCCGAAAACTTTGTCAAAACCAAAACGTTTGGACAATTCTTTATCCAGCGTTTTTACTTTTTCATAATCTCCGTTGAAAAGTTCCAGGAAGCTTGCCGCTGTACCTGTTGTTCCTTTTACACCACGGAAACGAAGTGTTTCTAAAAAGAATTCTAATTCTTCAAAATCAAGAATTAAACTCTGAAGCCAAAGTGTAGCTCTCTTCCCTACTGTTGTTAACTGTGCAGGCTGGAAATGTGTAAATCCTAAAGTTGGTACATCTTTGTATTTGATAGCAAAGTCCGAAAGTCCTTTTACTACGTTTACCAATTTCTGACGAAGGATGATTAAACCATCACGCATCTGAATAAGATCGGTATTATCTCCTACAAACGCTGAAGTTGCTCCTAAATGAATAATACCTTTTGCAGAAGGCGCCACATCTCCATATGCATGAACGTGGGCCATTACATCATGACGAAATTTCTTTTCGTACTCTGCTGCTTTGGTGTAATCGATATTGGTTTCATTTGCTTTTAGCTCTGCGATCTGCTCATCGGTAATTTCCAGACCAAGATTTTTTTCAATTTCTGCAAGGGCTATCCAAAGCTTTCTCCAGTTCTGAAATTTGTTATCATGGGAAAAATTAAAGAGCATTTCCGCACTAGAATAACGTTCTTCCAGCGGGTTCTTGTAGGTATTCATTCTTTACTTTTAAATTAGAGCAACAAAAATACGAATATCTTTCGCAATCTAAAAGAGCTACAGGCGTTTATTTTTTCGAAATCCGGAAAACCTTACCAGAGTCGGTTACAGCATAAATTTCACCATTTAATCCTTGTGCCAGGTCTCTGAAACGCTCATTTTTACCTCCCAAAAGTCGCTCCTCGCCAACCACTTTATTATTTTTTATATCTAATCTTACAATATGTTGTCCGCTAAGACACCCAATTAAAAGGTTATTTTTCCACTCAGGAATAACATTTCCGGAATAGAAAATCATTCCACTTGGTGACACTACAGGATCCCAATAATACACAGGTTGTTCCATTCCTTCTTTTTGAGTAATTCCTTCTCCTATGGTTTTTCCGTCATATTCTATTCCGTAAGTAATAATCGGCCAGCCATAATTTTTAGCAGGTTTGATCAGATTAATCTCATCTCCTCCACGCGGACCAAACTCTCCTTCCCACAGATCTCCTGTCTCCGGGTGCAAGGCCAATCCCTGTACATTTCTGTGCCCGTAGGAATATATTTCGGGACGCACATTCTGCTGACCCAGGTATGGATTCCCGGGAGCAGGCTTCCCGTCTTTGGTGATTTTAAGTACTTTCCCTAAAGCTGAATTCAGCTGCTGAGCCTGTGGGCGTGTTACCATATCCGAACGTTCTCCGGTACTTACAAATAAATTTCCGTCTTTATCAAATATGATTCTGCCGCCATAATGTAATATACCATCATAAGCTGGTTCTGCCCTGTAAATGACCTGTGCATTTTCAACTGTTTTCTCATCATTGGCGAGTCTTCCCTTAGCTACAACTGTAGCATTTTTCCCGTCTTTTCTCTCAGAAAACACCCAATACAGCATTCTGTTTTGCTCAAATTCAGGGTCAGCTACAATATCGAGCAAACCTCCCTGGCCGTTGGAGTTAACCTCCGGAAGGCCGGTAATTGGCTGGCTCAATTTATTATCGCGGTCAATAATTCGTAATGTTCCAGTCTTTTCTGTAATTAATAATCTGCCGTCTTTTAGCACAATTATACCCCAAGGCTTTGACAAACCTTTTGCAATTTCTTCAACATTAATAGGTGTGGAGGTTGTTATTCCCTGAATTCTTGTTTGCCCTTCAAAGGCAGGTTTATAATTTGTATTGGGAGCTTCAGTCTCCACACTTTTACCAGGAGCCACCGTATCGTGTAGCTTTTCCTGGCATCCTGCCGTAACGGACAATACTGATGCTAAAATTATTGCTTTCATAATAATATATAGGTTTGGATTCCATAAAGATACAAAATAAAAAAACCGCCAAATGGCGGTTCTTAAAAAATATCTTTGTTGTTAATTATTGCTTGTAAGCGACAACATTTCCTTTTTTCAAACTGTATACTTTCTGGTTTTGAGTCAATTCATAATCTCCTCTTTTCCAAACAGATTTCTTTCCAACTTTGTTCAGAATAACTCCTGAAGCGCTTTCCGGAACAAAAATTTCTGCTTTCTTCATATCCTTACTGAAGATAACAGCAGCATTAGTTGTATAAGACCCCTTAGGATTTTGTTCTTTTAATTGCAACTTTTGTTCGAATGTTCTTACGCAGTCATTTTTGATGTAAGAAAAGGTATAACCTGCAGAAGCTTTACAGCCATGTGCATCTTTATCACCTCCTAAGACAGGAGTAGCATCTGTTTTTTGACCAAACGCTAGACCTCCCATTAACAGGGCGCCACAGAATAAAATTGTTTTTTTCATTTTTTAAAGTTTTAGTATTTCTTGTATAATAATTATCGTGCCAAAATCACATTCAATAAACTATTATCTCTAAACTTTCTTTAAAATAATAAAATTACATTGCCTTAGGCTTCCAGTCTTCAAAAAATTTCTTCACTTTATCCAAACTATATCCCTTGCCTTCTTCCAAAACAGAACTGTCCTGAGTATGAATTTGTTTTCCGTCTTTGTCTAGAACAATGAATACCGGGTACCCGTATTTATCTCCGGGATTACCATATTTAGCAAAGACCTTTTCATTTTTATTATCCGGAGAATAGTTCAAGTGATAATAGATATAATTATCATCTACCAATTTCTTTAATTCAGGTGTTGTCTGTACATAATTGTTAAAACGCAGACACCATATACACCAGTTACCACCAGCTTGTATCATTATATTTTTATTCTCTTTTTTAGCCTGCGCTGTCAGTTCTGCAATTTTAGCCTCTGCATTTTCTTCAGGATGATAAGGTTTTGGCAAAGCATTCTTTTCAGCTATTGCTGCTTTTTTAGCTTCTTCCTTTATCTTCGCACTATCAACAACTGCTGTTTGTGTATTTTTTACTTCAGAAATCTTTGTTTCTTTACTCTTTTGTCCGCAGGCTACAATCGAAACCAGCACTAAAGAAACCCCTAATGTTCTTATCATTTTATTCATATTCCTAATTTGTTATTATACAAAATTATACTTTTCCGAAGATTCCTAAAAGGAAAAATCGTTCCATAACGTTGGTAATGCTTAAATTTGTTGTTTAATTCTATTTTTTTGAACAAACTCTTATTTCAGATTATCTTATTATTTTCCCGATTACCACTGTGGTTTTTATATGGTCTTTCGGATATACTATATTATGCCAACCGTTATGTAGTAGGCTATAGAAGAAACGTCGTTACTGAAAATCTAAAGAACTCTTTCCCTGAGAAAAGCGATAAGGAAATTGCGCAGATTCGGAGACAGTTCTTCCGTAATTTTTTCGATTATATATTCGAAATGCTAAAAGCTTTTACCATTAGTGAGACAGAATTGAGGGTAAGAATGCAGCACCTTAATCTGGATGTATTTCAGGAATGTTACGACGAAAAGAAAGATATTATATTTCTTGCCGGCCATGTATTCAACTGGGAATGGATCAATGCACTGGCTACGGTTATCCCTCAGAAGTCATGCCACCCTGTATACAGGAAAGTACAAAGTACATTTTGGGAAGAAAAGATAAAATTTGTAAGAAACCGTTTCGGAAATAAAGCTTTGGAAACCAAAGAAGTTATACGAAGCATCTTACAGGATAAGGACAACGGAAATTCGGCCTATATGTTTGTTGCCGATCAAACACCTCATGTTAAAGAAATACATTACGGTCTTGAATTTTTGAATCAGAAAACACCTGCCTTCATAGGATATGATAAGCTGTCTACCAAAAAAGACCTTGCTTTTATCTACTGTGATATGAAAAAGGTAAAAAGAGGATTTTATCAGGTTAACTACTACAGAATATATCCGGATGGTGAAAAGTTTGTACAATATGAAGTTGTAAATAAGTTTCATAAACTACTGGAAAACACGATAAGAAAAAGGCCTGATAACTGGCTTTGGTCGCATAGAAGATGGAAATACAAAGATGCACTGAAATGAAGATTGCTATAGCTATACTGAACTGGAACGGAAAATCTTGGTTAGAAAAATTCTTACCCAATGTTATTGCAAATTCTCAGTCTGCAGAAGTATATGTAATAGATAATGCTTCAACAGATGATTCCGTTGCTTATATCTCCACTCATTTTCCGTCTGTGAAAATTGTTATCAATCAGCAGAACCATGGTTTTGCAGGTGGTTACAACGAGGGCTTAAAGCAAATACATGCCGATATATATTGTTTACTTAACTCCGATGTAGAGGTTACACAGGAATGGCTGGTTCCTGTGGCCGCTCTTTTTGAAAAGAATCCGGATATAGCAGCTATTCAGCCTAAAGTATTGGATTACAACAGAAAGAACTTCTTTGAATTTGCTGGTGCCGGCGGTGGACTTATCGATAATTTAGGCTACCCTTATTGCCGTGGCCGTGTTTTCGAAAACGTTGAAGAGGATAAGGGGCAATATAATGACGAAACGGAAATTTTCTGGGCTTCCGGTTGCTGTTTGTTTATCCGCTCTGAAGATTTTTGGAAACAAAATGGTTTTGATGCACGCTTTTTTGCACACCAAGAGGAAATAGATCTTTGCTGGAGACTTAAAAACTCCGGAAGAAAGATTTATTACACCGGAAAATCTACGATATACCATGTAGGTGGCGGAACTCTTCAAAAACAAAATCCACGGAAGACCTATCTAAACATTAGAAATAACCTGAGCATGATGCTAAAAAATCTACCATCAGATAAACTATACCTTATATTTATAAGATTGTGTTTGGATGGTGTAGCCGGAATTTATTTTATGTTTAAGCATGGCTTTTCCCATACATGGGCCGTTATAAAAGCTCACTTTGGCTTTTATGCTCAACTTCCAGGGACTCTAAAGCTAAGACAACAAAATCAAATTAAAGATTATTATCAGTCTAAATGGCTAATTTTTAATCATTTTCTAAAGGGAAATAGTTGATGGTTGATGGTTGACAACTGACAACTGACAACTGACAACCAATAACTGATAACTGACAACCGGTAACCAATATCCTATTTATTTCTAACTTCATAATTCATATTTTAAAAGATGGACTTTATAGCACTGGACTTTGAAACGGCTACTCATGAACGGAATTCAGCTTGTGAGCTGGGAATATGTATTGTAGAAAACAGTAAAATTCAGTCTACAAAAACATGGCTCATCAAACCGCCAAGCTTCCCATATTTTAATAAGCATAATATTGCTGTCCACGGCATACATCCTAAAGATGTAGCCGACGCTCCTACTTTTGAAGAAATATGGCATGAGGTTGAAGAACTTCTTTACCATAATCTTATTATCGCCCATAATGCTTCTTTTGATGCCGGCGTACTTCGTGGCTGTCTCGATTATTACGGAATATTCAAACCTAAAGCCAATTACTTGTGCAGCATACAACTCTCTAAAAAAGCATGGCCGGGTCTGAAGAGCTATGGATTAAAGAACCTTGGAAACCAGCATCATCTTGAATTCAACCACCACCGTGCCGGTGATGATGCCGCAGTTTGTGCACAATTATCCCTTCTTGCATTCGAAAGATTATTCCTTACTGAGAATACAGAATTAGAACAAGTCTTCTTTAAAAACATAAAAATTCTGTAAAACAAAAACATCACCGACTAAAATTCTGATGATACTAAAAATTCAGAATTAACAACATTTAATATAAGACTTACTTGAATTATATTCTGACTATTCGTATATTTGCACGCCGAAAAAATAGTTCATGGAATATAAGCTGGATGAAATAGATTTAAAGATTGTCAGACTCATGCAGGAAAATGCAAGAATCAACAATGCTGAGTTAGCACGTATATTAGGTATGGCTCCTTCTGCTGTATTGGAAAGAGTAAAAAAGCTGGAACAAAAAGAAGTTTTAATTTCTTATCATGCTAAAGTAAACCCAAGTGCTGTTAATCAGAATCTTCTATCATTCATCTTCATCAAAGCGAATGAAATTATAGGTGATGAAGAGACAGGTAAATTACTTGCTCAGATTCCTGAAGTACTGGAAGTACATGATATCGCCGGAGACGATGGTTATATTATAAAAGTAAGAACTTCCGATACTATAACGCTGATGAATCTTATGAAGAGATCATTATCTTCCATTCCCGGTATTATATCAACCCGAACTATCATTGTATTACAAACGGTTAAAGAAGACAATCAACTTATTATAACATAAAAAAAGAGGCAAAATTATGAAGCAGTCAAAAGCAACGGTTATTACAGCCTATATTATCGTATACTTTGTATGGGGCTCTACATTCTTTTTTATACATAAAGCATTAAGTGATTTCAGTCCATTTGTTCTGGGATCGCTCAGGTTCCTTACAGCCAGCCTTTTACTACTTACCTATTGTAAGATCAAAGGCTATAAATTGTTCAATTTTCAGGTTGTAAAGCAGGCCGCTGTTGTAGGTTTCCTTTTACTATTCCTGGATATGGGAGCTTTGATATGGGCAGAACAGCATGTATCCAGCGGAATTGCAGCGATTATGGCAGCAGCAGCAGCCCTATGGTTTATTATTCTGGATAAAAAAGAATGGAAGAATAACTTCTCCAACAAAAATATTATTTTGGGATTAATTGCCGGTTTCATCGGTGTTGTTATGCTGTTTGCTGAGCAAATTAATATTGCCGGAGATTCATCTCAACGACTTTTGAATCTCGTTTGTATGGTTCTTTTAATCCTCGGTGCTATTGCATGGACTGCAGGTTCATTATATTCTAAATATGCCAACAGCAAAAATATAGAACAGGAAAATGGTGAAGATCTTCATGTAATGGTAAAAACTTCATGGCAGATGATTACTGCAGGTGTAATGTTTACACTCGTTGCAATATTCAATGGAGAATACAGTGCTTTCCATCCTCAAGAAATCTCCACATCTGGCTGGATTTCTATTGGCTATTTGATTTTCTTCGGATCCATAATGGCATTTGGAGCTTATATATGGCTTATACAGTCACGTCCTACAACAGAGGTAAGCACTTATGCCTATGTAAATCCTGTTGTAGCTGTAGCCTTAAGTTATTTCTTTACAGATGATATTATTACAAGCTTACAAATAGGAGGTTTAGTTGTTATTCTGATAAGTGTCCTGTTAATGAACTGGGATCTTTATAAGAATGCTAAATTCTTCAGAGTAGCACAGATCAGGTGGTACTACATGTGGCGCAGAAGACAAATTGCAGCATAACCCAAATAACAAATGATGAGAAAAAGAAAACGGAGGCTAAATTTAGTCTCCGTTTTTATTTAGTTATATACGACTTCTGTAATGAGAGAAAACTTGGGTATTTCTACTTCAAAA
Organism: Elizabethkingia bruuniana; assembly: GCF_002024805.1. NCBI lineage: Bacteria > Pseudomonadati > Bacteroidota > Flavobacteriia > Flavobacteriales > Weeksellaceae > Elizabethkingia > Elizabethkingia bruuniana. Next base: position 1,824,287 of record NZ_CP014337.1, read on the forward strand.
GTGTCTTTCGAATCGAGATTCATCAACAAATAGTTTCCCTGCATCGCACCGACTCCGGAACGAAGAGACACATTGGAAAAGTAGTTAAATTCTTCTCCCGGATAGATTTCCGGTGTCATACCGATTACACCATCTCCGGAAACTTCTCTTACCCCAAAACCAACATCATAAATCTGCCATTTCCTTTTCAGGAGTTTTATTGGGACACTTCCGTTGTTCTTAATAGTGATATGGTACGTGAAGATATAACGTTCCTGTATTGGTGAACTGTTTTTAACATCATAAAATGGTTCAACAATAATCTGAATACTGTGGGTAATTGCTGAGTACATCACTTTTGGTTTTTCTTGTAGTTAATATAACAAAAATCCCGCCTAAATTGATTAAGCGGGAATATTTTTAATAATTATTTAATATTTTAAAGCTCTAAAGCTCTTCTTTCGTCTCCACCCATTAGGAATTCTACAGGGTTGTCGATCGCTTCTTTTACCGCTACTAAGAAGCCTACAGACTCTTTACCATCAATAATTCTGTGGTCATAAGACATTGCCACATACATCATTGGTCTGATCTCTACTTGTTTGTTAACTGCTACAGGGCGCTCGATGATATTATGCATACCTAAGATTGCACTTTGTGGCGGGTTAATAATTGGCGTAGAAAGCATAGAACCAAAAGTGCCACCATTAGTAATAGTAAATGTACCTCCAGTCATTTCATCAACAGTAATTTTACCGTCTCTTACTTTAATAGCTAAATCTTTAATTCCAGCTTCAACATTTCTGAAAGACATATTTTCTGCGTTACGAAGAACTGGTACCATTAGACCTTTTGGTCCTGATACAGCGATAGAAATATCACAGAAATCGTAGCTGATCTTCTGATCACCATCGATAGATGCGTTAACATCCGGATACATCTGAAGTGCTCTTACAACTGCCTTAGTAAAGAAAGACATAAATCCTAAACCGATTCCGTGTTTAGCAGCAAATTCTTCTTTGTATTGCTTACGGATTCTGAAAATTTCTGACATATCCACTTCATTGAAAGTAGTAAGCATTGCTGTTTCATTCTTTACAGAAACTAATCTTGCAGCAATCTTTCTACGAAGCATACTCAGTTTAGTAATCTTCATAGCTCTGGATCCGCTTTCGTTAGAACCACCTAATGCAGGTGCTCCTTTAGCCTGAACAGCATCTTCTTTTGTAATTCTTCCTCCAACTCCTGTACCGTTTACCTGAGCAGGTTCAATACCTTTCTCATCAAGGATTTTTTTAGCAGCAGGTGATGGTGTATTTGTAGCATAAGTAGCAGGTGCAGCTTTAGGAGCTTCAGCAACTACTTCTTTCTTTGGTTCTTCTTTAGGAGCCTCAGCTTTAACTTCTTCTTTAGCAGGTGCAGCACCTTCTGGTTTTGCAGCAGTAGTATCGATTAATACGACTACCTGTCCTACTTGTACAGTATCTCCTTCTTCAGCTTTTAATGTGATGATACCACTTGCTTCTGCCGGTAATTCAAGAGTTGCTTTATCTGAATCAACTTCGGCAATAGCCTGATCTTTTTCTACGTAGTCACCATCCTTTACCAACCACGTTGCGATTTCTACTTCGGTTATAGATTCCCCTGGCGAAGGGACTTTCATTTCTAATATTGACATAGGAATAATTTTTTTTGTTGTGCAGTTCTTCTATACTGCTTTTGTAGTTAGTTTATTATTAAGCTGTTACTGGTCTTTTTGCAGGAGTTCCTTCACATTGGAATACCTGATTGATAATTGCATTCTGGTTGATCTCGAATTTTTTATGAGATCCTGGTGCAGGTGCTCCACTTGCTACCGGAGAAATTACTTGAGGATTTCTGTCTCTTAAGTTTCTCAGTATATAGCTCCATGCGCCCATGTTTTCAGGCTCTTCCTGTGCCCAGATGAATTCTTTAGCATTAGAATACTTTTCGAATATAGCATCCAACTGATCCATTTGAAGAGGATATAACTGCTCTAGTCTTACCAAAGCAACTTTCTCATCATTCAGTTCTTCTTTTTTAGCTAATAGTTCATAATACAATTTACCAGAACATAATACTAATCTTTCTACTTTATCCGCTTTAGCAGTAGCATCATCAATTATTGGCTGGAATGCTCCGTTTGCCAATTCCTCAACTTTAGAAACAGCTCTTGGATGACGCAATAATGATTTTGGAGTCATTACTACTAATGGCTTTCTGAAATCAGCTTTCATTTGTCTTCTCAACAAGTGGAAGTAGTTAGCTGGTGTAGTAACATTAGCCACAATAATATTCTGGTTTGCGCAAAGTGTAAGGAAACGCTCTAATCTTGCAGAAGAGTGTTCAGCACCCTGTCCTTCAGATCCATGAGGCAATAACATTACCAATCCGTTTTGCAGTTTCCATTTTTCTTCAGCAGCTACAAGATATTGGTCGATAATAATCTGCGCTCCGTTAGCGAAATCACCAAACTGAGCTTCCCAGATTGTAAGGGTATCCGGAGACACCATTGCATATCCGTAATCGAATCCTAAAACCGCATACTCAGAAAGTAATGAGTTATAGATCTGGAACTGATTATCTTTAGTAGTAACAGATTTTAATGGTACATATTCTTCTTCCGTATCTTCAGTTTTTACAACTGCATGACGGTGAGAGAAAGTACCTCTTTCTACATCTTCACCAGAAATTCTGATACCAAATTCTTCACTTAGCAATGTAGCATAAGCTAAAAGCTCTCCCATTGCCCAGTCAAGATTATCGTTCTCAACCATATTAAGTCTCTGCTCGAATAATCTTGTGATTTTTTTGATAAATTTCTTGTCTGTAGGCAGTGTAGAAATCTGTCTTGCTAAATCTTTTAGTTTATCTAACGGGAATTTAGTATCTACTGGATTAAGAACTGATCCTCTGGAACCGAAAGGGAATTTCTTCCAGTCGTCTGCCATAAAGATGTCCATTGTATTTTTTTTAATCTCTTTAGATTCGTCGAAGTTTTCATCCAATAATTTTTTGAACTCAACTTCCATTTGCTTCATCACTTCGTCAGAAACAATACCTTCCTTGATCAATTTATCTTTATAAATCTCTCTTGGGTTAGGGTGTTTTGCAATGATGTTGTATAATTTAGGCTGTGTAAACTTAGGTTCATCACCTTCGTTGTGGCCATATTTTCTGTATCCTAAAAGGTCGATGTAAACATCTTTACCAAATCTGTTACGGAAATCTGCAGCAAAATGCATTGCATGAACAACTGCTTCTACATCGTCTGCATTAATATGCATTACCGGAGAATCAGTTACTTTCGCTACATCTGTACAGTAAGTAGATGAACGTGCATCTAAATAATTGGTTGTAAATCCTACCTGGTTATTGGTAACGATGTGGATTGTACCTCCTGTTTTGTATCCGTCCAGCGTCATCATTTGTGCAATTTCGTATACAATTCCCTGTCCGGCAATTGCAGCATCACCATGAATAACGATTGGTAAAATCTTATTATAATCTCCGTTGTAGCTGTTGTCTACTTTAGCACGGCTGATACCTTCTACTAATGAAGCAACTGTTTCCAGGTGAGAAGGATTCGGTGTAAGATTAATTTTCACCGTTTCTCCGGCAGTTGTCTGAATAACTTTAGATGCTCCTAAGTGATATTTAACATCACCTGAGAATACATCTTCTTCAAATTCTTTACCTTCGAATTCACTGAAAATTTGCTTATAAGGCTTTTGGAAAATATTTGTTAATACATTCAGTCTTCCTCTGTGCGCCATACCTAATACTACTTCATCTACACCTAATTGTGAAGACTTAGTAATAACCTGATCCAACGCAGGGATTAAAGATTCCAGACCTTCTAATGAGAAACGCTTCTGTCCTACGAATTTTGTATGCAGGTAGTTCTCGAAAGCCACTGCCTGATTAAGTCTTTGTAAAACATGCTTTTTCTCTTCAGGAGAAAGTTTTGCGTGGTTTTCATTTGCCTGAAGCCACTGACGAATGAAATCTCTTTCTTCAACATTTTTAATGTACATATATTCTACTCCGATAGAATCGCAGTAGATATTCTGAAGATGTCTTATGATTTCACTAAGCGTTGCAGGCCCTGGCATTCCGGTTTCTGTAGCGCTGTTGAATTTTCTATTTAAATCAGCAGAAGTAAGTCCAAAATTTTCAATATCCAAGGTTGGCTCGAAGTGTCTTCTCTCTCTAACCGGATTGGTTTTAGTGAAAAGGTGACCACGAACACGGTATGCCTCGATAAGATTAATTACTTTGAATTCTCTGCGAATGTCTTCTGAAATTTCTGAAATATTGACATTGCTGTTCTCTGCCTGTGATGCAAAAGATTTAATTTCTTGTACTGCTTCTTCATCACTGTAGTTTTCCAAAGCGAAATCAAACCCCTGAAAAAAAGCTTTCCATGATGGTTCGAGACTGTCAGGATATTTCAAATACTGCTGGTACATGTCCTCTATAAACTGAGAATGTACCGCATTTAAGAATGAAAATCTGTCCATTATTACCTTCTATCTATTAAAATTTTATATAATTCAACAAAATTACAAATAATAGCCAATCTGCCCAAGGATTTGATAAAATATAACCGATTGATTTTGTATATCCGTCAATTTAATAAATCTGAAGAGCAATTTTCAGGATTACGTCCTGATTTTCTATAGGAGGCTCCACAAATACCTCAGTGAGCTCACCTACAGACATTTCTCTTCTCTTGGCCTCTGCAACTAAATTGGCTATTGCCTTCTTTCTACCCTCATAATTCCCCTTATAATAGGCAACGAGAGTCTTTGAAGCTTTAACGTCACGGAAGTTAAAATTATTATCGGTGACATCAAATTTCTTACTAACCGTAGCTCCATAGAAGTACGAAATCTCTTTATCGTTGACATTATTGGAGCGCATTACCAGCTGTGGTTCTCCAAATTCGTCGTTTTTCTTTCCAAGATCCTTCGTCATAAAACTGTAGAGTTTATTATAGTTCATCACCACAGAATTGAAGAAATCCCCCTTTTTACGGTTAGATGCACTTACATTTAGCCCTAAAAGAATGGCTTCTTCGTGGTTTTCCTCTACAATAGTATCATACTTTATGGTATTAAGCTTAGCTTCACGATCTACTTTATTACCCAGATGATTAGCCAATGCTATAATACTCTTATCTATACCCGAAACGAAATTCTCTTCATAGATTAAATTAAGGGAGCGTTTTAAAAAAGGTCTGGCTGGTGTCCGTACATACCAGGTAACTTCGGTTTTTTCCGCACCAAGCTTTTTGAAACTAACATCTATGAGATAAGGATTGCTGTCACTATTTTTGAACAACTGATATTTAATCCCTCTGTTTGGTATAACATAACGGATAAACACATCTCCATTTTCGGCAGAATCTCTTTTATTTACAAAATGCATGGAGCTTCCAACTCCGTCATATGGCGTATAATAAGAGAAACCTAGATGATCATTCTCCTGTATAAATTCATTCCATTGCGAGAAATTGTACAGATTGTTAAACTGAGGAAAAACTTTTTCCAACGGAAAATTGATTTCCTTTTTTACAGAAAAACTCTTTGTCTTCTCCACGAAAATCATGGAAACCGCATAAATACCAAATATTAGTACCAGAAAAGTAATAATTAACTTAACCCACTTCATTCACTGAAATTAAGCAACAAAGATAATACTCTTCCTCATACTGGCCTATTGTATTATAGTTCCGTTAGGAATTATAGCTTCTTTTTTTATCACAATAATACCATCGCGTACAGAATAAGATTCATAGTCGGCATCCGGCATATGTTTTCCACCGATAATCCGGACATTATTCCCGATCATACAGTTCTTGTCTATAATAGCATTTTCGATATAACAATTTTCTCCAACACCGAAAAGAGGTACTAAATCATTAATTTCATCATTTTGATAGAAATCTGCTCCCATCATATAGGTGTTTTTAACAACACTTCCTCTGCCAATTCTTGCACGGTTACCGATGACACATTTTTCCAGGCGATCCCCCATAATAATAGCACCGTCCCCTACTACTACTTTTTCCATATAGCTTCCGTTGATCTTAGTTGGCGGCAGCATTCTGGATCTTGTAAAGATTGGTGAAGAACTGAACATGTTGAACTGAGGTAAATCCTGTGTAAGATCCATATTGGCTTCAAAGAAGGATTCTATAGTCCCGATGTCTGTCCAATAACCATTGTATTGATAGCTTAATGTATTGTAATTGCCAATTGATGCCGGGATTACTTCCTTACCAAAGTCGTCCCCTTTGTTTTCATCAAATATCTTGGTTAAAATGCTTTTTGTAAAAATGTATATACCCATGGAAGCAAGATAATTCTTCCCTTGCGCTTTACTTACCTCATCAACATCCGAACTCCATTGTGGCAGTATATCTTTTCCGGGCTTCTCAATAAAAGCGGTAATATTATTCTGTTCATCAGATTTCAAAATCCCAAATCCGGGAGCATCTTTTTCATTAACCGGTATTGTTGCAATTGTAATATCACCTTCGTTTTCGATATGGAAATTCAGCATTTCCCTGAAATCCATTTGGTATAACTGGTCTCCGGAAAGAATCAGTATGTAATCGTAATCATACTTGCGTAAATGCGGCATAGACTGCCTTACAGCATCTGCTGTTCCCTGAAACCATTTATCGTTATCTACACTTTGCTCTGCAGCAATGATATCCACAAAGCCTCGGCTAAAAACATCAAAGTTGTACGTATTCTTTATATGCTGATTAAGAGACGCTGAATTAAACTGAGTTAAAACCATGATCTGATTAAATCCGGAGTTTACACAGTTGGAGATTGGAATATCAACCAGTCTGTATTTTCCCGCAATCGGCACAGCCGGTTTAGACCTTTGATCTGTTAAAGGAAATAATCTGGAGCCTCTTCCCCCTCCTAAAACAATTGAGATTACTTTTTTTCCCATGGTTAATATTTTATTTATTTAGTGTGTTTAAAATAGGTATATTTTTTATTATACCGTATATAAATTTAAATATTTTTCTGCTGATTTTTCCCATGAAAAATCAATCTTCATCATTTTCTTCTGGTAATCCTTCATGTCAGAAGGCAGGTTATAGTATAAATATAGCGATCTATTAACGGCATGAAGCATGTCTTCCATATTGAAATTACGGAAAGTTATCCCATAACCATCATCTCCAATATCTTTTACGGTATCTTTTAATCCACCTGTTAATCTTACGATAGGCATTGTTCCATATCGCATGGAGTACATCTGATTGAGCCCGCAAGGTTCTACTCTGGAAGGCATTAACAGAAAATCTGCAGAAGAATAAATCTGGTGCGACAATTGTTCTTTATATCCTAAATCTACTGCAAGATTTACATAAAACACATTTTTCAGGTATCTGAATCTGTCTTCCAGCCCTTTATCTCCGGAACCTAAAACAATAAAATTAAGTTTCCCCTCATTCTCCCATATACATCTGCTGATTAAATCAGGAAGTACATCTGCACCTTTTTCTTTTGCAAACCTTCCGATGAATGCATAAAGCGGAAGCTCAGGATTCAGTTCATAAGTCTCACACAACTTGGCCTTATTCAACTCTCTTTTCCTTGCAAAAGTTTTTAAGGTATAATTATTATCCATCATCGGATCTGATTTCGGATCCCAGACTTCAGTGTCAATTCCATTGATAATTCCATACGCTTTAGCCCTTTCCTGCCGGATTAATTCATCCAGGCCGTTGGCTTCTGCAAGTAATTCTTCCAGATAACCTTCGGAAACAGCGTTAAAAGCATGCGTATTCTTAATCATTACTGCAAGTGGATTGATACATTTATCCCAATCCAGAAGCCCCCATTTCCATTGGTCGAACTCCGGAAAGAAACGAGCCATTTCCCAGGACATATGTCCCTGGTATTGTCCGTTGTGTATAGTTCCAATAGTTTTCACTCCCTTAAGGAATGAATATTCATGACAGTATTCTGTAAAAAAGGGAATAAGCCCGGCATGATAGTCATGGCAATGCAAGATATCTGGTCTTCGTTGTTCCCAGCATAACCATTGCAGCACAGCCCGCTGAAAGGCAATAAACTGCATACTTTCATCTCTGTAGCCATATACTTCATCCCGATCCGTAAGCCCATGTATTTTTACAAGATAAAGTTCAAATCCCAAAATATCACTTTCTTCTTGTAGTATTTCAAAATAAAAAGGATTTCCGTCAAGATACACAGTATTCTCAAAAATAATCTCAAATTTATTCTGATGTACAAATGGTTTGTTGTACCATGGCATCACAACTTTAGCCTTCGCCCCCATCATATTTTGATACTTAGGCAAAGCACCAACAACATCTGCCAGTCCGCCAACTTTGGCTACCGGATAGCACTCCATACTGATGTGATAGATATCTAACTGATCGTACATAATGATTATTATTTTTTTCTTCTGAATATTATTCCGCATAATGGCGGCAAATCTATATCTGCCGAATATTCTTTTCCATAATGCGGTACATTTTTAGTTTTAAAGCTCTTTATAGTTTTTCCACTCCCCCAATATTCTTTATCATCCGAATTAACAACAGGCTCCCAACCTGACATATCCGGTAAAGCTATCCTGAAATTTTTATATGGAACCGAGGACAAATTTAAAATGACTAATAACTGATCTTCTCTGCTTTTACCTTTTCTAAGATACACATATACCGAGTTTCTGCTATCATCTGCATGAAGCCACTCCATACCGGCACTTTCATAATTTAGTTCATATAATGCTTTTTCTTCTCTGTAAACTTTATTGAGTCTGGTTACAAAATCTTTCATTTTATGATGAGCTTCATATTCCAGCAAATGCCAGTTCAGAGACGCACTAAAGTCCCATTCCAAAGTCTGTGCAAATTCGTCTCCCATAAAAAGTAATTTTGCTCCGGGATGTGTATACATCCATAGATATAAAGCTCTTAGGTTAGCATGCTTTTGCCATTCATCTCCAAACATTTTATAAAGCATAGGAGATTTACCATGTACAACCTCATCATGCGAAAGAGGAAGCACATATTTTTCATCAAAAGCATAGGATATACTAAAAGTAATATCGTGATGTGAACTATGTCTTACTAAAAAATCTTTTTTAAAATATCGAATTGTATCGTGCATCCAGCCCATCATCCATTTCATTCCGAAACCTACTCCACCATCTTTTACAGCATGTGTAAGTTTTGGATAGGAAGTCGATTCTTCTGCAATAGTTTTTACATTCGGATAATGCTTATTTACAGCTGTATTAAATTCTTTCAGAAATTCCAATGCTTCCAGATTGATGTTACCACCATCTTTATTGGCAATCCATTCACCATCTTTTCTTGCATAATCCAGATACAGCATAGAAGTAACTGCATCTACCCGCAAGGCGTCTATATGAAAACGCTCCAACCAGAAGAAAGCGTTACTGATCAAAAAAGACTTTACCTCGTTTCTGCCGTAATTAAAAATTCGGGTATTCCACTCCGGATGATATCCCTGTCTCTCATCTTCATGTTCGTATAAAAAGCTACCATCAAAACGATATAAACCATGAGCATCTGAAGGAAAATGAGCCGGAACCCAGTCCATAATAACACCTATATCATTCCGATGGAATTCCTCAATAAGAAACATCAGATCCTGTGGACTTCCCAGCCTGCTGTCTACAGCATAATATCCTGTAACCTGATATCCCCACGAAGGTTCATAAGGATATGATGTAACCGGCATAAATTCTACATGTGTAAATCCTGTTTCTTTTATATACGCAACCAAGTCTGGTGCTATACTCCTGAAATTTACATTTCCGTTTTTATCTTTCTTCCATGAAGGCAGATGAATTTCATAAATAGATATTGGAACCTGAAAAGAATTTTTGTGGTGCTGTTCCTCCATCCACATTGTATCTTTCCACTCGTACCAGGTAGTAGAAACTATAGATGCTGTCTGTGGTGGTATTTCGGCAATATTACCAAAGGGGTCTGCTTTCAAAAAGACATCACCAGTATGGGTTTCTATTTCATATTTATAGATATTGCCCAAGCCTATATTTGGAATAAAGCCTTCCCATATTCCGGAATCATCCCATCTGTATTTCAGTTCGTGAATAACTCCTTTCCAGTTATTAAAATCACCAACAACCGAAACCTGTTTTGCATTTGGGGCCCATACAGCAAAATAAACGCCTTTGTAGCCGTTAACTTCCACCAGATGTGCTCCCATCTTTTCATAAAGACGGTAGTGTTTTCCTTTTCTGAACAGATCAATATCATAATCTGTAAGCAAAGAAAACGACAATGTAGGAGGTGTAGACATCATACGGTGTTTTATTCTTCCAATTTACAATCTTTCTTTGATATGGAATATAATTTTAATAAATAATAACGAAGAATTTTCTTTATTTAACACTCCTGATAAAATGTAAACCTATAAATCTATAATACTTATAAAGTTCCCTTTTTGAGAGGGTTTTATTTTTATACTACTATTGGTACAACTGCATTATATTAAAAGAGAATTATTCTTAATAAAATCAGTATATTTGGAGTTATTCAGAATAAAAAAAACTAAATACTAAATGGATAGAAGAGATTTTATTAAAAATGCATCATTGGCTGGTATCGGTTTATTAACACCTAAAACAGTGCTTGCAGCTGACTTTTTTTATGATTTCCCTGTAGTGAGAACTCCACAAGCCAGCAGAAAATTTACAAGCCCTGCGATTGAGAAGGCTATTGATACTTTTGGTAAAAAGGTGAAGAATAAGGAATTGGCATGGATGTTCAATAACTGTTTCCCTAATACATTAGACACAACAGTATTCCCTTATCAGGAAAACGGGCAAAACCTTACTTATGTTATTACCGGAGATATCGACGCTATGTGGCTTCGTGACAGTAGCGCACAGGTATGGCCATATCTGAAACTGATGAAAGGTGATAAAAAACTTCAGGAACTGATACAGGGACTTATCCGTAAACAAAGTAAATGTATTAATATAGATCCATATGCTAATGCCTTCTATAATGATCCAACTAAAAAGGGAGAATGGTTTAGCGATCATACTGATATGAAGCCCGGCATCCACGAGCGTAAATGGGAAATAGATTCTCTTTGTTATCCTATAAGACTTTCCTATCACTATTGGAAAATATCTGGTGATACTACTCCGTTTAATGATGAATGGGTACAGGCGCAAAAAAATATTTATAAAACATTTACTGAGCAACAACGTAAAAACGATCTTGGTCCATATAAATTTATGAGAACCACGCCGAGAGGATCCGATACTTTGCAAGTTGACGGTTACGGTTACCCAGTAAAGCCGGTAGGACTTATCTGTTCAAGCTTCCGTCCTTCTGATGACTCCACTATTTTCTCATTCCTTATTCCTGCAAACCTTTTTGCTGTAGTAAGCCTTAGACACTCTGCAGAAATACTGAGAGAGGTAAAAAAAGAAAATGACCTGGCTCAGAAATTTTTAGCTTTAGCTGATGAAGTGGAGCAAGCTGTTAAAGAACATGGAATTGTAAATCACCCTAAGTTTGGTAAAGTATATGCTTATGAAGTAGATGGTTTCGGAAGTTATTTGATGATGGATGATGCTAATGTACCAAGCTTACTTGCTCTTCCGTATCTTGAAGCTGTAGATGTAAATGATGAAGTCTACCAAAGAACAAGAAAGTATATTCTTTCCTCAGACAACCCATTCTTCTTCAAAGGTAAAGCCGGAGAAGGTATTGGCGGTCCACACATTGGACGCGACTATATCTGGCCAATTGCTATTACTATGAGAGGGTTAACTTCCAATAACGATGCTGAGATTAGAGAATGCGTTCAGATGCTCGTAAAAACACATGGTGGAACAGGATTCATGCATGAATCTTTCCATAAAGATGATCCTACGAACTTTACCCGTAAATGGTTTGCCTGGGCAAATACATTATTTGGTGAGTTCATCTGGAAGACCTATAATGAGAAACCTCATTTGTTAAGCTAAAGTCTGATTAATATAATAAAAGGAGGTTTTTATACCTCCTTTTTTAAATTTGTATTATGCAATTCCTTCCGGATCAATACCTGCAACCTTTTATCCGACACTATCTATTTCTGGAGAGTACTCAACAGTTAACGGGAATACTGCGTTTGTTTACCGACGGCAGTACAGGAGTTGTATTTTCACTTCAGGGAAGTCTGGCGACTGATCTCAGTCATAAAACTCAGCTTCCAGGATCTTTTTTATACGGTCAGATTAGTGATTTCCGGGATCTGTACACCAACTCCGGATTTTCTTTTATTATTGTTGTATTTAGTCCTTTAGGCATGAAACAGCTGACAGGTATTCCGGCATATGAAATGAAAAATCAGATTACTGATGCAAATCATCTGTTTCCGAATATTAGCTTTCTTACCGAAGAGTTATTTGAATCTAATAATTACGAGAAGCAAATACAACTTCTGAATTTATTTTTTTTAAAAACATATACCGCCGGCAGAGCAAAAGATATTAGCACGCCTATAAGTCTTATGGATATTCTGTACAAAGACAAAGACTCCGGAACTATTAGCAATCTTGTAAAGCGCTCCGGTTATTCGGAGCGACATATTGAAAGAATATTCAAAGAGCATATCGGTATTTCTCCAAAAGCTTTTTCTAGTATTATACGATTACACCGCTTTTTAAGACTTCTAAGCCATCCAAATGAGTCAGATTCCATGACTTCCCTGGGATATACTGCCAATTATTTCGATCAGTCGCATCTGATCCGTGAATTTAAAAAGTATACCGGAATCACTCCTAAACAATATATGGATAAAACACAGAAACTAGCCACCAATTTTCTGAATATCAATAAACCTTAATGTCGGTTTTATACAATTTCTGAATTTCAGAAGCTTATAATTTTGTTCCCGTTAAATCAAAGATAAAATGGACAAAATAAAAGTATCTACAGCTCAGTTTGAACATAAAAGTGGTGATAAAGAGTACAACCTTTCGGTTATTGAAAAACTAGCCAAAGAAGCGGCTAAGGAAGGATCAGATATCATTGCATTTCACGAATGCTCTATTACGGGTTATACCTTTGCCCGAAAGCTCACTAAAGAACAAATGCTGGAACTTGCAGAAAGAATTCCTCAGGGAGAAAGTATACATAAATTACAACAGATAGCAGCAGAAAATAATATCGTAATCCTGGCGGGCCTTTTTGAAAAAGATGAGCATGACAATCTTCACAAGGCTTATATATGTGTAGACAAAAACGGCCTCGTAGCGAAGTACAGAAAACTACATCCGTTTATCAATCCTTATCTGACTCCGGGAAATGAATATTGCATTTTTGAAATAAAAGGATGGAAATGCGGCATACTGATTTGTTATGATAATAATATTATTGAAAATGTAAGGGCTACTGCCCTGCTGGGTGCTGAAATTATCTTTATGCCACATGTAACCATGTGTACACCGTCATCCCGACCAGGCGCTGGTTTTGTTGATCCCGAACTATGGAAAAACAGGGAGAGCGATCCAACATCACTCCGACTAGAATTTAACGGAATGAAAGGAAGAGACTGGTTAATGAAATGGCTTCCAGCACGTGCTTATGATAATGGAATTTATGTCGTTTTCTCTAATCCTATCGGCATGGACGATGACCAGCTTAAAAATGGCTGCTCCATGATTATTGACCCTTTTGGCGATATTTTGAATGAATGTCAAAATTTTGAAGACAGCTTTGTCTCTTCAGTGCTCACAAGAGAAAAGCTGCAATTGGCAGGTGGTTATCGTTACCGGAAAGCAAGGAGACCGGGTCTGTACCGCGATATTATCGGGCAGACACACCAGCCGGAGCAGAAAGTTATCTGGCTTCATAAAGATTCTGAGTAACAAATTTTTATTTTTGTTTTTTGCGTGGTAATTTTGCAAAAAAAAGATTTGTACAAACTTATACCCCGTATTTTACTATTCCTTTTCATTCTGGCGCAATTATATTTTGTCATTGCTATTGTAAAAGAAAAGAATATTAATACATGGTTTGTAGTGGTATTTATCCTGATGGCTGTGATTTTGTTTTTCGCATACCGAAAGCCACAGCGACTACATATAGAACATGAGAAAGAGCTCCATTATGAGCTTTTTCTTTTCTTTTTAGCTGGCAGCTTTACCACTTACTTTCTTCAGCATAATATCGGATTCAACACCGTATTTTCAGCCGGACTTGTGGGTTTTACCGGAAGTATGCTTCCGAAAATCAAGAAATTCAGATCTTCTAAAAACTGGCCCATCGCTATTTATTGTGGTGCATTCGTCGGAATGAGTAAACTGGAATTTGGTTATTATTACTTGTTTACCGCTACTTTCTTCACGGCTGTTTTTTACGCATTCACACAGCACCTCTTTCATGGAATTGGCGGAAAGTTGGGCACTCTGGCTTTTATGGGTGTAATGTACTCTTATATTATTTTTAAATTTTTCATGTAATGCTGCTTATTCTTCATATCCTTATCGTTATATCAGGCAGCTGGCTTACCTTTTATCTGAATCGCTATCTGAAACTCGGGGCTGTAAAATCTTCCAGTCTTTTAGCTCTTATTATTGGCGGAATATATCAGATTAATGAAAGTTTCTTGCATTATGACTTACCACGGGATATTCCTTTTCTGGTAATAGGATCTACTTTCATTGGAATGATTACTTCCAGAAAACACTATAAAAATTTCAATCTGTTTATTGCTCCAATCGTCTTCACTATTATTTATTACAACATCAGTAAAGAGTTCAACGGCTTTGGTGGAGCACTAGGTACAGCAGCATGTATTTCATTATTAATAAGTATATACCTTCGCTCATTAAAAGCAACAAAGAAAGTCATCAAACCTTTTAGGCATGTAAAAGTAGAAGCGATGAAAAGAAACAGACATAGAAAATTAAAAGAGGCTTTCAAATAACAAATTTTACTGGTAAACCTCCATAGATAAACAAATCCCTCACTTTTCAGTGAGGGATTTGTTCTTTTAGTTACTTTTACGTTTAAACGGCCCCTGAGGAGCAATAATCTCTAAATTTGTTCCGTCCGGATCACGAAAATAAGCTACAGCAGTACCAAATCCGGATTTCAATCCATCTTCTTCCTGAAATACTATAGGTTCACCTTCCGGTTCTATACCAATCTCTTTCAAACGTTCCATAGCAGCATCAATATCATCTACTTCAAAACATAAGTGCATTGCACTAATCTGATTGTTCTGATAAGATGTTTTTTCAGGAGCGGGCAACACATACTCCAAAATATCAATGTTCAGGTTATCCAGATGCAGATTGGCATATTTAATCCGGGTATCTTCCAACCCTTGAGTTTTAGCCATTCTTTCACCTCCAATTTCATCGATATTGGAGACTTTGATCCCTGTTAATGCTTCATAAAAAGCAATAGATTTTTCCAGATTACTTACTGTGATTCCAACGTGATTAGCGCGTGAAAATCCTGTTAGTTTGTTTGACATTTGTTTTTGTTTTTTAGTGATTCTGTAATTTGTTTGATTATATTCCTAATTTAAGAAAGTTTTCATTAGTAAATAGCAACCGGATTAACATTTACCTGGGTAGACCCCACATATAAAGGTTGTCCTAATACAAACAAAAATTCCCATACTCTTTCCTTAACCAAAGGTCTTGTATCTATTAGTTCAAGATTATAAATTCCTCTTTTAGCCAGCATAAACTGGTTAATAGGAAACTCTTCTTTACTCTTGGGATTTGGATAAACTTCGGATGCCCATGTATCACCTCCAAAGGCAATAATTCCTTGGTCAGCCAGCCATTGTGCAGCCTCCATTCCTATCCCGGGTTCTGTTTCCAGAAATTGATTGTTATCTTTTCCGATCAGCTCCAACCATCCGGTGTTAAATAACACAACATCTCCTTTTCTAAGGCTTAATCCTTCTTTTTTAAGAACATTCTGAATATCAGCTACCGTAAATTCAGTCCCACCCGGAACAATTTCTTTTCCATAATATGCCGTCATGTCCAGTACTAAAGCACGGGTAACCATTGGTGGAACTTTTTCTACACCCAATTTTCTAACACCTTCTACGGTTACAAAGTCTGTCGCTTTGTTTCCGTTGTAATAGACGTTATCAATACCAATATGGCCAATACCATTTAGCTGTGTCCCAACACCAGTCCAGGCATTTACAAGTTCATCATTAAAGCTAAACTTATTTGTACCCAATGTCTTCCCTCCCTGCTCTCCGGGCTGAATATTATAAAGATTAAAACTACGGTGGCGGAAAGCTGGTAAATGTTTGTCAACCGGAACTGCTAAAGAAAGTGTTTTACCTTTCTTCACCAGCTTTACTGATTGTAAAACCAATTCTGGCGTCATCAGATTAGCGGCTCCTATTTCATCTCCTTTTCCATAAGGCGAAGTATACCAACTGGTATCTTTAGGATCTATTAATGTTTTGTTCTGAGCATATATACCGGAAACTCCTGATACAAGCATTCCGGATAGCAATAATTTGCTAATTATATTTTTTTTCATTTGTATATTTTTATGTTTCTAATAAAAGGAACTTAGCATATACTTCTCTTTATCGGAGTTCTAGCGTATATGCTATGTCCATCTTTTTTAGATTTTAGAAAGTTCAGTATTTATAAATGCTAATTCTTCAGCAGTAAGATTAATATCCATTGCTTTAGCATTTGCTGCAGCTTGCTCAGCATTTCTTGCTCCTGCCAGGACTACTGTAATTGCAGGTTGTAGACTTGTCCAACGCAATACCAGCTGAGAAAGTGTTGCATTTTTATCTTCAGCAATCGGGGTAATAGTTTCCAGGAATGTTTTCACTTTTTCAAGATCAAACTGTTGGAAGTAACCGTTTCTGTGGTCATTATCTTTTAGTTTACCATCTTTAAAATACTTCCCTGTCAACAATCCTCTTTCCATTGGACTGTAAACAATAATTCCAAGGTCATTTTCCAATGTATATGGTACCAGGTCATTTTCAACACCACGATTCAGCATACTGTAACCAATCTGGTTGCTGGCAATATTCAGACTTTTACGAGCTTCTGCAACCTGTTCTACACTATAGTTACTGACTCCGGCAGCACGTATTTTACCTTGTTGTAATAAGATTTCTAAAGCTTCCATTGTTTCTGAGATCGGAGTTGTAGCATCTGGCCAGTGAATCTGTAACAAATCGATATAATCGGTCTGCAGGCGCTTTAAACTATCCTCTACTTCTTTAATTACACTAGCTTTAGAAGCATATTTGTATACAGGAATTGTTTTTCCCGCTTCTTCAGCATCGAAGAAGAACTCTCCTTTTCCCTGATTGCTGCCATCCCATACCAATCCGAATTTAGTCAATAACTGAATTTTGCTTCTGTCATAACCTTTAATAGCTTCACCTATCATTTCTTCACTAAGTCCAAAACCATAAAAAGGAGCTGTATCTAAAGTTGTTACACCATTGTCAATTGATGCTCTTACAGATGCTATTGAGTCTTTTTTTTCGTTACCTCCCCACATGTTACCACCAATAGCGAATGCTCCATAAGTAATTGCTGATAATTCTAAATCTGTATTTCCTAATTTTCTGTATTCCATTTTTTATATTTTAAGTATATAATTATTATTTTGATTCTGATTCATTTTCTTTAGATACTGTATACAGTCTAAATATTTGAGACAATTAGTAATTGGATAGCTGACAAGATTCAGCCACATATTTTTGTTTTCTATTTTTCCTTAGATATAGCAGAGATATTACAATTCCGGCTGCTGCCATCGTTGCTCCCACTAATACAGGAGAAGTGTATCCATAACCTTTTTCAATAGGAATGCCTCCAAGAAAAGCACCTAAGGCATTTGCTATATTGAAACAGGCTGGTCCCAGGGATGCTACCAGCATTTCTGCATCGCTTTTTACTGAGTTCAGTAATAATAATGTAAGTGAAGGTACAAGTGCAAAAGTGGTAACTCCGGTAAGGAAAGTCATTACAAGTGATGCCCAGACTTTGGCGGCTGTGTAATAAATAGTCATCATACACACAATCTGAAATACAAGCACTGCAATAACAATAACTGAAGGTGAAAAGGCATCTGTCAGTTTTCCGCCTATAAGGTTGCCTACAAACATTCCAAGTCCGGCCAAGACCATAATATATGGAAGATGTTTCTCTGCAATTCCGGAAACATCGCTCATTAATGGAGCTATATAGCTTATCCAAGCAAAAAGTGCTCCCGGAGCAACGGAAAATATAAGTACCATAAACCATACATTACTGCTGCGGAAAATGGAGAAGTCTTTCCATGGACTTTGTTTGCTTTCTCTTGCTTCTGTTTTTGGCATCCATAACTTTAGAGCCAGTATTGTGAGTAATCCTATAATCGCAATAAGCAGGAAAGTATAACGCCATGAAAAATGATGTCCTATATAAGTTCCCAGTGGAACTCCTAAAAGATTAGCCACTGTTAATCCGGAAAACATTGTAGCTACAGCCTGTGCTTCTTTTCCTTTATCAGCCAAACGGCTGGCAACAACAGATCCTACTCCGAAAAATGCTCCATGTGGTAATCCTGAAATAAATCTTGATACCATTAAAAGTTCATAATCCGGTGCTATGATAGATAAACCATTAAATACCGTAAATAAAATCATTAACAGAATCAAAGTTTTGGTAGGAGAAAACTTATTCATTCCTACCACCAAAAGTGGGGCTCCTACTACTACTCCAAGTGCATAGGCTGTTATAAGATAACCTGCCTGTGGTATAGAAATACTAAGGTCTCTTGCTACGTCGGGTAACATTCCCATAATGGTAAATTCTGTAATCCCGATTCCAAGTCCTCCTAATGCGAGAGACAGCAGACTCTTTTTCATTTATATAATTTTAATAATTGATAGTGCAAATTTCTATCAGAAATTATTATAATGCAAATAATTTAAATTGTACATTTGTATCATAAAAATTATAGTTATGCGTTGGAATTTGGAATGGCTTCGTACTTTCAAAGCTATATACGAAACAGGAACCCTGTCTGCAGCTGCTCAGGAGTTATTTATATCACAGCCAGGAGTTAGTCTGCACCTTAACTCTCTGGAAGCATTTACCGGAAACAAATTATTTGACCGGCTTGCACGAAAGATGGTCCCTACAGAAAAAGGAAAGATCCTCTATAATTATATATTGGATTCCATGAAAAAGCTGGAGGAAGGAGAACAGCATTTTCATAAACGCACACAAAATGAACGGCCTACAATTAGTGTAGGAATGTGTTTTGAAACCTTTCAATATACACTGGAGGAGCACATCTCCGAACTTCCTTTTAATCTGATTATTAAATTTGGGGAGTATCCACAAATGCAGCATGATCTGGATAGTGGTATGCTGGACCTGATCATTACTCCACAAAAAGGATCTCAGCCCAATCTTCAGTACCAACCTTTTTCTAAAGAAAGAATTGTTCTGATTGCCGGGAACGAAACGGATACAACTGGCTTGGAAGAATTATTGCATGAGGGAAAAATCAAAGATGCAGCCAATTTACTAAAGCAACAATTATGGTATAGTACCGCTGCTGATATGGAACATCTGAAAAATTTCTGGTTGAAGCATTTTGGCGAACATCCGGATTTTAGTCCTAACTATATTGTTCCGAATATAAGCTCAATTATCCGCTGTCTTAGTGATAGTAAGGGTTTTTCTGTAGTGCCGGATTTTCTTTGTGCTGATGTTCTTAATTCCGGAAAAATAAAAATGGTCTGGGAAGGAACGCATCCTGTAGAAAATACTTTGTACTTCGGTACCAGAAAAAAAACAATGTATCAGGAGGAAATTAATCAGCTTGAAAAGCTATTAAAGGAAAAATGGGAAATGATTGAAGAGATTCTGTAAAATTAATTTCTGTCCATTATAAATAAAGAATGCAGCCCTTTAGGGCTGCATTCTTTATTATGCAAGTTCTTGTCTTCTAGTTTTCCATAGACTTCGGCCAGCTCTTAGGATCCTTTCCAAAGTTCTTATTAGGTGTTGCTCCCATATTAAAGGTTAGGTTACCTCCTTTCAGCATTTCGTCATGAGTAATGTATACTTTATCGTATGGTTTACCATTTAAGGTTACCGACTGGATATAGATATTTGTCTGCGAATTATTTTTAGCTTCAATTGTAAAGGCTTTACCGTTAGGCATTTTGATTTCAGCTTTATCTAACGAAGGACTTCCAAAAACATATTCCCCGGTTACCGGATTTGCAGGATACAATCCCATAATAGACCATACTGCCCAGGCACTCATTTGTCCTGCATCTTCGTTACCTGCATATCCATCCGGTTTATCACTGTACATGGTATCTATAATCTGTCGGATACGTTCCTGTGTTTTCCATGCTTCACCAATATAGCTGTACATATAAGCTATGTGGTGGCTTGGTTCGTTACCATGGGCATATTGCCCGATAAATCCACTGGCATCCGGAGAGGTAAAATCTCCATGCATTACAGAAGGTGCTACAAAAAGAGCATCCAGCATTTTGCTCAGTCCGTTTTTAGCCGGGAATAACTTTGCAAGCCCTCTTACATCATGAGGCACAAAGAAGGAATGCTGCCATGCAGTACCTTCAATATATTGGCTCTTATCGAATTCGTGTTCGGAATAAAAAGGATCAAAAGGCTCTACAAACTTACCATCCTTGTATCTTGCTCTCATAAATCCGGTTTTAGGATCGAAAAGCTTCTGGTAATTTTTTGCTCTTTTACTAAAAGTTTCAAAGTCTTTTGTTTTACCTAATTTCTTGGCTACCAAAGAAATTGCATAATCATCGAAGGTATATTCCAATGTTTTAGTTACGCTACCACCTCCTATATCCTGAGGAACATAACCATATTCATTATATGCTGGCACTTCTCTTACTTTCTGAAACGCACTCGCCAGCATTGCTTTGTATGCTTTTTCTTTATCAATCCCCGGAATGTCTTTCAGTATCGCATCTGCCAATACAGGAATAGCGTGATATCCCGTCATTGTATTGGTTTCGTTTGTACTAAGATCCCACACCGGAAGCAGACCATATTCATCATAGAAAGCAAGCATGCTATTGATAAGAGAGGTATATTTTTCTGGTTGTGTAATAGTTAACAAAGGATGTTCAGCACGGAAAGTATCCCATAAAGAGTACAATGTATAGCGCTGTTCACCGTTCGGCATTTTCTTTATTTCATTTTTGTAATTGCCATATTCTCCATCCTTATCCGAATACAAAGTCGGCGTCAGAGCAGTATGATACAAAGCTGAATAGAAAATACGTTTCAGAGATTTGCTTTTAGCTTCGATTTTAATTTTGGAAACTTCATTTTCCCATACTTTATCTGCATTAGCAGCTACCTGGTCAAAATTCCAGTTCGGAATTTCACCTAATGCAGCCAAAGCTTTATCAGCACTGGTTGTAGAAAGAGCAACTTTTATTTCTACTGCATCCGAAGGATTAAAAACCAATTGTGCATTTACACCAGTTTCCTTAGATGAAATTTCTTTGTCTTTGGATTTCTTACCGTTTAGCAAAATTTCTTTGATCGGTTTAGAAGTTTTTAAAGCAAAAAATACTCTCTGGTTTTGTGCCCAGCCTTTAGAGAATCGTTGTCCAATAATGGTATTATTATCGACAATAGTTAACTTAGTATCTGTTGGTTTATCCCAGTTAAATGCATGGTGCAGATCCAGGCGGATAGTTGGTTCGGTTGTCCCTGCCGGGAAAGTATATTGGTGATACCCTACTCTTTCTGTAGATGTCAGTTTTGCTGTTATTCCGTTATCCAGCTTTACCTGATATAATCCGGCTGCAGCTTTTTCGTTTTTATGTGAATAAAATGTACGTGTATCTACTACCGACTGCTCTACAGGTTTTAATAAAGGCATTACAGCTATATCCAGCCAGTCACCAATTCCGGTTCCGGAAAGATGCATATGACTGAACCCTGCAATATAATCGGATGTGTAATGATAACCACTCACCCAATCCCAATCACCACGCCCGTTATCAGGACTTAGCTGTACCATGGAAAAAGGAAGTGATGCTCCCGGATACGTATGACCGTGCCCTCCAGTTCCTATCAATGGATCAATATATTGGGTTAATTTTTCCTGTGCAGAAAAGTTAGCAATGGCTAACGACGTTAATAAAATGAGTATCGGTTTCTTAGTTTTACTTTTCATTCTCAGATTTTAAACGACTAAAATACTGGATTTTTAAATGAAAAAAAACTCTGTATCTAAAAATGATAAGCTTTTTAAGCTTTTCGGCCTTAATTAGTTTTATTAAGCAGAAAATTTTTATCGGCTTCAACATAAGGTGGCAGGTTCTTTCGGATCATTGCCTGAAAATCTTTGGTCATTTTAGTAAAATCCTGTACTTTCATTTCTTTATCTTCATAAACGATCTCATTACCTTTTTGAGTAGATTCCCTTTCTTTTTGGTAAGGATTTTCATAGAAGTCAGATAATAATTTATTATACTTTTCCCAGGTAATACTAACGGCATTTTTAACATTTAATGCCGGTTGTACCGAGGATTTGGATAGATTTTCAATTTTCATCAATGAATATTTAAATACTCCGTTCGTATCTTCTGCTTCGAAAACCAACCCTGGTAATCCGTTAAATTTATAAGGTCCTTCTGCAAGCGGAATTTCATTGCAAAACCAAACCTCCCAATTTCTCCCTCCGAATGACGCCGTTGCTTTCTGTAATTTGTATTTCTCAACAGTTTTATAATCATTCATCAGTTTCCAATCCAAAATATCGGTTGTTTTGATTTTGAAGTTATTAAGTTTAAAATCCTGTACCAAAATTGTGTTTTCAGATGTACCACTTTTTCTTTCTATAGCCTGTACCAGACCAGAAGGCTTTTGTCCTGGTGTTATAAACTTGGCCTCATAAAAATTAACTTTATCATTATTAATATCCAGGTATACAGTGGAGTTCTTTTTTTAAGCCATCGGGATAAGTTACCTGAAGATTGTATAATATTCTTTTCTGAGCTTGTAAACTTAATCCCGATAAAGATAGAATTACAAGAAAAAAGTGAGTAATAGTTTTAGTCATATGTCATTAGTTTCTGAAACGAAAATAACAGATTTTCAGAATATAAAAAACTCTGACATTTTTAATGGCAGAGTTCTTATATACTTTATATTTTCTGTAAGCTTAGTATTCGAATAAAACACTACCCCATGTAAACCCACTACCAAAAGCGGAAAGACATACAAGGTCACCTCTTTTCATTCTTCCTTCTTCAATGGCTTCACTTAATGCGATAGGAATAGAAGCTGCAGTTGTGTTTCCGTATTTCTCGATATTCACCATTACTTTTTCATCCGGTAATCCAAGCTGCTGCTGTACATATTGTGCAATACGTTTATTCGCTTGGTGTGGGATAAGAAGATCAAGGTCTTCTACTTTTTTACCAGCTTTCTCTAGTGCTTCATGAATAGTTTCCGGGAAACGTGTAACAGCATGCTTAAATACAAAATTACCGTTCATGTGCGGGTAAATTTCTTCATCCGGAATAGCATCAGGTTCGTTTTTCAAACGTACACTCCTCCCGTATTTTGTTCCGGGGAATTTTGTACAAAGTTCATCAGCATATTGTCCTTCTGAGTGCATATTCGTTGCAAGAATCCCTTGTACATTATCATCATCAGATGCAGATAGTACAATAGCACCTGCTCCATCACCAAAGATTACAGATACGCCTCTTCCACGGTCGGTAAAATCTAATCCAAATGAATGAATTTCTGCACCTACAACCAGAATATTTTTATACTGACCTACCTTGATGAAAGCATCGGCAACACTCATTGCATATACAAAACCAGAACATTGATTCCTGACATCTAATGCACCTATTGTATCACATCCCAGCATATCCTGTAACAGAACTCCGCATCCCGGAAAATAATAATCCGGAGAAAGGGTTGCAAATACGATGTAATCAATATCTTTTGCCGTGAGGCCTGCACTTTCGATTGCTTTTTTTGAAGCCTGCAAACCTAAATAGGCTGTAGTCTCTTCAGCATCGTTTATATTTTTACGGTAATGACGTTGTTTGATACCAGTTCTTTCGGTAATCCACTCGTCGTTTGTGCTCATTAATTTGGCCAGATCGTCGTTTGTCACAACTTTTTCCGGCACATAATAACCAAAGCCTTTTATGACACTTTTCTTCATGTTTCTTTTTTTATTTTAACAGAGTTTTATACAATTACAAGACAAATATCCTGTCTAAAAAATTGCATTCACTTAAAAAGTTCGGCAAAAATAGCACTTTATTCTTTACATAGTAATATTTAGTTTTAAATATCTGTAGACATGCTCGTTACGATGGTAAATTTCATACATAAAATCACTGATAGTAGTACATCGAAAGAAATTTTATATTACATTTGCCTCATGCCTATCAAAACTTTATTTCACAATCATAACTGCGAATGGATAGATGTTGAAGCACCTACGGAGGAAGACCTGGACTTCCTGCAAAACAGGTATGAAATTAATAAACTTTTACTCCAGGATACTGTAGATCCGAATCACCTTCCTAAATATGAAGAGGCGGATAACGTTAAATTCTTTCTGACAAGGGAGAATACAGAACTGGAGCGGATAAATCTAAATTCCATTAGTGATGTGAGTACCAAACTGGGAATATTTATTATAGGCCAGACCATCATTACAGTCCACAGACTTGGTACCAGTAGTGTAATAAAAACTAAAAATGAACTGGACAACAGTAAAACTCCGGATCTTATTACTGTAGAAAGAATTGCGCTAAGGCTGGCTCATAAGGTCATTAAAACTTTTGATGCAGAAAGTGAAAATCTTCTGGAATTGCTTGACAAAATTGAGTCTGAAATATTTTTAAAGAAAACATCTCACACCAATCAGATTAAGCGTCTGTATAAACTAAAGCGTAAAACAGGACTAAACCTTCGTATTCTGAATATCTCATCTGACTGGGTTCAGAATTTCAATAAACTTCCGCTGGAACATGTAGAAGTAATGGACCTTGTAGACAAACAGAAGGATGCTATTGCCGACTTTGAACATCTGAATCAACAGGTAACCAATCTTATTGGTATGTTCCTGGCGATCAGTGATCAGAAAAACAATGAAGCCATGAAGATATTGTCTATGTACTCTATCTATTTCTTACCCATTACTTTTATTGCCGGCGTATACGGAATGAACTTCGACGTTATGCCAGAGCTTCACCATAAAAGCGGCTATTATGTAACACTGGGTGTTATGGCAATGGTTGTTATTATTACCTTTATTTATATGAGAAGAAAAAGGATGTAATACATCTGTATTTCTTAGAGCCTGCTTAAATTTTAATTCAAAATAATATTAGACTTCGTCAGGCTCATTATAAATCCAGCTCAGTAAGACATTATAATAGCTCACGTGAGAACACTTTAGATTAATAATCTCCAGTACCCGAAGTATTTTCTATTTAAAACTTAAACAGGCTAATCGGTCTTATATAACAGTTAATTTGCCGATCTATGGATATAACGGGTCAGTTTGATTCCCATATCGGTCCATATAATTTTGGCATTTCCGTTTCGGTACAGGTGAAGATTTGCTTCGGATAATTCTTCCAGAATAGATTCAATGTTAGCACCATGGATAAAGCGGGAAAAACCTTCCCATTTAAAACCATTTTTGTTTAATGATTTGTATACCAGATCATCGGCCGCATAGTTATGTAATAGTGCCAAACGGAAAATCTCTGCACAATAGTCCAGGAACTTTTTCTGTTTCTCTCTGCTCCATGAAGAAATCTCACGGGCCCATAAAATAAGATCTTTTATAACACCTGGTTTTGTTTTAGCCTGAAAAGCATTTCGAACCCATTGGATAAAAAGCGCCTCAAATTCTTCATTTGCAGCATTATCAGACATTAATTTCATAGCGAGATTCCAGTCTCCCTGTGCCTGAAAAGCCAAAGCTCGGGCATTATCTACAGAAATATTAAACTGCTCTGTCAAAGCATTTTCTAAATCAGCAGGTGGTAGTTTGGGAATATTCACCAACTGGCAACGTGATAAGATTGTAGGCAAAACGAAATCTATACTTTCTGCCAAAAGCAGAATAATAGTTTTCTCAGGTGGTTCTTCCAAAAATTTCAGAAACTTGTTGGCTGCCTGATCATTCATTTTTTCAATCTTGGTCATGACTAAGACTTTATAGCCGCCTTCAAAACTTTTAAGTTTGAACTTATCTATAATTTCTTCAACTTCATGAACTGAAATGATCATTTGCTTTTTTTCGGAATCTAAGCGCATGATCCAGTCATCGTCACTTGAATAAGGATTTTCCAAAATCATATTTCTCCATTCCTGCAGAAAATTCTTACTAAGAGCCTTTCCACCTTCTGTATAACTTGGAAAACTAAAATGAAGATCGATATGGTTAAGGTTTTCAACCTTATGCCTGGCAGATGAATTCTCTTTGGCAAGAATCTCTTTAACATAAGCTAAAACCAGTGGCAATCCTCCGTACCCTTCTTTCCCGACAAATAATTGGGCATGACTGATACGGCCTTCTGTTACCGAATCCTGAAGCATTTTCTTTATGGCATTCTGCCCGACAATTTCATTCCAGTGCATAGCACAAAGATAAGCACCGTAATAACAAAACACAAACCTAAATGAAAAGCAAAAGCAACAAACGGAGTATTAAATTACATTGTAAAAGCAATAAATTGAAGTAGAAACAAGCATAAGTCTTTAGCTCTTTCACATTATTTAACTTATTTTAAGGGGTAAATAATTTTTAGCTTTCATTATTTATTATGATATTTGCGCTTTGTTAAGCAAATCGTACATGAACAAAATCTTTGTTTTCGCTTTAGTCGCATTAGGAACAACTCTTAGTGCTCAGTCTATCGGAAATTCTCCGTATGCAGTATTTGGGCTTGGAGATGTTAAATACAATAATGACCTCAATATATCTGCTATGGGTGGTATTTCTGCAGCATATATCTCAGATTTCACCAATTCATTTAACTTCGGCAACCCGGCAGCCAACTTCAATTTAGAGCTTACTTCTTTAAGAGGTCAGGTTACTAATGAGAACAGTTTCTATAAATCCGATTATAATAATTATAGTAAGACTAAACATTCTAACTATCTTTCTAATATATCGATAGCAGTTCCGTTATCTTCCAAAGTTAAATTTGGTTTAGGATATCAGCCATACAGCTCCAAAACCTACAATATCTTAACAACTAAAAATATAGGAGATGAAGGTAATCAGCAGGCTAATTTCTTTAAAGGTGAAGGAACAATCAGTACAGTAGAGGCGGCTTTATCTTATCAGGTTATACCTGGTTTAGGTTTAGGTTTAAGAACTAACTTCTATTTCGGTAAGGTATCCGATATCGAAGAAGTTACTTTTAAAAATGCCGAACTTATTAATGGTTATCAGACCACCAATAAAGTAAAAAGTTTCAACTTCACTTTAGGTGCCGCTTATCAGCATAAAACAAGTACAGACCATAAAATTACAGCCGGTGCGACTTATCAGTTCGGTAACGGAGGTACAATGGAATCTACATATACCAACAGTACTTATTTCTACACTGGTGAAAACAGACAGAATGTAAATGTTATAGACCAGAACGTAAGTAAGTCTAAAAACCTAATTCCTCAGATATTTACAGCTGGTATCGGTTATGGTAGAGATGCAAGATGGTTTGCTTCTGCTCAGGTAGATTACACAAAAGGAAGAACCATTAATTTCCTTGGAAATCCATTCGAATACAAAGATGGTTATAAAGTGTCTGCCGGTGGATGGTTTATCCCGAACGCAAATGACTTCAGAAGTTATTTCTCTCGTGTGATTTACAGATATGGAGCGTTCTATGAAAAAGGAGGACTTAACATCAATGGTAAAGATATCAATGGTTACGGATTAAGCCTTGGAGCTAATTTCCCTATCAAACCTTCTATTAATTCATTCAGCAGCATTGATTTTGCTGTAGAATTTGGTAAGAAAGGAACTGTTCAAAATAATCTTGTACAGCAAGGATTTATCAACTTCAAAATTGGATTTAATTTTGCAGACCGTTGGTTCATTAAAAACTTATACAACTAAGATGAACATCTTACATAAGATATTTTCTAAAAAATTAGCCGGAGTATTTCCTTTGGCTATTTTTTTTCTGCTTGTATCTTGTGAGGAAGACCAGAGTAAAGCCGGCGGAAAAAAGAAAACTAATTTCCCTTCGCAGGTTTTTTACAACGCCAAAATCATTCAGCGTGATTCCGGTCGTATTTCTATGAGGTTTAACGCTCCACTTATCGAAAAGTATGAATATCTTGATACGCCGTATGTAGAAACCCGAAAAGGTCTTTATATAGAGTTTGTAGATCAGAAGAATCCTAAAACACCTGGCAAGCTATGGGCGAAATATGCCAAAATGATAGAGAAAAAGGATTTTTATCTTGCAAAAGGTGATGTAAAAATCATCAATCCGGAGGGTCAGACTTTCAAAATGCAGAGTATCTACTGGGATAAGAAAAATAAAAAAATGTATACTAAAGATACTGTATTCATTACCGATAAAGAAGGAAACATACTGATTGGTTCTCACGGTATGAAGGCTAAAGACGACTTTAGTCAATACAGCTTATACAGCAGCTTCGGAGAAGCAAACTCCGAAACTATGCCGGATATGAAAAAATAAATGAGGGATTACCACTGCATAGGTCTTATGTCCGGGACCAGTCTGGACGGACTGGACATCTGTTATGTTCAGTTTACTAAAGGCCCACAGTGGGACTTCAAAATACTTAAAAGCTATACATTACCCTACTCTTCTAAGTGGAAAGAAAAGCTAAGATCTGCTGTAGATTTATCATCAGAAGATCTTCTGGCGCTGCATTCTGAATATGGCTTTTATTTAGCCGAATGTACACAAAACTTTATCCGGGAACATAAAATAGAGAAGCTGGATGTAATTGCTTCCCACGGGCATACAATTTTCCATCAACCACATCGGCATTTCACGCTTCAGATTGGCGATGCAAGAGCTATAAAATACAACACCAATAAAACTACGGTATACGATTTTCGTTCTCAGGATGTAATGATGGGTGGAAATGGCGCTCCATTAGTTCCGATTGGTGATCATTTATTATTTTCAAAGTATTCTGCATGTCTGAATCTAGGTGGGTTCACCAATATTTCTTACGATGAAGCAGGTAAGAGAATAGCGTTTGATATTTCTCCGCTTAACATTGTTTTAAATACGTTGTGCAATAAACTGGGACAGGAATATGATCAGAACGGAGATATCGCCAGAAACACAGCTATTGATAATATTCTTCTTCAAAAGCTTAATGCCTTATCATTTTATAAACAGCCTGCACCAAAATCACTAGGCATAGAATGGGTAAATGCTGAAATTACACCTTTGCTGCAAAATGTATCTGTTGAAACTGCTCTGGCCACATTAACCCATCATTCTGCGGAACAAGTAGCAGCTGTATTAAACCAAAAACAGTTCAAAAACATTTTGGTCACAGGTGGTGGTGTTTACAATCGTTTCTTTATAGAGTCTTTACAAGCTTTAACTTCAACTCAATTAATCATTCCGGACCAACAGACCATAGAATTCAAAGAAGCGCTTATATTTGCTTTTATGGGGCTTTTAAGGATATTGGGAGAAAACAATGTTCTTGCATCTGCGACAGGAGCAGCAAAGGACCATTCCAGCGGAATTATTGCTTAGTACTTTCTTTTATTTTTAAATCCCAAATTTAGCTTTGGACTTGTAATCCGAAACATCTTTTTTTTGGATTAAATAGCCTTGCCAAGGTTTGAAACCTTGGCAAGGCCAGATATTAAATAATAAAAAGACCGGAGAATTGCTCTTCCAGTCTTTATTTCATGATTATAATGGATTACAAATCCGCTACATCATCTATATTTATAAGCTTTCGATCTTGTCGGTTAATGAGTTGATGAAGTTCTGAAGCGGTTTTTCAACCATCATTTTAAGAAACGGATTGAATTTCCCTTCGAATAATAATTGAACTTCAGTTTGGGTATCACTTACCGGATTCATAACCCCTCTTAGTGCAAAATCCAAAGAAGAACTTGCTGAAGCTAATACCACTCCCTGGTCTGTAACCTCCTGAATTTTAAGACCAATCTTAGGAAGACCGCTTAATTCAAAGTTAAAACCACCTTCCTTTACTTCAAAAGTCTTAAGGCTGTCCGGCATTAGTGCTTTATAGTCCTCCGGCTTTTGCAACATTTCTTTTAATTCAGCAACCGATTTATTTACGACAACTTTTCTACCTTCTAAATTCATTATTTTTATATTTTTGTACTTAATTATAAACCCTAACAAATGTATAAAGTTTTTATCAATGAGCGAAAATTATCCTTCACAAATGCTATTCAGCAAATTGATAAAAATTTAGAATTTGTGGATGTCAATACATTTAGTATTGCTATAGACCTGTTAGAGAACACTTCAACGCCGTCTGTTAATATTTATGCCGAAAATGTAGAAGAGGTATGGAATACTTTTTCTGCCTCATTCAGAAATATTGAAGCTGCCGGCGGTGTTGTACTGAATACAAATGATGAAGTTCTTTTTATCTACCGTATGTCCAGATGGGATCTTCCGAAAGGAAAAATGGAAAAAGGAGAATCTAAAGATTTAACAGCTCTGCGTGAGGTTGAAGAGGAATGTTCTATCACGGATCTTTCTCTGGAAGAATTCCTAAGTTCTACCTATCATATGTATACGGAAAGAGATGGCAGCAAGATTTTAAAGATCACACACTGGTACAAAATGCGTCACCATGGCAATCAGCAGCCATTACCACAGGAAATAGAAGGTATTACCAAAGCAGAATGGAAACCACAAAGTGATATTAAAACAGAAGTTTTCCCAAATACCTTCCAAAATATTCGTTTGATATTGAATGAAGCACTGGATTTGGAATAACAATAAGTAATAAATAAAGGGCAATGAATATTCATTGCCCTTTATTTATTATCTATAACTCCTTTTTACAGAAGCTCAATTAATTTTTCCAAAGCTATCCCGCGGGAACCTTTAAGCAATATATTCTGAGTAAGAACAGGTTTTTGTTTCAGATAATCGCCGGTAAGAGCTGTACTTTCAAAAGCCAGCTCGGAAGCATTGACTTCTTTAAACTTGGGACCAACGGTGATAATACTGTCAAAATTTAAACTTTCCGCCAGCGCCAGAATTCTTTTGTGTTCTCCCCTGCTTTCATCGCCAAGCTCCAGCATATCTCCTATAATAATAGTTTTGGATCCTTTATACTGGCTGAAATTTTTGAGAGAAACTTCCATACTACTCGGGTTGGCATTATAAGTATCTAATACCAATGTTTTCCCTTCTCTTTCTACGATCTGGGAACGCATATTCGTCGGTGTATAAGTCTCTATGGCTGTTTTTATAGCTGTCTCTTCTACTCCGAAATATTTGCCTAAAGAAATTGCTGCGCAGATATTATTGAAGTTATACTCTCCTGTTAATTGAGAAAGTGCCTTCTGATCGTTAAACAGAATCCCGATTCTGTTATTTTCAGTAAACATTCCATACTGATAATCGGAAGCAGAAGTACCAAAAGTTATTTTTTTACTGTAAGCAGCTGTTTTTTCTTCTTGTATAGCATCTGCCTGATTAACCAGAATATTTTTATCATTGGCTTTTAGATAATCGTATAACTCCGATTTCCCTTTAATTACGCCTTCAAAACCTCCAAAACCTTCTAAATGCGCTTTACCAAAGTTGGTGATATAACCATAATCAGGTTGAGCAATACTGCAAAGCAGTTCAATTTCTTTTTGATGATTGGCTCCCATTTCTACTACAGCCATTTCATGTCCTGGCTGGATAGATAAAAGCGTTAAAGGAACTCCAATATGATTATTAAGATTTCCCTGTGTATACTGAACATTGTATTTCTGAATCAAAACAGCGTGAATAAGCTCTTTTGTTGTTGTCTTACCGTTACTCCCCGTTAATCCTATAATTGGAATATTTAGATTTTTACGGTGCTCTTTTGCCAGATCTTGTAATGTCTGAAGTGTGGATGGAAAGCAGAAAATATTATTTTCCGGATTATTAAAATCAGGATTCTCAATTACTACAGCTATAGCACCTTTATTTATAGCCTCCTCAGCCTGTGTTGCCGCATCAAAACTTTCACCCGAAAAAGCAAAAAACAAATCTCCTTTTTCAATCTTTCTGGAATCTATTACGACCTTATTGCAGGTTTTATAAATAGCGTATAACTGTTCAATATTCATGGCTTCAAAATTATAAAAAAGAAATAAAATATTGTACAACCAAAGCAAAAGTATTGCTTGTAAAAGTCTACATTTTTTCTAAAAATTCAATATAAGCCGGAATACTTTTTTCAATCCATTCCGATGAAGCATTCCGCTCAATCCCAAAATATGCATATAAAGGTTTATAATCGGCTTTAATATATTTAAAAGTGAGTTCAAAAGGTGTTGTCAGTTCCTTAAGCGTATAATTGTAGACACCCTCTTTAGAGTATTCTTCTTCATCAATTCCTACACTGATTACCAAGGCAACCTTCTTCTCTGCAAATTTATATCCACTTTTACTGCCGTATGCCCAACCGTATACCAGTACCTCGTCCAGCCATTTTTTTAGTAAAGGCGGAGCACTGAACCAGTAAAATGGAAATTGAAAAACAATTTTATCATAGGCTTCTATAAGCATTTGTTCTTTTTCAATATTTAACTTCTCTTCCGGATAAGCTTTATATAAGTTATGTATATAATATTGGTCCGGATATTTTTGCAGCTCTTCTATCCAGCGCTTATTAATTACTGATTTTTCGATATCAGGATGAACCAGAATGACTAATATTTTTTCTTCTTTTTTCATATTCAAACTAGAATTATATTGGACAAAATTATTTACAAAACCCTTAATTCACTATATTGTACACCCATTGTAAGCTCCTATAAAAAATGTAAGTGATGACAAAAATTAAAGACACTTCAACAAATTTTGCCAATAAAAAAGCCCTGACTGAAGAATGTCAGGAAGTATACGCAGTTAATATTATTGGCGGACAGTGGACACTCGCCATTTGCTGTTATCTCATAAACGGAAAATTACGTTTTAGTGAGCTAAAACAATGCCTTCCCAATATTACAGAAAGAATGCTGGCACTGGAATTGAAAAAGCTGGTTGAGTATAAAATAATTCAAAAGTTTGTATATGCAGAAGTGCCTGCCCGTGTAGAATACGAACTGACTTCAATAGGTTATAAACTTCATAACATAATAACTGAATTGGGAAAATGGGGTAATGAGCATAAAGAATTAACCAAAAAACAGGAAGCTTAATTAATATTGATTTAACAAAAAAATCATATTTCCCAGTTATAAAGGCTTTCATTCTTATATTAGCTTTGCTAAATTTGCAAAATGAACCGAATCGCCGAATTGAAGAAATTCATGACCAGCCAATATATTTATTATGGCCTCAGAATGACCTTTGCAGTAGTAGTCCCCTGCATTATTATGGCCTATTATGGTGTTCTGGCTGAATACTTTGCTTTTCCTCTTGGTACCATGCTTATGACGAATATGGACCAACCCGGCCCCTTCATAAGACGCCGGAATACTTTTATCATTGGAATTATCTGCTTTTTCATTGTATCTCTGGCCATTGGACTTACCTACCAATACCCCATTATTGTTGCAGCAGAGATTATTCTGTTCGGAATGTTCTTTTCTCTTATCGGTATTTATGGTACCCGACTTTCTGCAATGGGATCATTAACCCTTGTTGTATTTGCTATTCTTATCGATGGGCACTTTGGTGGCGGAAAAGTTATCCAGACCTCTGTTACACTTACTTTAGGCGGTTTATGGGCTTTTCTTCTGTTTTTTATATTGTCTAAGATTCAGCCCTACATACTGGTAAAACAGATTCTGGGAGAAAACTTTATAGAGCTTGGAAACTTTATCCGGATAAAATCTAAATTTTACAGAACCAAACCTGATTTTGATGCACTTTTTCATGAGATGATGTCTTCACAGATTAAGCTGAAGGAGCATCATGAAGATCTGCGTGAAATACTTTTTACTACCCGGACGTACGTTAATGAATCTACTACTACCAGCCGTATTATTATGCTGATGTTTCTGGAGAGTATAGATCTTTTCGAACAAATTCTTACTTCTCAGCAGGATTATAAAACCATGCATGAGAAATTTGACGATAAAAATATTCTCCCTTCTATTCATCGTTATATTGAGATTATTTCATCTGAACTTATCAATATTGGTATAGCAGTACAAGCCAATCAGAAAGCTTTTCCAATTGCCAATCTCGACAAGGAACTGATGAAATGTTATCAGCTGTATTATGACCTTCGTAATACAGAAATGAATCATGAGAACTTCCAGGACTTTATGATGCTTCGTCAGATCCTGATGAACCTTAGTGAAATTACCAAAAAAGTAAAAACTGTTTATCGTGCATCTGGTTACGATGAGAAGCTTGCCAAAAGTTTATCTTTCGGTCTGGACTTTGAAAAATTCGCTCCAAAAACTGAAAAAATCAATCTGAAACTGCTGAAATTTAACTTGTCTTTAAAATCAGCCCACTTCAGACACGCCTTGCGTATAACCATTGCATTGCTCATCGGTTATATTGTTTCGTTGGTCACATTCGTACAAATTGGACATTCTTACTGGATTCTGATCACGATACTGGCAATACAGAAACCAGCATTTAGCATTACCAAATCCAGAAATCTCCTAAGACTTGGCGGAACACTGGCAGGTGCCACGCTCAGCTTTGCTATTTTATACTATATCAGTAATACAACTGTACTCTTTATTATCCTTTTGGTTAGTATGGTATTGTGCTATACTTTCCTTAAAAAGAAATACATGACTGCTATTTTCTTTATGACAATCTATGTATTTATGTCCTTTAATTTCCTTTCACCAGGAAACTTTCAGGTAATCTTTGCAGACCGTATTATTGATACGCTTATCGGTGGTGCTATCAGCTTTTTGGTTTCTTATTTTGTATTTCCGGTATGGGAAAGGACACAGAATAAATCCTACGTTATTGACGCCATTAATGGTAACAAAGCCTACTTTAAGATTGTCTGTGAAATGATTACAGAGAAAGATGTAAACATCACTCAGGATTTCAAAGAGACCAGAAAAGATGCCATTATTGCATTGGCTAATCTCTCGGATAACTTCCAGAGGATGTTATCTGACCCTAAATTCCAACAGCATTTAAGAATTAAACGTATTCACCAGTTTGTCAATACCAGTCATCTTCTTACCGCTTATATCGCCTCGCTTTCTATGTATGCTCAGAAAAATGATACTTTCTCTGAAGTAGATTTAAAAAACTGGAGAAAAAAGATTATGCTGGAGTTTACCAAAATGCAGCTTTTACTAGGTGTAGAAGGTATTACTGAGGAAAGCCTGAAAGAATTCGAAGACTATCAGGAGCCTTCTGACAAAATAGAAACCTTACTGGAAAAACGCCGCCGTGAGATTATGGAAAAAGAAGTACCTTTTATTTCCAATCCGGAAAAAATCAGCAGGCTGACGGAGCTAAAAAGCATGAACGAACTTCTCGCTCTTATCAATAACGTAACCGAAGAACAGGTGAAAGTAATTGAAAGATTCCTCAGAAATCAGGATTCTACAACTATGGAGAAAAAGAAATCATCAAATCTCTTTAGCTGGGCCCAGAAATAATCGGAAAAAGTATCATCATATACCTTGCATCTTACATTATCCAGATGGTGTAACTGAAAAGCTTCAACTTCGTAATTCTTTTTCAGTGACCAGAATTTGGAATGATGCAGTTTGTAAAGAGATTCCTTTACACACCATATAGCTGTAAGGTATTCCTTTTCTTCTTCGGGTACTATAAATGAAGACTCCTTAAGGGTAAATTTGTGTTTTATTTTTACAATTTTATCCTTTACCATTTCCAGGTCTATACCTACTTTTTTATCAGAAATAGCGATAGCTGCAAGAGGAAAAGAATGGCTTATTGAGATTTCTTTATCCGCAGGCATCAGATAAGGCTCTCCGTTTTCTTTATACAGTATTTTATGCTCCGGCAAAAGCTGTTTCAGCATTTTGCGAACCATCAATACTTCTGATAGTTTTTTGGGATGATAATGGGTAACCTTTTCATAATTTTCAGGTTCCAGAAGTTCTTGTGGGTTCAGTTCTTCACTCTCATCATACTTCCATACCCATACAACGGCTTTATTATCGGAGAAATTCTGGTATAACGGCATATTTTGCTAATAGGATTATAGATTGTAAATTTGCAAAAATATATTAATTCAAATTAATGGAAACTAAAACACAATACGTTCCTTACAAAGTTAAGGATATTTCTCTGGCTGAATGGGGAAGAAAAGAGATAGAACTGGCTGAGGCTGAGATGCCTGGTCTTATGGCTATCCGTGAGGAGTACGGTCCACAACAACCGTTGAAAGGAGCACGCATCGCAGGATGTCTTCACATGACAATCCAGACAGCTGTTCTTATCGAAACTTTAGTTGCTCTTGGAGCTGACGTTACATGGTCTTCTTGTAACATCTTCTCTACTCAGGATCATGCCGCTGCTGCTATTGCTGCTGCCGGAATTCCTGTGTATGCATGGAAAGGTATGAACGAGGAGGAATTTGACTGGTGTATCGAGCAGACACTTTTCTTCGGAGAAGACAGACAGCCACTAAACATGATCCTTGATGATGGTGGTGACCTTACCAATATGGTTTTCGACAAATACCCTGAATTAACAAAAGATATCAAAGGTCTTTCTGAAGAAACAACTACAGGAGTTCACAGATTATACGAAAGAATGCAGAATGGTACATTAGTAATGCCTGCAATCAACGTAAACGATTCAGTTACTAAGTCTAAATTCGACAACAAATATGGGTGTCGTGAGTCTGCAGTAGATGCTATCAGAAGGGCTACAGACGTTATGCTTGCTGGTAAGCGTGTTGTAGTTTGTGGTTTTGGAGATGTAGGTAAAGGTACTGCAGCTTCTTTCAGAGGAGCAGGTTCTATCGTTACTGTAACTGAAATTGATCCAATCTGTGCATTACAGGCTGCAATGGAAGGTTATGAAGTAAAACAACTGGATACAGTTGTAGACAACGCAGATATCATTATTACAACTACTGGTAACTTCGGTATTGTAAGAGGTGAGCATTTCGAAAAAATGAAAGACAAGACTATCGTATGTAACATCGGTCACTTCGATAACGAAATCGATATGGCATGGTTAAACAAAAACCATGGTGCTACTAAAGTAGAAATCAAACCTCAGGTTGATAAATACAACGTTAATGGCAATGATATCATTATCCTTGCTGAAGGACGTTTGGTAAACCTTGGTTGTGCTACTGGCCACCCTTCATTTGTAATGTCTAACTCTTTCTCCAACCAGACATTAGCTCAGATTGAACTTTGGGTACATTCTGACAAATATGAAAACAAAGTATATACTTTACCTAAGCACTTAGATGAAAAGGTAGCTGCACTTCACCTTAAGAAATTAGGTGTAGAGCTTGAAACACTTTCTGAAGAGCAGGCTAAATATATCGGTGTAACTGTAGATGGTCCTTTCAAACCAGACTACTACAGATACTAAGATATAGTATACTAAAACTTATAAAAAAACTCCCGGAATATTCCGGGAGTTTTTTACTTTTATTATTCTGTTCTGAAAAAAATAATAATATATAAAAACTATAATCAGGATTATGAAAACATCTCGTTTAGAAGCGTTTAGTGACGGCGTTATTGCCATTATTATAACGATTATGGTATTGGAGCTAAAAGTTCCTGATACCACTAGCTGGTCTGCTTTGTACAGTTTGTTGCCTAAATTTATTTGTTATATCCTCAGCTTTATTTATGTTGGTATCTACTGGAACAATCACCACCATATGCTGCATTACTGCACCAGTGTTAATGGCAGAATTATGTGGAGTAACCTGTTTTTCTTATTCTGGCTTTCTCTGATGCCATTTGCTACAGCCTGGATGGGGGAACATCACTTTGATAAAAATACAACCATTACCTATGGTATACTCCTGATATTTGTGGCTATAGGCTATACCATACTCTCCTATCAAATACTGAATCAGGAAGGAAAAGACTCTCCGTATGCCAAAGCCATTGGTAGCAGTTATAAAGAAAAAGCATCCATAATATTATATATTTTAGGAATTGCCAGCTCGTTTTATCAGTCATATCTGGCGCTTTTCTTCTTTTATGTTGTCGCCATTATATGGATAATACCAGACCGCAGATTAGAGAAAAATGTAAATCACAAAGATTTGTAAAGTAACAGAAAAATGTTTTGCACAAGCAAAGCATTTTTTTATTAACTTCACATAACATGAAACGCTTTATTATTATATTACTAATTACCATAACAACTTTTTTCAAAGGCCAGAATAAAATGGAATTAGAAAAAGGAACAAAAGCTGTTATACCGTTTCAGTTAATCAATAGCCTTATTTTTATCCCTGTACAGCTTAATGGTGTTAGCCTCACTTTCCTTCTCGATTCAGGTGTTGGCAATACTATTATATTCAGCACCCAGGATAAAGATCTTAGCCTTAATGATGTTTCAAAAATGAAATTTACGGGATTGGGTGGCTCTGCGGAAATAGAGGGAGTTCTTTCCCAGAAAAACATTCTTAGTTTCGGAAAAGACCTCATAGACAAAGAACACACAATATACCTGATTCTCAATGAAGAATTTAATTTTTCTTCTCATATAGGGATCCCGGTTAATGGTATTATCGGATATGAATTTTTTAAAGACTACCCTGTTAAAATTGATTATGTCAAAAAGAAAATTACTATTTACTCCAATCAGAAAGAATTTGAAAGAGCTGTAAGAAAAGCTGCTCCGTTCGGCATTACTCTGGAAGGTGATAAACCTTATATAATGGCCGATATCCAGATGACTACAGCACCTAAACCTTCCAAACTTCTCATTGATCTGGGAAATGGTGATCCTGTATGGATATTTCCGAGTCTGATTAAAAACTTTGTTTACAATCGACCTAACATCGATGACTATTTAGGCCGAGGTTTTAATGGTGACATTTTTGGAAAAAGAAGCCGAATCAGAAGATTTTCTATAGGCGAATTTAGTTTTGAAAAGCCTTTAACTGCTATGCCGGACGAATTTTCAATTCAGCATCTGAAACTTGTTCCGGATAGAAAAGGTTCCATAGGCGGAGAGATACTAAGAAGGTTTACTGTTTTCTTCGACTATCCCAATTCTAAAATATACCTAAAGAAAAACAGAAATTATAACGATCCGTTTCATTTTAATATGAGTGGTCTGGATCTTCGTCATGACGGTATGATATGGGATAAAGATCTGGTTTCTATACCTACCACTAAAAGTAAAGAATCTCCACGAGAAGGAGTGGAAGTTAACCTTGGTGATAGCTTTCAATACAAATTTGTGCTCAAACCATCTTATTCTATTGCCGGATGCAGAGAAGATTCCCCTGCTTATAAGGCCGGATTAAGAAAAAATGATAAATTAGTAACAGTAAACGGGAAGCCTGCCGGCAGTTATACACTGGAACAACTCAACGAGTTATTC
Organism: Elizabethkingia bruuniana; assembly: GCF_002024805.1. Lineage (NCBI taxonomy): Bacteria > Pseudomonadati > Bacteroidota > Flavobacteriia > Flavobacteriales > Weeksellaceae > Elizabethkingia > Elizabethkingia bruuniana. The sequence continues at coordinate 1,864,072 of NZ_CP014337.1, forward strand.
AAATCTGAAGAATTTAAGGTTATTAAAATAACAGTTACCAGAAACAGTGAGACCTTTAATTTCAGTTTTGCATTGGAAGATCCGATACCCTATCAGGAAAATTAGAATTATGGAAGAAGCAACACTCAATAGCATACGAAACAGACCCCGGTTCAAATTCAGTACAAAACTCTCTCCGGTTGAATATGAGCAGCATCTACTGGAAATGATACGGGCAAATCCTCTTATTCATGGGAAAATAAACAGAGAGGTTGCCAGTATATGGGTGAATAATAACATCGATAATTACTGGAAGCCTTATTTAGCCATTAGAATAGAGAAAAGCAGTGAACAGGAGGACCATACTGAGATAAGAGGTATATTTGGTCCTAGTTCTGCTGTGTGGACATTCTTTATGTTTTTATATTTTCTTTTCGGGATATTCTTTATGGTCTTTATTTCACTATACTATGTTGAGATTCAGATTAAAACCGAAAACTACCCATGGGCTATTCATGCCAGTATAGCCTGTATTGTACTAATCCTGTTAACCTGGATGGCTTCACAATTCGGGCAAAAGCTGGCAAAAAAAGAAATGGAAATTCTGAGAAAGTTTGCTGAAGAAACTTCGGACAGTATAGAAGTTAAAAAGGAGGAATAAGGTCTAAGTACGAAGTTAGAAGTACGAAGTTAGGAGTTAGAGTTTCGAAGCAGGAAGTTCAGCAATTAGTACCCATTTGCTTATTCAGTATAAAAGAAACAAAAGTTTTACAAATGATGATATCATATACCATCTTCCCAAATATTAAGAGCCTTTTTAAATTTTATTGTTAATACTCTTCGACAGGCTCAGAGTGACATTGCTCGTCCAATATATCTTCCTTTTAGGAGTGTCAGGCTGAGCCTGTCGAAGTCTAATATTTTTTTAATCAAAATTTAAACAGGCTCTAACTATTCTATTGAACATAAAAAAAACCGGAGTAAACTCCGGTTTTTCTAGTTATATTGTAGCTTTAGGCTTTGCAGTGTCCTGCTGTTGTTTTGCTTGTTCCTTTTCTTTTTTAACTTCTTCAAGAACTTTTACCCTATTGTCCTGCTGTTTTTTTATTTCTGCAAGAAATGGTGTTACTATTTCTGTCAATTGTTCTTCAGAAATATCATTGGCTTTAGGATCGTCCATTAGTTTTTTCCATGGTCTTCTTTGCCCCCACGGATAATCACCATATACAATAACCGGATTTCCTTTTGCACGTACTGTTGCTCCGCCTTTATTCAGAACCCATTGATCGCCCCAGTCATACATCCATTTAGCATCTTCTTCCAGAAGTCTCAGACACGAATGCGATGCCGGATAGCCAGGCATTGAATACTGGTGCCAACCTATACCTTCCTGATTAGCAATATTAAAGTTCCATTTCAGCTTCCATTCATCGCTTACAGTACTAATAACCTCTTTACCTTTCCAGTTAGTAAAATGCAGTCCTCTGGTTGTTTGATGAGCTTTGGATCCCATACTTGTAGGTCCCCACTTCACCAGTTTTCCGTTTTCGTATAAAGCATAAGCCTGGATAGGGTAAGAGAAGAAAGCAATTTTTGGTATTGAAGCCATGGCCTCAACATATTCCGGGAATGGAGAATAAGCCAGGAAATTAGATTCCAGTTTATTCGGTACAATAAGCGTATCTGCCTGTCCCATATTTTTTCTATCCAGGCGGTTCAGCGCCAGGATATTGTGAAGATCTTCTCCTTTATAGCTGTTCAGAAAGACTTTTCTCAGCGAATCATTTCCTTTCATAGGCCACGCACTATAATCAGAATTGCTTTTAATGCTAACTGTAGGTCTTTCAACTTTTACAATTGTGTCTTTTTTCGGAACCTCTACAGAATCTTTTTCCTGTTTAGGATCTTCTACTACTGTAGATGTAGTGTCGGTGTGATCGGGTGTAGATGAAACTGTTTCGTTTTGCTTTTTACACTGCAATACGATAGCACTTATCATCACTAAACCAGCAAGTTTAAAACTTTTTTTCATGAACTGATAGTTGTTAAAGTTTTGTTAAAACAATAATGATACCAAGATGTAAAAATTACGAAAAAATAAAATATTAATTCCCTATAAAGTGATAAAATATGTAAAATTTATATTATAAAACCGACAAAAATCATTTTGTAATCAACTTCAGATATCTTTGCTTTTTAGTATCTTAGTTCCATTAATATGAATTTTCATTTATAATCTATTCGGAAAATGTTTCAGATCTTCAGAGCCCATGTGGACAAATTTATTGAAATAGACGGTGAGGAGTTTGAGAAAGTGACTTCTTTTTTCCGGATTAAAAAATTCCGAAAAAAGGAAGACCTGATTACTGCAGGTGAAATCTGCAGATATCATTTTTTTGTTCTGGAAGGATGTCTCAGAAAGTTTTACATTACCTCGAAGGGTTCTGAACAGACCACAGAATTTGCCATTGAAACCTGGTGGATTACTGATAATATGGCCTATGAGCATCAGTTAAGGACTGATTTCAGTATTCAGGCGGTTGAAAATTCAGAGGTTTTGGTGATTGAATATCAGGATCAAGAACGCCTGTTAAGAGAACATCCTGTAATGGAGCGTTATTTCAGATATGTTTATCAGCGTTCTTATGCAGCTGCGCAAATGCGGGTAAGATATATCTATACATTTTCCAAAGAGGAAATGTATCTTCATTTTCTGGAGCAGCAACCTCAGTTTGTACAGCGGATACCACAATATCTGATCGCCTCTTTTCTGGGGCTTACACCTGAATACTTAAGTGAAATAAGGGCTAAAAAGATTTCTTAAACCAGCTTAAGTTTTTTCAGATGCAGATTTTTCAACTTTGTAACATCAATATCAAAATACTTGGAAACAATGGAAAAACGCATCAACATTGCTCAGACAGAGCCACAATTGTACAAAGCTATGTACGGTCTGGAAGCAGCGACTGCCAAAACGGAATTATCAAAAACTTTAAAAGAGTTAATAAAAATCCGCGCCTCACAAATTAATAATTGTGCATATTGCCTGGATATGCATACTAAAGATGCTATCAAAAATGGTGAAACCCAACAACGCATATTTGTACTAAGTGCATGGCGGGAAGCTACATACCTGTTTACAGAAGAAGAACAGGCTGTACTGGCTATGACTGAAGAAGTTACATTAATAAGCAACACCGGAGTATCCGAAGATACTTATCAAAAAGCATTAAAACATTTTACTAAAAATGAAGTAGCACAAATTATTATGGCAATTATTACTATCAACGCATGGAACAGAATAGCTGTCAGTACTCATTTACATATTGGCGAATAACCTATTGTAAACAAGCTCAGTAAGATTTAGAAATCACGAAGGCACAAGTATGATACTTGTGCCTTCGTGATTATATTTATAAAGCTGCTGGTTACATAATCTCCTGCCACCATTTATCCCATTTTTTATTGAGCTCATTCAGGTTCAGCTTCTCTCCTATTCTGGGAGTTGCCACTGGAATACTTTCAGCTTCTGCAGCAGCAGTTACCTTTTCCAGTGGTTCATACCATGGGTGCTGTGCCAGTTTAAACTTGGAATTGTGTACCGGAATAAAGCTTTTTGCTTTCAGTTCTTTTACTTCGGTCATCATCTCATCCATAAGTGTATGAATATATGGCCATTTATCTCCGTATTGTCCACATTCCAGTATAGCAAGATCAAAAGGTCCGAATTTCTCACCAATATCTTTAAAATGTGGTCCATAGCCACTGTCGCCTCCCAAAAATAATTTCATTGCAGGAGTCTGTAATACAAAAGAAGTCCATAAAGAAATATTACGTTTAGTCAGTCTTCCGGAGAAGTGTCTTGCTGGTGTCAGGGTCACATTGAAACCATCTCCAAGATCTATACTGTCATACCAGTTCTTTTCAATAATTCTGTTTCTGTCCCAGCCCCAGTATTCAAAATGCTGAGCTACTCCAAGTCCGCAGATTACCGTTTTAACTTTAGATTTTAAAGCCTGTACTGTTTTATAATCTAAATGATCCCAATGGTCATGGGAGATTAATAAAACATCTATCACTGGCATATCTTCCGGCTGATAATGATTGGATCCTTCAAATGCTTTTACAGAGCCTGGTACAGGCGAAGCGTTGCCGCTGAATACAGGATCCACTAAGAATCTTTTCCCATCTAACTGAATAAAATAAGAGCTGTGCCCAAACCATACCATAACATTTTCTTCCGGACTAAGATTCTTCAAGTCTGTATCCACATACGGAATAGCCTTTCTAGGTCTTGTATCCGGGTATTTTGTTTTCAGAAAAGTCCATAATACTTTACCCATTTTCTCACCTTCAGCCAGCGCCGGAGTGGGAACCAGGTTATGAAACTGCCCGTTTTTATAGTTAGGTAATGTCTCAAAGAACATTCTACGCTCATTATCAGGGAATTGCCCCATTTGTTTTATCAAACTCATTTTGTCATTTTAAACTGCTTATAGTGCAGCCTTTGAAATTTATATTCTATATTTTAATACAGACTGTGAATAGCCTTATATTATAGTAAGACGATTAAACTTTTAAAATACTTTAAGTGCCTGCTTAAATTTACCCTATTTTTAATCTTTCTTCTTCCAAATCAAGCTTTATAAGGTAATGTCTTACAAACTCTTCATCGATTTTTGGATTATTTCTATTCTCTGCTCTTAGCCACATCCGCTGCTCTTCCAGAGCATTTAAATACATTTCTCTCGTCTCATCTGAAATTTTATGGGAAGCTTCTTCTTTGTCTTCTTTTTCCCACTGATCCATCATTTTGCGGAAATATGCATTATCGCTTTTCCTATGACTGTAATTTTCATTCAGATAAGTAAAAGCTGCATGTCTCATTCCTCTTCTTAAGAATTCCTCTGTCTCATCTTTTGATAAATAATCACCTTCTCTTTCTGTAATATTTAAAACATTAATCAGTCCCGGTAAGGTTAATCCCTGCAAAATCAACGTCACCAGAATTACAATAAACGTAATAAAAAGTATCAGATTCCGGTGCGGAAACAATTCACCATTATCCATTTGCACAGGAATAGATAATGCTGCTGCAAGCGAAACCACTCCGCGCATACCAGTCCACCCAAAAAGTATTGGAGCTTTAAATCCCGGATTTCTGTCAGCTACATTAATAAAATTACGCGCAATAAGGGTTACAATAACTGCACCAAAAGCCGCAATGAAGCGTACAATAATAAGAGTCAACGTAATCAGTAAGCCATAACCTACAGCTTCAGAAAGCCCTACTCCTTCATTGTGTAATCCCTCCTGTATTTCCGGCAAATCCAATCCAATAATTAGGAACACAATACCATTGATGAGAAAAGCAAAACTCTCCCATACATTCAGTCCTCTGAGGCGCGATTCGGAGGTACGAAGGAATTCATGCCTTCTCACAGAAAGATACAGACCACCGCTTACTACTGCCAGTACACCGGAAGAATGAACCTCTTCAGCCGCAATATACATTACGTAAGGAGTTACAAGACTTAGAATAGTATCCATATTGACATCGGAGGGAAATATTTTATGAACTTTTAAAAAGATAAAAGCGAGTAAAACTCCTATTCCAATTCCACCAATAATCATCCAGCCAAAGCTTGTGGCGGCATCCTGCCAGATCAATTGCCCTGTAGCTACGGCTACCATTGCAAAACGGAAGATAATAAGTGAGGAAGCATCATTAAATAAGCTTTCACCTTCCAGTACTGTAGAGAAGTTTTTGGGTACTTTCACAAACTTCAGAATAGCACCGGCACTCACAGCATCCGGAGGTGAGACAATCCCTCCCAGTACAAAGCCTAAGGCCAGTGAAAATCCGGGGATATAAGAGTTGGCTACAAAAGCCACTGACAAAGCGGTAAGGAAAACCACGATGAAGGCAAAGCTGGTAATAATACGCCTCATACGCCATATTTCTTTCCACGAAACGGAAAAGGCAGCTTCATAAAGCAACGGAGGCAGGAAAATTATAAAGATTAATTCAGGATCTATTTTTATTTTGGGAATACCGGGAATAAAGCTAATTGCCAGTCCGGCAACAACTAAAAGTATAGGATAGGCAATTCTTAATTTATTTGCCAGCATAATCGCTAACAGGATAACCATTACCAGTCCCAGATAAAATACAAAATTTTCAACCATATGGATTTATAAAATATTTAAAGTGATTTGATTATAATACAATATTATTCTTTGGAGCTATAGGCTGTGGAAGATTGGTTTCATCCAGCATATCCCGCATATCAATTTCTATAGTCCGGCTAATCTGGGTTATCGGAACATCATTGGCACTTCCTTCAAAAGGATTTACAGAACTTTCTCCCACCGTATCCAGTGTATGGAAAGCCCAGGCAATAATTGCAGAAAAAGGAATATTGAACCATACCGTATAGCCTTGCAGAAAGGTTCCTTCACCCAGTTTATCCATCTCTTTTACCAAACCGAAAGGCGCCAGTATTACAAAAATAAAAAGCAGATAGGTGGCAATAGAAGCAAAATTCCGAGGGTAAGGAAAGTTTTTGATACGCTCTGCTTTTCCCTGATCATCGGTAAACTTTATAATAGATTGCTGGAGCAATGTCCATTCAAAATCGTTGATTTCTCCGGCCTTTTTTAATTGGATCAATTCTTCTGATTGTAATGCTGTAAGCTGTGTTGCCTTATTTTTTTTAGAAAGAATATATTGTAATTCTTCACCAGAAAGATAAGATTTTAGTTCTTCTTCCAGATTGGAATTGAGTTCCGGAATTTTATATCTGCTGTTACGGTAAACAGAATTACTTTTCTGACTCATATTTTCCCATGTACGAGGTTCCCGCAATTGAAATCTGAGTGCTGTAAGCCAGGCAAAATGACGGTAGAATATTCGTTTTACGGTTGTTGATTCTTTTCCGCCCAGCGCATCTCTTACAGAATAAGCAAAACTTCGGCTATCATTAATAATAGCTCCGTAAATCTGCCGGGCTTCCCAAATCCTGTTGTAGCTGGCATTATTTTTAAACCCAACTATAAAAGCTACTGCTGTTCCGACAATGGCGACAGGCTGCCAGGGCAATCCTATAAATTTCCAGCCTATAACGTATAAAACAGTCGGAATAGTGGCAATAAGCAGCATTAATAAAGTATCTCTCTTTGTCCATTTTGCAAATTCAAAAGGGGTGTAACGTTTTCCGGTGTGCATCGTGTGTTTTTGTTTTTTGTTAGTGTTTTTAGTTTATTTCTATTAATTGTTTCTCATCATATTTAATCTGAAAATACAGGTGACAGTTCTTCCTGATACTTTTGAGGAAGAATTATTTTTTTGTTCTCCATATCTACCCGAAATTTATATAGTTTTGTTCTGTCTTCATTTCTAAGATCTATCCACTGATTATTATACTTTACATCCCAGATGCCATAATCACCATTTATTACAAAGCTTTTACTAAGGTTTTTTCGGTTCCAAATCTTTGTTTTTCCACCTGTGGATTTTCCTTTCCACCAAAACTCGCCCGCAAAAACATTGCTGACACTTGGAGGTCGCAATACCTGTTTGTAATCCTTTGCCATTATATCGTTAAGATCTCCCAATCCGGAAGCATTTCCTTTGTAGCTTTTAATCAGTTTTAGATGATCATTATATACATTTACCATTCCTTCACCGTAAAATATATGCAGTTGATTTACTTCAGTAGTTCCGGTCTTTGTATAAAAATCTGTGAAATATTCAGACGCTTGCATATCCTTTATCAAAGGTTTTGTTATATCAGAGCTCTTATAAATATCCAGTTTATGGTCGTGTACGCCGACAAAATATTTTCGTCCTTCTTTAAAAAACTGATTGCCCACAGCCGAATATTTACGGGGTAAGATTATTTTTTCTTTAAATCGGTCAGCAATCAGGTAACTATTATTGGCATCCTGAAAATGTTCATATTTCTTATCATTCAAATAAACATTCTGCCATTTTACCCTGTCCAGCACTATTTTTTCTCCACTTTCTTTGGAATAAAAGCTTACCTGATTCCCATTTTGGAGTGCCAGGTAATCTGTAACAGATAAATTGATATCGCTGTAATCCGGTGCTATATATTCTTTTTGATTCTGTATATCTACAATACCATATTTATTATTAACTCCAAAAGCTTCATAGCGTTCCTGTGCACTGACAAAAGCAGTGAATAAGCTAATACTCCATAAATATATTTTCCTCATACTTATTTGGTAAACTATACTATAAAATTATCCGATTGAGAGTTTCTTGATATCTCCTATTTCCAGTACATGTTTTGGGTAGCCATGTAATGTCGCATTAATCATGGCCTTTCCAACTTCTTCCAGCGTAAGGAAATAGGTGGAATTTATAGCTCTTAAAAGTGGGTAAATCGCATTAATAAATTTGAAGAAACCTTTTATATTTTTAGCCCCTTTCGTAGGTTTCATAAAGCCGGGACGGAAATTGTAAACTCCTTTGAAAGAAAGCTTCATCAGGTCATTTTCTGTTTTTCCTTTTACCCGTGCCCACATTTGTTTTCCCTTTTCAGTACTGTCGGTACTGGCTCCGGAAACATAACAGAAAGTCATTTGTGGATTTACTTCTGCCAGGGTTTTGGCAAACCCTAGTGTCAGATCATAAGTAACTTTGGTATATTGCTCTTCATTCATCCCTATAGAAGATACGCCAAGACAGAAAAAGCAAGCATCATATCCTGTGACCTGACTGGTGAGTGCCGATATATTACTGAAATCGCTATGCAGTATTTCTTCGATTTTAGGATGGGTATAACCGCTGGGCTTTCGGTTTATTAAAAGAATTTTCTCTACATTCGGATTACTGATGCTTTCCTGCAGTACACCCTCACCTACCATACCAGTGGCTCCGGTTATAATAACCTTTAGTTTCATATCGTATTTTTGTTATTTAATCAAATTTAATTATTCTCATCTAATTTTCCGTATCTATTATATAAATAGCAGTATACTTTATTAAATAACAGCAAAAATAAATCAATCATTGTTTTTATTTCAGAAACAGATTACCTGAAAGCTGAAACTTTTTACAGCTGGTTCTACCCTCTGATGGTAGGGCTTTACAAAGTATATACAGAATATCAATCGGGAAAATAATATTAATTTATCAAAATTAAATTGTGCACAATTTAATTTTGATAAATTTGTATAAGAAATTAAGAAATGAAAAACCTGCAGCAGCTAAAACTAGAGAATCAGATATGCTTTCCGGTGTATGCATTATCCAGAGAAATTGTGAGCCGCTATCGCCCGCTTCTCGATCAATTGGATATTACCTATCCCCAGTATCTTGTTTTGCTTATTCTTTGGGAACATCAGGAACAGTCTGTTTCTCAGCTTGGAGAAAAATTATATTTAGACAGCGGTACCCTTACACCGCTACTAAAACGTCTGGAACAAAAAAAAATGGTTACCCGATCCAGAAGTAAAGAAGATGAGCGAATCGTGAAAATAAAGCTAACGTCTGAAGGCCAAAGCCTGCAGAAAAAAGCAGCTAGTATTCCGAAACAGCTTTTTGAAGATATGAAAGTACCTGAAGAAGAGCTTAAACAACTGAAAACAACAATAGAAAAAATATTAACAACTTTAAATCAGTAAAAAATGAAAACATTGTATACCATAGGTGCTACAGCTACCGGCGGAAGAAACGGACATGTAAAAAGTGATAATGGCGTTTTGGAACTTGAAGTACGCTATCCAAAAGGATTAGGCGGCGCTAATGATGACTATGCAAACCCTGAAATGTTATTTGCGGCCGGTTATTCTGCATGTTTTGACAGCGCTTTGAATTTAGTTATTAAATCTGCTAAAATTCAAACCGGTGAAACAACGGTTACAGCTAAAGTCGGAATTGGACAGATTGAAAACGGTGGATTCGGTTTAGAAGTTGAACTTCATGCCAATATTCCCGGAGTTACAATAGAAGAGGCTCAGGATCTGATTGAAAAAGCACATCAGGTATGTCCTTACTCAAATGCCACAAGAGGAAATATTGAGGTAAAACTTACAGTATCTAACAATTAATACCAAAGTAATGCAGATCATCGCTATTATCCTGACAACTATTGTAGCAATAGAACATTTATATATTCTGTGGATGGAAATGTTTGCATGGGAAACTGCTGGTAAAAAAGCATTTGGACGGGCTTTGCCTCATGACTTATTTAAGCCTACCAAAGGGTTGGCAGCTAATCAGGGGCTTTACAATGGCTTTTTGGCTGCGGGTTTAGTCTGGTCATTTTTAATTGAAAATCCGGAATGGAGCATTAATGTACGTATATTCTTTCTTGGATGCGTTGTTGTTGCCGGAATATTTGGTGCAATAACAGCCAGTAAAAAGATCTTTTTTGTACAGGCATTGCCGGCAATACTGGCGCTTGCATTTGTTCTGCTTTCGAGATAAAATTGTTCATTATACTATTTAGCCTTGTCAAAGTTTGAAACTTTGACAAGGCTTTTCTTATGGTATTTTCAATTATTAGGTCACTCTTTGTGTTGTTTACTTAATTCTCTAAAGAATTAAATGATAAAATAAAATAGGGTTCTCTATCAAGAATTTCTAGTACTGAAGGTTTCTATTCTCTATTTTATAAATCACTCCTTTATACCCATCAAAGTCAAAATCTCTTAAATAATTCATTCCCAATTTTTCCAGAACCTTTACAGAAGCTGTATTATCCTGCATTGCTCTTCCTACAACAGTATTCAGGTTAAGTTTTTTAAAGCCGTAATCTATACATGCTCTGGCACTTTCAGTTGCAAAACCTTTATTCCAGTAATGTTCAAAAAAACGAAATCCAACATCTGTTTCATCTTTACTGCTGTTATATTTTAATCCGCACCAGCCCAGAAATTCATTATTTTCTTTACTCATTACAGCCCAACGTCCATATCCACTGAGTCTATAATCCTGGTAATTTTCCAGAAATTTTCTGGCTTCTTCGATATTCTGAAACGCTTTATCTCCGGTATATTTTATAACATTTGGATTTTCATTCAGATTAAAAAAATTCCTAGCATCATCAGGATTGAGTTCTCTGAGCAACAGTCTTTCTGTTTCTAATATTGGTTTCATAAGTTCTTTTCTTTCTTCCATTTTCTGATTCTTCCTCGGGCATTGTTATAAGGTGAAGCTGTGTTAAACTGTATCATTCTGCCCAAAGTCCATTTCTCATACCATCCAACTCCATATAATTCATCATTGGTTTTACTTTCAATAAGAGCCGTAATTTTCTTCACCGTATCATCAAGCTTTCGAATCAGCGTATTAAAGTCATCGTTCTGATAATCTGCATAAAACTTTTGTGCCAGTTTACCCAGCTCATTCCATTTATAACCCGTTTCCGGAAAATCTACAGGCTTATTTTCAGCCCTGCTTTTATTCCATTTTAACACTAGTTCACCCCATCCAACAAGGTAAGCCAAAAGATTATCAATGCTCATCAATGTACCTTTAGCATGACCATCTAATTCTTTTACTGCCGTTTCCTCAACAGAAATAGTTTCCAGCTCTTTTTTTAGTTTGCTGTAATTTGTTTCTATAGCTTTTAACAATTCTTCTTTATTTGCAGGAACAGGCATTATATAATAAGTTTTAGATGTAAGAATTAGATAATGGAAGTTTTCTCAGATTTACAAATTTCGTCAAATACATCTTCCTCAATCTCTTCTCTGTTAATTATTTTTTCAATAAAAGTAATTTCTGTGGTTGGCTTTTTCCAGAAAGGATATAATAGTGGTCGTGAGCTACTCAGTGGACTAAAAGTACCATCAGGGAGTTCCATATCTACAGTTATTTTCGTCATATAACTTCCTCTGATTTCTCTGGTAATCCGTATTTTACAAGTGAGCAAATTAAAAACTTCCTCAATACCCGAATCCAGATTATCATAATCCTCACTATAATGGCTATGATTTATTCCATATCCAACAATCAGTTCCGTTTTGTTTGCTGTAAGCCAAAATTCTGAATCTTCTATTTCCAGAGTTTTATTATCATATTCTTCAGAAAAATTTACCCGCTCTCCAAGCTTTGAGATCAGAAGGTTCTTGATTAAATTAAATTTCTTTTGGTGCAATTTCATTACCCTCAAAGATATTCATAATATTAACAAACAAAAACAAGTCCCTGTAGAGAGACTTGTTCAGAAGATATTTAAGGTTAAAATTGTTTACATAAAAGCAGGTTTATCACCTTCAGAGCCTGGTTTCTGAACACCTACACTGGCTTTCATATCCTTTTCAGGATTCAGAATAATGTTTGTAATGTAGCTGGCTACAGCTTTTCTGGAAACTTCAGTTCCGGTGAAGTCTTCACCCTTTTGTGTTGTTTCATAGTCCGTTTCTTCTTTATCCGTTAGCCACGATGGACGTACTATCGTATAATCGAGATCCGAGTTTTCTATAATGTCTGCTGCCTGACGGTAACGGACAAGATCGGCTCCGATAATGGCTTCATTCCATTCTCCGAATTTCCCGGGTATTTCTTTATAAATTCCCAGAGAGGTTACAAAGATCAGACGCTTTACAGCTTCATTATCCATTGTTTTTACAATTGCCTGAGCAAAGTGATTCATGGGTCCGGAAAGATTGGCGTATACAATATCCTGACCTTTTATGGCTTCCTCCAGATCAGCGGGATTTAATACATCACCTTTTATTATTTGTGCATCTTCATTTAATCCGTTAGTATTTCTGGCAAATAATGTTAATTCTATATTGCTGTTGTCCTTAAGAAAACTGACAACATGTTGTGCGATGGCGCCATTGGCACCCAATATTAATACTTTAGTCTTCATAATGTTTGGTTTTGAGTAAATATTCTCAATCATTCACAGACGTGAATTATATTCCTTAATCTCTCAATCTAACCGGCACTGTTATAATCTTCGTCGGCTACAGGCTCTTCCCAATTAACCAGCCCTTTTTCTGCATTGATACCAATAGCAGTATGAATCATAACACCGTCGGGAGAAGCACCATGCCAATGTCTGATACCAGGCATAATATTCACATAACCTCCGGCTGAAATTTTCTGTACAGGCTGGCCTTCTTCCTGATAGAAACACACTCCTTCACGGATCAGTAAAATCTGATTGCTGCCATGTTTATGCCAGTTATTTCTGGTACCCGGCTCAAATAGCACTTCACCAACATAAGCATCTGTTGTATCATCAGGAAAAACGTATGTTTTTAACCATGCCCTTCCGGTAAAGTATTCCTGCTGTGCCGGAACAAAGCCCATGTCTTTTATTTCCTGTTCTGTATACTTTTTCATTTTACAAATTTTCTTTAAAGAAAGGTATCGCTCTTTCCAACGCCTGCCTTACTGGTTCAGGCTGATCATAAAGATCATAATGGGAATATCCCTTCACAATTAAAAGTTCTTTCTTCTCAGACGCTGCACGGCGAACAACTTCAAAGCCGTCTCTGTATGCTCCAAAACCACCCGGCTTATCTCCGACAACAACCAATATAGGCTGTGTCAGCAAAGTTTCACACAGGTGGAAAGCATCCCAGCCCATTCCAATATCCATTCTGGAATACACGGCACTGGTTGCTCCTCCCGGAGTCTGTCCTCTGGATGTTTTATAATAATCTGTAGCCTCCAATACATCGATATCTTCAATTCCGGATTGTTTTCCTGCTTCAACAGAATCTGGTAACATATTGATCGTTAATAGATCTCCGCCTTTAGCTTCATTTGACCGCTGCTGTGCTACATTGTTAAGCACCTCCATAGGGCTGCCTCCTGCAAAACCATCACGCAGTAGGCGTCCAAAATTAACGCCTGTAATAGATACTACAGCTTTAATGCGTCTCTCAGTCATGGCAATGTTCAATGCATAAGCTCCACCTCCACAAACACCTAAAATCCCTATTCTCTCTTCATCGACATAAGGAAGGTTGATCAAATAATCGACAGCATAACGGACATCATCTGTACGCTGATATGGATTTTCAATATACCTTGGCACACCACCGCTTTCCCCCTGAAAAGAAGCATCGAATGCCAGTACTACAAATCCTGCTTCTCCTAAAGCTTTTCCGTATACATTTCCCGCTGTCTGCTCTTTGCAGCTGCCAATTGGGTGCATTGTAACAATTGTTGGGTATTTTTTGTTCTGGTCAAAATTTTCAGGAAAATAAAGAGTTCCTGCATTTTCCCATGCTATATTACTGAATGTTATTGCTTGTGTATTCATTACATCTATTCTTAAGAATATTATTTTATATAAAGCCATGCCGAGGCCTGAAACTCTGACATGGCTTTACTGGATTAAAGTTTTTCTGCAAAGAATGGTGCCAATTGCCCAACCGCTTCATTTACATAGTTTTCTCTGTCATATAATGACATATGATTGGCTCCCTCTACAATATATTTTCTTTTATCAGTGGATGCTGCAATATTCAGCAAGTCATCACTCATCCATGCACTTCCGGCTACACTACCTACTACAGCTAATAATGGCTGGGTAAAGAAAGCTTCAGCTTTGTTATATGCATCGTAAGAAATAATTTGAGTTAAGCTCCTTGCCGTGGCAAAACCTGGCGCTGTTGGATACTGGCAACGATCGGTATGGTAATACTCCCATGCTTCTCTTAATTCTTCATTTGGTGCATCTTCTTCACGCATTGGTGCTAAAGGAAGCGTCTGAATTCCTTCTTTTGCATCTGCAGTTCTTGCATTGGATCCTGCGATTAAATAAGGAAGTGCATCGGCATCTTTTACATTATTTTCCCATCCGTTGCGGAACATAGAACCAATATTTACAGCACTTACCATTCCTACAGCTTTAATACGATGATCATTAATCGCGGCATTAGCAGTATAACCTGCTCCGGCACAGATTCCCATAGCACCGATTTTTTCTGTATCTATATAAGGAAGTGTTGTTAAATAATCAATCACTGCACTTACATCTTCTGTCCGAATATATGGATTTTCGAGCTGGCGTGGTTCTCCGGTACTTTCACCCTGATAAGAAGCATCATAGGCTATAGTAACAAATCCGTTTTCGGCTAATTTACGGGCATACAAACCAGCTGTTTGTTCCTTGACTCCACCACCAGGATGAGAGACAACTACTGCAGGATATTTTTTATTTTTGTCGAATCCTTCAGGGAAATTGATAATTGCTGATAAGGTAATTCCCTGTCCATTTTTGTTTTCAATGTTGATTTTTTCTTGTGACATGACTTCTGTTTTTTAATATTAAACTTTTAATGAATTATCTGTTTCTAATTTCTGAAGCAAAGTTATATCAGCTATGGAAGGAAGAATGAAAACAAATTACGGGAATGATGAAACAAATTACTGTGACTGTTTAAAATACCTTTCAATAAAGTCTTATAGCAAAATGAAAGAGCCAAGTTTCTTTTGTAGAGCCTGATTATCGCTATAAATATTCACAAATAAAAAATCACATCAAAGAGAATTAAGATATAAACTCTATATTTGTAATTCTAATAACATTAAATGAAAATCTGGATTTTAATTATTTCATTCCTTCTTTCCAGCCTTATTTATGGCCAAAATTCAAAACAATTAATAGATCAATCAATTGTTTATCTAAAGAATAAAGATAATTTAAAATTTGATCAGACCAGAGACAAAGTATGGGCTGCCTTTCTGAAAGAAAATATACCATCTTATAATAACGCCATTGAAAATATAAAGAAAAAGCAGTATCCGGATGTATTCAAAAATCTTGACAGTATAATTTCCGAAGACTATTTTATCGATACGATTCTGGCTGATAAAAATTTCTCGGCATTACATCATATGGAAGGCTGGAAAAAATTCACCAATCAGATTAAAGCTAAAAAATCAAAATACAATAACGATGTCCGTTTAAAATTACTTGATGTACAGAGCAAAGATCAAAGTATCAGATTGATTTATCAGGAATTGAAAAAAACTTATACAGACGATAGTGATCTGGTAAAATCTGCAAGTGAAAAAATGAAAAAAATTGATCTTGAAAGTGTGGATATTGTTGCAAAAATAATTGACAAATATGGTTGGCTTGGAAAAGATAAGATCGGAAAAGAAGCTAATGAAACTCTGTTTCTGGGAATACAACATATAGACGATTTGGTTGTTCAATCCAAATATCTGCCGGCTATTAAAGATGCTGTAAAAAAAGGAAATGCTGAGCCATGGCATTTGGCATTTTTAACAGACCGAGTTTTAATGAATCAGGGTAAAAAGCAGATTTACGGAACACAGAAAATTATCACGAAAAAACCTGAAACTTCCTATATCATTCCTTTGGAAAATCCTGAAAAAGTGGATGAACTAAGAAAAGAAATTGGTCTGGATCCATTAAATGATGATCTGCAGGAAGATGGACTTTCCTGGAATCTTGAAGATTATAAAAAAGATTTACCCAGAATAGAAAAGCTCTATAAAGAAAGGGTTGAAAAACTCCTGATTAATAAAGGCTAATTGTTTATTTCTTAAGATCTTCCAATTGCTTTAGAGCCCTGTTCAGACTTCTTATAGTAATCCCTAAATAGGCAGCCATATCTTCTTTGCTCATTGGTGTCCCCAATTGATCTTGCAGCGTAAGCAAACGGGACAGGCTGTGTTCTGTTGTGTATAACTGCTGATAAGAAGCTCTGCTGGAAGTATTGACAATACGTTTTGAAAAGACTTCGAGTAATAGATTATTGAATCCAAGGTCTTTGGTGAGTAAACTTCTGAAATATGGAACTGAAAGTGCATAAACAGTAACGTCCGTCATTGCCTCGATATTACACAAACACGGAATATGCTGCAACAGCTCTATCTCTCCAATAATTTCTCCTTTCCCAAGGAATTCCAGAATAAAATCTTTGTCATTTTCTTCCTTTACAAAACATTTGGTAATCCCTTCTTTTATCAGCATTACTTTGGTAATACTACTCCCCTGTTCCAGTAGTTTACTTCCTTTTTTAAATGTTTTTACAATAATGTCTTCTTTACGCTGCTGTTCTTCGTAAAGCTGTGCCATATAAGCTAAAAATGACTGATGGGTACGTAACATATTTTTGTCAGGACAAATGTCCTTTTCTGTATGGATTTTGTTTCCGAATTTTGAACCTGAAAATTACGAATTAAAATGAAAAATAAGATAAAAACCATTGCCTTTGATGCCGATGATACACTTTGGATAAACGAACCTTACTTTCAGGAAGCTGAAAAACAGTTTTGTGATATGCTTCAGGATTATTTGCCACATCATACTGTATCCCAGGAATTGTTCAAAACGGAAATGAAAAACCTCCACTTATATGGTTATGGTGTAAAAGGATTTATGTTGTGTATGATAGAAACCATCGGCAGAATATCCGGAAATAAAGCTCCAATAAGCCTTGTAAATAAAACCATTGAACTGGGACAGGAATTATTACAAAAGCCTATTCAGTTACTGGAAGGTGTACAGCATACCCTGGAAAGTCTTAATGGTAAATACAGGTTGGTAGTGGCAACAAAGGGAGATCTTCTGGATCAGGAACGCAAGCTTAAAAATTCGGGATTACAGGATTATTTTCATCATATAGAAATTATGAGTGATAAGCAGATCAGTGATTATACAAAACTACTGAAACACCTAGACTGCCAGCCGGAAAATTTTCTGATGCTGGGGAATTCCATAAAATCGGATATATTGCCTGTACTGGATTTGGGTGGCTATGCAGCACATATTCCATATCATATTACATGGACACATGAACAGCACGAATCTACTCTGCAGCACAAAAATTTCATGGAATTGGAAAGAATAGATCAGGTATTGGAGTATTTGGATTAACATTTAAAGAGCATAAGCTTTCCCCCCAACTATACTGCAATGTAAAATATTAAGAAATTAGGATTATTAAGGTCTCTCTTGTATAATTATCTTAATACCTAAATGATAAAATCTTGTGCATGAATACTAAAAAGCCCTGTAGAGGATTCTGACAGGGCTATATTTTTAAGATTCTTCTGATTCTTCGTCACTTACAAGGCTTAATTCTCCACGGAGATAAGCTTCATTCAGACTGTCAATATTCCGTTCCAGTCTGTTCCAGTAGCGGATTGCATTCTTATACTTATCTACAGCTGTAACAGATACCTCATAAAGCCTGGATTCGTAATCGTTGCCTTCCTGACTAAATAATACCGGAGCTATTCTTCCATCTACAGTTTCAACAAGATCAAAATGCCAGAAATCAAAAATCTCTTCATCACCTTCACTATATTCCTGACGGATTACACTTATACGGCTGCAATAATCTTCTTCAGAATTCCTTTGTCGGAATTGTAAATGCAGAGAGCCTAAATCCAGTGAAGCATCATCGGTATAATATTGCTTACTCTTTTCCTGTACCAATGGCAGGTTGAGTATTCTTTCTATTTTTTCGCGGGTAACAGTCTCCCGGAACAAATTTTTCAGATGTACCATTTCTGAATACTGCCATAAAAATACATTCCACTGGGTGTTCATAAAATCCTGAAGCTCCTGGGGCGCATTTTTATCCAGAACCAGCCATTTGTCTTCAGGGAAAACCTTATAAGCCTGTTCCACACGGTATTCTTTTCTTCCGGTTAATTTACCCAGCATGTTCTGGTGTTCTGTAAAATAAACCATACAGGCAAACTTTTCTTCATACTGAAAGTATACAGCGGTTGTTTCGGGGGTGCCAATAATTGTATAAACCCTGCGGAATACAGGTCCATCCCAATATTCCAAAGCAAAGCTATTCCCCTCTACAGGTGCTTTCCCTACAAGGATATCACTATCCAGAAAACGTTTCAGATTTTGTTCACTGGGGATATTATCTGCAAAAAAGAAAGTAAAATCTTCTTCCGGTCTTTTATATGGTTTTATATTGTCCTGCAAAACAGGAAGATTTTGTTCCATAGCCTTCATTAACCCAGAAACAAACAACCAGTCTTTCCATGAATAAATTTCTTCTTCTATTAAGTCTTCTACAGGCAGCATATACTCGGGACGTAATAACTGGCGGATATGTTCATCGTCTTCATAATCATCTTCAACATCATCCCATAGTAAGTGATCTATAAAAATATTTCTGCGCTCTTCAAAACGTTTATAGTCTACTCCATAATCTGTATTAATAAAAACCTTTGCCTGAATAGAACCTTTTACCTGTAGATCACCGTGATTATAGTCACCCCAGAAAAGTTCATTTACAGTCAGATTGCCACCAACAAAAATTTCCTGACCACCGACAACTATATTATCAGCCGTAAGATTTCCTATCACCACAAGTCCTGTAGATCCGTCGGTTTCGTTATTATAAATATTACCCGCTTTCACATTTCCTTCTACGAAAATAAAATAACTGGTATCTTCAGGTTCTTCTCCATCGAAAAAATAAGAATGAGGATTATCGAGATCCAACGGTCTGTCCAATTCCAGATCTCCCTGATAATGTAAAACGTATGCTTCCTGAGGGTCGTAATACCTCTCATTTTTATAATGGGTATCCTCCGGAAGAAGATGTCTGATATCCTGATATTTTACTAGCTTCATCATAGCCTGACTTATAATTATTTATTGGTGTTTCAATTATTTTGCAAAGACATTGTCCATTGTTCTATTTCCTGCATCAAAGGAGCTAAGCTACGCCCTTTATCTGTAAGTCCATAATAAACTTCCGGCGGAAATGTGTTTATCTGCTTTCTATGGACAATACCATCCTCTTCAAGTTCTTTTAGCTGTTCCAGCAATACTTTTTTAGAAACAACAGGCATAATACGCCATAAATCGGTAAACCGTATATCACCAGATTCAAAAAAATGAAATAGAATCAGAGGTTTCCATTTTCCGGAAAATAATTTCATAAATCTGTTAAAAGCACAGTTTTCAAATTCCTTATAATTCATAGTGGTTACAAAATTGTGAACAGTTTACCTGAAAGTTCATTTCTTGAAAAGCCGAAACAATCGGATGATCTTTGCCCAATACAAACTTAAAGAAAATATTATGAAAGCAAGACTCATCAGAAACGCTACATTATGGATAGAAATTAAAGGGATTAAGGTACTCGTTGATCCTATGCTTGGGCAAAAGGGCAGCCTTGGGCCATTCCCATGGACAGAGGATAATCGTGCCAATCCTCTAAGCGATCTCCCATTTGATTCTGAAGAATTGTCGAAGATTATTCAGAATACAGATTTCGTACTACTCACACATCTGCATCCGGATCATTGGGATGAGGCTGCCCAAAAACTATTACCCAAGGATATGCTTATCTATTGTCAGCCTATGGATGAGGAACTGGTCAGAACTTCCGGATTTACCCGTGTGATTCCGGTTACAAACGAAATCACTTATAAAGATGTCTCAATTATAAGAACCGGAGGAAAACATGGCGTGGGTAAGATAGGTGAACTTATGGGTGAAGTATCCGGTTATATCCTGAAAACAAAAAATGAAAGCATCTATATTACTGGCGATACAATCTGGTGCGAAGATGTCTCTAATGCTCTGAATACACACAATCCGGAATATATTATTGCAAATGGTGGCGGTGCCCGGTTTAATATTGGTGAACATGTTACCATGAATGGTGAGGATATAAAAACCATGTCTGCATATACAGGCTCAGCTTATATAGCAGTTGTACATCTGGATGCTGTAAGTCCGGCCAGAGAAGACAGAAAATATTTAAAGAAGTTTTTCAGCCTGCATGAGGTTACTCAGAATATTATTGTACCTGATGACGGAGCTGTAATATTTAATTAATTATAAAAGCCGACCAGTATTAGTCGGCTTTTATACTGAAGTTTATAATATATTTTCATTAAAAATTAAATAAATTATCAGATTAGTCTTTACTTATTAAATCCTATTTTTGCATCAATCATGCATATTCAGCTCATCCATCTTATTACACAACGGGTAAACCTTTCCACACAGGAAAGAGAATGGTGTGCTGCCAGTTTCGAGCCTGTAAGTATTACAAAAAACACAATAATAGAAAAAGCAGGAAAAGTTCCCGAGTACCTCTATTTTATTGTTTCCGGCTATCTCCGGATTTTTCACCTTAATGAAAAAGGTGAAGAAATAACAACACATATCAATTGTCCGCCGGGCTTTATCACTTCTTATTTCAATTATATCAATCAGGTTCCTTCAGATGAAAATCTGGAATCTATAACAGATTGCCAACTGCTAAGAATTACCAAAACCAACCTTGAAGAGTTAATTGACAAAAGTGCTGCTTTTAAAGATTTCAGTATTTCGGTATTCCAGGAATCCATTTCATACAATGAAAATCGTTCCAGAGAGCTCGCAACACTTACCGCAGAACAACGTTATCTGAAACTGATAAAAGAATATCCGTATATTCTCCAGAATGTCCCGTTACAATATATAGCTTCATTTCTGGGGATGAACCCAAAGAGCTTAAGCCGAATCCGCAAGCAGGTGATTAGGTAACATTTGTGAAGTGATTTTGAATCTGCAGCGCAGAACTTTGCAGTATCAATTAAAATCAGCTACACATGAGTAATCATAATCTGGCACTGGTTTCCGGTGCCAACGGACATTTGGGAAATAATCTGGTGCGTTTATTACTAAAGAAAGGTATTCCGGTACGCGCCTCAGTCCGAAATATTAAAAATAAAGAACCTTTTGAAGGGCTGAACTGTGAAGTCGTTCAGGCCGATATTACAGATAAAGCATCTTTCGTAAAAGCCTTACAGGGCGTTGAAACTTTCTATGCTGTCGGAGCATCTTTCAAATTATGGGCTAAAAATCCCGAAAAAGAAATCTATGATGTAAACATAGAAGGAACCCGTAATACTATAGAAGCGGCTGCAGAGGCAGGTGTAAAACGTATTGTATATGTAAGTTCTATTGCTGCATTGGATTATACAAAACTCCCAACCAAAGAAAGCAATGGTTATAATCCTGACAGACGGGATATGTATTACAATTCTAAAAATGATGGTGAAAAACTGGCTTTTAAGATGGCCAAGGAGCTGGGAATAGAATTAGTCTCGGTAATGCCAGGAGCAATGATTGGCAGTGAAGCATTTTTTCCGCTAAATGTTTCATACGGTATACTAAAACTTATATTGAATAAAGAAATCCCTATGGATACAAGGATTACATTAAACTGGGTGGATGTAAAAGATGTAGCTGAGGGTTGTTTTCAGGCATCTGAAAAGGGACGCTCGGGGGAGCGCTATATCCTGGCAAATGAACAGTGTATGACTATTACGGATACCACTGTACTGGCGGGTAAACTATATCCGGAACTTCAGTTAAAGAAGCCTGCTGCCGTTCCAAAATTTATGTTATACACTCTTGCAGGGATTATGCAATTCTCGGCAAAACTTAATAGCAAACCTCCTCTCCTTACTATAAAAGATATTGCAATGTTCTCTGGTTTGCAGCAGAATTTTGATATTTCCAAAGCCAGAAACGAATTGGGCTTTAATCCTAAAAAACCAGAACAAATTCTGAAAGAGTCATTTGCTTACCTGATGGAGCATAAAGAGCTTTTATAAACACAGACTATATACGATGCGTCAGTCAGATAAGAGTTATCTATTCTGACTGATGATTTTATTATTTTTTTATTTACATTAAATTTCCTGTCAAACCTTATCTTCGTTCCAGTAATAACTATCAGGATAAATACGCTGACCAAAAATGGCAGTACCTACCCTCACTATAGTTGCGCCCTCCTCTACTGCTGTTTCCAGATCTCCGCTCATACCCATAGACAGTTCATTCATTTCTACTCTCGGAATATTATGAGATATAATCTGTTGTTGCAGCTCTTTTAACAAACGAAAACATGTTCTCACTTTCTCTGTTTCTGCACTAAACAAGCCTATAGTCATCAATCCTTTTATTTTTAAAGCATTTAATTCTGAAACCCGTTTAATCAATTCTAATACCTTTTCAGGGTGAACACCAAATTTACTTTCTTCACCGGACGTATTTACCTGAATGAATACTTCAATTGTCCGACCTTCAGCCTCTAACCGCTGCTGCAGCTTTTCTGCCAGATCAATGCGATCAAGTGACTGGATACAGCTTACATCATACTTCAGGATATCTTTTATTTTATTGGTTTGCAGGTGTCCTATAAAATGATTGGTATGGGATATTTCTTTTAAATCATCATATTTCTCTTTTAGTTCCTGAACTTTATTTTCAGCAATGAGTGTACTGCCTGCTTCAAGTGCCTGCTTGATACGATTTGCAGGAACTGTTTTTGTTGCCAGTAATAACCGTACTTCATCCGGACTCCTGTTACTACAGATACAGGCTGCTTCTATCCGCTGAAGAATGTTTTGCAAATTACTAATGATCTGATCCTGCATTTTATATTAAGTATTTTAGTTTAAACAAAATATGGCGGACTTTAACAATCCGCCATTTACTTTTTATTTCCACCAGTGATAATAGTTGTGTAATCCGTCATATTCAAAACCACATCGTGGATATAGTGTATTGCCTATATCATTTGTTTTCTCTGTTTCCAGCATCAGTCCACAAGCCCCGGTTTCTTCACACCATTGCTTGCTTCGGTCTATTAATGCAACCGAAAGTCCTTTACCTCTGTAATCCGGGTGAACAAACAAATCGCTTAGTAACCATTGCTTTTGCAGTTTTGTATAGTGAAAAAGCTTGTAAAGCTGAACAAATCCAACTGCTTTACCATCTACTATCGCTAAAAAGATATCGGATTCGCTGTTCAGGAATCTTTCTTTCAGAAAAGCTTTTCCTTTCTCTACATCAGACTCCTGTCTGTAGAAAACTCGGTAAAGATTAAATAATTCAGCTGTTTCATTTAAGTCCTCAAGACTCGCTTTTGTAATTTTGTAATCCATAGTTAAATATTTTATTCTGATGCAAAAATATCAGTTAACAGGACTACCAAACTGGTCCAGAATTAATATAATATCTGATCCAGTAAATTCACAAATTATTTATCCGCCGAAAATTACACTTTTAATACCCCGCGAAATCCTCGGGCAGCATAATAGGAATCGGCTCCGTTATGGTAAAGAAACACTGTATTGTAGCGGCGATCACAAAAAACAGCTCCACCAAGTTCACGAATACTGGCAGGTGTTTTTATCCAGCTTGAAGTCTTCAGATCAAACTTTCCCAATTCCTGTAATGATCTGTACTCTTCTTCAGTTAATAATTCAACACCCATTTCCTGAGCAATGTCTATAGCTGTATTCTCTGGTTTGTATTGTTTTCTGGCTTCCCATGCTTCACGGTCATAGCAAAGACTTCTTCGGCCTTTAGGGCTTTCTGCCGAGCAATCATAAAAAATGTATTCGCCTGTCTTAGCATTGTAATCTACAACATCAGGTTCTCCTTCTGTTCTTTCCATTTCATTCAACGACCAAAGTTTAGCAGGGTTAGCTTCCAATCTTTCCTGAACTTTATTCCAGTCCAGACCTTTATGGCGTGAAGTATTTTTCTCGAAACGGGTTTTAAGATTTTTTAATAATGCTTCTTTTTGCTCTGCTGATAATACATTTTTACGGGTGCTCATATAAGTTTTATTTTGTGATGGTTACAATAATACAAATATAATTATTTGGAAAGCTTATAACCATAAAAGCCACAAAAGTTATGTTAGTATTGTACTGTTTTTCAGAGCACAAAGATTTAATCTTACGATAAAATTATTTTCAGCATTTAGGTATCAAAGTGTTTAATCATCTTTGCTAAACCATATCAAGGTTATCTCGTCCAAAGTAATTCTGCACTATCTATTTTTGATATAAAAACCCCGCCATAGCTTTATACTATGACAGGGCTCTAAAAAAAAACTGATTTTTTCAATGCAAAATATTGTTGTAAATATTTCACACTATGCACTTTGATCAAACTTACTGGTGACTTTCAATTTAAAGCCACGTATTGTATTTTTTATTTTGAATTTTTAAGCTGCAATGCCCGCTGATAGAAAGACTGGTTTGCAATTTTCTCTTCAGCTTCGTCAATGGCTTTCAGCAGGTTGTTTTCATTATCTGCAATATCACCCAGAATTTTTGACATAAGCTCCCATACCGGCTGCATTTTCTCAATAAGCTCTTTACCTTCAGAGGTAAGCATAAATAATCTTTTGCGTTCATCCTGTTTATCCTTTTCCCATTGTATAAGCTTTTTCTTTTCAAGCTCCTTTAGCAGGTTTATTGTAGAAGGGTGGGTATAACCTATTTCGTTAGCAATCTCCACAACACCAGCTACTTCCTTTTTGTAAATGGTAAAAATAACCGGAAACCATTTGAGCTCGAAGTCTATTCCGAAAGTCTGATAAATCATGGCACCATCTTTTCTGAGCTGTTCACTCAGGCGGTGGAGTCTCGTGGATATTGCAAGAATTCCTGCTTCATTGATTACATTCATACTTTAGTTGATTTTTAAATGATAGAAAACATCATCCGCACTCATTAACGGAAAATGTACCGGAAGTTTCTCTTTTTGGGTTTTTGCAAAATGATTTCGTTCATAGAAGCGCTGTGCTGCTTTTAGTACTGATACTGTCCCCAAATATATATCATCGATTTCATTCACCTTGCAATATGATATTAAAGTCTTAAGTAAATTCTGAGCAATATTATACTCTCTGCCTCTGAATTCTTTTTTTACAAACATCTTCCGTACCGCTCCTGCTCCTTCGTCAAACTTTACCACAGCAATAGACCCCACCAATTCTCCATCAATAAATGCACCCCAGAAATTTCCTCCAGAAGCCTGGTAAAAGTTTTCTATTTCAATAAGATCCGGTTGATCTTCTATGCCGACAGGTATATTAAACTCTTTCTGCTGAATGGTCAGAATAAGGTTAATAAGCGGTTCAGAATAAGAATTTCCTATGGAACGGATATCTGATTTCATCGTAATTTATTTTTAAAGTACAAAACTACGTAGTTAAATACATATATGCAAATAAAATTTAATCCGGGAATATTACAGCTCCCGAAAAACCTTTGGGGCCATGCCTGTTCTCTTTCTGAAAAATCTGGTAAAGTACGTAGGATAATCAAAACCCAATTGATAAGAAATCTCGTTAACCGTCATTTCTGAGGTTTTCAGCATTTGTTTTGCTCTTTCAGTAATGTAATAATGAATATGATCTAATGGTGATTTCCCGGTAAAATGCTTGATAAGATCACCAAAATAATTTGCTGACAAATGTGTTTTCTGAGCAAAATATGCCACAGAAGGCAAACCCGATATTCCTTCCCTGTTATTGAAATAAGCTTCCAGGTCTTTTTGAAATCTGTTGACTACTTTGTGATAAATACGGCTTCTGGAATCAAACTGCCGATTATAAAAATGCTGAGTATAAGTAAGGATAAGAACAATATAAGAGATAAGAATGTTCCTTTGAAAATCTTCTTTACAGAATTCGTGGTAAGCCTTATCAAATAAATCCCATAAGAGTACTTCTTCTTCCCTAGTCAGAAAAAGAGCTTCATGGTTATTATAATGCATAAAATTATAATCTTTCACATGTTTAGTCAAATAATCTGTGCTGACCATGATACTGTATCCTGAGACAGGTGGTGTAAGATTCCACTCCATTGTATTATACGGGCAATCCAGATAAAGATATGAATCTGAAGTAAATTCTCCCTTTACAGGATTCTCTATGATGATGTCTTTTGTGGATTTTATGGAAAGAAAATAAAAATCTATTCCTACCGGAGGTGACTGGTTGCGCAGCTTACTTTCTTCATTGTATTTACAAATATGAAGTGTATCATTTTTTAGCCCGTGTATATTGATGTATCGGGCAAATTCTGGAATATTAAAAAGATTTTTCAATTTCATATGCTATTATGCATACAAAATTAGATTAATGCTTTACCCTGATAATGAAACAAACTCCCGAAATACTGAAACTAATTACAGATAAATATTAATGTTTAAACTTTATAATTCTTCTTTCTTAATCCATTTGCTTACTTCCGGTGCTTTATAATTTCTCATCTTATTGATCAGCCCTGCTATAGAGTCATCTACTAATAGCATGTCCTGATTGACAGATTTAAGAAAACCTTTATTTACCATTGTTTGGACAAATGCCAGCAGTTCATCATAAAATCCATTGATATTTAGTATTCCTATCGGCTTCTGATGTAATCCCAATTGTGCCCATGTAAGCATCTCGAAGAACTCTTCTAAAGTTCCATAGCCTCCGGGAAGAGTGATTACTCCATCGGATAATTCATTCATTTTAGTTTTACGCTCATGCATTGTATCAACCAAAATCAACTCAGTAAGGTTTTCATGAGCAATTTCTTTTCCCTTCAAAAAATGCGGAAGAACTCCTATTGCTTCTCCTCCATTTTCGATAACACCATTGGCTACAGCTCCCATCAATCCTACATTAGCGCCACCATATACTAAGCATATAGTATTCTGTGCCAATATTTTTCCAAGCTCATAAGCCTGCTCTTCATATACCGATTCTGTTCCGAAGCTTGAGCCACAAAACACTGTTATTCTTTTTATTTCTTTATTCATTATATCGTTTGTGTAATTATTGGTTTCTGTATACTGAAGGGGTAAACCCTGTTTCCTTTCTGAAAAAACGGGTAAAATAAGTCGGATAATCAAAACCCAAACTATAGGCAATTTCGCTCACCGAAAGGCTGGTTTGGCTTAATTTATTTTTTGCAGTCTGTATAATATTGTCCCGGATATGATCCTGAGGAGAAATTCCGGTAAAATGCTTGATGACATCTCCGAAATAATTAGCTGATAAATTCGCTTTTTCAGCAAAATAGGTAACAGACGGTAATGTAATTGTATCCTGATTCTCATTAAAGTAGGCATTCAGGCGTAAATAAAAATCATCAACTACTTTATTATAAGCTGTTTTGCGGGATTCAAATTGCCTTTTATAAAAGCTTTCCACATAAGAAAGTACAAGTGAGGCATAAGAAACAATGATTCCCTGGGCATAATTTTCTTTTTCATATTCCTGATATGCTTTTTCAAATAGATCCATAAGAATCTGTTTCTCTTCCCATGTCAGAAATAAAGCCTCATGATTATTATAATTCATAAAGTTATATTCCTTTGCATATTTGTCCAAAAGCTCTTTGCATACAAAGATTCCATATCCTGTAAAAGAAATTTCGAAGTCCCACTCCAACGCATTATCAGGGCGGTCAAAATAAGCAAACGCATCCGACATTTCTTCCGGCTGAACATCATTTGGATTTATCTTAATTGCCAGCATATAAAAATCTACTTCTATCGGATTTGACTTGCGCAAGACTTGATTTCCATGTACATAACTGGCAACATGAACCTTATCATTTTTAGGTTTCTCCAGATTGATGTATTGTAAGAATGCAGGAATATTATACTTGATGCTCATTTATAAATATCTTCTTTGCAATTTACAAAAAAGCCGGGAGAAATTTCTCCCGGCCAGAACTGTATTAAGTGGTTTTAATATGGCATTTAATTCTGAAAAACTGATCAATTATTTAACAACAGCAACGGGCTTTTTCTTATTCCGTCTCCCCCACCATATAAGAACACCTGTAATAGGTAAGCTGGAACAGATAATTCCTACAATAAAAGTTATTGTCTTCCCGATATAACCACCCCAATACCCTACATGCAGGTCGAAATTGGTATGTTCTATTTTTTCATGGTTTTCTAATATTTCAGGCATTTCTATTTCATTTCCGGTATACCTGTTCAGATTAATATCATGTGCGTCAACTGCACTTTTCAGCCCTATAAACTTTCCGACCAAAATAGAATAAGTTGTAGAATCATCACCACCGAAGAAACTCACCCTTACCTGGTTGTTTTCCGGATGCCTTACCCTTGTAATATCTATAGCGTCCTGCATTGTTATAAAATCTTTTCCTTCCACAAAGGCAGGTTCATATTTTTTAGACAGCTTTCGGGCTTCAACGGCAGGTACACCACCAAAGGTTTTCTGTGTAAAGCTTTCCAATACTTCGTAAGCCATAATAAGTCCCGTAATGGTAACAAATATGGCCGGAATAACAACATAGAAGCCTAGCACATTATGTAAATCGTAATTGCGTCGCTTCCACTTTACACCTCTTTTAAATTTGAATGATGAAGTTCTTGTTGCTTTAGTCCATTTCTGTGGCCACCAAAGAATAAGACCGCCTACAAGCTGAATAAAAAATATAATAGAAGCGATTCCTACTACTGTTTTTCCAAATCCACCCAGCAGCAATTGGCTATGGATATGAGCGACAACATAAAAGAAACGGTATGCCGTCGTACTTCCTATTTCCTTTCCGTTATAAGGATTAACATAAGTATAGGAAAATCCGCCTCTTTTAATTCCGGAAGCAATCCGGAAACTTCTTTCAGGGTCCTTATATTCATCAATATAGAAAGCTTTTCTTCCTTCTTCTTTATGTCTTGTATTAAACTGTGCGATTAATACATCGGCATCTATTTTCTGCTGCCCTTCTCTGTACTCTATATATTTATCGCTGCCAGCAACCAGATCGATAATCTCGTCACAGAAAACAAATAAAGTTCCTGAGAGTACAACAACAAAAACAATTAAACCGGATATCAGCCCCAGCCATAAATGCAGCCATCCTGTAATTTTTTTTACTAATGTTTTTCCTCTTTTTTTGTGATGTTTCGTTTGTAGTTTATGTAAGTCTTTGTCCATACTGAAATAAAAACCGAAACCTATTGGCAATCAACAGGCTTCGGAAAAGTAAAATTTAAAATTTAAAAGAAAAGTTAGCCAGTATCTCCCTTGGCTTCTGGGGTTGTCCATAGAAATTCCAATAGGTGGTATTGCTTACATTATTCAGCTTCAACCCAACTCTGTATCTGGACCTGTCATAGAATATTGTAGCTCCTAGATTAACATAGGAAGGAACTAAATATCCCGATACATAATCCAATTTGGTTTTATCTACAAAATTGGCACCTATACCCAATCCTAAACCTTCCACAGCACCACTCTGGAACTTATAACTTGCCCAAAGGTTTCCGACATGCTTAGGGGTCCATATTAGTCTTTTACCATCATTTGCACTTCTGTCCTGTAATTTGTTATCATTGTAACCATATCCGGCAATAATATTAAGCCCGGCAACAGGATTCACAATTACCTCAGCATCTATACCACGGCTCATGGTTTTTCCGTCCTGATAACTTCCGATACCATCCGGAGTAGCAATAAGCCTGTTCGTAACTCTAAGATCATAGTAACTGATTGTTGCCAAAAGCTTTTTATTTAGTACATCGAATTTAGCCCCGAACTCAAACTGGTTCCCCTTTTCAGGAGCCCACTTTTCCATGACACCATTCTGGTTTAGTGAAGGTGCATTGTAAGTGAATCCGTTTACATAGTTGGCAAATGCTGAAATTTTATCTTTAACGACTTCATACACCACACCAAACTTTGGAGAAAATGCTGATTTTGAAAATTCGGTTTTGGTATTCTTCACTCCATTTTCCAGGCTTGGATCACTATTATAATAATCCCATCTCAAACTTCCCATTACATGTAAGTTTGGAGTAACATCCAGTACATCGGATACATATCCACTAATCGTACTAAAAGTATCAGTTTGGTTATTAGTAGCTGTTCTCTCTAGTTTATTGACTCCACTTCTGGAAATTCCCTGCCATGCAGTTGTATCGTCTAATTTTACCTGATCATAAACCGCGAATACGTTATTCTTGAACATCGGGTATTGATTTTTGGAATCCTGTAGAAAATAGTCAATTCCGACAACCATTCTGTTTCTTAGCTTTCCGATCTTGAAATCACCAACAAAGTTCTGCTGGATATTATTGGTAGTAATTTTATACATATCGAAGGGTCTGATCCCTCTTCTTACCGTATTATTATCCAGATAAGTCAATACCAGGAAAATAGATTCATTTTCTACAGATTCTCCCCTTTGGAATGAAGTTCTGGAAGTCCATTGATCATTGATCTTATATTCGACCTCTGCCATGGTATTGAAGACATTTCTCCGGGATCCGATATCGTTACTTGTAAACGAGCGGTCATGTACACTGGTAAGATCTTTAAGCGATTTTATAGTAAGAACGCCGGAGTTTCTTACAAATGCATTCATCGTTTTATAAGGAGCGTAATAATCGGCATCAAAGCTTATCTTCAAACGATCTGATACTTTATATACAACGCTTCCTGCAAAGAAGGTTCCTTTGCTAAATCCTGCATCCTGAAAAGAATCCTGAGAGAAGGTTGCAAAGTTAAATCTGGCCAAAGCTGTTTTTTCTTTATTCAGAGGAGTATTTACATCAGCAGTCACCCTGTTCATTCCCCAGCTACCTGTGGTATAGGTTATCAATCCTCCGAATCTTTCCTGTGGCTTTTTGGTAATGATATTTACTACCCCGCCATACTTGGCCATGGTTCCTCCGAACAAAGTTCCGGAAGGTCCTTTTACCACTTCTATTCTTTCAATATTGCTAATTTCTGTTTGTGTTCTTGGGTTTATGGCAAGACCATTCCTAAAACTGGCATTACTTGTAAATCCTCTTAGGAAAATATCGTTTCCGCTATCATTAACTCCGTTATTAACTACCACTCCCGGAACAGTCGCTACTGCGGTATTGAAGTCTATTGCTGTAGTCTCACTAATCAGTTCCTTCGGTACCACACTATAAACCGTTGGGTTCTCCAGGTTCTCCAAAGGGAGCCTTGCAACAGTTTCGGATTTTTTGGTTCTAAAGCTTTTTGTTCCCTGAAGACTCACTTCCTGAATCGTTCCTACACTTGTCGTATCGGTTTTCGTATGCTGGGCATAGAAGAACAATGGCGCTACCAACACCGACAAATGGGTAATTCTCTTAATCATAATATATCTGTTTCTTTAAAAAATAATAGTTGTAGTGTTATGAGACCTGTGGTCAGGCTGCTCTTAAATTCATTTTCAATCTTTTTGAACTTTTATAAACAGCAAAAAGAATCATAAAAAATACCAGCCAGTCGATTCCTGCACAAGCAACATAGATGCTTCTGACCCCGAAGAAACGCGGAACAATAAGTAAAACCGGGATATAAAAGACAAGCTGACGCAATATGCTGATCTGCGTGGCTGGTTTTGCATTTTCTATTGAAGGAAACCATACAAGCGCCATAAAAGTAAATGGCAATACAAGAAGGACGCTCATATAAATTCTGAAATCTGTAAGCTGTACAGCAGTAAGCTTCATCGAAGGGAGCATTACTGATAGTACATCTGCCGGGAAAAACATAATAAAAAGCCAGAACGGAATCAGAATACATAATCCCGTGACTGAAAACAAACGGTAAGAGGAAATTGTACGTTTGTATTTACCGGCTCCGTAATTCATCCCCGCAACGGGCTGCAATGCCCGCATAAGTCCCCATAACGGAGTATTAAGCAGTATATAAAATCTGTTGACGGCTGTAAAGAAGGTGATGTCTTCGTCTGTGCCGTATTTTGCAAATACATTGAAGATGACAATATTCTGAACCACAATCATCACCATCATAATAAAGCCAGGCATTCCCAGGGACATTGTTTCTTTAATAATCGCTTTGTCCGGTGTCCACGACCAGAATCTGGAACTGAAAGAGGCTTTATTTCCGGCATAATACCAGACTCCTAGAACGGAATAGATAATCATGGATATATTAGTTGCCCATGCTGCACCAGCTACACCCCACCCCAATGTATCTATAAAAACAGGTTTCAGTATAACGTCTACCACCAGACCAACGGCAATCATCCAAGCAGCGGTTTTCATACGGCCTTCGGCACGAATAATCATATTTAGAGCTAATCCGTAAATCCAGAAAAAAGTTCCCAGAATAGTCGCCCTAAAATATTCTGCTGCCAGGACTCCTATCTCGCCTCTGCCGCCCATCATATACACCAGATCTTTAGCGAAAATATAACAGGGAATTGTTACCAATACAGAGAATAAAATAGCCAGAAAATTAACAGTCCCTAAGGATTTATTCAGCCTATCCTGATCTCCGGCTCCTATCCAAATACTAATCGCAGATCCTATTCCCGTACCAATAAGAGTTCCGAATCCCTGTGCAAACTGTGAAAGTGGATAAGCAATCCCAACAGCAGCTAATGCAGTATTGCTGATAAGATGTCCTACAAAAATTCCGTCCAGAAAATTATTGAGCCCATACAATACCATAGCGATTACTGCCGGCCATGACATCTGCCACATTACAGAGGGCAGCTTGGAATGCAATATGATAGACCTTTGCTGATTCATTGTAATTTATTGTATTGAATCTTTCTCCTTATGTCTCTCTATAGCGCTTTTGTCTTCAGCTACACCCGATTTCCAGTAGGAATAGGCATAAAGCTGCTGTTGTTTCCATTGCCTTTCTTTTCTAAGATAGGTTCGTATTTCTTTTACTGAGCTGAATTCAGCAGCTACATATCCGAAATGCTGACCTTCCTGAAAATCCTGTTGTTTTACAACTTCCGGCAGTAAACTGCCTTTCTGTGGATTTTTGTTATATATCCAGATAAATTCTATATCTGCACGAGTATCTATTTTATGCTCATCTTCCTTTCCGTGAACTTCAATAATACAAACACCTTTAGCACTTTCAGGCAAATCTTCCAGAATAGTACTCAGTACTGGTATTGCTGTTGCATCTCCAGCCAAAAGGTACCAGTCGGCCTGCACATACAGCTCTGTTTTTCCATCATGCATCAGTACCCCTAATACATCTCCTTTTTCCGCTTTTGCTGCCCATGCAGATGCCGGACCTTCGTCACCATGCGCCACAAAATCTATCCAGATTTCCTGGTTTTGTGTATCAATCCCTCTGTGGGTATAAGTGCGGATAAAAGGACGTATATCATCTGGCTGAGGCTTCCATTTCATGGCTTCATAGTCATATTCCGGAAAGTGAATTTCCCGAAGCCCTGCAGGTGGAATAAGAATTTTGTTGTTGACACCAATAGTGGTATTTGTAAATGCGTTTATATTATCACCCGTAAGATATACTCTTATGTAGTGCGGTGTGATATACTCCTTTCTGCTTACCCTTAGTTGTTCTCTAATCGTTTTGAACTCTTGTTTCTTCATTGTACATTTTTTAATTGTGTTAAAAAATCGGAGCTATATATTCTGTTTTTTATTGACTTTGTTACAGAAAACACAAGTTTTATTTTTCAGCTATTCCTAAGTTTTGAATAATAAAATTGATGTCATGCTGAGCTTTTCCGAAAGAAAAAAGTTGAAACATTGTCAATTTTATTTCATAGCTTAGTTTTCGGTACGATTTTGTCTCCAAAATCACCCAGACTGACAATCTGATATGAAGAACTTATCTATACCGAACTGAGTTTATGATAATAATCTTTCCTTTTCTGTTTTTATTTAGATTAATTATAAATAACTTTGCAAAACTAAAGCTTTCCTTTTCGCAGGATGTTTCAATAACGGAGTAAAAACTCCGCAAAAAGGAGTTTTACACCAGAATTGCAGATAATATGAGAACACTACTTCACCATAGGGACTTACCAGATCTTTCCATAAAAAAGGAGTTTAATTCCACAGGAACAACACTGAGTGAAAACATCAGCTATATAAACCATTCTTTTATCCGCGGATCATATCGAGAAATTTCCTTTGACGGAATACATATTGGATATGGAGATCTTCAACTGGGACGGCCAGCTCTTATACGCTTTGAAGCGGAGACGGAAAGCGTAGAGCTTCATTTTGCACTGCAGGGAAATAGTACAGCATCTATAAAAGGAGAGAGTGAAGACATCAGCTTTGCACCTTATCATCATAATATTATGTATGCCAATCAGATGAAAGGGCATTTCTTATGGGATAAGGGCAATATTCAGATCTTTGAAATAAACTTTTTACCCTCATTCTTCAAGAAATATCTTCCGGACGATTCAACATTATTTGAACGTTTCAGAGCAATGATGGATAAAGGAAATATGCAGCTTATGCTGCCACAGCATTTTATGATAACCCCGGAAATGCATTATACCATTCGGGAAATATTAAGTTGCAAACGCACAGGAATTTATAAAAAAATGTTTCTGGAAGCCAGAACTATTGAGCTTTTGCTTTTACAGCTGGAACAGATCAATACACCGGATGACCAGATTAGCCTTTCTAAATCTGATTGTGAAAAAATGTATGCTATACGGGATTTTATCGAGCAGCATATTGCGGAAACTCATTCACTTATAGACCTTGCCCACAGATTTGGGACAAATGAATATGCACTAAAGAAAGGATTCAAAGAAGTTTTTAACACTACTGTTTTCAACTATTGGAGCAGTCTTAAAATGCAGAATGCAAAAAAACTGATTCTGGAAGAATCTCTCCATATAAACGAAATAGCAATGACTGTAGGCTACAAAAACCCAAGGCATTTTTCTACAGCTTTCAAAAAACACTTTGGCCAGACACCTACCGAACTGAAAAACTTTATGAAAAGATAAGGCTGCTTCTGAAGTAAATTAGTTCCTTCGGTAATAACTAGGCCCTACTCCCACTTCATTTTTAAAAGCTACACTAAAAGAAGACGGTGATCCGTATCCTAAATGGTAGGCAATTTCTTTGATTGACAATTCTGAATTTTTAAGTAAATGCAGTGCTTCCTTCATTCTGAGTTTAGAGGCATAATGAAAAACACCATCCCCGAATAGCTCTTTAAAACCATTCTTTAACTTAAACTCATTAATACCAAATCTTAGGGAAAGTTGTTCGATGGTATAAAATGATTTCAGATTATCTTCTATAAATGCTTTTATTTCTAATAACTTCTGGGTCTCACTTTGACTAATATTATATTTATTGTTCCCGGTATCTTCCTCCGGCTGATTTTTAGCAAATTCGAAAATAAGAAGCAGCAGACTCAGGATTCTGCTTTTTATGTAATAATCTCTGTAAAATCCTTCCAGATCACATCTTTTTATTTCCAATAAAATGCTCATCATTT